>JBEHYR010000059.1:0-37710 GCA_048498075.1 Verrucomicrobiota bacterium | reverse complement strand
CGTGCGAAAGTCCAAATGGATTCTTCGCTGCGCTCAGAAGGACAGACATTTGAGAGTTCATCGGCGTAGGCCACCCAACGGCTTGGCGTTGCTTCGGAGTCTCAGTATGACAAAAAGTGTGATGGCTCCGCGCCAAAAGCTTTCATGAACTTTCCGACCACCTCCGCCGCGCTAGGGCGGGCACTCCGCTGCCGGCCGGAAAGTCTTTTGGCGGCGCAGCGCTCCTCGTGTTAGCCGGCACCGTGCCGTAACCCGCCACTTCGTGCCCGCCGCTTTTCCTTTCCCACTGCCGCTGCTGCCGCTCGCGATCGCCGGTATCCGCGATAGCCAGACACAGATCAACGGGCTCCTGATGCTGCAATGCACCGGCTGGGCCGCGTGGGCCGTGCTCATCATGGCCGGCAGCGACGAGTCCGTCTCCGCGCGCGGACGCGGCTGGCTCGTCGCGTTTCTCACCGTGAAGGGCTTGTCGGGCTCGCTGCTGTTCACGATTGCGCAAGCCACCGCGCTCGACCGTGAGCTGCTGCAAAACACGTTCTACCTCGGCGCTGCCGCGCTCGCCTACGGCCTCTGGGGCCAGTTCATCGTGCGGCGGTGGCCCACCGAAAAGATGCCGCGCATCCTCCGCATCGCCGGCTGGTCCGGCCTCGCGGCGTGGCTCGCCGTCGCCGCGTCGCGCGGTCCGTCACTGGCGTGGACCGCGTGGCCCTGGCTCGTCGTCGCACCCGTCGTCGCCGGCGCGTGGTGGGCCGCCTGGCGGGAACGTCGCCTGGCATTCTTCGCCCTCGGCGCCGCGCTCTCGATCGAGTTTTCCGACCCGCACACCGTGCTCGCGTGGTTCGCCGGATTCGTCGGCGAACTCTCGCTGTCGTGGACACAACTCGGCGCGCTCGCACCCGACGCCGCGCGCCACGCCGCCGGGAACGGCCTGCTCGTCGTCCCCGTGAGCCGCGTCGCGCTCGCGTGGTTCGGCGTCACCACCTTCGCCGTGTGGATCGGTTTCATCAGCTGGCAAATCGACACCGGCGCCCGCCGCCTCCGCCTCTGCGCCATGCCGCTCGCCGCGCTCGTGCTCACGCTTACCGGCTTCGCGATTTACGGGCTCAGCCTCGCCGTCGCCTTCCGCTCGATGAGCCGCGAAACCTTCAGCCGCCTCGCGACGCTCGCCACCGTCGCGCCGTGGGACGACGCGGCCACGCCCGCCGGAATCGCGCAATGGCGCCGGCTCCGCGAACTCAACGGCGAACTCGGCTTCGTGTTTCGCTGGAAACTCACTCCCACCGGCGAGCGCGTCGTGCTCGATCCGCTCCCCGGCCATGCTCGCAGCCTGCCCGTGCTGCCGCTCGAACGCGCCACGATCGCCCGCAGCGAAGCCTATGGACTCGGCCCGTTCCGACACGAAAGCGGCGTGTCGTTTTTCTCCTCCGTCCCCGCCGGTCGCGGCGCCGACGGCGCCCAGCGCTGGCTGAGCGTGATCGGACCGCTCGAGCGTTTTTACCTCTACAAGCGACCCTCCGCGCTGCTCGGCAACGTCGTCATTTTCCTCTTCGGCCTGGTCGGCTTGGTGACGCTGGGCTACCTGCTCCACCGCGAGCGCGGCCTACGCCAGCGCCTCGCCCGCGAGCGCGCCGAGGAAGCCGCGCGGATGAAGACCACGTTTCTCGCCAAGGTGAGCCACGAACTCCGCACTCCGCTTCAAAGTCTTCTCGGCTACGCCGAACTGCTCGCGCCCCACGTGCCCGGCGAAACCGGCCGCGCGCATCTCGCCGCGCAGCGCACGCACGGCGGCCTCATGCTTAGGCTCGTCAACGATCTCCTCGATCTCAGCGCGATGGAGGCCGGCCAGTTTCGTCTCGTCGAGAAACCCGCGCCCCTGGCCGCACTACTGCGCGACATGATCGAAACGTTTCGCCCACGCGCCGAGGCCAAGCATCTCGCGCTTCAGCACCGCCTCGCTCCCGAAATCCCCGCGTGGGCCATCACCGACGCCGAACGGCTGCGGCAGATCGCGCTCAACCTTCTCGGCAACGCTGTGAAGTTCACCGCCGCCGGCCGCATCGATGTCGCCGTCACCGTCGTGGCGCCCCCTCCCGACGGCGCGTACCTGCTCGAACTCGCCGTCACCGACACCGGCCCCGGCATCGCGCCCGCCGATCAGGCGAAACTTTTTCAACCCTTCTCGCGCCTCGAACTCACCGCGCCGCAGGAGGGCTCGGGCCTCGGTCTCGCACTCGCCTCCGCGCTTTGCCGCCGCCTCGGCGGCGACCTCACGATCGAGAGCGACGGTCGCAGCGGTTCCTGTTTCCGCGCGCGTTTCATCGTGATCCCCTGCCCGCCGCCGCCGGCCGCCGCCCCGCCGGTTTCGCTCGCGCCTCTCCGCGGCCGGCGCGTCCTCGTCGCCGACGACAACCCGCTCGTCCGCCAGCTCTTCGCCGCGTACCTTTCCGAACTCGGCGCCACGTGTGCGCTCGCCACCGACGGCGAGGAGGCGCTCGCGCAGATTCTCCCCGGGAATTTCGACGTCGTCATCCTCGATCTCGCGATGCCCCGCCTCGACGGCCTCGCTGCCACGCGAAAAATTCGCGCCATCGGCCCGGCCGGTTTGCGGATCGTCGGCGTCAGCGCGCATGCGACCGCCGCCGTGCACGCCGAGGCCCGCGCCGCCGGGATGGACGCTTTTCTCTCCAAGCCCGTCGAACTCTCCGCGCTCGCGTCCGCGCTGACCGCCGAGCCGGTCCCCGCCTCGATCGCCGAATCCCGCCCGCAACTCCACGCGCAGCTCGTGGATCTCTTTCGCGCCGAGGCCGCGGCCCAGCGCGACGCGCTCGCCGAGGCCCTCGCTCACCGCGCCTGGCCCGCGTTGAAAACCCGCTGCCACTACCTAAAAAACAGCGCCGCCGTCATCCGCGACGAACCGCTCCACACCGCCTGCGAAGCGCTCGAAGCCGCCATGGAAAAACGCGACGCCGTCGCCGCCCACCGCGCCTGGGACGCCTGCGAAGCCGCTCTCGCGCCCTGGCTGCACTGAAAAGGAATGTCGCAGGTTTCTCCGCTTTTTCCCCGCCAGTCGTTATTGTCCCAAAAACGTAGTTGAACCACACTGCCCAAAGACACCGGGCGGCGAACCAGAGAAACCTCGGAGAAAATGGTTTCATCCGGGAGCTGAGTTTCCCGACCAAATCAGTTTTTTTGGAAACCGTTTTCTCTGTGCTCTCTGTGTCTCTGTGGTTCTGTGGTTCTGTGGTTCAATTCCAACCGCGCCTTTTACTTTTAGCGGCGGTCATGAACTTTCTGTCACAGCCTCAGAGGTAGGTCGGGCATTCCGCTGCCCGCCGGAAAGTCTTTTGTCATTCGCGGCGCTCACGGAGTGAGCGCCCTACCGGCCAAACCTTCGAACTAAAGTTCATGACAGCCTCTAGGATTATCTGCGGCGGCGTGATTCGCCCTTTCATCCGCCCGCGCTCCCCGCGGGAAGCTCGCCTTCGCCAAAAACGCGCGCTTTCCTCCGAGCCGACCCGCCGCGAAGGGCCGCCCGACCGTCATCAATTTTCCCTCACGTTCGCACGCTTCGTGCCGTTGTTTCACCCTTATAACCCAGCACCTCATTGAGGCACCCGCGCCGACTTCTCCTCATCCCCGGACCACTTCTCCTTTTCGCCGCCTCGTTATTGCATGCGGCCCCGCCTCCTGCGACCGCCTCGACGCCGCCCGAACTCCCTGCGATCACCCACCTCTCCGAATTCTGGGCGATTCCCGACGCGCAGAAAAATCTCCGTCATCCCTTCCGCCTCGAACTCACCGCCCTCTACTACGATCTCGCGTGGAAACTCCTGTGGGTGAACGACGGTTCCCTCGATTCCTACCTCCCCCTCGAGAGCACCTCGCCCCGCCTGAAATCCGGCCAGCACTTTATTCTCGAGGGCGAACTCGTGCCTTCCGCCGGGCTGCCGCTCGCCACCGCGCGGCTCACGATTCTGCCCGACACTCCGCGGCTCCAGGCCATCCCCGCCACCGCCGATTTCGCCAATTCCAACCGCCTCAAGGGTCACCTCGTCGTCGTCGAAGGTTTGGTCAACTCGCAGAGCGAAGTCGGCAACGATCATCTCCAGCTCGAACTCGCCGTGGACGGTCATCCGTGCACGGCTTACCTCCCGATCACCGAAAGCAGCCCCATCCCGCAGGCTGAAGGTTCAGTCATCCGCGCCACCGGCGTCTACGTCCCCGAGCGCGCGCATCCGAATCTTTGGATTCCCTCCACGGCCCACTTCGAAATCCTTCAATGGCTCGATCACGATCCGCGTTTCACCATCCCCGTCACGCCGATCGATCAGCTCCCCTCCACCGGCGCGCTCGCGCACGTCGTCGGCGTGGTGCAGTCCCAGAAACCCGGCGAGCAAATCGTCCTCCGCGACAACACGGGCCAGGTCACCGTCCTCACCGCCATGTTGCGTCCGCTCGCCATCGGCACGAAGGTCGAGGCGATCGGCCATCCGACTGAATCCGATCTCAACACCGTTCTCGCCAGCGGACTTTACCGGCCGTTTTCCGCCTCGCTTCCCGCCGCCGAGACCGCGCGCGGCCTCCCCATTCTCCGCCTCGTCGAGCAGGTGCGCCGCCTCGACCGCACCGCCGCCGATCACGGCTACGCCACCCGCCTTCGCGCCGTCGTCACCTGGTCCAGCCCCGCCAGCGACACGATCTTCGTACTCGATTCCAGCGGCGGCCTCGCCGTCACCCTCCCGCCCGGCAACGACGAGCACCCCGCCCCCGGGACGCGGCTCGAAATCACCGGTCGCTCGAAATCCAGCGGCTTCGCTCCCGCCCTCACCGCCGACTCCATCCAGCCCCGCGAATGGGTCGGCCTGCCGCCCGCGCGCTCCGTCACCCTCGAGCAAGCGCTCACCGGCGCCGAGGAAGGCCAGTGGATCCAACTCACCGGCTTCGTCCGCGCCCTCGAGCATCGTCCGCCCTGGAACCGCCTCGCCCTCACGACGCCCGCCGGTGAATTCACGCTCGTCCTGCCGGAGACGATTCGCACCGACTCGCTCCTCGGCGCGGTCGTCCATGCCCGCGGCATTTGCCGCGCGATCACGGACGACGCCCAGCAACTCACCGGCATCGAACTCTGGGCGAACTACTCCGACGACGTCGTCATCGACGAACCCAAACCCGCCGACCCGTTCGACGCGCCGCTCCTCACCATCGCGAGCCTGCGCCAGTTCAACGCCGCCTTCGACACGTTCAACCATCGCGTCCGCGTCAGCGGCATCGTCGTCCACCACGATCCCGGCGTCTTCATCAATCTCCAGGACGGCGCGCAAAGTCTCCTCGTCCTCAATCGCGATCCCACTCTGCTCCAGCCCGGCGAGCGCCTCGAGATCGTCGGCTTCCCCGGCCGCCAGGGCCATCGCGTCGTGTTGCGCGAATCCATTTATCGGCGCGTCGGTCACGGCGCCCAGCCGGAGCCGGCCGTCATCACTGCCCCCGCCGAACTGCGCCCGCAGCTCGATGGACGCCTCGTGCGCATCGACGCTCAACTCGCCAACGTCGGGCGGCGCGGACCCGACCTCCGGCTCATCTGCCAGGCCGAGGGCACGGCGTTCGAAGCCGTCGCCGGGCCGCACGAATCCGCCGGTCTCTCCTCGCTCGCCACGGGCAGCCGCGTGGCGATCACCGGCGTTTACCTGCTCCAATTCGACCAAAACTCCCAGCCTCGCGCTTTCGAGCTGCAGCTCCGATCCGCGCGCGATGTCGTCGTGCTCGAATCGCCCTTGTGGTGGACGAGCACGCGCGCCCGCGCCGTCATGGGCAGCCTCGCCGCCGCCGTCCTCCTCGGCGTCGCGTGGGTCGTCTCCTTGCGCCGCCGCGTCGCCCGGCAAACGGCGCAGATCCGCGACGAACTCGAAAAGTCCGCGCGCCTCGAAGCCGAACTCGTCCGCTCCTCGAAACTCGAATCCCTCGGCGTCCTCGCCGGCGGCATCGCCCACGATTTCAACAACCTCCTCACCGTGGTCCTCGGCAATATTTCGCTCGTGCTCAGCGACCGCAAAGTCCTCCCCGAGGACGAGCATTGCCTCCACGAGAGCGAACGCGCCGCCCTCCGCGCCCGCGACCTCACGCAGCAACTCCTCACCTTCGCCAAGGGCGGGGATCCCGTCCGCAGCGCCGTGCTCCTCCCCGACATCATCCGCGAGGCCACCGCGTTCGCGCTGCACGGCTCGCGCGTGCGCAGCGATTTCGATTTCGTCTCCGGCCTGTGGGCCGCCCACGTCGATCGCGGCCAGATCAGCCAGGTCGTGCACAACATCGTGATCAACGCCATGCACGCCATGCCCGCCGGCGGCGCCGTGAAAATCTCTCTGCGCAACGAAAGCGTCGTGTCGGCCATGTCCCTGCCGCTGCCCGAAGGTCGCTACCTCCACCTCACCCTCCGCGACAGTGGCACCGGCATCAGCCCGAATCACCTGTCGCGCATCTTCGACCCCTATTTCACCACGAAACAGCAAGGCAGCGGCCTCGGCCTCGCGACGGTTTACTCGATCGTGAAGAAACACGCCGGCCACATCTCGGTCGATTCGGTGCTCGGCCAGGGCACGACGTTTCACATCTGGCTGCCCGCCGCCAGTTCCACTCCGGTGAGCAGCGCCACCGCCGCCCCCTCGACGCCCCGCCTCACCGGCCGCGTGCTCTTCATGGACGATGAGCCGACCGTCCGAGAGATGGGCGTTGCGATGCTGCGCCGCCTCGGTCTCGACGTCACGGCCGTGCCCGACGGCGCCGCCGCGATTCGCGAATACACCGCCGCCAACGCCGATCGCCACCCGTTTTCCGCGGTCATTCTCGACCTCACCGTGCCCGGCGCGATGGGCGGCGCGGAGACCGCCGCCGAGCTGCGTCGCCTCGACCCCGCTGTCCGCCTCATCGTCTCCAGCGGCTACTCGAACGACCCGATCGTCGCGCGTTACAAGGAGCATGGCTTCCACGGCCGCGTCCCGAAACCCTACGTGTTCGACCAATTCGCCAAGGTCGTCGCGAGCGCCATCGATGGCGGCAGCGCCGGGACCGAATAGGCGGACTGTCTGCGTACGCGACGCGGCGCGATCCTTGACCGCCGCATCTTTCGTTCCGAGGGTGCGTCCTCCCCGCCATGCCCTACGTCGCCGCCCCCACTCGTTACGACAACTCCGCCCTCTATCGCCGCTGCGGCCGCAGCGGCCTGAAGCTCCCCGCGCTCTCGCTCGGGCTCTGGCATAATTTCGGCGGCGTCGACAGCCACGCGAACGGTCGCGCGCTCATCCTCCGCGCGTTCGACCTCGGCATCACCCATTTCGATCTGGCCAACAACTACGGCCCGCCGCCCGGCAGCGCCGAACTCACGTTCGGTCGCGTGCTCCGCGAAGATCTCCACGCCTACCGCGACGAGCTCATCGTCTCCACCAAAGCCGGCTACGACATGTGGCCCGGCCCTTACGGCGAGTGGGGCTCGCGCAAATACCTCCTGTCCTCGCTCGACCAGAGCCTGAAGCGCATGGGCCTCGACTACGTCGATATCTTCTACTCGCACCGCCCCGATCCCGAGACCCGGCTCGAGGAGACGATGGGCGCGCTCGATCGCGCCGTGCGCAGCGGCAAGGCCCTCTACGTCGGCCTCTCGAACTATTCCGCCGAGCAAACCGCCGCCGCCGCCAAAATCCTCCGCGACCTCGGCACGCCCTGCCTCATCCACCAGCCGAAATATCACCTCTTCGATCGCTGGATCGAGCGCGGCCTCGGCGACGTGCTCCTCCGCGAAGGCATCGGCGGCATCGCTTTCTGCCCGCTCGCGCAAGGCCTCCTCACGAACCGCTATCTCACCGGCATTCCCGCCGATTCGCGCGCCGGCCACGATCCGCGTTTCCTGAAGCCCGAGCACATCACCGCGGAGAAACTCCAAAAAATCCGCCAGCTCGACGCGCTCGCGAAAATCCGCGGCCAGTCCCTCGCGCAGATGGCGCTCGTGTGGGTGCTGCACCATCCCGCGATCACGACTGCGCTCATCGGCGCGAGCAAAGTTTCCCAGATCGAGGAAAACGTCGCCGCCCTCAAAAACCCCGCGCTCTCCGCCGAGGAACTCGCCGGCATCGACCACGTCCTCGCGGCGTGAGCGCGCGCTTCGTGCCGCGCACGACTCATCCTCCGTCATTCTGAGACTCCGAACCGACGCGAAGCTGTTGGCTGGCATCCGCCGATGGATTCTCAAATGCCTGTCATTCTGAGCGCAGCGAAGAATCCACCCGGACGTCCGGCTGCATTCGTCGCCCTGGATTCTTCGCTGCGCTGCTGATGAACTGCCCGGTTTGTCATTCTGAACGAAGTGAAGAATCCAGTGCGCGCTTCGTGGCCCGACGCGCGTGCGAAAGTCCAAATGGATTCTTCGCTGCGCTCGGAATGACAGGCCTTTGAGCGTTGATCGGCGGATGCCACCCAACGGCTTGGCGTCGGTTCGGAGTCTCAGAATGACAGATGGGACGCCGCTCCCTCTCGACTACCTTCCACCCCTACCGCAGCACGCTCCCGCTCTGCGGAAAACAAATCCGCCCCACCGCCTCGTCGAAGTCCGCCGCCCCTCGGATGATCTCGATCTCGAGTCGCAGGTAATACAGCGGCAGCTCCCAGCGAAAATTTTCCGGGATGCGCACCGCATCCTTCTCCGTCGTCACGATGATCTCCGCGCGCTCCGCCCGCGCCATCGCCGTGAGCGCCGCGAAGTCCTCCTCGCCGAAACGGTAGTGATCGAGAAACCGCTCGCGCGCCACGATCAGCGCGCCCAGGTCGCGCAGAAATTTTTCGAAACTCTCCGGCGTCGCGATCCCCGAAAACGCCATCACGCGCTTCCCTTTCAAAAACGCCAGCGGCTCCTTCGCTCCTCCGGGAGCGCGGCCGCCCCCGGCCGCCTCCGCCACCCCAAACCGCCGCAAATATTTCGGCTGATGCGCGCACTCGATGATGTCGACCTCGGGATTGTGTTTCTTGATCAGCGCCTCGAGGTCGCCGTCGCGCTCGCCGTTCGACTTCGTCAGAAAGACATAGCTCGCGCGCTTCAGGTGCTTGATCGGCTCGCGCAAAATTCCCCGCGGCAGCAGATGCCCGTTGCCGAACGGATTCGTCTTGTCCACGAGCAGCAGGTTCAACCGGCCTTTCAGCGGCAGATATTGAAACCCGTCGTCGAGCACGAGCGTGTCACAGCCGAATTTCTTGATCGCATACGCGCCCGCCTTCACCCGGTTTTTGTCCACGAGCACGATCACGCCGGGCAGATTGCGCGCCAGCATGAACGGTTCGTCGCCTGCCTCGTCCGAGTCGAGCAGCACCTGCTCGCCGTCGCTCACGATTTTCGGCGGCGGCTCCGCGGTGTGTGTGAGCGCATACCACCAGCGTTTCCAGAACGGCGGCCGCTTGCTTTTGTAGCCGCGACTCAGGATCGCGACTTTGCGCCCGCGGTCGCGCAGCGCCGTCGCGAACTTCTCCACGACCGGCGTCTTCCCCGTTCCGCCCACGGTGAGATTACCGACGACCACCACCAGGCAACCCAGCGGCTGATCGTGCAGGATTCGATTTCGATAAAGCCAGAGCCGCGCCTGCGCGACGCCGTTGAACAGCCAGGACAGCACCTGCAAAAAAGCGCCATACACTGCGGCGCCCATGTCCACGCGCCGGCCGAGGATCACGTCGACGGTGTAGAGTTCCAGCGCGTTGAACTTTCGTTTTAGCCAGGGTTGCGACATCGCAATGCCGCGAATGAAGGTTGACCCGACCCCGAGCGTAAACTGTTTTCCGTAGCGCCTACGGGCACGCATCATGAGCTACAAACTCTTCATTCCCGGTCCGATCGCCGTATCGGAAAAAACGCTCCGCGCCATGGCCCAGCCGATGATCGGCCACCGCAGCACGGACTTCGTCGCGCTCTACAACTCCATCCAGCCGGACTTGCAGGCGCTCTTCTACACGAAGGATCCCGTCTACCTTTCCACCAGCAGCGCGTTCGGTTCGATGGAGGGTGCGCTCCGCAGCCTCGTGAAGAAAAAAGTCCTCTCGTGCATGAACGGCGCCTTCGCCGACAAGTGGAACGACGTCGCCCTCCGCAACGGCAAGCAGGCCACCGCGCTCAAATTCGACTGGGGCCAACCCGTCGATGCCGAGGCCGTCCGCAAGGAACTCGGCACCGGCGCCTACGACGCCATCACGATCATTCACAACGAAACCTCCTGCGGCTGCATGACCGACCTCGCCGCCGTGATGAAGGTCGTCCGCGAATTTCCCGACGTCATCTCGATCGTCGACACCGTCAGCTCGTTCAGCGCGCTGCCGATCAAGAAAGACGAACTCGGCATCGATGTCTTCATCACCGGCTCGCAAAAAGCCCTCGCGCTCCCGCCCGGCCTCTCGCTCATCTCCGCTTCGAAGCGCGCCCTCCAGCGCGCCGCCACGATCGGCGACCGCGGCTACTATTTCGATTTCTCGGAATTCCAAAAAAATCACGAGAACGGCATGACGCCGAGCACGCCGGTGATCCCGCTGATCTACGCGCTCAAATCGAAGCTCGAGGACATTAAGGCCGAGGGCGTCGAAAACCGCTACGCCCGTCACGCCCGCACGAACAAGGCGGTGCGCGACGCCATGTTCGCGAAAGGTTTCAAGCTCTTCCCCAAGGAGGGCTATGGCTCCGTGACGCTGAACTGTTTCGCGAACACGCTGAACGTCGACCTCGCCGCGTTGAACAAGACGCTCAAGTCGAAGCACGGCCTCGTGATCGACGGCGGCTACGGCAAGCTGAAGGGCAAAACCTTCCGCATTTCGAACATGGGCGACGAGAGCGACGAGAGCATCGCCGCGATGCTGAAGTCCGTCGACGCCGCTCTCGCCGAGACGCCGAAGCTCGCGAGCTGAGTTCTCGCGCCAGCCGGTAGGGACGCCTCTCCGAGGCGTCCGCTCCGGCAAATCTCCCCCTCCCAGCGACCGGCGCCAACCGGTCGCTTTTTTTGTCGGCAGATTTTCTACTATCCTTCCGCACCGCTGATCCTCTGACGCCACGGCCTTGAACTCAGCCCGCGAATTCGTCCTCCTCTCCGCCGGGGCTCCAGCCCTCAAGCCAACATGCCCGGGTTCATAGCTCCGCTGCTTTGCGCGATCGCCGGCCTCTGCGTCCTGACGGCTCTGCAGTATTTTCTGTTCGCGACTCACGCGTGGCGCCGACCCGCCTACCTGAGTTTCGCGCTCCTCGCGCTGAGCATCGCCGGTTTCGAGATCGCCACGCTTTTCAGCTACGAAGCCGCCGACACCGCGCGTTACATCGCCGCGACCCGCTGGCTCGCCGATTTCGGCTGCCTCGGCGCGACGTTCGCCGTCTGGTTCGCCGCCACGTATTCCGAGGCGAAGGTCGGCCGCATCGTCTGGAGCGTCACCGCCGCGTTTGGCCTTCTCATCGCGGCGAATCACCTCCTGCCCGCCGGTTTGATTCTGCGCCCGGCCGGCCATGTCGGAGCGTTCACCCTGCCCTGGGGTGAAACGATTTCGCGGATACGCGATGCCTTCAATCCCTGGGCCTACGCTTACTACGGCGCTTTCGCTTTCGTCGCCGCTTACTGCCTCTGGGCGGGTCGTCGCGTGCGGCTCGCCGGCCGCAAACGCCGCGGCCTCGCCCTCGGCCTCGGCGCCTCGCTCATGGCGCTCGCGATGGCGAGCGACGTGCTCATGGAACAGGAGCTTTGGGAAAAACTCTACCTCTCCGACTACGCGTTCCTTCCCCTCGTCTTGATCATGAACGCCGCCCTCGTGGCCGAACTCGTCGGTTCAAACGACCGCCTGCGCCGCTTCGGCGACGCCTCGTTCGAAGGCATCTTCGTCACGCGCGACGCCCGGATCGTCGACGCCAACGAACAATTTCTCGCAATGTTCGGCTACGCGCGTTCGTCGGTGACGAGCCGCACCGCCTACGAACTGATTGCTCCCGAACAACGCGCCGACGTCGCCACCTGGATCGCGAGCCATCCCCACGGCGGCAGGGAGAGCGTCGGCCTCCGCGCCGACGGCACGCGTTTTCCGATCGAATTCCGCCCGAGGTTGATCGCGTCCACCGACGCGCGCACTTACGTCACCGCCGTGCGCGACATCACCGAGCGCAAAGCCGTCATGGCCGCGCTCGAGGCCTCCGAGCGAAAATACGCCACGCTCTTCCATTCCTCCCCCGACGCCGTGATCCTTACCCGGCTCGATGTCGGCCGCATCCTCGAGATCAACGAACCTTTCACCACGCTCTTCGGCTACACGCGCTCCGAGGCGATCGGCCGCACCACCGTCGAACTCGGACTCTGGGCCAATCCCCGCGACCGCGTTCAACTCATCGATCGGATGAATGCGGCGGGCGGGCTCCGTGACATCGAGCGCAGCGCCCGCCATCGCGACGGCACGGTGCGCACCGTCTCGATGTCGTTTGAACCCATCGAACTCGACGGCGCCTCCTGCGTCGTCGCCATCCTCCACGACATCACCGAACGCAAACAGGCCGAACTCGCGCTCCGCGCCAGCGAGGAACGCTTCGATCTCGCCGTGCGCGGCACCACCGACGGCGTGTGGGACTGGGATCTGATCACCAACGTCGTCTACTACGCGCCTCGCTTCACGGCGTTGCTCGGCTTCACGCCCGCGGAATTTCCGGGAAATCTCGCCGCCTTCACCGACCGCATCCACCCCGACGACAACGGCCCGGTGTGGACCGCGGTGCGAGCCCACCTCGAGACACGCGCACCCTACGACGTCTCGTTTCGCGTCCGTCACCGCGACGACACCTACCGCTGGTTCCGCTCGCGCGCCGAAGCCGTGTGGGCTGCCGACGGCAAACCCGTGCGCATGGTCGGCTCGCTCTCCGACATCCACGAACACCGCGAGGCCGAGGAAGCTCTCCGTCGCAGCGAGGCGGAATTTCGCGCCATCTTTGAAGGCTCCGCGATCGGCATCGCCGTCATCGATCCCGACGGCCAGCTCCTCGTCTGCAATCCCGCGCTATGCCACTTGCTCGGCTACACCAGCGCCGAGCTGTGCGCCCGGCCCTACGGCGAGAAAACGCATGCGGACGACCTCCCGCGCGACCGCCAGCTCTACCGCGAACTGTTCAACGGCGAGCGCGCATTCGTGCAGGACGAAAAACGCTACATCCGCAAGGACGGCCAGATCGTCTGGGCCCGCCGCACCGTTTCGCTCGTGCGCGGCGACGACGGCCGGCCGCGCTGCGCCATCGGCATGGTCGAGGATTTTTCCGAGCGCAAACGCGCCGAGGAATCCGTCCGCCTCGCCCACGAACGCGAATCGCAGGCCCACGCGGAATTTTCCCGGCGCCTGCTCAGCGCCCAGGAGCACGAGCGCAAACGCCTCGCCACCGAACTCCACGACAGTCTCGGCCAGCAACTGTCCTTGATCAAAAACCTGACGACCCTCGCCCACGAGCAGCCCGGTCTGCCCGCTCCCGCCACGCCGTACCTCGCCCAGATCGCCCAGGTCGTCACCGACGCTATCGGCGAGACGCGCCAGCTCGCCTACGGGCTGCGTCCCGTGCACATCGATCAATTCGGCCTCGTGAATTCGCTCGACGGCCTGCTCGATCAGATCGCCGGCTCCAGTTCGCTGCAAATCGAACGCCGCCTCGAAAATGTCGACGACCTCCTCGCCGGCGAAGCCGCCACGCACGTTTACCGCCTCATGCAGGAAGCGTTGAACAACCTGCTCAAACACGCCCGCGCGTCGCACGCCCGCGTGGCCCTCGAACGCGATCTCCGCTGCATTCGGCTCCGCGTCGAAGACGACGGTTGCGGCTTCGACGTCGCGGCCCTCGCCTCCGCCAAAAACGCCGCCGGCCTCGGCCTCACGAGCATCCGCGAACGCGTCGCGATTCTCGGCGGCACGGTCGCGTGGCAAAGCGCGCCTGGCGCCGGCACGCGCCTCCGCATCGAGCTTCCGCTGCCCGACGGCGCGGACAATTAGCCGCTCGCCCGCCCTCCTCGCGGACCATCCGCCACTTCCGCCTCGTGACCGCGCGGTAAATTTTCATTCTCAGCCCATGCCGCCTCCGCCCGCGACCGCTGTCATGATCGTCGACGATCATCCGCTCTACCGTGCGGGGCTGCGCCAGGTGATCGAATCCGACGCCCGCTTCACGCTCGTCGCCGAAGCCGACAACGGCGAAGCCGCCCTGCCGCTGATCCAGCAGCGGCGCCCCCGGGTCGTTGTACTCGACATCAACCTCCCGGGCATGAGCGGCCTCGAGGTCGCCTCCGCGCTCCAGGCCAAAAACCCCGCGCCCCGCGTCGTGATGCTCACGATGTTCAAGGACGAACAAGCCTTCAATCAGGCGATGAACCTCGGCGTCCTCGGCTACGTGCTGAAGGAAAACGCCGCGGCCGAGATCCTCCGCTGCATCGCCAGCGTCGCCGCCGGCGAACCCTACGTCAGTCCGGTCCTCACCGGCTATTTGCTGCGCCGGCATCAGCGCGCCTCTTCGCTCGCCGCGCATCAACCGACTCTCCACGACCTCACGACTGCCGAGCGTCGCATCCTGCGCGCCGTCGCGCAGAAAAAATCCTCCAAGGAAATCGCCGCCGAACTCGGCGTGAGCCCGCGCACCGTCGAGTCCCACCGCGCGAACATCTGCTCCAAGCTGAATCTCCAGGGCAGCAACATCCTGCTGCAATACGCCCTCGAACACCGCGACGAACTGAGCCAGCTCACCTGACGAAAGCTGGAGCGCTTCGAAAATTTCCGCAGCCCCTTGTAGGAGCCTGCTTGCAGGCGATGCTCGACCTTCGCCCACCGGATCGCCTGCAAGCAGGCTCCTACCTTCGCCCCACCGCCTTCGCCCCGCCGCCCGGCTGTACTATTTTTCAAACCGCTCCAGGTTGGAGAATGCGAGCCAAAGCCCGACGGGATCCGTCGGGCTGGAGCGCTTCGAAATTTCCCGCAGCCCCTTGTAGGAGCCTGCTTGCAGGCGATGCTCGACCTTCGCCCCGCCCACCGGGATCGCCTGCCAGCAGGCTCCTACCTTCGCCCACGGCCTTCGCCCCACCGCCTTCGCCCCGCCGCCCGGCTGTACTATTTTTCAAACCACCCCAGCACGGAGAATGCGAGCCAAAGCCCGACGGGATCCGTCGGGCTGGAGCGCTTCAAAAATTTCCCGCAGCCCCTTGTAGGAGCCTGCTTGCAGGCGATGCTCGACCTTCGCCCACCGGGATCGCCTGCAAGCAGGCTCCTACCTTCGCCCCACCATCTTCGCCCCCCCGCTTTCGCCCACCGCCTTCGTCCCACCGCCTTCGCCCCGCCAAACCGCTCTGACCGCGGTCCGTGACCGCCGCTCCGCGCTCTCCGTAGTCCTACGCAGAGAAAATTGAGTGGCGGCATCGATGCATTCCACCCGCCGGATCGGCCATAATGGCGGCGATCCATGAAGCTTCTCATCGTCGACGACCACGCTCCGACCCGCGCCCTCATCCGCGAGTTCGTCCAGCCCCTCTCGACGGAAATTCGCGAGTGCTGCAACGGCGTCGAGGCCGTCGCGCTCTACCCTTCGTTTCGCCCGCGCTGCGTCATCATGGACCTGATGATGCCCGAGCTGAACGGCTTCGCCGCCACCGAGTGCATCCGCCGTCTCGATGCGGACGCAGCCGTGATCCTCATTTCCCACGCAAGCTCCGCTGCCGCCGAAGCCAGGGCCCTGCGCGCCGGCGCCTGCCGCTTTTTCGGCAAAGACGATCTCGCCGGTCTCCGCGATTTCCTCGCCGCTTCGATTTCCTGATCGGCCCCCGCCGTCCCTTTCCCTCCCATGCAAACTCCCGCCAATCGCCCTCGTCCCATTTCGGGATTGGACAACTCCTCCACGCGCCCCGCAGGCGCTCCGTTGTCCGCGCCCGCCGTCTCCGCACCCGAAACCCTCCATCAGCAGCGTCTCGCCAGCCTCGGCATTCTTGCCAGCGGCACCATGCACGAACTGAAAAATCTCCTCACGCCGATCACTCTCGCGACCGAGCTGGCCGCCGCCGAAGTCGCGCCCGGTCACCCGCTCCAGCCCTCGCTCGCGACCATTCTGGTCGCCGCCCGACGCGCTCGCGATCTCGTCCAACGCTTCGCCGCTTACGGCGCCGCCCGGCCCGTGCGCCGGCAATCCGTCGCCGTCGACCACCTCGCCGCCGAAGTGCTCGCCCTGCTCCGCCCGAGCATTCCCGCCACCGCCCGGGTCGAGACTTTCATTGCTCCCGCACTGCCGACCGTCGCCGCCGACCCGCTGCACGTGCACCAGGTTCTCACCAATTTGTTGATGAACGCCTGGCAGGCGCTGCCCTCCGCTCGCGGCCGCATCGAACTCCGCGGCGAGGCCGTCAGTGTCGGCGCGCAAAACCTCGGCGAACCGATGAGCCCGGCTCCCGGCGCATACGTGCGACTCTCCGTCACCGACGATGGCATCGGCATGGAGGCCGCGACCCGCGCCCGGATTTTCGAAGAGTTCTTCACCACCAAGGCCGAACACGGCAGCGGCCTCGGTCTCGCCATCGTGCGTGCCATCGTCCGCGAATATCGCGGCGGTCTCACCGTCGAAAGCTCACCCGGACACGGCGCCACGTTTCGGATTTACTGGCCGATCGTCGCCCAAACCACGGAGTGCGCATGAATCCGCCGGCCACCGAATTCAACCGTCGCCTCGCCCTCGTCCGCCGCATCGCGCGCCTGAACTCACGACGCGTGACCTTTTCTCACGAGGAAGAACTTCAATTCATCGTCGCCGCCTCGCTGTTCACCATCGCCGAGCTGGAACGCCTGCTCGACGACGCGCCGCCCGCGTCGAGCGAACCTTCCGCCTCGGCCGGGGCCCGTTGAATTTTCCCACTCCACTCCCACCACCTCGTCCATGAACTTCCGCCACTTCACCATCGCCCGCCGCATCTATTCGCTCACCGGCGTCCTCCTCGCCGTCATCGCCGGCCTCAGTCTCTTCGCTGTCGATCGCGTGCGCGAACTCGACTCGATCGGCCAATCCATCTCCCGCGATTCGATGCCCGGCATCGTCAATCTCTCCATCATCGAGGCCTGCGTCTCGCGAAACGTCGTCCGGCTCAACCTCCTCCTGCGCGCCGAGACCTCGGAGCAACGCCACGCCATCCGCGCCGAAATGGCCGCGACCACGAAACTCAACAACGACGCGATCGACGCCTACGAAAAATCCATCTTCGCCGACGCGGACAAAAAACTCTTCGCCGCCTTCAACGCCGCGCGCGCCGCCTACCTCCGCGAACGCGATCGCTTCGTGTCCGTCGTCGAAGCCAATCCCGCCGAAGCCGCGCAGACGCTCGACCACTCGCTCTTGCACGTCTTCGCCACCTACACCGACGCGATCGACGCCCTCACGCGCTACAACTCCGCCACCGGCGCCGAACGCGCCGAACGCATGGAAACACGTACGCGTTCCACCACCCGCATCACGTCCTTCGCCGGACTCGGCGCGCTGCTCTTCGGCTTCGTTGTCAGCGGCTTCGTCGTCCGTCGCACCAATCTCGTACTCCGCGACGTCGTCGACTCCGTCTCCAGCGGCGCCAGCCAGATCGCCGCCGCCGCCGGCCAGGTTTCCAGTTCGAGCCAGTCGCTCGCCGAAGGCGCCAGCGAGCAGGCCGCCTCGCTCGAGGAAACCAGCGCCTCCCTCGAAGAGATGTCCGGCATGACCCGCCGCAATGCCGATGGCGCCCAGCAAGCCCGCCGCGCCGCCGGCGAAGCCCGCGCCTCCGCCGACGCCGGCGCGCGCCAGATCGCCTCGATGCAAACCGCCATGGAGGCGATCCGCTCCGCCAGTCACGACATCGCCAACATCCTTGAGACGATCGACGAGATCGCGTTTCAAACCAACATCCTCGCACTCAATGCTGCGGTCGAAGCCGCGCGCGCCGGCGAGGCCGGCGCCGGCTTCGCGGTCGTCGCCGACGAAGTCCGCCGCCTCGCGCAACGCTGCGCCACCGCCGCCAAGGAGACCGCCGCCAAGATCGAGGACTCCACCGCTCGCAGCCAGCAAGGCGTCCAGATCACCGGCGAAGTCGCCGCCAGCTTCGCGAGCATTCAACAACAAGTCCTCCACCTCGAACAACTGATCGGCGAAATCGCCACCGCCTCCACCGAGCAGAGCCAGGGCATCGGCCAGGTCGCGACCGCCGTTTCCCAGATGGACAAGGTCACCCAGGGCAACGCCAGCGGCGCCGAGGAAACCGCCGCCGCCGCCGAAGAGTTGAACGCCCAGTCCGCGCTCCTCGAAGAAACGGTCGCGCGACTCGAATGCCTCGTGCGCAACGCGTCCCCCGTTTCGCCCGCCCGGCGCCCGGCGCCGCCCGCCGCCGCGCCGCGCCGTTTGCCTCCGCGAGCCGAACTCGCGCTGCCCGCTCGCCGCGGCGCACGCTAATTCCAACCTGCTTTCAAGTTGAGACCATCCCTGCGCTCCCGCGCAGGGCTACATTCAGACGTAGCCCGCCGCGGGAGCGGCGGGACGAATTGGCCTGGAGGCTGTCATGAACTTTAGTTCGAAGGTTTCGCCGGTAGGGCGCTCACTCCGTGAGCGCCGCGAATGACAAAAGACTTTCCAGAAAAACCGTGAGTCAACCCGGCGGTCACAAACCGCCGCTACATCTCTCGCTGGTTATTCGAATAGGTTCTGAATCGTCGCTCCGCCCCACGGAGAAACCCCGGTGAAAACCGGAGGCGCTTCCCGCGGCCTTCGTGGGTGCCGTCGCGGTCTGATCGCTTTCTTTCTATCGCACGATGAACCCGATCTCTTCCCCGGCCCCTTCCTCCTCACCTGAAACCGTTGCCGCCGTCCGGGAAGAAATCCTGCAGCGCCTGCGCGTCGATCGTCCCTCGTTCCACCACATCGGCGAAGGCGACCTCGCGCAATTGAAGCGCATCGGCTTCGCCGTCCAGAGCGGCGATCACAACCTCGCCGTCGGCGCTTCGATCCTCGCCCGCATCGCCGGCTTCATCGGGCCCGACGACGTCACCATCGAGACCGGCACGGGTTACACCACGGTCGTGTGCGCCGCCCTCGCGCGGCATCACTATTGCGTCGCGCCGACGAAATCCGAAACCGACAAGGTCTCCGATTACCTGCGCTCGATCGGCGTCGCCGCCGACAAAGTCACGTTCCTGAACGGACACAGCGATCGGGTGCTGCCGAGTCTGGACATCGGTCCGGTCGACTTCGCCTACATCGACGGCTGTCACGGTTATCCTTTTCCGAGTCTCGACTGGCACTACATCGACCGCCTGCTCCGCCCCGGCGGAATTCTCGGCATGGACAACGCCGAGCTTCGCCCCGTGCGCGAGCACTGTCACTACCTCGAATCGCGCGGCAGCGGCTACACGCTCGTCGCGCAGATCACGAACGACGGCGCCGCGAGTTTTTATCGAAAAGCCGAGGCGACCGGCCGCGAGTGGATTCACCAACCGTGGAGTCGCGCGCTCCGCGAACCGCGCCGCCGCCACTGGAAATATCGCGTCCGCCGCTTCGTGAGCGAGAAACTGCGCCCGCATCTCTACTGATGCGCCGGGCGCCGCGGGCGCTCGGTTTCTTTTTTGGAAGGATTTGCCGGGTGCGTGCGTATTCTGGAGGTGAACCAAATCAAATCTCTCCGCCGGATCGCGTGCTGGTCGATCCTCCTCCTCGCCGTCGCCCCGCACGTTTTTGCCGAATCAAAACCGGACGCCCCGTTTCGCTCGCCTGCTTCGATCGACATCGATTTCCCCGGGGGCTCACTCGCCAAATTCATCGCGCTCGTAGCCAAGGATCCCAACGTTTCGTTCAACGTGATTGGCACCGGCGACGTGAAGGATTTTTCCGTCGAACTCCCGCCCTTCACCTTGCGTAACGCCGAGCCGGCCACCGTGGCAAACGTCCTGCGCCAGCTCCTCCGGCCGCGGAATTTTAGCCTCGAGATCAGCGGCGCCGGCCCGAACTCGATCACCGCCGTGGTGTGGCCCATGCCACCGGAGCCGAAGCCATCGCAAGCTGAGACGCGTTTCGCTTCGTTTCAACTCGCGCCCTATCTCGGGGACCAATCGGTGGACGACATCGTCGGTGCGATCCGTGCCGCTTGGGAACTCGATCCCGCGAACGACCGCGAGGCACTTCGCATTAAATTTCATCCCGGCACCGCCATCCTGCTCGTCTCCGCGCCGGACCGGGGCATCAATCTGACCCGCGATATCATCGCGAACCTCCAGCGCTCCTCCGGCAAATCCACCCAGACTCCCCCGATCGCTCCCGATCACGCCAAGTGACCCGCTCCGCCGCCCTCGCTTTCCCCCCGCCCTTTCAGGACGCCTGCATGGAGCAAACCTCCCCGCCTTCGCCGCTGCGTGAGTTGACCCAGCGGCTGGCGCGGGGCGAAGACGCGGCTTGGGCCGAGTTCCACCGCGATTTCGGTCCCCGGCTTTTTCGTCAACTCCTCGCCACGACCCGCGGCGATCATGATCTCGCCAGCGAAGCGCTCCAACAAACTTATCTGCGCGTCGCGCGTCACGTGCGCGCCTGCGATCAGGCGCCGCTTTTTCTGGGGCGGCTGCGCACGGTCGCCCGGTCCGCGCTCAACGACTGCTTTCGCCGTCGCCGGAGTTTCTGGCAAATGCTGCAACGCCGGCACGCGGATCCCAGCGACCAAGCCGAGTCCGCCGTCGACGATGCCCATTTGCTCACCGCGCTCGACGCTGCGCTGGAGCGCCTCGACGCCGCGGATCGCGCGCTCCTCCAGGCAAAATATTTCACCGGCGTCGACGTCCGCTCGCTCGCCCTTCGGTTCGCGGTGTCGGAGAAGGCCGTAGAATCGCGCCTGACGCGCGCTCGCGCAAAACTTCGCCACGAGTTGCTGGCCGCCCTTTCGCGCCATGAATAACCCGCGCGACAAAAACGAAAAATTGCTCGCCGAGCTTTTCCACGCGGATTGGTCGGACGGTCCCGCCGCGGATTTCGCGCGCCGCGCCGCCGCCCACGCGCGCCGCCGCCACCAACTCCGCTCGGTGGTCGCCGCGGGGGCGACTGCGGCCCTGGCCGTTTTGATCGCACTCACCTTCACCCGTCCGCGGAGCGCTCCGCCCGTCGTGGTCCCTTTGCCCGCCCCGGCGCCGGCCTACGAAATTATCTCCGACGCTGAACTGCTCGCCCAACTTCACGACCGCCCGCTCCTCGTCGTTCAAAAGCAAAACGGCACGAAGGATTTCATCCTGCTCGAACGTTGAATTCGAGTGGTTCCGCTTGGCGCGCATTTCGCGTGATTCGCGGCCGTTTCGGGCCGTTGCAAAAAACTAATCCTTGAAATCGCCGCGCGCGATGCGTAACGCCTCGCGCCTTCATGAAGTCTCTCATCATTGCCGAGAAGCCGTCCGTGGCTGCTGATCTAGCCAAGGCGCTCGGCAAAATTCCCAAGAAGGGCGACCACTACGAGGATGACACCCACGTCATCTCCTATGCGCTCGGCCACTTGGTGGAGCTCGAGATGCCGGAGGACATCGACAAGAAAAAATACGGCTTCTGGCGCCTCGAGACGCTCCCGATCATCCCGGAAAAATTCGGCCTGAAACCCATCGAGGATTCGAAGGAGCGCTTCAACGCCCTGAAAAAACTTCTCGCCCGCAAGGACATCGACCAGGTCGTCAACGCCTGTGACGCCGGCCGCGAAGGCGAACTCATCTTCGCGTATCTCTACCAGCTCACGAAGAGCAAGCTGCCCGTGAAGCGCGCGTGGATGCAGACGATGACGACCGAGGGCATCAAGGAAGCCTTCGCGCATCTCCGCGACGGCGCGCAGATGGCGGGCCTCGCCGACGCCGCGCGCTGCCGCAGCGAAAGCGACTGGCTCATCGGCATCAACGGCACGCGCGCGCTCACCAAGCGCATGTTCGGCTCCCGCGCCGGCAATGTCGCCTCCGTCGGCCGCGTGCAGACGCCCACGCTCGCGATCGTTTACGCGCGTGAACTCGAGATCCGCAATTTCAAGCCGCGCGATTACTGGCGCGTCACCGCCACCTTCGAGGTCGCGAAGGGCACCTACGAGGGCGTTTACCAGCGGCCGAATTTCAAGAAGGCGGAAAACGACGAGCACGACCGCATCGACCGCATCTGGGAAAAAGCGATGGCCGAGGCCGTCCTCGCCGCGTGCCAGGGCCAGCCGCTCGCCAGCGTCGTCGACGAGAAAAAAGCCAGCACCTCCGCCGCGCCGCGTCTCTACGATCTCACGACGCTCCAGCGCGAGGCGAACAACCGTTACGGCCTCCCCGCCCGCCGCACGCTCCAGATCGCGCAGGCGCTCTACGAGCGGCACAAGATGATCACCTACCCGCGCACCGATTCGCGCGCGCTGCCGGAGGACTACATCCCGACCGTCCGCGAGACGTTGAAAAATCTTCACGGCGACCTCGGCGCTCACGCGCAGAAGGTGCTCGAAGCCGGCTGGGTTCGCCCGAACAAGCGCATCTTTAATAATGCGCAGATCTCCGATCACTTCGCGATCATCCCCACCGCGCACGAGGCGAAGCATCTCGACGAGATGGAAGCGAAGGTCTTCGACATGATCGCGCGCCGCTTCGTCGCCGCGTTCCACCCCGCCGCCGAATACGACATCACCACGCGCATCAGCACCGTGCGTGGCGCGGGCAACCTGCCCGCGCCGTCGACCTTCGATTTCAAAACCGAGGGCAAGGTTCTCACCTTCCCCGGCTGGCTCGCCGTCTACGGCAAGACCACCGTCGACGACGACTCGCCCGACTCGAAAGCGCTCCCCGCGCTCAGCCCCGCCGACTTCGGCGCTGCAGGCGGGGTAACCTCACCCCGCGATGGCGCCGCTCGCGCCAAAACCCTCGATCCCGTTCTCCACTCCGAAACGACGAAGCCGCCGCCGCGCTACACGGAGGCCACGCTGCTCTCCGCGATGGAAGGCGCCGGCAAACTCCTCGACGACGAAGAACTCGCCGAAGCCATGAAGGAGCGCGGCCTCGGCACGCCCGCCACCCGTGCCGACACGATCGACGGTCTCATCAACCAAAAGTACATGGAGCGCGGCCAGCGCGAGTTGATCCCGACTGCGAAGGCCGAGCAGCTGATCCAGTTTCTCTCCGCCGTGAAAGCCGAGGCGCTCACCAGCCCAGCGATGACCGGCGAGTGGGAATTCAAGCTCCGCCAGATGGAGCACAACAAATTCCCGCGTCCGAAATTCATGGACGAAGTCGTCGAGCAGACGAAGGGCATCATCGAGCGCGTGAAAGGTTTCGAGGAGGACGACTCGATCGCGCGCGAGACCGACATCCTCTCGCCGACCGACGGCAAACCGCTGCGCGAAACGCTCCGCGGTTACAAATCCCACGATGGCGAGTTCATGATCTACAAGGTCATCGGTTCCCGGAAAATGGAGGAATCGGAGATTCGCGAACTCGTCACGACCGGCAAAGTCGGCCCGCTCGATGGCTTCATCTCCGCAAAGACGCGCAATCGTTTCTCCGCCCTGCTCCGCCTGGTGAAGGACGAGGAAAAGGGAAAATGGCAGGCGCAGTATGATTTCGGCGACAAGGTCGATCTCGGCACCGTCGAGCCGTATTGGACCGACGAAAAAACCGGCGCGCAGCTGTGCGAAGTCGGTTCGAGCCATGTGCTGCGCGAACCCGACGGCAACGGCGGCTGGAAGCAGACGTTCCGCATCGGCCGCCTGATGTGCCAGAAGCCGATCACGCAGGACTACGCGATCCAGCTGATCCGCGACGGCAAGACGGAACTCATCAAGGGCTTCATCTCGAAGAAAGGCCGGCCCTTCGACGCGTTTCTCAAGCGCGAAGGCGAGCGCTTCTCCTGGGAATTTCCGCCCCGCGCGCCGAAACTCGACAAGGACGGCAATCCGATCGCGCGCAAAAGCAAAGCGCCACCCGATCTCTCGAAGGCGAAGGTTCTCTTCCAGTCGAAGGCTTTCAACGGCGAAGCGGTCGAGGCCGGCGATTCCTACTACGTTCGCCGTCCCGACCAGGATAACCGCGTCGTCTTCACGATGAAGCGCCACATCTGCGCGAAGGAAATTCCGCCCGGCGAACTCCAGAATCTCCTCGAGAACGGCCGCACGAATCTGATCGAGGGCTTGATGTCGAAACGCATGACGCCCTTCAGCGCCTACCTCGTGCTCTCGAAGAACCGCGCGAAAGCCGACTTCGAATTCCCGCCGCGCTGAGCGGTCCGTTGTAGGGCGGGGTCTCCCGACCCCGCCGTTCCGCCCCGCGCGCCACTCTCCGCCGGCCGCGGCCAGTTCGCCAAACGCGGGCAGATTGCCCGCGCTACGCCGGGAGCGCGGCCGTCCTCGGCCGCTCCGATCGAGACTTCCCGCGAACTCCTTTCCCTTCGCACTCTCCGCGCGCTTGAGTAACCCGTCCGCGCTCCCATCGTCACGTCCGCGTGCAAACCCCCAAGAACTACGTCATCCTGCTGCTCACGCTCACCACGATCGCCGGCGCAGTTCTCGCGTGGCGCGAATACCAGGATCTCACCGAACTCCGCGCCTCGCTGCTCACGAAAGACGAGCGAGCCGACTGGCAGAAGCGACTCTGGGCCGCCGAGAAAAATCGCACCGATCTCGAAAAAGAAATCGCCACCTTGAAGCAGCCCGCGCCCGCCGCCGAAGAACCCGCCTCCGCGGAAAGCGCCGCCCCCGAGCGCACCCGCGAGCCACGCCGCGGCGGCCGCGCGAATTTCATGGCGATGATGGAACAGCCCGAAATGCAGCGCCTCGTCGCCGTGCAGCAAAAGGCCGCCCTCGACGCGCGTTATTCGGCGCTTTTCAAATCGCTCAACCTCACGCCCGAGCAGCTCGACAAATTCAAGAATCTCCTCGTCGAGAAACGCACCGCGATGATGGACGTGATGGCCGCCGCCCGCGAGCAAGGCATCAACCCGCGCACGGATCGCGCAGCGTTCGACAAGCTCGTCAGCGACGCCCAGGCCGAGGTCGACGCGAGCATCCGCTCGACGGTCGGCGACGCCGGCTTCAACCAATATCAAGACTTCGAAAAAACGGTCCCCCAGCGAAACGTCGTCAATCAGCTCGAGCAGCGGCTCAGCTATTCCTCGACCCCGCTGACGTCCGCCCAGTCCGAGCAAATGGTCGCCATCCTCGCCGCCACGGCGACGGCCCGAGGCGGCAACCGCGCGATTCCCGCGCCGCTCACCAACGCGGGCGCCGGCATGTTTGGCGCTTTTCCCGGTGGCACGCCGCAGATCACCGATGCCACGATCAACCAATCCCTCGGCGTCCTCGCCGGCCCGCAGGTCGATGCGCTTCGCCAGCTTCAACAGGAGCAGCAGGCCCAGGCCGCATTGAGCGCCGCCATGCGCGACCAGTTTCGCAACCGCGGCAACTCCACGCCCGCGCCCGCCCCGGCGACGACACCGGCGCCCTCCTCCTCCACCGCCGCGCCGAAAACCGGCGGCGGTTAAAAAATTCCCCGCTGCGTTTTGCTCGCCGCCGCGATCAGCCTTTTGTCATTCTGAGCGCAGCGAAGAATCCAGTGCGGCCATCGCCAGTAGTCGCCCACGCGAAGTCTTCGTTTCGCTCAGTCGGACGATTGCCGCCCGCCGAGGTAGGAGCCTGCTTGCAGGCGATTTCGACGGAGCCCGCATTATCCCCTGCAAAGCGGCTTCTCCCTTTTCCACGCTCGAGACGTGGTTGCGTCTGTGCGTATTTTGCGACCGACCATGACACGGGACGCGCAGAGAATACACTTGTCGCTCCCATAGCCCGATGCCTTCGTCTATCTGGCAGTAAAACTCTCGCACGCTTATGATCGTTACCACCGCGCAACTGTTCAAACACGCCTACGGCAAATACGCCGTCGGCGCCTACAACATCAACAACGCCGAGCAGGCGATGGGCCTCTTTAAGGGGGCCATCCAGTCGCAGGCTCCGTTCATCATCCAGATTTCGAAGGGTGCCCGGAAATACACCGATAAGAAGATGCTCGAGGCGATCATCCGCTCCGCCGGCGAGATCTTCCCCGAGGCCATCTTCGCGGTGCACCTCGACCACGGTGACGAAGAGACCTGCTACGATTGCATCAACTCCGGTTTCTACTCCTCCGTGATGATCGACGCCTCGCACGATCCGTTCGAGAAGAACGTCGCGATCACGAAGCGCGTCGTCGATGCCGCCCACAAGAAGGGCATCTCCGTCGAAGCCGAACTCGGCATGCTCGGTGGCGTCGAAGAGGACATCAAGGTCGAGGAAGGCCACGCGATGCTCACGAATCCGGCCGAGGCCGAGGACTTCGTGAAGAAGACCGGTTGCGATTCCCTCGCCTGCGCGATCGGCACCTCGCACGGCGCGTTCAAGTTCAAGGGCAAGCAGTCCCTCCACTTCGACGTGCTCCAGAAGATCAAGAACCGTCTCCCCGGCTACCCGCTCGTGATGCACGGCTCGTCCTCGGTTCCCCAGGACGAGGTCGCCCGCATCAACGCCGCCGGCGGCAAGATCGCCGGCTCAATGGGCGTCGACGTCAACGAATACCTCCCCGCCGCCAAGCTCGGCGTGACGAAGATCAACATCGACACCGACGGCCGCCTGGTCTGGACCCGCGTGCATCGCGAGTTCTTCCGCGACAAGCCCTCCGAGTTCGACTTCCGCCCGCCGGGCAAGATCTTCATCGAGGAATACGCGAAGTTCATCGCGAGCCGCAACGTCCTCCTCGGCAGCGCGAATCAGCTCGCCGACCTCCGCCAGAGCCTCGGCAAGTAAGTCCGCGCGCGCGACGCTGTCGCCCGCCTTCGCTTTCAAGAGCGGCCCTTCCCGGGCCGCTCTTTTCTTTTGCTGTCACGCACCGGCTTCCGTTCCGTCCCGTAGCCCGCGGCGTGAGCCGCGGGACCAAACGCGTCCTTCTCCCCTCGCCTCCGCCATGCTCCTCCGCGTCGCCCTCCTCCTGCCCCGCTTCGTTTTCTGGATTTTTCTCGCGACGCTTTCCGCCGCGCCTGCCCTCCGCGCCGCCGACGACACCCCTCCCGCCTACGACCTCAAGGAGCACTACACGAAATACGAATACCGCATCCCCATGCGCGACGGCGTGAAACTCTTCACCGCCGTCTACGTGCCAAAGGACGCCTCTGCGTCGACGACCTATCCGTTCCTGATGATCCGCACGCCCTACACCGTCGCGCCCTACGGCCCCGACGAGTATCGCGAGCGCATCAGCCCCCACGAGCTTTTCGCCAAAGCCGGCTACCTCTTCGTCACGCAGGACGTCCGCGGTCGCGGCCTCTCCGAAGGCACGTGGATCGAGATGACCCCGCACCGCGCCTCCCACGCGACTCCCGCCGAGGTCGACGAAAGCACCGACACGTTCGACACCATCGAATGGCTCCTGCACCACGTCCCGCACCACAACGGCCGCGTCGGCCTGTGGGGCATTTCCTATCCCGGCTTCTACGTCGATGCCGGCATCATCGACTCCCATCCGGCCATCAAAGCCGCTTCGCCGCAGGCGCCCGTCACCGATCTCTATCTCAACGACGACGCCTTCCACGGCGGCGCGCTCATGCTCGCCGCGAATTTCGGTTTCTACACGTTCTTCAAACCCCAGGCCGCTCCCACGCCCCCGCCGAAGACCTCTATCCCCTTCGACTACGGCACCCACGACGCCTACGAATTTTTTCTCGACCACGGTCCCATCTCCACCCTCGCGCCCCTCATCGGCGCCGACGCGCACTACTGGACCGACACCCTCGATCACCCGACCTACGACGCCTACTGGCAGCAGCACGCGATCTGGCCGCACCTGAAAAACATCCACTGCGCCGTCCTCACCGTCGGCGGCTGGTTCGACGCCGAGGATCTCGCCGGCCCGCTGCGCACCTACCACACCATCGAGGAAAACAACCCCGGCATCTTCAACGCCCTCGTCATGGGCCCGTGGGTTCACGGCGGCTGGGCCCATCTCGACGGCCATCGCCTCGGCAACGTCGATTTCGCCGCCGACACCGCAAAATTCTACAACGAAAAAATCCTCTTCCCATTCTTCGAACAGCACCTCAAGGACCAGCCCGACGCGAAACTCCCCGAAGCCAGCGTCTTCGAAACCGGCACCAACGTCTGGCGCCAGTACCCCGCGTGGCCTCCCGCCGCCGCCGTGAAACGCACGCTCTATTTCCGCGAACAAAACGGCCTCTCCTTCGATGCTCCCGTTTCTTCCCCTTCTCCTGCCGCGACCGCCGACGCTGCCGACAGCTATGTCAGCGATCCCGCGAAACCCGTTCCCTTCATCGGCTACACCGACGAAGGCGTCCCGCAGGAATTCATGGTTGCCGACCAGCGTTTCGCCGCCACGCGTCCCGACGTACTCGTCTACGCCACCGCCCCGCTCGAAGAGGATGTCACGATCGTCGGCCCCGTTTCGCCGCACCTCTTCGTGTCGACGACCGGCACCGACGCCGACTGGGTCGTGAAACTCATCGACGTCTACCCGCCGGACCGCTCGACGCCCGAGCCGCCCGAAACCAAGGAGAAAAAACCCAACGACGTCCCGCCGCCCTCCGTCGTCCTCGCCGGCTACCAGCAACTCGTCCGCGGCGATCCCTTCCGCGGTCGCTACAGGAAAAGCCTCGAGCACCCCGAGGCCTTCGTGCCCAACCAGATCGAGCCCGTCTCGTTCACCATGTCCGACGTGAACCACACCTTCCGCCGTGGCCATCGCATCATGGTGCAGGTGCAGAGTTCGTGGTTTCCGCTCGTCGACCGCAACCCCCAGACCTTCGTCGACATCGCCACCGCGAAGCCCGCCGACTTCCACGCCGCCACCCACCGCGTCTACCATTCGAAGAATCAACCCTCCGGCATCGAAGTCCTCGTCCTCCCCGCCAAATAGGTGGAGCCCGACTTCCCCGTCGGGCTTGGTTCGAGGCGAAGCGTCCCCGCCCGCCTTGCTTCGAAACCCCGGCAAGTAGCGATCAACCCCGACGCGGACGTCGGGTTCCACCTTCTTCTCGTCCTCCTTCGCCGTCCGCCACCCCGCGCTGGAACTCACGCCGCTTTCCGCTTACAATTTCCGCGTCATGAAAACCTTCGCGCCAGGTTCCCCCCTGACCCTCGCGCCGACGTGGTGTCCGTTCGCGAACCTGCCGTCCGATGCCGAAGCGTGCATCGTCGCGTCCCGCTGCCTCTTTTCGCTGGCCACGCTCGAAGTGGCCTTCAGCCCCGACTCCTGCAAATTCGCCCTGATCGAGCGCGAACACGATTCCCCCGAGCAATGGCGCTGGGCCGTCTACAGTTGCGAAGACCTCGCTCTCGACGAAGGCCGCGCCCCCTCCGCCGTCGCCGCCCGCGCCGCCGCCGGATATTCCCTAAAGCATCTATCTCAAGACCGAAGTCGCTCAGTCCAGTAATTTGGTCGGCGCTTGGCGTGCATCACCGCCAGGACGAAAATTTTTCCGATTCAATGGTGTAGAGAATTTTGTAGGGAAACTTCCCAACAACACATTTCTCACCGCGCCGCGCAAACGAGGCCAAGCCTTCGGATGCGACTCGATGCGCACCAACGCCACGAGCACTTCTCGATAAAACGCCACCGCGAGTTCCCGCGACTCGGTTTGATAAAATTCGATTGCAGACTGAAACTCCGCATCCGCCTCCTGGTGAAGGATCGCCTTCACATCCCGAGCCGTCCTCGCGCTTTGGCCAGTGACTCTTCTGCGCTGACGCCTGCCGCTCCTCCCGAACGCAGTTCTTCAGCTCGCCGCTCCGCCACGTCGGTCCACTCCGCTTCCTCCACCGAAAGAGGTTTGTCCAACAAATCGGCTATCTGCTCGCAGAGTTGCTCGCGTTGAGTCTGCGGCAGTTCTTTCGCCGCCGCCACGAGTTCTTCGACCGTTCGCATCGGCCACACCCTAAGCCGAACCAGCGGGGATTCAATCCAACAATCCTCACATCAGGTTCACCGGGTCCACATCCAGCACCTGCGTGATATCGTCCGGCCATGCGAACGCGTCGCGCAACTTCACCAGCTGCGGCACGACCTTCGTCACCGCGTTCGTGAAATACCACAGCTGCCAGCGATACTCGTCCTTGATCTTCTCGATCGGCGACGCCGACGGCCCGCGCAACTCCACGCGCTCGCCGATCTCCTTCTCGACGAGCTTCGCCCACGACTCCGCGAAAAACTTCAGCTTCTCCGGATTCGGCCCGCGGAACAGGTGATGAATCAAATGCCGATACGGCGGATAGTGAAAATCCCGCCGGATCTTCATCTCCGATTCCGCAAACCCGGCGAAATCCGCCTGCCGCGAAAACTGGATCGCCTCCGCCTGCGGCGTGAACGTCTGCACGATCACTTCGCCCGCGCGATCGCCGCGCCCCGCCCGCCCCGCCACCTGCACGAGCAACTGAAACGTCCGCTCGTTCGCCCGGAAATCCGGGATGTGCATCGACATGTCCGCGTCGACCAAGCCGACCAGCGTCACGTTCGGGAAATCCAGCCCCTTGCCGATCATCTGCGTGCCCACCAGCACGTCGATTTTCCCCGCGCGAAATTGCGAGAGCACCTCGCGGAAACGATTTTTCTTCGCCATCGCGTCCGTGTCCATCCGCTCGATCCGCGCCCGCGGCAGCACCCGCCGCACCGCCTCCTCCACCCGCTGCGTCCCGAGTCCCTTCCACCGAATATCCGGCGCTCCGCACTGCGGACACCGCGCCGGCGCCGGCTTCTGGTCGCCGCAGAGATGACACCGCAGCATCTCGTCCGCCCGGTGATACGTCAGCGCGATACTGCAGTGTACGCACTCCTCCACGTGCCCGCATTTCGTGCAAAGCATCGACGACGAATACCCGCGGCGGTTGATGAACAAAATCGTTTGCTCCCGCCGTTCGAACCGCGCCTGCATCGCGTCCACCAATTTTCGCGAGAGCGACGGCAGCGCCCGCTGGCGCATCGCCTCGATCTTCAAATCCACGATGTCGATGAACGGCAGCTTCCGCGCGTCCACGCGCTCGTTCAGTTGCAGCAACCGATATTTTCCCGCCTGCGCATTCGCGAAACTCTCCAGCGACGGCGTCGCCGATCCCAGCAGACACACCGCGCCCGCCAGCTTCGCCCGCATCACCGCCACGTCGCGCCCGTGATAGCGCGGCGTCTCGTCCTGCTTGTAAGCCGGCTCGTGCTCCTCATCGACGACGATCAGCCGCAGGTTCTGCACGGGCGCAAAGATCGCCGACCGCGCCCCCACCACCACGCGCGCCTCGCCCGTCGCGAGCGCCAGCCAGCCGTCGAAGCGCTCCCCGTCGCTCAGATGGCTGTGCCACACCACGCAGCGATGCGCGGGCGCGATCGCCTCCAGCCGCGACCGCAGCCGCGCCACCGTCTGCGGCGTAAGCGCCACTTCCGGCACGAGAAAAATCACTCCGCCCCCCGTCTTCAACGCCGTGTCGATCGCCCGCAAATACACTTCGGTTTTCCCGGACCCCGTCACGCCGTGCAGCAGCGACACGCTGAATTTATTTTCCGCGAGCGTCGCATCCATCGCCGCCACCGCCGCCGCCTGCCCCGAGTTCAATGCATGCGGCTGCGACGCCACCAATTCGCCCGCCGCATAATCATCCTCATACGCCACGCGCTCCACCCGCCGCACCTCCTCGCGCAGCACGCCGCGTTTCACCAGCGCCGTCGCCACCGCCGCCGTCGCCCCGAGCCGCGAGAGCACCAGCGATTTTTTCTGCGGACGAAACTGCTGCTCCAAAAACCGATACAGCCGCGCCTGCTGCGGCGCGCGTTTCTCCAGCGCCGCCAGTTCCGCCGCGTCGAGCTTCCGCGCGATCGCCAGCGATTTCTCGACCTTCACCGTCGCGCCGTTGCGCACCGCCGCCGGCAGCATCGTCTCGATCACGTTGTCCAACCCCGCCGCATAATAGGCGCTCATCCACCGCGCCAGCTCGAGCAGTTCGGGCGGCATTGCTGGAAACGGATGCAGCACCTGCACGATCGCCTTCAGCCGCTCCACCGGAAAATCCGTCGGCGCGCCCACCGCCCCCACGATCCCGAGGCGCAGGCTCCGTCCCACCGGCACGCGCACGAGCGAGCCCAGCGCCGTCACGTCGCTCATGCTTTCGGGCACGCGGTAGTGGAGGAGCTTGTCGAATCCTGCGAGCGGATGCACGCCGACGATCATCGCGCGAATGACGACGCCCCCGCGCGTCCAACGCAAATCCGATGTCGCCCAGCGTGTTTGCGCCCGCGCCGCTTTCACGCACGCTCCCGCCATGCCGCTCTCCTTCACCCACATTTTCGAGCCCGGCTCCGATCCCGCCGCGCCGCCGCTCCTCGTGCTCCACGGCACCGGCGGCAGCGAACACGACCTCCTTCCGCTCGGCCGCTCGCTCTCGCCCGGCTCCGCGCTGCTCAGCCCGCGCGGCCAGGTCAGCGAGCACGGCGCCGCGCGGTTCTTCGCCCGCCTCGCCGAGGGCGTTTTCGATCCCTCGGAAGTCGCGCAACGCACGCACGCTCTCGCTGCCTTCATCGCCGCTGCCGCGCCGCAGTACGGTCTCGACCCGACGCGCCTCATCGCCGTCGGATTCTCCAACGGCGCCAACATCGCCGCCACCCTCCTGCTCCTGCGCCCCGTCGTCCTCGGCGGCGCGATTCTCATCCGCCCGATGGTCGTGCTCGACGTCGCCGCCGCTCCGCACTCGCTCGATGGCAAACGCGTCCTCATCGCCAGCGGCGCCCAGGATCACCTCGTGCCCGCCGACCACCCGCATCGCCTCGCCTCGCACCTCCGCGCCGGTGGCGCCGACGTCACGCTCCACACGTCCCCCGCCGGCCACAGCCTCGCCCGCGCCGACCTCGCCGCCGCTCAGACCTGGCTCAGCCGGACGGCCAGCTGAAATTCGGAAAACTTTTCCCTTTGCTCCTTTCGACCGTTCACCCCCCGAAGTCGTCAAGCAGCACCCGTCGATTTCGAAACTCGTTGCCACTTGAACCCCGGCCGCCGCGCGTCTTTATGACCGGGCACTAAAAACCGTCCATGGCGCGTATCCTTTTCATCGAAGACGACAACCTTCTCCGCGAAGTCCTTTGTCGCTGTCTCACCGACGTCGGTCACGTCGTCACCCAGGCCGGCGATGGCCGCGAGGGCTTGAAACGCTTTCACCTCGATCCCGCGGAACTCGTGATCACCGACATCGTCATGCCCGATCAGGACGGACTCGGCATGATCACGGAACTGCGCAAGCATTACCCCGACGTTCCCATCATCGCGATTTCCGGCGCCAGCGGCAATGCCTCCATCTACCTCGCCATCGCCGCGAAGCTCGGCGCCCGCCGCATCCTCACGAAACCCTTCACCGTGCCCGAACTTCTGCGCACCGTGAACGAAGTCCTCGCCGGTCCCGCCTAGTCGGCGGGCGGTTCGGATTTCTAAAATCAAAAATCCGAAATCGAGAATCGAAAATCACTCGATGCGCCTCACCTACTTCGGCCACTCCGCCTTCCTCCTCGAACTCGCCGGGCGGCGCCTCCTCTTCGATCCGTATCTCCGCCAAAATCCCCACGGCGCCGTCGACCCCGCGTCGGTCCCATGCGAATACGTGCTCGTCACCCACGCGCACGACGACCACCTCGGCGACGCGCTCGAACTCGCCCGGCTCCACCACGCCACGATCGTCGCGCCCTTCGAACTCGCCGAGCACCTCGCCGCGCAGGGCGCCGACACCATCGATCTCATGCCCGGCGGCGGCGTGAATCTCCCGTGGGGCCGCATCCAGATGACGCCCGCGCTTCACGGCTCCGCCCTCGAGTTCGGCGAGGGCAAGACCCAATCCATCGGCCCCGCGTCCGGCTACGTTGTCCGCGCCGAAGGCCAGACGATCTATCACGCGGGCGACACCGCGCTTTTCTCCGACATGCAGCTCATCGCCCGCCACGGCCTCGATGTCGCGCTGCTCCCCATCGGCGATTTCTACACCATGGGGCCCGAGGACGCGCTGACCGCGCTCGACTTCCTCCGCCCGCGCGTCGCGGTTCCGATGCACTACAACAGCAACGCGAAAATCCGTGTCGACGCTCCCGCGTTCGCCGCCGCCGCGGCGCGCGCCGGCCACCACGTCCGCGTCCTCGCTCCGCGCGAATCCCTCGCGATCTCGCAAGCCTGGTCTGGTGTCCCGCAAGCAACGTCATGAATTCCAGATTTTATGGCTGTCCTTCTGAGACTCCGAACCGACGCCCAGCCGTTGGGTGGGTGAGCTCAAGGATGAGTTGGCATACGCCGATGAACGCTCAAATACCTGTCATTCTGAGCGCAGCGAAGAATCCATTTGGACTTTCGCCCGCGCGTCGTGCCACGAAACACACACTGGATTCTTCACTTCGTTCAGAATGACAAACCGGCCGGTTCATCAGCAGCGCAGCGAAGAATCCAGTGTCGCGACCGCAGCCGAGAATCGCACTGGATTCTTCGCTGCGCTCAGAATGACCAAGGATAATTTCTAAAGTTATTTCCGGGACACCGCCCCCCGCCCCCCCGATCGCCCCCGCTGCCCGTCCGCTTCTCTCCCGCACCGTTCTCCTCGCCCGTCATCGCTCCCGCCGCTTTTTTCCGCTTCGTTTTCGTCTTCATGCGCCGCGATATTTTCTCCCCGTCGAGCAAGCTGTGGCCCTCCCTCTTTTTCGCCGGCCTGCTGATCCTCGGCCTGCGGCTCGCGCCCGACTACGGCATCTCCATCGACGAGTGGACGAATCATTACTTCGGCGTCCGGTGGTACGACTACGCTCGCAACATTGCCTTCCACCACGCGCCGCTCGCGCCGCTGGCCGGCGCCACCGAACACGACGTCGTGCACGGCCCGTTTGTCGAGATGACGTTCGCGTTCGTCGAAAACGCGCTTCTCCGACTCTCCAGCCTCCGGCAAATCCTCTTTTTCCGCCACTACGCGACGTGGGCGGTTTTTTATCTCGGCGTCGTTTGTTTTTATTTCCTCGCCCGCCGCCTGTTCGCGAGCCGCGCGTGGGCCCTGCTCGCCGCGCTCTTTCTCGTACTGCATCCGCGGATTTTCGCGCACGCCTTTTTCGACTCCGTCGATCTTCCGTTTCTCGCGTTCTATATTTTTGCGCTCGCCACGCTCGTTCGTTTCCTCGCCGTCCGCACGCTCGCCTCGCTCACCCTCCACGCGGTCGTCTGCGCCATGATGATCGACGTGCGCGCCATCGGCGCGATCATCCCCGCCATCACCGGCCTGATTCTTACGCTGGATCTCTTCACTGCTCCGATCGCCGCGCCCCGCATTTTCCGTTTCCTCGGCCGGATCGGACTTTTCATGGCGGTCGTGACGCTCGTGACGATTCTCTGCTGGCCCTTCCTGTGGAACCACCCGTTCCTCCGCGCGCTCGATATCGTCCACCTGACGCCGAAAGTCGATTGGGCCGGCATCGTCCTCTATCGCGGCGAGCAGATCATCGCCACGCATCTGCCGTGGCACTACATCCCGCTCTGGATCGCGATCACCACGCCGATCGCCTGCCTCGTATTTCTCGTCGTCGGTCTGGCCGACGGGCTTTGGTCCTGCCTCAAAAATCCCCTCGCCTTCTATCGCGAGCGCCTCCCCGAGGCCGTGACGATCGCCGCCCTCCTGCTGCCGCTGCTGGCGGTCATCGTGCTCCACGTCGTCGTCTTCGACTCGTGGCGGCATCTCTTCTTCGTTTATCCCGCGCTCGTGCTCGTCGCGATCGCCGGACTGAAACGCACCGTGGCGCTCCTCGACGCCCGCGTGCCCGGCCGCGCCCGCACCACGCTCGCGTCCGCTCTCGCCGTGCTCATCGCGCTGAATTTCGTCGGCGTCGCGGCGTTCATGATCCGGAATCATCCTTACGAGCACGTCTATTTCAACCGTTTCGCGGGCCAGAATTTCACGGAGATCAAGCGCCGTTTCGAACTCGACTATTGGGCGCTCTCGTATCGGGCCGCGCTCGAACACGTGCTCGCGACCGATCCGTCCGCGCCGCTCAGGATTTTCCACGGCAACAATTCCTTCATGCTCATCAACCAGAACATCCTGCCGGCCGCCGAGCAGGCTCGCCTGAAGTCCGTCGGCTTCGATGAGGCGGAATACGTGTTCACGAACTTCCGCCAGGTCCGCGGCGGTTATCCCACGCTGCCCCTGTATTATTCGATCGAGGTCGACGGCGAGAGCATCTTCGCCGTCTACAAAAAAATTCCGTCGCACCCCTAGCGCTGCCTCGCCGCTCGCCCTGCCGCAGTGGCGGGCGCTTCCTTCGGCCGAGCCGCGCCGGTAGGGACGGCTCTCCGAGCCGTCCGCAGATCTCGCGCCAGACTCGATTCGCGAGTGCAATCGCCGCACCTCGTCGCCATTTTTTCGGCATGTCTCAACGCGCTTGTTTCGCCGGCGTTGCTTTCCACTGCCGCCACCGACTTCGCATTGCCCGTATCGCGTCCGCCGCGTGTCTCATTCTCAGCGCGTACGCCAGTCCCGCTCCCCAAACTCCGCAAGCTCTCCCCGCCACCGAAGCCCCGCCTCGCACCATCGGTTGGATTCGCGCGCACGCCATCCCGCTCGCGACCGTCTCCGCTGGCCGCGAATTCGAAGAGCTTGCGCCGTTGCGCGCCCTCATCGGCGAAGCCCGCGTCGTCGCGCTCGGCGAGCCCACGCACGGTTCCCGCGAAGTCTTTCAACTCAAGCACCGTCTCATCGAATACCTCGCCACCGAACTCGGCTTCAACGTCTTCGCGATCGAGGCCAACCAGCCGGAAGCGCACCGCGTCGACGACTACGTTTCCCACGGCGACGGCAATCCCTCCGACCTCATTCGCGGGATGAAATTCTGGACGTGGTCGACCGAAGAGGTGCGCGCCCTCGTCGTCGGACTTCACGATTTCAACTTCGCTCCCGCAAACCGCGCCGCCGGCCGCCACGTCGAGTTCACCGGCTTCGATCTGCAGGATCCCTTTCTCGCGTCCGCCCTCGTGCGGGACTACGTCGCGACGCACGATCCCGAACTGCTGCCCGCCGTCGAGCGCGCCACCGCCGCCTTGCGCCCCTCCACTCCCGCGCCGGGCGATTTCACGCCGCCGCCGCTGCAATCCTGGCGCGCGATCGAAGCGCGGCTCGCCGATTCCGCGGCGAAAATTTCCGACCCCGCCGATCTCGCCGCCGCCCGCTGGATCGCTCAGTGCGCGCGCATCGTCGTCCAAGCCCTCGCGCTCGAGGCCACCCCGCCGACGCCCCGCGATGAGAGCATGGCACGCAACGTCGCATGGCTGCTCGCCCAAAACCCTCGCGCTAAAATCATCCTCTGGGCGCACAACCAGCACGTGAAACGCGCGCCCGAAGCGATGGGCGGCTGGCTCTCGCAGCACCTGGGCCGCGAACTCGTCGTGATCGGCTTTGCGACCGGACGCGGCTCGTACCGAGCCCGCGCGCAACGCGACCGCGCCCTCGGTTCGTTCCCGCTGCAACCCCCACCCGCCGACAGCATCGAATCCGCTCTCGCCGCCACGCAGCTCCCGATCTTCCTCCTGGACCTTCGCCCCGCCCGCCATGCCGAAGACGCCCGGTGGCTGCTCGCGAATCGTCCCTTCCGAACGATCGGCTCGTTGGAGATGACCGGGCAGTTTCAACCCGCGCTCCTCGGGAACGACTACGATGTACTGGC
>JBEHYR010000058.1:0-38090 GCA_048498075.1 Verrucomicrobiota bacterium | reverse complement strand
GGCGGCACGTGCAGTCGATTGAGCCATGGATCGGCATCCTGGCACCTCTCTCGTGCCGTGGCAAGCTATCGTTCACCTTTCAGGGAAACGTTATACTAGAGACTGGTTTTGAGGACAAGAAAAGTGGCCAAGAAGTGGCCAAGACGGTTTTACATGGAGAAGGCCAACAACAGTTAAGTTGTTGGCCTTCATGGCTGCCCGGGCTGGGATCGAACCAGCGACCAAGTGATTAACAGTCACCTGCTCTGCCACTGAGCTACCGGGCAACGTGGCTCCGCCGGTTCTCACCGGGGAAGAGGCGACGAAAAACAGAATCGCAGCCGCTATTGTCAATGTCTGTTTTCTCCCCGCTCGCGGAATTCCAGCACGGGATTCTGGTATGACTCATGGCCGAGAGTGAGAAGCGCGGAGGAAGCGCAGGGCGGCGGCAGGATGCGAGGCGTAGTGCTGGGTTCGGGCGGACAGGTTGAGGGAGCCGTCGCGCAGGAGGGCGCCGAGGAGGGCGGAGCGCAGGAGTGCGAGGTTGCAGGCGCGGCGGGCATGGCGGCCGAGTTCGGCATCTTCGCGCCAGGTGACGTCGCGGCGGTAGTGGTTGGCGCTTTCGACGCGCCAATGACCACGGACGCGGGCGAGCCACTGGCGGGGCGTCAGTGCGCCGTGCTCGAGCGAGGAGACAAAGTGGCGGATCTCCCCGCTGGTGGCGCCGGTCTTCTTATTGGTCACCGCGCTGGTGACCGCGACGACGGTGGCGGCGTGGGGAAAGCCGAGTTGCTCCGGGGTGACGGTGGCGAGCGTCAGCGCGCGGTGCTCGGCGCGGCCGTGATCGCAATCGTCGGTCGAAAAAAGGGGGCGACGCCCTGGAGCGCGTGCGCGGCGGCGGCTTGGACGGCGGGCGCGTTGCCTTTGAGTTGAAGCAGATACTCGCCGCCAGCGGTGACGATCGTGCGGGCGGTCGCGTGGTTGGCGTGGCCGGCGTCGAGGCTGACGAGGGTGTCGGTCAGGTCGGTCGCGGCGAGGAGCGCGCGAGCGGCGGGCACTTCGTGCTCCTTCTCGGCCGAGAGCACGGGGGCGACGGCGACGGTGGCGCCGGTTTCCTGCGCGACGAGGCTGACGACTTGGGCGAGCCGGTCGGTGACGGCCTTGCCGTCGAGGGCGAGCGCCTGGGGGAGTTGGCCGTGCTGGGCTTGTAACCAGTCATTGAGGACGCCAGCCAGTGCGGCGGAGTCGACCCGGCCGAGCAGCGTGTAGAACACGTCGCTGCCGGGCGCGACGCCGAGCTTTTTGCCCGGCGGCCGGTAGTAGCCGAGGGTCTGGCGCTGGCGGGCGTTGAGCTGCTGGGCCAGGCGCACGAAGTCGGCCGGACGCTGGCGGCCCATCAGGATCGCCAGGGCGGTGATCGTCAGGACGGTGGCCAGCCGGTGGTGGCTGTTGCGGGCGCGCGGATCGGGCACCCGGCCGAACGCGGCGAAGAGCGACTCAGCCTGCGTGAGCTTGACCGGCAACACCCCCATCGCGGCCAGCGGTTGCGCGGCGCGGCACTCCGGGGGCAGCGTGGCGAGGGGGCCGCGCAGGCGGACCGCGGCGTCCGGCCGGAGCGGTTTGAGCCAGACGCTTTTGAGCCCGGCGCCAGGCTCGTAGTAATCGCGGCCGGCGCGGCGGTGGCCCGCGGTGGCACCGGCCTCCTCCCAGCCGGCGGCCCGGTAGCAGGTGCCCTCGAAGCGCTGCGGATCGACGAAGGTCTCGGCGAGCAACGGCGTGTAGCCGTGGCGCTGATGCCACCAGCCCGGCAGGTGCCGGACCGCTTCGCCGAGGACGCGGCTGGCGAGGTTGGGCTGCGTCTGCAGCAGGCAGAAACGCGCTTGTTGCACGACGAGTTTCAAGCGCTCGGCGCGCGTGCGCGGGTCCCAGCCGATCCACGTCTCGCGGGCCTTGAGGCGCTTGGCCGCGGCACACCACAGCAGCACGGCCACCCACTGGCCGTCGCACTCGGCGATCTGCCAGCCGCGGTCCCCGGCCACTTGCGCCACCGGCAAGTAATGATGCGCCGCGAGCTCCTGCTCGCAGCGCGCGCTTTCGTCGGCCCGCGCGGCGCGAACCTGCACCCGCGCGAGGTTGAGATAGCTCGAGGAGGCTGACATGCCACCGTCCACCCTGCACAGCACCACTGATTTGGCCAGAAAATAATGCCGTCCTTGTCCGATAACACGTTATCGGGCTTCAGCGGATCACCGTGGGAATTCCAGCCACCCACCAAAGTTTTGGTTGCCTTCAACCCCTCCGGCCCTATGTCCTCAACCTCTTTTCCATTACGCCTGCCCTCAATTCCGGGGCGACAGGGGGAACGAAACCATGAGCCAACAATTCCAACTGACCGTCGCGCCTCGCGCCCAAACCGGCCGCAGCGCCTCCCGTCGCCTGCGCAAAGCCAATCGCGTTCCCGCGATTCTCTACGGCAAGCACACCAGCCCCGAATCTCTCTCCGTCGAGGTGCCGGAGTTCACGAAACTCCTCAAGGCCGTCTCCGGCCGCGCGGTGCTCCTCGAACTCCAGCGCGCCGATAAAACCGACAAGGCCCTGTCCTTCCTCCAGGAAGTGCAGCGCGACCCGATCACGGACAAATACGTCCACATCGATTTTCAGGAGGTCAAAGCCGACGAGAAGTTCGAAATTCGCGTCGTGGTGCGCGTCACCGGCGAATCCTTCGGCGTGAAGAACCAGAGCGGCGTGTTGGAAATGAACTCGCAACAGCTCCGCATCCGCTGCTTGCCGAAAGATCTGCCCGAGGCCATCGCCGTCGACGTCACCGAATTGAAGGTCGGTGAGACGATCAAGGTCGGCCAGCTCAAGTCCATCGCGGGCGTCGAGTTCCTCGACGGCAAAGGCCAGCCCGTCGTTTCGTGCGTCGAGCCTGTCGCCGAAATCGTGCAGGAAGTCGTCGCCACGGCGACCGCCGCCGAAGGCGCTGCCGCTGCCGCTCCCGCCGAAGGCGCTGCCGCTGCCGCCGCACCGGCCGCAGGCGCCGCTGCCGCCGCTCCTGCCGCCGGCGCGAAGCCGGCCGCCGGGGCCGCGCCCGCTGCTGGCGCGAAGCCCGCCGCCGGCGCCGCCGCGAAGCCGGCCGCTCCCGCCAAGAAGTAAGTTTCCGCGTCCGGCCCGTCGCTTGACCGCGATGGGCCGTGACGCTTGTTCTTTGAGTCATGTCCATCTCGCTCGTTGCCGGTCTCGGCAACCCGGGCCGCGAATACGCGTCCACCCGTCACAATCTCGGGTGGATCGTGATCGAGGCTTATGCCGCCAAGCTCGGTCTCGCGTGGAAAACGCAGCCGCAGTTCGAGGCGGAGACCGCTCGCTGGGATCGTCCGGGGCGGGGCACGTATTACTTCGTCAAGCCGCTCACGTTCATGAACGACAGCGGCCGCGCCCTCGGCGCCGTGACGAGATTCTACAAGGTGCCGCCGCCGTCCGTCATCGCGCTCTACGACGATCTCACGATCGACCTCGGCCTCGTCAAAGTCTCCGTCTCCGGCAGCGCCGGCGGGCACAACGGCGTCGCCAGCCTGCTCGAGCACCTCGGTGACGGGTTCGTCCGCTACCGGCTCGGCATCGGCCCGAAGGATCCGCCGCAGATGGACCTCAAGGACTTCGTCCTCGGAAAATTCACTCCCGAACAACTCGTCATCGTTTCAGAAAAACTCGCCCACTACCTGTCAGGCCTCGATCTGCTGCTCTCGCGCGGCACCGATGCCGCCATGAATCAACTCAATCGCAGAGATCCAAAATGAAAGCCACCAAACGTAATTACCGCGCCTCCTTCATCCTCGATAACCGCGGCAAGGAAGACTCCATCGACCAGATCGTCGAGGGCGTGAAGAAAGAAATCGCCGCCGTACAGGGCGAAGTCACCGGGATCGAAAATCTCGGCAAGAAAGACTTCGTGCGCGTGACGGACCGCAAGTTCACCAGCGGCGCCTACGTGCAGGTCGCCTTCAGTGCACCCGCGGAAGCGCCGGCGCAGTTGAAGGAACGTCTCCGGCTGAACGGCAGCGTTTACCGCACGTTCGTCCAGAGCGCTTGAAGTTACGCTTGGCGTGACGGCAGCGGCGGTCTATGACCGCCGCTATCGCTTTTTTCAGGCTCGGCGAACGGCTCCCCGTCGCCGCGCTTTTTCTTCGCCACCGATCGCTTACCACCCCTCCCTCATGGCTAATTTCAACAAAGTCTACCTGATCGGAAATCTCACGCGCGACCCCGAGCTGCGCGTCACGCCGAAAGGCACGGCGATTTGCCAGTTCGGCATCGCGGTGAACCGGCAATTCAAGGACGAGACGGGGGCGATGCGCGACGACACGACGTTCGTCGACATCGAGGCGTGGGGAAAACAGGGCGAGACAATTTCGAAATACATGACGAAGGGCCGTCCGCTCTTCGTCGAAGGCCGTCTCAAGCTCGATCAGTGGGAGGACAAGACTTCCGGTCAGAAGCGCAGCAAGCTGAAGGTCGTCCTCGAGAATTTCCAGTTCCTCGGCAGCGGCCAGCGCGATGGAGCGACGGGCGGCGGTGGTGGTGGCGGCGGCGAGTTCGATCAGAGCGCGCCTTCGCCGGAGCGGCATTCGCCTCCGCCGCGCAGCAGTGCGCCGCCGAAACCGGCGTCGACAGAGAATCTCGACGAAGACGTGCCGTTCTAGATCGGGGAGATTCGGATCGCAGGATTTGCCGACGAGAGCCCGGTGAGAACCGGGCCCTTTTTGTGATATCTGCTGAGCATGTCATCCAACCAGCGAAGTGAACGTCTTCGCTCCAGCCTGATCGCGGCGAAGGGGAGCGAAGCGCCAGGGGGTGGCCGCGAGACTCACGTCTGAAAGCAGCGTGAAGCAAAACTGCGGGCCGATGAACCAGAGCCGGCCGAGAGGCGCCAAGCGCGGACGAGCGGGCCATGGCCGCGAAATCCATTTCGGTCAAAACCCGGCAGCGTAGAGTCGGCGGTCGTGCAGCCAAGGTGGGATGGCTAAACCAATCGCCCCAGGCGACTGCACCAAGGTCGCCAAAATCGCGAAGGAATCACCGGGCTCGCCCAGGCTTCCGGGCGTTGGCGATCTGGGAGAAACCAACCCGCTGCCACGCCGAGGAAGGCAACGCTTCCGGCTGTAGCGGAAAGCGTGAGCTTTTCGTGATCGCCGCCGAACGAAACGCTCACGCGTTCCGCTACGAGCGCCGATCCATCTTTCTTGCCGCACGCGCGATCGCCATCCTCTGCTCCTCCGCTCTTTCAGAGTTAGAAGCATCGGGTGATTGGTCCTGAAAAACGCGGTTGAAACGCGGAGCCCGCGAAGAGCGGAAGGAGAAAACCAAACCACGCTTCGCGCCGGATTTTCACCTCGCGGGCGAATCTCTCCGGGATTCCAGTCTCGCTCTGGTTCCTCCACGGCCTCCGCGCACTCGGCGTTTCAAGTGGGAATCTAAGACAATACTATCGCTCCACCTACGAGAGGGAGCAGAGGAAGCAGAGCTAAAGTTTTCTGGCGCGGATCGTTCCCTGCGCCCTCTGCGTGCTCCTGTTCAAGGCCGGGCGGCGGCGGGAGGCAGGGAAACGGCGCCGTCCAATCCGCGGCCGGTGACGTCGTCGATGGCGAGACGTGGCGCGGTGGCGACCTCGACGGTCAGATCGGCGAGCACGACCTCGCGGGCGTGGCGGATCGACACGCCTTTTTCGGCGCGGCCGCTGATCCCGCGGAGTTCGAGGCCGGCGATCGGCGCCTCGGCGGGAATCTGCGTGAGATCCGCGACGACCTTGACCTGATCGAGGCGAACGCCGGCAAAGACGAGATGGGCGGCGGAAGGAATGCCGGCGGAGCCAGGCACGGGATCGTCGGCGGTGTTGTTGTTGCCCGCGGTGGCGAGATTAACGCGCAGAAAACCGCCGCCGTGGATGTCGAGATCGCGACCTGAGATATTTTCGCTGCGACCGCCGCGACCGACGCGGGACTTCAGGTAAATGGCGTACGTGGCGGCGGTGAAGCGGCAGCGCTCGATCCGGACGTTGCGCACGCCCGCGGAGATTTCGCTACCGATGCCGATGCAGGCGAAGCGGCGGTCGGCGAGTGTACAATCCGCGATCAGCACATCGGCGGTGGGCGCGCCGAGGCGGGCGCCGTCGAGGCCGCGGCCGGATTTGAGGCTGATAGAGTCGTCGCCGGTCTGGATGTCGCAGTGTTCGATGCGGACGCCCTGGCAGGAATCGACGTCGATGCCGTCGCGCTGGCCGCGAATCGTGAGATTTTTTATGGTGACGTCGCGGCAGAAGGTCGGATGCGTCGCCCAATTGTTGCCGGGCTGGCGCACGGAAAAGTTTTCCCAGCGCACATCCGTACAGTGGATCGCCTCGAGCACGAGCGTGCCGCGCGGCGGGCGATTGCTGGCGGCGGTGGCGGCGTTGCCCTCGATCGTGCCGCGGCCCACGATGGCGATGTGATCGACATCGGCGGCGTGGATCAGCGCGCGGTGGCCGGGCTGCCAGCGGCCTTCCCAACGAATGTCGAGGAGCGGGTAGTCCGCGAGATCGGGGCTGCCGAGGAGGAGGCTGTCGTCGGCGAGGCGAAGCGTGGTGCGCTGGCCGAGCTGGATGCTGCCGATGAGATATTTCCCCGCGGGCACGAGCACTTCGCCGCCGCCGTCGACGGCGCACGCGTCGAGGGCGTGCTGGAACGCGGCGGTGTCCTTCGTCGCGCCGTCGCCGGTGGCGCCGAAATCGCGGACATTCCAGGTCGCGGCGGATGCGACGACGGCGGAGAAGAGAAATAGCGAGGCGCGAAGCGGAAAGAGCGGGGTCATTTTTTTCCGGAATAAAATTCGTGGAAGGAACGAGCGACTTTTTTGCCGAGCAATTCCTGATCGGCGAAATCGAGCAGCGCGGCCCAGTCGTCGGGCGCAAACGCATGGCCGTGCACGGCGTAGTGGACGCCGAGTTTCGCAGGCGCGCCGAGCAGATCGTAAACCGGCTGGGCCGCGCGGAGCGATCGTTCGACGGCGCTGGCGAGGGAGACGGGATCGGCCGTCCCCTCGAGCGCGATGAAGGGCCGCGGTGCGACCAGGGCGATGAACCAGTGCTGGTCGAAAGGCAGGCGGTCGGCGTGTCCGCGGAACTGATGCAGGTGCGGCGAGAACCAGTTCGGATATTTTTTCATCATCTCGTCGAGGCCTTCCTTTCCGCCGCGGCCCTCGCCGCTGAAACGATAGACGCCGGTGCCGCCGCCGCCGGTGCCGACGGGCGCGACGAGGGCGAAGCGCGGGTCGAAGGCGCCGGCGACGAGCGTGGCTTTGCCGAGGCGCGAATGGCCGGCGATGACGAGCTTCGATTTGTCGACGAACGGCTGCGTTTCGAGAAAATCCACCACACGCGACGCGCCCCACGCCCAGCCGGCGAGCAGGCCCCAATCGTAATTCGGATACGCCGGATAATAGCGCGTGGTGCGGAACGCCCAGCTCCCATCGGCGAGCCGCAGCGTGGTGTCCTCGCCGGTGTCTTGATAGTGATACGTCGCGAGCGCATAGCCGCGCCTGAAAACGTCGCGGTGCGCCGCGGCGAATTTTTCCGGATCGCCGGCCGCGGGATCAGGCGTGTGCGCCGGCGGCGGCGGCGCGGCGGGGTCGACGGGCAGCAGCGCGTTCACGCCCTTGCCCTGGCCGGGCGGATGCGGGAGCAGCGGGAGCGGCGTGCCGCCGGGCGTTGGGCCGAAGGAGAGAAACACGATCGTCGGGCACGGCGCGGTGGCGGCGGCCGGCGCGAACACGGCGACGTCGAAGCCAAGCTTCCGGTCCGGACCGAAACTGAGGTGAACGAGACGATACCTCACGGCGCCGTCGAGCAGCGTGGCGGATTTGAGTTCGCGTCCGGAGACGTTTCCCGGCGCGGGTGGCATCGCGCCGGTCGCGTAGTAGGCGAGCGTCCGCTCGATTTCGGCGCGGCGGGCGGGCCATTGGGCAGGGGAGGTGAGGCGCGTGCCGTCGTTGGCCAGCAGCGGATCGGGGAGCGCGGGGTGGTCGGGGAGTTCGCCGACCGCGGGCAGCGGCGGGGTGGCGGTGGCGATGGGCGGAACGGGGATTTCGCCGGGCTCGGCGCGAAGGCCGAGCGGGAGCACCGACGCGAGCACGCCGCCGGCGAGCATTCGGGCAAGGGGTTGAACGAACGACATGAGGGCGAAGCGTAGCGACGAGGGCGGGCAAGTCGCGGCTGAATTTTCAGGACGAAGACGCGCGGGCGCGGTTGGACTCGGGAGATTTTCTAGGCGAGAGCGTGTAAGGAATTCCCGGCCGCGGCATCTAACAGGAAAATCGAATTCGTGAACGCAGTCGAACAACAGGCAATTTTCGATCGATGGGTGACGGAGCACGCGGCGGTCTTGCACCACGTGGCGAATGGGTTCGCCGCGGGCGCCGACCGGCATGACCTGATGCAGGAATTGTTGCTGGCGCTGTGGCGGGCGGCGCCGGCGTTTCGCCGCGAAGCGCAGGCGGCGACGTTCGTGTTTCGCGTGGCGCACAACACCGCGCTCACTTGGAAGCGCGGCGAGCGAAATTACCGCCGGCGGCTCGAGGGCTTCGAAATGGAGGGGGTGCACGAGACCCACGCGACGCCGGCGTCCGAGGGGCGCGAGCGCGAAACCCTCGAGTGGCTCTATGCGCAGATCCGCGAACTGCCGCCGATCGAGCGCTCGCTGCTGCTGCTGCACCTCGACGGAGTGAGCTACGCCGGAATCGCGGAGATCCACGGGCTGACGGAGACAAACGTCGGCGCGCGGCTCAGCCGCCTGAAACAGAAACTCACGCAAAACCTGGAGACCATCGCCCATGAACTTCGCTGACCTCGAAAAAGCGTGGCAGTCGCCGTCGAACCGCCCGACCGCGGACGAACTTTCCCTCATGAAACAAAAACTCACCGACGAACTCGTGCTCCGCCGCCGGAGCATGAAATTTTTTCTGGCCTTCATTTTTGCGCTGCTCGCGTTGATCACGCTGTGGTTCGGCTGGCGGCTCATGCACCCTTCTCCGGGTCGCGGTTTCAACATCGCACGCGAATGGGGTGTCATCGTCCTGCTGGCGCTGCCGTGGACGGGCGCCGGGTTGCTCGCCCGCCAACTCCTGCGGCACGAACGCGAGCATGCGAACTACGAGCGCTCGCTGGCGGACAGCGTGCGCGCGGCGATCGATGAAAACCGCATCGACCGGCTGCGATTGAAAGCCGTGGCGTGGCTGCACGGCGGGTTGTTCTTGCTACTGCCGTTCGTGATCTGGCAGCTGCGCAACGTCGGCAAAGTGGGCGACGAGATTTTTCTTCCCGTCTTCGTGGGATGGCCGCTGTTGTCCGGTGCGATCCTGTTCGCGATGTTCCGGCGGCATCGGCGGAAACTCCTGCCGCGCCTCCGCGAACTCGAGGCGCTGCAGAAGAGCTACGAACAGATACGCGGCTGAGCACCGGCCGGAGCGCGTCGGGGAAAAGCGGAGACAAATTGCCTTGGCGCGGACCGGCGGGCGGCGTTGAAAGAGGCACCCCATGAAAATCAGCGCCGTTCCGTTTTCCCTGCTGGTGGCCGCCGCGACGCTTTTTAGCGCCGAAGAAACGCGCCAGCTCAACTCGCCCGACGGCAACATCGCCGTCGCGGTGCGCATCGGCGACCGCGTCCGCTACGATGTGAGCGTGGACGGCGCCGTGGTCGCGAAGGAGGCGACGATGGCGCTCACGATCGACCAGACGAAATTCGGCGAGCAGCCGAGACTCGTCGCGGTAAAAACCGCCGCGCACGACAGCGTGCTGCATCCGGTGGTGCGGCAGAAAGCGGCGGAGCTGCGCGAGCACTATAATGAACTGCGACTCGAACTGGACGGGGGCGCGGCGGTGACGTTTCGGGCCTACGACGAGGGCGTGGCGTATCGGTGGGAGACGACGCTGCCGCGGGAGAAGGTGACGGTGCGCGCGGAGGAAGTGGCGCTGAAGTTCGCGGATAATTTCTTCGTGTACTATCCGGAGGAGGAGAGTTTCTTTTCGCACAACGAGCGGATCTTCACGCCGCGGGCGCTCGGCGATCTCGCGGCGAAGAATCTCGCGAGCGTGCCGGCGGTCGTCGACGCGCACGGAGTGAAGCTCGCGATCTGCGATGCGGATGTGGACGACTATCCCGGGCTCTGGCTGCACGGCACGAGCGGCGCGGCGCTGGCGGGGACATTTCCACCTTATCCGCTGGAGGAGACGCTCGACGCGAAGTCCGACCGCGATTTTCGCGTGACGAAAACGGCGGACTATCTCGCGGTGACGAAGGGGACGCGGACGTTTCCCTGGCGCGTGATCGGTGTGGCGCGGAAAGACGCGCAGCTCATCGCGAATTCGCTCGTGTGGCTGCTCGCGCGCGATTCGGAGCTGAGGGACACGGCGTGGATCAAGCCGGGCAAGGTCGCGTGGGATTGGTGGAATGCGAACAACTTCGCCGGCGTGGATTTCAAAGCGGGCGTGAACACCGCAACCTACAAGGCCTACATCGATTTCGCGGCCAAATACGGGCTCGACTACGTCATCCTCGACGAGGGTTGGTATGTGCTGGGCGATGTGTTGAAGGTCGAGCCGGCCGTGAATGTCGCGGAGATTACGCGTTACGGGAAAGACAAAAACGTGGGCGTGATTCTGTGGGTCGTGGCGAAGACGCTCGACGACAAACTGGAGCCGGCGCTGGACCAGTTTGCGGCGTGGGGCGTGCGCGGGATCAAGGTCGACTTCATGCAGCGCGACGACCAGGCGATGATGAATTTCTACACGCGCGTGTGTCGCGCGGCGGCGAAGCGGAAGCTGCTGGTGGATTTTCACGGGGCGATCCGGCCGGCGACGATGACGCGGACGTGGCCGAATCTCATCTCGACGGAAGGCGTGCGCGGCAACGAGTGGAACAAGTGGAGCGAGCACATCACGCCGACCCACACGGCGACGCTGCCGTTCACGCGAATGTTTGTCGGGCCGATGGACTTCACGCCGGGCGGAATGCGCAACGAGACCCAGAAAGGTTTTTCGAAAAACTTCGACCGGCCGATGACGCAGGGCACGCGATGCCGGCAGCTCGCGATGTACGTCGTTTACGAGAGCCCGCTGCAGATGCTGGCGGACTCGCCGACGAACTACGGACGGGAGCCGGAGTGCATGGAATTTCTCGCGGCCGTCCCGACCGTGTGGGACGAGACGCGTCCGCTCGACGGCAAGATCGGCGAGGATGTGGCCGTGGCGCGGCGGAACGGCGACACGTGGTGGCTCGGCGCGATGACCGATTGGAATGCGCGCGAGTTGACGATCGATTGCTCGTTTTTGCCGGAAGGAAAATTCCGGCTCGAGGAGTGGAAGGACGGCCTCAACGCGGATCGCTGGGCGGAGGATTTCAAGCGAGCAACGCAGGCCGTGACGCGCGCGACGAAGCTGACGGTACACCTCGCGCCGGGCGGAGGGTGGGCGGCGCGCGTGGTGAAGGAGTGAAGGGAGCGGCGCGCCGCCGGGGCGATTTTAGTCGAGGGCTGGAGCCGGGGAAGAGTTGGACATTTTTTCCAGCACCTCCGCGGGTTTCCAGCGGTTGCCGCGCCAGATCGCGAGCACTCGCAGATCGGGACCGACGAGGGCGGTGGCGAGCGAGTGGTCGAGGAGGGCGGCGGATTTTCTTTCGGAGAAGACAGCGAAGGCTTTGCGGAGGCGCTCGATCTCGGCCGGATCGCCGGTCGCGAAGCGCCAGAATTTCGAGTCGGCGCCGTAGTGCTCACCGTAGGTTTTCAGCACCGCGGGCGTGTCGAACTGCGGATCGAGAGTGATGCTCACGAGCTGGAGTCGGACCGGGGGCGGTGTTGCCGGCGATTTCATGCGGCGTTGCAATTCCCGGAATTGCGCGGACAGGCGCGGACAAAAATCGGGCACCGGGCAGCGGGTGAAAATAAAGGTGATCAGCGTGGGGTTGCCGCGCAGGTCCGCCTCGTTGAGCGAATGGCCGTCCTGATCGGTGAGCGCAAACGGCGGAAGCGTGTCGCCTTCGCGCAGGTGGGGAAAACGCGGCCCGGAGGGAGGCGCCGCTTGGAAAAGGGGATCGCGACCGAGGCGTTTGAAGTCGTCGGCGCGCGACGTTTCGGCGACATGGAGTTTGAATTCGACGCGATCACCGGGATGCAGTTCTCCCGCGTCGCGCTGGGCGCCGGGGTCGACGTTGAACGGCATCGTCATCGCCGGCATGTAATCCGCCACGGCCTCGTGCGACACCGTGATCGCTCCGTCGGTCAGCGGTTTCGTCACCGTTCCACGCACGGTGAACTCCCGTTCCGAGGCGCGGATCGAAATCGTTGCGGTGAGGGCGGCGATCAAAACCGCGGGGGTGGACCAGCGCATGGCTATCCTGTCGACACGGCATCGGGTTGTCGGTTCTTCCCTCACCGGCAGCTCGGAAATTTCACCACGGAAAAATGGGACAAGCTCACTCACCGGACGGTGGAACCAGATTTTAAGCAAAACCACTATGGCGGCCGGCACGCCGTATCCCGCGGCGCCGAACTCATCATTCCACCATGAAGACGTCTTCTGTTTTGATTCCGCTTCTTTTCGGCGTGCTCGGTTTTCTCGTGAGCTGCAAAAAGAGCGAACAACCCTCCACCCCGAGCACGACCACATCCGGATCAGCGGCCACCGCGGGAGCGGCGGCCGCGCCCGCCAGCGGGCGCGTGGTCGAAATCACGGCGAACGATACGATGAAGTTCTCGATCGCTGAAATCCGGGCGAAACCGGGCGAGACGCTTTCGGTGACGCTGAAGAACATCGGCAACACGCCGAAATTCTCGATGGGGCACAACTTCGTGGTGCTGAAAAAACCGGAGCTGGTCGAGGCCTTCATCCAGGACGCCCCGACGGCGGCGACGACCGACTACATCCCTCCCTCGCACAAAGACGACATCCTCGCGCACACGAAACTGCTCGGGCCGAAGGAGAGCGACACGGTGACATTCAACGCACCGTCGAGCCCCGGGCATTATCCGTTCCTGTGCTCTTTCCCGGGCCACTACCAAGTGGGAATGAAGGGTGAATTGATCGTCGAATAGGAGGCCGGACCATGAAATTTAAAGACGGGTTTCTGCCGATGGCGGCGGGCGCGGCGGCTTTGCTCGCCGGTTGCGGACGGCCGGGCGAGACGAAATCGGCGAAGGGTGACGCCGCTCAGGACGTCAACAGCGCGGCGGTGCGCACCTACGTGGCGCCGGGACAGAAGGACGAGTTTTACCTCTTCTACTCCGGCGGGCACTCCGGGCAGGTGTTCGTCGCGGGCATCCCGTCGATGCGGCACATCACCACGATCCCGGTCTTCACACCGTATCCTGGGACGGGCTACGGATTCGACGAGGACTCGAAGAAGATGCTCGGCAAATTCACCTGGGGCGACGTGCACCATCCGGCGCTTTCCCAGACCGCGAGCAAATACGACGGCCGCTGGCTGTTCGTGAACGACAACGGCAACAACCGGATCGCGCGGATCGACCTGCACGATTTCAAGACGCACCAGATTCTCGGCCCGATTCCGAATTCGATCGGCAATCACGGGTCGTCGTTTGTCACGGAGAACACCGAATACATTCTATGCGCCACGCGGTTTTCCGTGCCGCTGCCGAAGGGGCGCTACGCGGACCCGAACGATTACGAGAAGGAATTCAATGGCATGGTGAGCGGGATCAAAGTCGATCCGCAGAGCGGCGAAATGGCCATGGGCTGGCAGATTCTCACGGCACCGTTCGACTGGGATCTGGGCTCGACGGGCAAGGGGCCGAGTTCGGGCTGGGCGTTCTGGACTTCCTACAATACGGAGATGGCGCACGACAACCTCGAGGCCAACGCTTCGCAACGAGAGCGCGACTACGCGGCCGTCGTCAACTGGCACGCGGCCGAGGCGGCGGTGCGGGACGGAAAAGCGACGATGATGGACGGCGTGCCCATCATTGATCCGGGAAAGGTGCCGGGCGTGATGTATTTCCTCCCGGTGCCGAAGTCGCCGCATGGCATCGACGTGGATCCCTCGGGCCAGTGGGTCGTCGCGGGCGGAAAGCTCCAGCCGACGGCGTCCGTGTTCAGTTTCGCCAAAATCAAGGCGGCGATCGACCAGAAGGATTTCGACGGGGATTTCCGCGGCGTGCCGGTCTTGAAATTTGAACAGGTGCTCGAGGGCGAAGTGCCGGTGGGGCTCGGTCCGCTGCACACTCAATACGACGGGAAGGGCAATGCCTACACGTCGCTGTTCATCGAATCGGCTATCACGAAGTTCAAGCTGCCGCCCTGGACCGACGAGCAGAAGAAGGATCTGAGCAAGGTCGTCGTCGATAAAATCCCCGTGCACTACAACATCGGTCACCTGGTGGTTGCGGGCTCGGACACGGTGGAGCCGTACGGTCGCTACATGGTCGCGGGAAACAAAATGTCGAAGGGACGCCACATCAACGTCGGGCCGTCACAGCCGGAAAGCAGTCAGTTGATCGATATCACCGGCGAGAAGATGAAGATGCTTTACGAGACCTTCACCGAGGCCGAGCCGCATTTCATGCAGATTCTGAAGGTGGATGCGATCAAGCCGATCGAGGTGTATCCGAAAGCCGAGAACCACAACCCGAACGCGGTGTGGGACGCGAAGGACGCCGTCGTGACGCGCAATGGGAATCGCGTCGAGGCCAAGGTCATCGCGATCCGCAGCCATTTCACGCCCGATCGCATCGACGCGCAGGAAGGCGACACGGTGGTCGTCCACATCACCAACGTCGAGCAGACGCCCGATATGATCCACGGCTGGGGGCTGGAAGAGATGAACATCAACGTGGTCGTGGACCCCGGCGAGACGAAGACCGTCACGTTCAAGGCGGATCGTGCCGGCGTGTTTCCCTACTACTGTACGAATTTCTGTTCGGCATTGCACCAGGAGATGCAGGGCTATCTCGCAGTGAAGCCGGTGGAGAAGACCGCGGCGCAGTAGCGCGAGCGCGACGAAGGGAAGGCACCGATGCGGGAGACCCTGCGACGCGAATATGTTTTCCTGCGGCGCCCGGTGGGACTGGGCGCCCGGATTTTGCTCATCCTCGCCGCAGGGGCGCTGGTCGCCTCCGCCCTGCTGCCGATTTGGGAGATCAAACTCGTGGCGCCGCAATACTCGGAAGGCCTGCGGCTCACCCTTCACAGCTACAAGATCGTGGCCGGGAATGGCGGCCAGGATCTGCCGGAAATCAACAATCTGAATCACTACATCGGCATGAAGCCGATCGCGGAGGCGGATTTCTTCGAGATGCGCTGGGTGCCGTTCTCGCTGGGCGTGTTTCTCCTGCTGACGTTGCGGGCGAGCCTGATCGGCACGATGCGCAGCCTGGTCGATCTGCTCGCGTTGTTTCTCTACTTCGCGGCGTTTTCGTTCGGGAGCTTTTACTATCGACTGTACACCTACGGCCACCACCTCGATCCGAAAGCGCCGATGCACATCACGCCGTTCACCCCGGTGATGATCGGCCACCAGCAGATTGCGAACTTCACGCAAAGCAGCCTGCCCGAACCCGCCGCGGTGTGCTTCGCGTTCTTTCCCGTGCTCGTCCTCGTCGCGATGTGGCTCTCGCGCAAGGAGGAGCCGGCGTGAGGCCCGCGCGGCGGTGGGTTTTTGCGCTCGCGCTGGCGGAGCTGTGGCTCGGCTGGCCCGGCGAGGCGGGCGCCGCCGGTTTCGATCTGGCGGCACGCATCGCGGCGGCGCCATCCGGGAGCGTGATTGTCGTGCCGGCCGGAAAGCACCGCGGACCGTTCGTGATCGATAAACCGCTCCGGCTGCGCGGCGAATCGGGTGCGATTCTCGAAGGCGACGGCAAGACGAGCGTCGTGGAGATCCGCGCTCCGGACGTGGAGGTCGCCGGCTGCGTGATCCGCCACTCGGGCACGAATCTTTTGCTCGATCAGGCGGGCGTGTTCATCACGGGGGCTCGCGCGCTCGTGCGCGACAACACGATCGTGGACTGTCTGCACGGCATCTACGTCAAAGGCGCCGACGACGGCCGGCTGATTCGCAACGCGATTCGCGGGCGGGCGCAGCTCGAGACGGTCTCCGATCCGGTCGTGTCGGGATTGAAGCTGAGTCCCGCGGAAATCTGTTCCTCCGAAATCGAGCAGAACCAGCGCGGCAACGGCATCCACCTCTGGAAATGCGAACGGCTCGAGATCCTCGGCAACGACATTCGCGGCACGCGCGACGGCATTTATTTTTCGTTCGCGAATCACACCCGCGTCCGCGGCAACCGCATCAGCCAGGTGCGCTATGGCCTGCACTACATGTATTCCAACGAGAACACGTTTGAGAATAATCTGTTCACGGACAATGCCGCCGGTTCCGCGCTCATGTTCTCCCATGGGATCGTGCTCCGGCAGAATCGGTTTCTCGGGAATCGCAGCCAGCGCGCCTACGGCCTGCTGATGCACTCGGTCGACGACTCGACGGTCGTCGACAATGCGATCCAGGGAAACACGGTCGGCGTCTTCCTTGAGGCCAACAGCGGCAATCGCGTGAGGGACAATCTGATCGCGGGCAACTACGTCGGTCTCCGGATTTCCGACAGCTCGAGCGACAACGAGATCGCGGGGAATCGTTTCATGGGGAACGTTCACCCGATCGAAACCACCGGTGCGAACCAGGCGAACCGCTGGGCGATGAAGGGACGCGGCAACTACTGGGATGATTCGCTGCGATTGGATTTGAATCAGGATGGCGTGGCCGATCTCGCGCACAACGAAGTCGACGTGTTCGGCCCATGGCGGCGGACGTTTCCCGCGATCGGCCTTTTATCGCGGAGTCCGGGCGAGAGGCTGGTACGGTTCATCTACAATCGGGTGCCGGTGCGCGGGCTCGCCGGCATCGCCGATCCGGATCCGCTCGTGAACGCGTCGCCGCTGTGATCCGCGTCCGCCAGGTGCGCAAGGCGTTCGGGTCGCGCGCGGTGCTCGATGGGCTCGATCTCGCCGTAGGCGCGGGAGCGGTGACTCTGCTCGTCGGCGCGAACGGCGCCGGCAAGACGACGTTGTTGCGCATCCTCACGGGATTGATCGACCCCGATGCGGGCAGCGTGACGTTGAACGGAGTCGACTTGCTGCGATATCGAGCGAAGGCGCTCGGCGAAATTTCATTTCTGCCGCAAGCGCCGCAGTTTCATCCGCGGCTTACGACGCGGCAGGTGGCGGGTTATTACGGTCGTCTGCGGGATCGCTCGTCCGACGAGGTCGCGCGCGAGCTGGCGGCGTGGGATCTGGCGAACCATGCGAACGTCATGACGAGTCATCTGTCCGGCGGCATGCGGCAGCGGCTCGCGATCGCGATCTTCGCGCTGGCGCGCGCGCCGATCCTGCTGCTGGACGAACCGGGGTTGAGCCTCGATCCATTCTGGCGGGCGCGGTTGCAGGCGTTTCTCACCGAGGAGGCGCGTCACGGGCGCACGGTGTTCATCGCCACGCACCTCCTCGGCGAATGGGAAGGGCGCGTCGACACCTGCTTCGCGATCAAAGCCGGCCGGATCGAGGGCGAGCTGCCGCCGGATCGATTGCGCGCGGCGTTCGCGGCGAGTGAAGGGATGGCGGTCAACACTCCGGAGGGCGTCGAGTGAAGGCCGTGCGTTCGCCGTTTCTGTGCGCCACGCTCGCGACGGTGCGTCGCGAATGTCTCAGCCACAGCGTGAATCGGTTTCTCTACTGGCACCTCGCGCTGCTGACGGTCGCGGGAGTGCTCGCCGTGCTCACGTCGCCGGAGAATCAGGAGCGCGGGGTCGCGTGGTTCGTGCTCTATGCGGTGCTGTATGCGCTTTCGCTTTCCTCGCTGTTGCTGGGGCTGAGTTCGGCCCAGGCGGAGCACGACGAGATGCCGTTCCTGCGCACGCAGCCGGCGGGGATGGCGCCGTGGGTGACGGGCAAGGCGATCGGGTTGACGCTGATCGTCGCGCCCTCGGCGCTGCTGCTCGTGCTGCCGTGGCTCGCGGCGAGTGGCTGGTCCCGAGTGCTCGCGCTGCTCGCGGCGGCCACGGCAGGCATTTGCGTGGTCCTGACCTTGCTGGGGCTCGCGGTCGGACTGTGGATTCGCGAGCCGGTGCGAGGGCTGATCGGCGCGGTGGCGGGGTGGTTTCTCCTGCTCTTCGCGACGGATCTGTTGCTGATCCTCGTCGCGGGCTCGCCGTGGATTCACGCACATTCCGCGGTGTGGATCGCGCCGCTGATGCTGAATCCGTTCGACGCCTTTCGCGTGTCGGTGCTTTTCGCGGTGGAGCGCGCCGCGTTCAACACGCTCGGCGCCGGCCCGCTCGTGACGTGGTGGACCGCGCATGCGGGCGCGTGGCTGACGTGCTGCATCGGGCTTTGGGTGGCGGCGATGTATCTGTGTGCGCTCGGTGGCGCACGGCGGCGGCGCGGCTGAGGAGAGAAGCGCGGGTCGGCGGTAGCGAGTTGCGTGGGCGGCGTTTGCACGCTTCTTCACGGCCGGCACATGAGACGACTGAAATTTATTTCCCAAATGATCTTCGACGGGCGCGGGGCGCCGGCGGCGCCGCGGATGCGACCCGAACCGGCGAGTTGGGGCGATGAGGCGATCACCGGGAGCGTGCTCGGGCACTCGACGGTGCTCCTGAATTTCCTCGGCGTGCGCGTGCTCACGGATCCGGTGTTCTCGCGGCGCGTGGGGCCGGGGTTTTCACCGCTGGTGCTCGGCCCGAAACGGTATGTGGAGCCGGCGTTGCGACCGCGGGATTTTGCGCCGCCGGATGCGATCGTGCTCAGCCACGCGCATTTCGATCACTTCGATACGGCGAGCCTGCGGAAATTCAAACGCGACACGCCGGTCGTCACGGCGCGGGCGACGGGCGATTTATTGCGGCGGCTGGGATTCAAAAACGTACATGAACTCGCCTGGGGCGAAACGGTCGAGCTGCGAACGCGCGGCGGCGAGTTGAAGGTGACGGCGCTCGAGGTGGCGCACTGGGGCGCGCGCATGATGCGCGACGAGCAGCGCGGCTATAACGGTTATCTGCTGGAGCGCGGCGGCGCGGGCGTGTGTTTCGCGGGCGACACGGCGTATACGCCGGCGTTTGCGCGACTGCGGGCGGAGGGGCGGCGCGTGGATTTGATGCTGGCGCCGATCGGCGCGTACGATCCGTGGATTCGCGCGCATTGCAGTCCGGAGCAGGCGCTGGCGATGGCGAACGAGGCGGGCGCGAAGTTCATCGTGCCGATCCACCACGAGACTTTCAAACTGAGTCACGAGCCGATGGACGAGCCCGCGCGGCGGTTGCGCGCGGCGCTGGCGCATGAGCCGGAGCGATTGCTGGCGGTGAGCGTGGGCGAGACGTTTCGGGTGCCGCTGGTGCGAAATCGTGAAAACTGAAAATCGGGAATCGAAAATCTAAAATCTGAATTCGTGCCGGACAGGAAACGTCCCCGATGACGAATCACCGCTTCGGCGTCAGCGGCGTAAAATAGTAGATGACGATGTAGGTGCAGGGCGTGGAGCCGGCGTTGCGGAGAGCGGTGGTCGCGCCGGCGGCGAAAAAGATCACCGAACCCGGTCCGCCGGTTTTGGTCTGGCCGTCCCAGAATGCTTCGACGGTGCCTTCTTTTATGATGATCACCTCGTCCTGAAGGTGTTTGCTCGGCTCGCCGCTTTTCTCGCCGGGATTGAGCGTCGTGATGTGGCAGTGCATCTTGTCGACGGTGGCGGTCGGACCGTCGAAGACATCGCGGCGCACGCCTTTGGGGTTGGGCGTGACGGGGAGATTTTCCCAGACGTGGAGATTCGAGACGAGCGGGACTCCTGGAGCGGGGGCGGGAGTCTGCGTCTTTGATGCGGGTGAGGTCATGGGAGTTTGCGCGGCGAGTACCGACGCGAGGGCGAGGAACAGGAACGCGGGGCGGAGGAGTCTCATGGAGGTCGTGGTGAAAATCGGAATGGTGCGGAGCATTGAGGTGAGGCTGATCTGCGGCGGAACTTGAAGGCTGGAGCAGACCGCTGTCCCGGGGAGACGGTCGACTCGCGGGCGCTCGTCGCTACGAGCGCGACTACTCGAGGATCTTTTCGTAGGGGACGTAGACGCCGGGTTTGATCGTGCGGGTCACGCGCTCGAAGACGGGCTCGCCGGCGTCCTTGATGCTGAAATCTTTCTCCGCCGTGAGCGTGATGTCGCGGAGCGTGATGTTCGTGATCGGGCTGTCGGGGATGCCGTGAATTTTTCCGGCGTTGCGACTGCCTTCGATCGTGAGGTGATCGAGGAGGATGTTGCGGATGGCGGGGATTTTCGACGGATCGCCTTTGAAGTTGGGGCGGTTGTTGTCGACGTAGTCGAGTTGGAGCACGATCGCGTACTCGACGTTCTTCATCGTGATGTCGGTGTAGCGGACATTTTCGACGAGGCCGCCGGCGCCGCGCATGGATTTGATGCGAATGCCGTTGTCGGTGTTCTCCATCGTGCAGCGGCGAACGAGCATGTTGTGCACGCCGGCGGTGGTCTCGGAGCCGATGGAGATGCCGTGGCCATGGCGGATGATGTTGTCCTCGATGAGGACGTTCGTGCCGCCGGATTTGATCACGATGTCGTCGTCGCCGGTGTCGATGTCGCAGTGGTGAATCCAGAAATTGGAGCCCGGGCCGGGATCGATGGCGTCGGTGTTCGGCGCGGTGGCATCCCAGGGCGCGCGAACTTTCACGTGTTCGATGGTGAGGTCGTTGATGCGGCGGGGAACGAGGTGAAACATCGAGGAATTCGTGAGCGTGAGACCGGAGACGAGGAGGCGGTCGCAGCCGTCGATGACGACGAGGTGCGGGCGCTTGTAGACGAGGCGGCCGGGCTGGCCAGCGGCGGCGGCGTTGCGCGCGGCGCGTTCGGACCAGGCCCACCAGTGCGCGCCGCTGCCGTCGATCGTGCCCTCGCCGGTGAGGGCGACATCGTGGAGATGGCGGCCGCTGAGGAGCGGGGCGACGGGTTTCAGCGCGGAGGCTTCGGCCTGCGAGTGGAGCGTGGTGGGATCGGGCAGGCCGACGTCGGCGAAATTTTCGGGAGCGCGAATGACCGCGCCCGCTTCGAGGTGAAGATCGAGATTGGAGCAGAGGACGAACGGAGCGGTAACGTAGATGCCTTTGGGCACGACGAGCCGGCCGCCGCCGGCGGAAGCAACCGCGGCGAGAGCCTTTTCGAAGGCAGCGGTGTTGAGAGTGCGGCCGTCGGCGACGGCGCCGAAGTCGGCGAGGTTGAACGATCGATCGGGAATCGAAGGGAGCGCGGGGCGAACGTGCTCGGCGGAGGAAACGTCGACGGCGGCGGCGTCAGCGGCCGGGAGGAGCGGAGCGGTGGCGCCGAATGCGAGCGCGGCGGTGACGAGGAGACGCGGAGAAATTTTCATGATGGGGTGAGGGTGTGCTATGCGAAGGTGAGTGACGTAGCGTGTCTAGGGAAAGATTCGAGCGGGCAACGATGGGACCGGAAACATCGAGGGGCTGGCGGCGGCTTGCAACGGAGACGCAGGTTGCTTTCGTCGCCGGGCTCCCGGCATGACTCCCTTCGAACAGGCGCTGGCGTTGCTGCTGTTGACCACGTTGCTGAGCGTGGCCGCACGCTGGGCGCCGTGGCCGCGGCCAATCACTTACGTGCTGGGCGGCGTCGCGGTGGCGCTGATTCCCGGCGTGCCGCGCGTGGCGCTGGACCCGGCGTTCTTCTTCATTTGTTTCCTGCCGCCGCTGTTGTTTTCCGACGGCTGGCTGACGCCGCTGCGGGAATTCGGGAAGGCGCTGCGGCCGATCGTGCTGCTGGCGACGGGGCTGGTGATCGTGACGACGCTGGTCGTGGGCGGCGTGGCGCACTGGCTGATTCCGGGCATGCCGCTGGCGCTGGCGTTCGCGCTGGGCGCGGTGATCTCGCCGACGGACGCGGTGGCCGTGGGCGCGATCACGGAAACGCTGAAAGTGCCGACGCGGGTGACGACGGTGTTGAACGGCGAGAGCCTGATGAACGACGCGACGGGGCTGGTGGCGTTCAAGTTCGCGCTGGCGGCGATGATGGCCGGGAGCTTTTCGCTCGGGGAGGCGGTGCTGGATTTCGCCTGGCTGGCGGTGGGCGGCTTGGGGATCGGACTCCTGCTCGGCTACGCCGTGGGCAAACTCCGCGACCTGCTGATCCGTACGCATAACACGGACGCGCTGATCGAGATCACGCTCTCGCTGCTGACGCCGTACGCCGCTTACCTCGGCGCGGAACTGGCGCACGCGTCGGGCATCCTCGCGGCGGTCGCGGCGGGGTTGTATTCAGGCTGGCGCGACCCGGTGAAAATGGACGCGGAGACGCGGCAGACGGCGTGGACGGTGTGGTCGACGATTTTGTTTTGGCTCAACGGGCTCGCCTTCGTGCTGCTCGGCCTGCAATTCCCGTCGCTGCTTGCGGCGGTGCGCGGGCAGTATTCGGTCGGGCAGCTCACGGAGTTTGTCGTACTCATTTCGGGTGCGGCGATGGTGCTGCGGATCGTGTGGTTTTTCCCCGGAGCGTATCTGCCGTTTCTTTTGTCGCGGCGCGTGCGGCAGACGGAAAAGCGGCCGCCGTGGCAGGCGGTGCTCGTCGGTGGATGGGCGGGCATTCGCGGCACGGTGACGCTGGCGGCGGCGCTCTCGCTGCCGCTCACGCTGGGCAACGGCAGGGCGTTTCCGCTGCGCGACTTGGTGATCTTCCTGGCCTTCGGGGTGATTGCGGTGACGCTGCTCGTGCAGGGCACGACCGTGGCGTGGCTGATCCGGCGGCTGGGATTGCGCGAGGATGACGAGCGGGCGCGCGAGGACCACCTGGCGCGCACGACGGCGATCGCGGCGGGCCGGGATGCGCTGCGCGCGCAGGAGTCGCCGGAAAATCCGCCGGCGGTGCAGTCGGCGCTCAACCGCGTGCTCGTCGAATACAGCGAGCGGCTGTCGGAGCTGGTGGATGGGGGCGAGACGCGCGCGGGCGCGCGGGCGCGTCGCGGTGCGGAGAAAAAATTCCGGATCCTCGCGCTCGTCGCCGAGCGCGGTGCGATCGACGACCTCTGGCGGCGCAACGTGATTCCCGACGATGTGCACCGGCCGCTTCAGCAGTTGCTCGACTACGAGGAAGCGATGTTGCGGGGCGCAGGCGCGACGCACGAGGAGTAGGATGAGCTGAGCAGGTTCAGCTGGGATTGAAGTTGGGTTCGGCTCGCTGCGGGGGAACTCACGACGGAGGCGCGGGAGCGCGGGGCGGATGCCAAAAGAATTCCCGAGCATTTCAAATAAAACCATGCCGCCACTCGCAGTGGTCCATCATTCGTAGGGTAACCTAATAGGTTACCCTTTTCGGCTGTAGTTTTATTTGAAATGCTGCCCGCGGGCGGCGGAGTGTCGGCCCTACCGGAGGCTGACGGCGGCGAAACGACGAAAGGTTTGCGAGGCGACGCGCGGTTCGCGAGGCGACGCGCGGTTCGCGAGGCGACGCGAGGTTCGCGAGGTGCGAATGCGACGCATTGCTTTCCCGGATTTTTCGGCCACGGTGCGCGGCATGAAAATCGGCATCATCGGATCCGGGGACGTGGCGCAGACACTGGCGGGCGGTTTCCTGAAACACGGGCACGGCGTGGTGATCGGCACGCGTGATGCCACGAAGCTCGCCGACTGGGCGAAGGCGAATCCGCGGGGGCAGGTGGGCAGCTTCGCCGAGGCGGCGAAATTCGGCGAGGTGGTGGTGCTCGCGGTGAAAGGCGGCGCCGCGGCGGACGCATTGCGGCTCGCCGGGGCGGCGAATCTCGCGGGGAAGCCGCTGATCGACGCGACGAATCCCATCGCGGACGCACCGCCGGTGAACGGGGTGCTGAAGTTTTTCACGAACCTCGATGACGCGTTGATGGAAAAATTACAGCGCGAGTTTTCGGCGGTGAAATTCGTGAAGGCGTTCAATTCGGTCGGGGTCGGTCGCATGGTGAATCCGGAGTTTGCCGGCGGAAAACCGACGATGTTCATCTGTGGCCACGATGCGGAGGCGAAGAAAACGGTGGCGACGCTGCTCGACCAGTTCGGTTGGGAGACGGCGGACATGGGCGGGGCCGAGGCGGCGCGGGCGATCGAGCCGTTGTGCATGTTATGGTGCATCCCGGGTTTCGCGCGGAACGAGTGGATGCACGCGTTCAAGCTGCTGCGGTGAAGCGGCGAGAAATTTTTAGCGGAAATCGTTGCGCGTAATCGGGCGGGCGCAACGCGCCGGAACGGGCCGTGAGCTTTTCCCCGAACGTGCCGATACAGCGGAACGACGACGGTGGGGCCTGATCCATGCCGTCGAAGCCCACGATGAAGCCCTTCGATCCCGTGATGTTTCGCCAGTTGCCGGTGATCCGAAAAATCGTCGCGGACGAGACCTGGCTGGAGGGCGAACGGCGGGGTTGCGCGGTGCTGCCGACGGATCCGATGGTGCGGGAAAATGTGTGCCGGGTGATCTTGCGGATCGGCGCGCAACTGCGGGAGGCGCTCACGCGGGCGGCGACGGCGGACGTCGCGGCTGGGGCGGGAACTGTGGAAGGCGGGGCGATGGAATCGATGACGAGGCTGGCAGAGCAGCACGATCACGCCGCCTGAGCTGGCGGTTTTATGGCGCCACTGAAGCGGTGATCGGAAGGCGGTGGCTTGCCGCGGCGACGGAGCAGCGCATGGTGGCGCGCTTCGAAATATGAGAGTTGCCATGAAAAGAAACCGGCGGCCCGTGCATTACGCGTGGGTGGTGGCGGGCGTGACGTTTCTCACGCTGCTCGCGGCGGCCGGCGGCCGGGCGGCGCCAGGCGTGATGCTGCTGCCGCTGGGCAACGAGTTTCAGTGGAGCCGCGCGACGGTGTCGTTGATCGTTTCGATCAACATTTTTCTCTACGGGCTGATGGGACCGTTTGCGGCGGCGCTGTATCAGAGCATCGGGCTGCGACGGAGCATGCTGATGGCGATGGCGCTGATCGGTGCGGGTTATGGATTGTCGACGCTGGCGACGCAGTTCTGGCAGTTCGTGATTTTGTGGGGCGTGGTGGTCGGGGTCGGCTCGGGCACGGCGGCGACGGTGCTCGGCGCGGCGGTCGCGAATCGGTGGTTCACGGAGCGACGGGGATTGGTGATGGGGATTTTGACGGCGAGCACGGCGACCGGACAGTTGATCTTTCTGCCGTGGCTGGCGTCGATCGTCACGAGCCATGGCTGGCGGGGCGCGCCGTTGATCGTGACGGGCGCGGCGGTGGCGGCGCTGCCGGTGATCGCGTGGTTGATGCACGATCGGCCGGAGGACGTCGGAGAACGAGCGTATGGGGAGAAGGCGGGAAGGGAAGAGGCCGACACGGAGTCCCGCTCCTCCCGGAGCGGGCTACGCGGACCGAGCAACCCGGCGGTGCGGGCGCTGGCGGTGCTTGGTGAGGCGGCGCAGGGGCGGGATTTCTGGCTGCTGGCGGGATCGTTTTTCGTGTGCGGTGCGAGCACGAATGGATTGATCGGCACGCATCTGGTTTCGGCGGCGTTCGATTGCGGAATTCCGGAGGTGAAGTCGGCGAGCTTGCTGGCGATGATGGGCCTCTTCGACTTGGCTGGCACGACCGCGTCCGGGTGGTTGTCGGACCGGTTCAATTGCCGGTATTTGCTTTTCGGTTATTACGGGCTGCGCGGGTTGTCGTTGCTGTTCTTGCCGCAAGCCCTGGTGGGGCCGTCTTCGGGGCTGATGATTTTTGCGGTGTTCTACGGGCTCGACTGGATTGCGACGGTGCCGCCGACGGTGCGGTTGAGCGCGGAGGTGTTTGGCCGGGAGCGGGCGAGCATCGTGTTCGGTTGGGTGGTGGCGGCGCATCAGGTGGGCGCGGCGTTCGCCGCCTTCATGGCGGGATGGCTGCGGACGACGACGGGAGCGTACACGCTGGCGTTTACGAGTGCGGGTGCGCTGTGTCTCGTCGCGGCGGTGGGCGTGTTGCCGATCGGCCGGTCGTGGCGGCGGGAAATCGAAGTGCCCGCCAGGTGATGTGCCGCGTGCCGCGCGGAAATGCGGCCCGGGATGAATTCGGGGATTTTCCATGGGGCGAACGACGGGCGGCGAAGTCGCAGCCCGAAGCTGCGGATTTTTTGGACGAAGGCGGCGTGGAGCCGAGCGCGACCGCCGCAATTTACCGTGGGGAACCAAAACGTGCGCGGGGTTATTCTTATTGTCATGAAAGCTCATTTCTTCCTCGCCCTGATTTCTTCAATGGCCTCGAGCACGGCTGCGTTCGGCGCGAGTGCGACGCCGAAGCCCGATGCGCCGTCGACGTCCGCGACTGCGCAGGCGGAAAAAGAAAAGCCGAAGACCCCGCCGGGCTGGCCGGTGTTGAAAACGGGCGCGAGTGCGGAAGAAGTGATCAAACTGGTGGGCAAACCGGATGTGGTGAAGCCGATGGCGACGAAGGAAGGAAAGGCGGAAATCTGGATTTACCGCCGGCTGGCCAAGGAATTCACGCGTCAGACAGCGGCGGCAACCGAGGATCTAAAGACGTTCGGCACGGATGGCATGACGACGATTTCCGTGCCGTCGCAGAAAATGGAGTACATTTCGGTCTACCAGGTTTCCTCGCTGCTCATGTTCAACGGACAATTGGTGACGGCCGCGCAGAAGGCGGAGACCGAGCGGCATTTTCAATAATCGGCCGGTGCGGACGGGCGGAAACTCCGCTTGAACCGAGGGCGAGGCCGGTGAAGATTGCGGCCGCGGTGGCGACCGCCGTTGGTTTTTACGGGCATGTCCTCGAGCTTTCCGCGCGTTCTCGGAATTTTGAAATACCCGGCGCTGCTCGCGTCGGTGCTCGCGCTCGCGTATGGCGTGTGGGCGGCGGTGATCGATGCGGCGGGACCGAATCGGCTGATCGTGCCCGTCACGGTCGATCACCGGACGAAGGTGGAATTATTTTACGACGTGGGCCGTGGGCTGCGGCAGCAAGACAGTGCCAGCGAGATCGTCACGTCTTCGGAGCAATTGCACGAGGTGTCGTTTCCGGTGCCACGAGTGCCGCTGAAACGGGTGCGCTTCGATCCGATGGATGGGGCGGGGCATTTCACGATCGGGCAGCCGCGGCTCGAAACGGCCTCGGGACGGTTCATCGCCAAGTTTCCGATGGCGGCGTTGAAGCCGCTCAACCAAATCGCGGACCTGAAAATCGACGGCAAACTCGCTGCCGGCGTGACGACGCCGGGGGCGAATGACCCGCAGATGGATTTCACGCTCGGAGCGCCGCTGCGAGTGGGCGGACCGCGCATGCCATGGATCGAAGGCGTGGTGCTGCTGCTCGTGATTTATCTGATGTGGCGATTTCGGCCGGGAGCGAAGAGCGCCCGTTAGGATCGAATTCGCGCAATGGACCGACAAAGGAGTGTCATTTAATAGATGACAGTCGAGAGACGGACCGGATGGGGAAGGGGAAGGAGCGTCGAACTCACCGGTCAGGCGATGGGGAGTTTTTTCATCTCGGCGGCGATCGAGGGGTCGACGCCGAGGGTGCCGACGAGAGTGTCGGCGTAGTGCGGGTCGCGGGCGGCGCGGGCGTTCGCGATGGCGCGTTCGAGCCGGCCGCGGACGTCGAACTGGGCGGCGACGTCGGCATAGTTTTGCCGTTGGAGAAAACGCTCGAGGTAGCGCGTGTGGCGTTCCCAGAGCAGCGCGTCGACGGTGCGCTGGGCCTCGAGGCGGGCGCGATACCAGTCGCTGGCGAGGAGAGCGTCGCGGGTGAAGAGTGCGCGGAAAACGGGGTCGTCAGGCCCGCGGCCCTCCCAGGCGCCGTCGCGCATGACGTGGAGCAGCGCGCGGAGGGGCGGGCAGGCTTGCTCGATCGAGCCGTCGGCGAAATAGCGTTCGGCGGCGGAGCGCATCGCGTCGACGATGTTGGCCATGCCCTCGGCGAACACGGCCATGTCCTGCTGCTCGGGACGGAGCAGTTCCTCGTCGAAGACGGAGCTGGGATTACCCAGGACGCGGCCGAGGAACGCCTGCACAAAACGCGCGGTGATGCGCCAGCCGAGGCGGCTGGCGAGGACGGGCTGGCCGGCGTATTCGAAATCGACACACCGCTCGAGGTAGCCGTTGGCGATGAGGAACTGCGGATCGCGCTCCTGCGGCGTCATGCGGCACCAGATCTCGGGCACGAGGAGACTGATGTCGTGATCGACGCGGAGCTTCGGGCCGATCCAGCCGGCGGCGGTCGAGAAGACGGGCAGGCCGGTGAGGACGAAGGAGACGAAGGCGGCGTTCAGATCGTAGATCGGCGGGAGGGCGTTGAACGGACCTTTGGTGAGCGCGCCTTCGGAGCCGGCGCCGGTCGTCGAGGGCGATTTGCCCGTGAGGCTCGAGATCAGATCCATGAACGCCTCGGGCAACTCCTGGTGATGGATCGGACCGTAAACGCAGAGCGGCTGGACGCCGGGCTCGGGCGGATTCAGGCGGCGGCCCATGAGGACGGCGCCGACGGGGAAGAGCGCGGGGGAATTCGCGGGGAGGCGGCGGTAGAGGCGCGCGCCGGTTTGCGCGAGGTAGCTGGCGCGCGGGTCTTCGAGATCGGGGCGCCGCTGCAGGTAGCGCGGATTTTTCGAAGGCTTGCCGTCGACGAGTCGCGGGTGCGCGGGCGAAATCAGGAAGGACGGGCCGCTGCTGCCGAGGAAGTCCTTGAAAATTTTCCGGACGGGTTCGGTGAACGCCTCGAAGCTCAACGTGTCCTCGACGATCGCGGCGGCGGCGGCGCGGTCGAGCGGCTCGTAGTTGGAAAAGAAATTTCCAGGGCGGCTGAAATCGCGCTCGGTGCGCTTGTCGTAGCCGCGGACGATGGCGTCGTCGGGGCGCTGGAAGAGGCGCTCCTCGCAGTTGAGGACGAACTTGAGCGAAGGCTGCGTGAGAGCGGCGGACGCGCCGACGACGGCGGCGCGAGGCGCGACGATGGAGGCGGTGATGTCGTCCTCGGCCTGAATTTTTTCCGCGGGGATGAAGTCCTTGCGCAGCGTGAACGTGCGCCAGCCGCCGTCTTTGGTGAAACCGACGCGGAGGTAGTGCGTGAGGAGTTTGAGGCGATCGTATTTGAGCTCGTTGCCGGGCCGGGCGTTGATCGTGTCGACGGTGAAATGGCTGCGCCAGGTGTCGCCCCACTCGGGCCGGTAGGCGCGTTTCACGATCATGACGAGGTCGCGAATGTACCGGGGGATCGTGTCGAGCCAGGCGTTGTAGTCGTCGGTGTAGTCCTCGCCTTGGCTGAGGAGCTTGACGACGGAGCCGAGCGAGCGCTGCCGGCCGAGGATAGGTCGGCCGATTTCCTTGTTGCGCTGCGGATCGCGGAAACGTTCGCCGTAGTTCTTGCGGAGGATGGCGTCGACGAAATCGAGATCCTTCGCGAGATCGCTGACGAAGACGGGGCCGTTGAAGGTGGCGTCGGCGATGGATTTCGAAATTTCGGATTTGCCGCCGCCGGAGACGGTGCAGGGCTTGTGGCAGAGAATGCCCTCGGCGGTCGTGCCGCGGAGGCGCCAGCGGCGGCCCTCGTCGGGCTTCGCCATCTCGACCTTGTAGCCGGAGGGCAGGACGTAAGTGATGCCGGGCAGAAGTTTGAGGGAGTGCGAGCCGCCGCCGGGCTGGGACCACGAGATGCGTTGCGTGGGCAGATCGAAGCGCGCGTCCTGCGGGACGTAGCAGATGTCGGGCGTGGAGCGATCCTTCGCCCAGCCGCCGGGCTGCGGCTCGGCGCGATCGCCGAGGAGGCGCAGCGCTTCGTCGAAGGTGTGATCGACGACGGGCACGTAGGTGCTGAGTTGAAAATCCTCGCCGAGGTCGTAGCTCGGGAAAACGATCGCGCCGCCGGCGTGCTCCTCCTCGGCGCGGCCGAGGAGGTTCGCGGCGAAGCTGATCTGGGTCTTCACCTCTTTTTTGCAGTAGCCGAAATAGTTGTCGGAGATGAGCGTGACGATGACGCCGGAGGCGTTGCGCGCGGTGATCTTGAAGGCGCCGCCGTCGTTGTAGCGTTCGTCCTCGGTTTTCCAGCACATGCCGTCGCGTTGCTGGCGGGGCGTGGCGTCGGCCCATTTAGGGAGGCCGAGGTCGACCTTGCGCGCGGTGTTGAGGTGGGGCGCGAGGATGACGCAGCCGGTGTGGCCGGTCCAGTGCTCGGGATCGAGGGCGGCGTCGTTTTCCGGGAGATGCGGATCGCCGGCGTTGCCGAAGATGCTTTCAACGAAATCGAGGTTCGCGACGAGGCTGCCGGGGACGAAGAAACGCGTCTCCATCGCGCGCTGCGGCGTGAAGCCGGCGACGGGCGGGACGACGGTCGGGCGCAGGTAGAGCGAGACGAAGCACGCGGCTTTTTTCGATTCGGCGGCGGTGAAGGGAAGCTCGAGAAGTTCCGGCGGCGGCTGCAGCGCGATTTTAAGGAGGCGGCCGAAGACGCCGACGGGGACGGCTTTCTTGTCGTCGGGCACGGGGAGGCCGCCCTCGGTGACGTGGAAAATTCCCTGCGTGGTGCGACGATCGGAGCGCGGGTTGTGGAGCACGCCATTCCAGGCGCGGCGCGACGTGAGGATGGAACTCGAGTGTTCGTCGCGTGAGGGCGGAAGTGAGATCGCGCGGGCGAGGCCGGGGCGATCGAGCACGAGCGTGGCCGCGGGCAGACGGGGCGCGGACACCGCGTTTTCCAGATAGTCGAAAAGAAAATTCTGGATACGCTGGTCGACGGGGCAGAGATGGCGGGCGAGCGCGCGGTCTTTCTCGCGGCTGAGCGCGATGAAGTTGCCCACGAGATCGTCGAAACCTTCGCCGCCGACCGCGACGCCCGGCTGCGAGAGTTCGCGGAGTTTCAGGTTGAGATACGAGAGGAGGCGGTGGTCGGCGGTGGTGGGCGAAGAGGGCATGGCGAAAGATGCGCGTGAGCGCCCAGAAGCAAAGGTTGGACCGAACCGCGGGCAACCTTATAGGAAGTGATTTTACGGAGTCGTGCGGGCGCGGAGCCGGCGGAGCAGCGGGCCGCGCTCGCGACGGTCTTCCTCCTCGTGCTGGCGCAGGCGGGCGGCGAGGATATCGGCGCGACCGAGATAGCCGACGACCTTGCGCGGATCGGCGCGGTCGACGACCGGCAGACGGCCGACGGAGCGCGCGAGCATGCGCGTGAGGGCGTCGTGGAGGGTCTCGTCGGGGAACGCGACCGCGACCTCGGCGTGCGCGATCGAGGACGCCGGCGCGCGGCCAGCCGGGTCGCGTTGCAGGGCCGTCATCAAGTCACCGCGGGTGACGATGCCGGCGAGGTGTCCGTCCGCATCGAGCAAAATCGTGGCCTGGCGCGTCGCGACGCGGGGATCGCCGCGGGCGATGAGTTCGGAGAGATCGCCGACCTCGATGTCGGCGCCGATCGTGGGCGCGGGCGTTTCCATGACGTCGGCCACGCGGGTGAGTTCGAAAATATCGACGCTGTATTCGCGGGCGATGTGCTGGCCGCGGCGGGCGAGTTTCTCGGTGAGGATCGAGCGACGCAGCAGGAGCACGGTGACGCAGAGCGCGGCGACGCTGCCGACGAGGAGGGCGGGGAGGGCGTTGAAATCGTGCGTGAGTTCGAGGACGAAAATCATGCCGGTGAGCGGCGAACGCATCGTGCCGCCCATCATCGCCGCCATCCCGACCATGGCCCAGAGGCCGAGATCGTTCTGGCCGGTGGCGAGGCCGAGCAACGCGCCGAGCGCGCCGCCGATCATGAGCAGCGGCGCGAGCACGCCGCCGGAGGTGCCGGAACCGAGAGCGACGGACCAGACCACGGCTTTCGCGAGCGCGAGGGTGATGAGCGCGCCGGCGAGAAATTCGCCGCGCATGAGGCCGTGGATCGTTTCGTAACCGACGCCGAGCACGCGCGGGTCGAACCAGCCGCCGAGGCCGATGGCGAGGCCGCCCAGCGCGGGCCACCACATCCAGTGCAGCGGCACCTTCGCGAAAAGATCCTCGCAGGCGTAAACGAGCGCGGTGAGCAGGCCCGAGCCGAAGCCGCCGCCGATTCCGATCAGCAGCGCGATCGCGAGCGCGGAGGCCGGCAACGACGCATGAGCGACGACGGGAAAAATCGGACCGGCGCCGAGCAGCGGGACGCGCAGCACCGCCGCGACGACCGCGGCGACGGCGACGGGAATGAAACTGCGGGGTTTCCACTCGAAGAGAAGGAGTTCGACGGCGAGGAGGACCGCGGCAATCGGCGTGGCGAAAACGGCGGACATGCCGGCGGCGGCGCCGGCGACGAGGAGGGTTTTCCGCTCGGCGGACGAGAGGTGAAAGAGCTGCGCGAAGAGCGAGCCAAACGCGCCGCCGGTCATGATGATCGGGCCCTCGGCGCCGAACGGGCCGCCGGTGCCGATGGCGATCGCGGAGGACACGGGCTTGAGGACGGCGACCTTCGGATTGATGAGGCTGCGACCGAGCAGGATCGCCTCGAGCGCCTCGGGGATGCCGTGGCCGCGGATTTTTTCGGAGCCGTAGCGCGCCATGAAGCCGATCACGAGACCACCGATGACGGGCACGAAAATGCCCCAGAGGCCGAAGTGGTGGCCCTGCAGCGTCACGGGCGCGGCGGAAAATTCGCGGAAGAAGGCGAGGTGGGTGAAGACGGCGATCAGCCAGAGCAGCACGCGGGCGACGACCGCGCCGATGGCGCCGATCGGCAAGGCGAGCGCGCAGAGCAGGAGCACGCGGCGGTTCGTCCGGAAATCGGCGAGGTGATCGTGGACATGAGCGGAGACGGCGGGGGCCGTGGGAGTCGAGGTGGTGGCCATGAAAAGGAAACCAACTATATCGCGTTGCGATACATTTCAATTAGATTGTCGCCGTCCGCCGGAGCCGTTTGGGTGGGCCATCCGCTCCCGCATGCCCGCCGCCCGCAAATCACGCCTGACGAAATCGCACTACGAGTCGCTCGCGGGACTGCGGCAGGCGCTCCGGCGATTCCTGCATTTCAGCCAGGAGGCGGCGCGGGGGGCGGGGATTCCGCCGCAGCAGCATCAGGCGCTGCTCGCGTTGAAGGGTTTTCCCGGGCGGGAGGAAGCGACGATCGGGGAACTGGCGGAACAACTGCACGTGAAGCACCACAGCGTGGTGGGGCTGGTCGACCGCCTGGTGCGGCGCGGGCTGGTGCGGCGCGGGGCGTCGATGGAGGACAAGCGGCGGGTGATCGTGTCGCTGACGGCGCGCGGCGAGGCGCTGATCGAGAAACTCTCGGCGTCGCATCTGGCGGAGTTGCGGCAGATGGCGCCGGAGCTGCGGCAATGGCTGGATGCGATGTAGGCGCGGCCGATCGACGACGCGCGGAGCCGGAAATTTTTTTGTCACAGGGAAGCGCTGACGGGGCACTTGGTGGGGTGAACATGGAAACCGATTCGAATTTCCCCCGGCCCGACGATCGCGAACTCGTGAACCGGCATCGGGCGGGAGACGGACAGGCCTTTCGCAGGATCGTGGAGCGTTATCAATCGATGGTGTGTGCGCTCGCCTACAGCGCGTGCGGCGACGTGAGCCGCAGCGAAGACGTGGCCCAGGAGGTGTTCGTGACCGCGTGGAAAAAACTCGCCGAGCTGCGCGAGCCGGAGAAATTGCGCGGCTGGCTGTGCGGGATCGTGCGGAACGTGACGCGTCACGCGGTGCGGTCGGACCGGCGGACGCCGACGGCGCGGGCGGAGGAACTTACGCCGGAAATGGCGGCGGAGGAGGCGGGCGATCCGGCGGCGCAGGCGGTGAGCGGAGAGGCGGCGGCGTTGATGTGGCGCGCGTTGGGGGCAATGCCGGAAAATTACCGCGAACCAATGGTGCTGTATTATCGCGAGCACCAGTCGGTCGGCGCGGTGGCGGCGGCGCTGGAAATCTCGGAGGACCTCGTGCGGCAGCGACTGGCGCGCGGGCGGGCGATGTTGAATGAGCGGATGGCGAGATTCGTCGAGGAGACGCTCACGCGCACGGCGCCGACGGCGGCGTTTTCGGCGGCAGTGTTCGTGGCCTTGCCGGTGGCGGTCGGGCCGGGCGTGGTGCTGGCGGAGGCGGGCGCGGCGGGAGCGAAGAGCGCACCGGTGGGGAAGGCGTTGGCGTCGGCGGGAACGATCGGCGTCGCGGCGATCAAAGGCGGGCTCGCAATGAAAGTGCTCGCGGCGTTTGCGGTGCTGCCGGCGCTGATGGGCGGGCTGACAGATTACCGCCGGTTTCGTTCGCAGTTCGACGCGGAGGAGTCAGCGGAGCATCGGGGACGCGTGCTGCGGCGCTACCTGGTGCCGAACCTCGCGGTTGCGTTCATGTTCACGGGCATCCTCAGCCTGTCGCAGTGGGGTGGACGTTTGCAGCGGGAACATGGATTTATTTTCGGGATGCTGGTGGCGGGGACGATGCTCGTGCCGTTGATCGTGATCGGACGGAAGCAACGGCAGGACCGAAGGATGAAGGTGGAAAAGATCGTGCCGGCGGAAGCGGCACCGGCGTTTGAGTATGTCAGTGCGTATCGGCTTTTCGGATGGCCGCTGCTGCACGTGACCACCGGCGGAGGGAAAGGCGCCGGCGAAAGGCGCGTCGCGAAAGGATGGATCGCCGTGAGTGACTACCGGGCGGTCGGCGCCCTTTTCGGCACCGCGCCGGCGGTCGTGGCGCCGATCAGCTGCGGCGGACTCGCGGTGGGAATTTTTTCAATCGGCGGAGCGGTGACGGGAATGGCGGCGATCGGCGTCGTAGCGGTGGGCGGGTGGGCGGCGGGATTCACAGCGGTCGCCTGGCGCGCGGCGTGGGGCTGGCTCGCGGTTGCCCATGACTTCGCTTCGGGTGGAATCTTGCGCGCGGCGCACGCGGACGACGTCGCGGCGGCGGCGTATTTTCACGCGAACGCTTTTGGGGTGCTTGTGACGACGTCCTGGCGGATCGCACTCTGGGCGACGATGTTTTCCTGGTTGCCGCCGCTCGTCCTCATGGGATGGCACGCACTGCGCGCGCGGCGGGCCGCAGCAAGATAGGACTCAGTCGAGTTTCAACTGCACGTCGGCGGTGAGACGGTGGCCGAGGCAGTCGAAATGAAAGATGTGGCGCGTGGCGGCCTTGATCGCGGCGATGGAGAGCTTGTGGCCGCGGACGATGGCCGGGAGCGTGAGCTTGCAGGGGAAGCCGAGGTCAGCGATGGCGTTTTTAAAACCGCCGACGGTCATGTTGGTGAGCTCGCCGATCGCGTCGTGGAGGACTTCGTTGCCATGCATCTCGATCTCGGCGGCGCTCATGCCGAGGAGGTGGCCGCAGGCGATTTTGGCAAAATCCTCGGTGAGGCAAAGATAGAGGAGGCCGTTGGCGTCGCCAAGAAATCCGACGCTCGCGATGATGTGCGAGGAGGAGACGCTGGCGGTGGGCGAAGTGCCGGCTTGTTCGACGAACGCGACCTCATGCCCGACCATGGTGCGGAACACGGCTTGGACGGAGCGCACGACGCACTCCTGCACAACCTGGTCAGTGATGGGGGATTTCGTGGCCAGCATGAAACGGGTAATAGTTCGGGACGGCGCGAGATTTCTTAAGGCAAGTTTTTTGGCGCGTAAGCGGAGCGGAGGCCGGCTTCGAGGCGGGCGGCGGCTTTTTCGGTGGCGGCGACGGAGCCGGATTTGAAATGGCCGTCGCGTTCATAGCCGATGAAGGGCAGCCAGGCTTCCGAGCGGAGGCGGCGGCGGTCGTCGATCAGTGAGAACAGGGCGGGAGGCGGCGTGAGGGGTTCGTCGGGGTAGCCGAGCGCAGTGAGCAGGGTGCGGGCGATGAACGCGTGGCCGGCGTCGCCGGGATGGACGCCATCGGCAGTGAAGGAGAACGCAGGGTCGCTCTGGCGGCGGGCGGCGAGCGCGGCGGCCATGGTGGTGTGAAGATCGACAAGGGTGACGCCGGCCTCGTGGAGGGAATTTTCGACGCGGGCGAATTCGGCAAGGACGTGGTCGTAATTTGAATAAGGATGATCGTAACCGAACGCGACCGCGTCGGGTGGCGCGAGCCGGGCCCGGATCGGCGCGGGATCGAATACCGGTGGCGTGATCAGGACGAGCGGCAGGCCGTGGGCGCGCACGGCGGCAATGAGCTGGCGGAGGCCGCGTTGAAATGCGGCGAGGCGCTCGGGCGAAGGCGGCGCGTAGACGCCGTCGTTCATGCCGTAGCACGCGAGGACCACGTCGGGCTTCACGGCGGTGAGCGCGCGATCGAGCCGCTCGATCACGCACGGACGCGGAAACGGATGGGACCTTTCGGAGAGGCCGGAAACGGTTTCCGCCGAAAGGCCCACGCTGATGAGATCGCAGGTAGCGTCGGGAGCGAGGCGGCGCAGGGCGTATTCAAGAAAGCTGACGTAGCGGCCGTCCTGCGTGATGCTGTCGCCGAGGATGAGCACGCGACGGCCGGTAAGAGCAACGATGGGCGAGGGCGGGGCGTCGGCCGCGACGGCGAGCGCAGGCCAGAGGAGAACGAAGGAAGCGACGAGCGCAAAGACGCGAAGGAAAGGGCGGAAGAGGCGAGGTGAGGAAGAGAAGAGAAGGGTCATGGCGGAGATGCGCGACGGAGAGGGCGGAGCGAGAGAAACCGTTTGTCCCGCGGCTGCTCCGCTCGACCAGAGAAGTTTGCGGCGGGCGGAGGGCGGGACACAAACGAGTTTTCAGAGTGTTTCAGGGATGCGTTGGTGATGGCTTTAAGATCAAAAAATCATGCGTCGTTTTGTTTTTGTCTTCGTAATGAGCTTGGGAGCGGTCGCGGCATTGGCGGCGGCAGAAATCGCGTCGATCGGGCCAGGAGCGTGGCCGGTCGGAAGCTCGAATTTCGAGGCGAACGAAAAACCGCCGGCGCCGATGATCGACTACCTGAAGGGGCGGGCGAATGCGAAGGAACAGCGCTACATCGCTGACGTGCTCGCAAATCCGGCGGCGGCACTGGTCACCGAGGTGCAGATCCCGGACGAGCGGGCGCGATTCGGAAATTTCGCCGGCACGAAAATGCCGCTCGCGCTCTACGTGCTTTATCCGACCACTGCGGAAAATCCGCGTGCGGCCTATAAATTTCCCTACCCGGACACGGGCGACAACGAGTTCCCGCACATGCAGCGAGCGGGGGAGAAACCGATCTTCGCGGCGAGTGGAGCGAAGTGGCCGCTCATCGTTTTTTCGCACGGCTACGAGGGACACGGGCTGTGGGATCTCGAGCAACTAAAAGTGCTGGCATCGCACGGCTACATCGTGGTGAGCGTGTTTCACGGGGATGGACGGAAGAGTTTGGAGAGCGGCGTGAATTTTCGTCCGCTGGAGTTGAAGGCGGCGCTGGATTTTATCCTGCGTCATCCGGATTTCGGGCCGGCGATCGATCCGGAGAAAATTGGCGTGTCGGGAAGCAGCTTCGGCGGGTACGCAGTGCTCGCAGCGCTGGGCGGAAAATATCTGCCGAGCCGCGAACGCACAGGCGATCCGCGGATCAAGGCGGGCTTCGGGCTCGTGCCGTTCATGGGCGAGCGGTTTGGGTTCTGGCCGTTCACGCAGGACGTGTGGCCGTTCGGGAAGGACTTCGCGGGATTGCGGGAAGTGCGGACGCCGTTTCTGGCGGTTTACGGCGAGAAGGACACCAACGTGCATCCGCGAAACGTGGAGGCCGGCGTAGCGCAGATCGCGGGCACGGCTTCGGCGGTGATGCTCGACGGCGAGAAGCATCTCGTTTCGAAAGCGGTGTTGTCGGATGTTTACACGTGGGAGATTTTGTTTTTCGACGCGTGGCTGAAAGGCGACACGGAGGCGCGGAAGAAACTATATGGCGCGACGTCGGTCGCCGGCGGGGTGCACGATCATCGCACGTATTTGCACGCTGGGCCGAATGCCGCCGTCCACACCCTGTCAAAGTAACCCAATGGGTTACTTTATGAATTTGGCTATTTTCCGATGAGAAACGGTGGAAGCGCTCATGGGAAAGTAACCCAATGGGCAGTTGTGTTCGGCACGGCGCATGCGGTGGTGTGACGGCGGGAGAAAAAGGTCTGCCTTTGGTGGGGTGGCGGGCGTTGGCGT
>JBEHYR010000057.1:0-39158 GCA_048498075.1 Verrucomicrobiota bacterium | reverse complement strand
GCGACGATGCAGCGCCAAGGCGACGAGGCATGCCTGGAAGCAGCTTCCCAGGCTGGCCCGGAGGGAGTGTCATCTATTAAATGACATTTTTCCGAGGGGGGCTGCGATGCGGAAAAAGGGGGCTCGAGTCCCGCTGCTCACGCAGCGGGCTACGAGTGAAGGTGGAGGCTCGGCTCGTTCGCGACTCGGATCGGCAGGATGACGAAGGGGTGGTTGGCGAGGAGGAAGCGACGATGCAGCGCCAAGGCGACGAGGCATGCCTGGAAGCAGCTTCCCAGGCTGGCCCGGAGGGAGTGTCATCTATTAAATGACATTTTTCCGAGGGGGGCTGCGATGCGGAAAAAGGGGGCTCGAGTCCCGCTGCTCACGCAGCGGGCTACGAGTGAAGGTGGAGGCTCGGCTCGTTCGCGACTCGGATCGGCAGGATGACGAAGGGGTGGTTGGCGAGGAGGAAGCGACGATGCAGCGCCAAGGCGACGAGGCATGCCTGGAAGCAGCTTCCCAGGCTGGCCCGGAGGGAGTGTCATCTATTAAATGACATTTTTCCGAGGGGTGCTGCGATGCGGAAAAAGGGGGCTTGAGTCCCGCTGCTCACGCAGCGGGCTACGAGTGAAGGTGGAGGCCTGGCTCGTTCGCGACCCGGATCGGCGGGATGACGTAGGGGCGGTTGGCGAAGAGGAAGCGACGATGCAGCGCCAAGGCGACGATGCATGCCTGGAAGCCGCTTCCCAGGCCGGCCCGGGGGAATTGTCATCTATTAAATGACATTTTCCGAGGGGTGCTGCGACGCGGAAAAAGGGGGCTCGAGTCCCGCTGCTCACGCAGCGGGCTACGAGTGAAGGTGGAGGCTCGGCTCGTTCGTGACGCGGATCGGCGGGATGACGTAGGGGCGGTTGGCGAGGAGGAAGCGACGATGCAGCGCCAAGGCGACGAGGCATGCCTGGAAGCAGCTTCCCAGGCTGGCCCGGAGGGAGTGTCATCTATTAAATGACATTTTTCCGAGGGGGGCTGCGATGCGGAAAAAGGGGGCTCGAGTCCCGCTGCTCACGCAGCGGGCTACGAGTGAAGGAGCAGGCCTGGCTCGTTCGTGACGCGGATCGGCGGGATGACGAAGGAGTGGTTGGCGAGGAGGAAGCGACGGTGCAGCGCCAGGGCGACGATGCATGCCTGGAAGCCGCTTCCCAGGCTGGCCCTCAGGGAATGTCATCTATTAAATGACATTTTTCCGAAGGGTGCTGCGACGCGGAAAAAGGGGGGCTTGAGTCCCGCTGCTCACGCAGCGGGCTACGAGTGAAGGTGGAGGCTCGACTCGTTCGTGACCCGGATCGGCGGGATGACGTAGGGGCGGTTGGCGAGGAGGAAGCGACGATGCAGCGCCAAGGGGGCGAGGCATGCCTGGAAGCAGCTTCCCAGGCTGGCCCGGAGGGAGTGTCATCTATTAAATGACATTTTTCCGAGGGGGGCTGCGATGCGGAAAAAGGGGGCTCGAGTCCCGCTGCTCACGCAGCGGGCTACGAGTGAAGGTGGAGGCTCGGCTCGTTCGCGACCCGGATCGGCAGGATGACGAAGGGGTGGTTGGCGAGGAGGAAGCGACGGTGCAGCGCCAAGGCGGTGGAGTTGTGCAGCCAGCGGGTGAGCCGTGTTTCGCGGGTGAAAACCAACTGGCCGGCGAAAAAGACGTGGTTTGGAAAACGCTCCGCGGCGGACTGCGCGAGTTTCAGGGCTTCGCCGACGACGTCGTGACCGATGGCGGTGCCGGTGGCGGCGCCATAGCCGTGGCGGCGGGCCCACGCGGCGTAGCGCGCGGTGGAGGACTCGATGTCGCGACGGAGCGCGTCGATCTCGTCGGCGCCCTTGAAGTTGCCGGCGTCGACGACGCCGACCTGGAGGAAGACGAAGTTGGCGAAGCTGTCGCCGAACATGCGGGGGACGTGGAGGGCGGTGTGGAGGCCGAGGCCGTTGAAGCCATTCACGAGGAGGATCGCGGTGCGCGCCTGCGGATCGGGCTCGGCGGCGAGGGCCGTTCGGGAAGTGGTTTCAAGCGCGGTGGCGGCGACAATCGCATCCAGCCGCCGGAGCTGGCGGGAGACGTTGCGATAGTGGCGTCGGATCGCGAAGGCCGCGGCGACCAGCAAAGCGGTGACGACGAGCGTGGCCCAGCCGCCTTCGAAAAATTTCACCGCGGTGAGCGAGATCAGGATGAAGGTGGTGAGGGCGAGGCCGAAGCCGTTGACCGCGAGCTTGCGCCGCCACGTGGGATCGGTGCGGCGCACCTGCCACCAATGGCGGACCATGCCGAGTTGGGAGAGCGAGAAGGTGATGAAGACGTTGATCGAATAGAGCACGAGCAACAGCGCGACGGAACCCCGCGAGATCACCACCATCGCCAAGGCTGCGCCGCCCATGAGAAGGATGCCGTTCTGGGTGACGAGCCGGTCGCTGAGATGGGCGAAGCGCGTGGGAAACCAGCGGTCGAGCGCCATGCTGGCGAGGACGCGCGGTCCGTCGAGGAAGCCGGCCTGCGCCGCGATGAGCAGCAGCGCGCCCTCCGCGGCGAGCGCGGCGAGGATGAAGGCCGGTCCGGCCGCACCGAAATGCCCGGCCATCTGCCCGAAGAGGACGGCGTTGAGGGTCTTGCCGGCGACGGGCCGCGTATCGAAAAGCAGATACGCGAGGAGCAGACCGGCGGCGGTCACGGCGAGCGAGACGCCCATGTAGAGCATCGTCTTGCGTCCGGTGCGCACGCGCGGCTCGCGCAGGATCGGCAGGCCGTTGCTCACGGCCTCGATGCCGGTGTAGGTGCCCGCGCCCATGCTGTAGGCTTTCAAGAGCAACCCGAGAAAGCCGAACGAGCCGAGCGCGGCGTGAGTGGACCGCACCTCGTGGGTGGTGGCGGCGAGCACGTCGCCCAAACGCGAGCCGTGGGCGACGAAAGCGTAGCCGATGGCGAACGCGTGGGTGACGAGGAAGACGAAAAAGACCGGCACGCACAGCATGACCGACTCGCGAACGCCGCGGAGGTTGATCAACGTCAGCATGGCCACGCCGCCGAGGGCGAACGGCAGTTTCCAAAACTGCCAGTCGGGCGGCAGGAGGCTGAACACGGCGTCGGCGCCACTCGCAATCGAGATCGCGATCGTGAGCACGTAGTCGATCAGCAACGCGCTGCCGGAAACGACGCCGGCCGCGGGCGAGAGGAGCTTGCTGGCGACGAGGTAACCGCCACCGCCGCCTGGAAACAGCGAGATGATTTGCGCGTAGCTGGCGCAAATCGCGACGATCGTGACGACGGACGCGAGCGCGATGAAGAGCGCGAGGTGCGGCGATGCGCCGAGGGCCTTGAACGTTTCCTCGGGGCCGTAGCACGACGAGGAAAGTCCGTCGGCGCCGAGCCCGACCCAGGCGAAGACGGCGATCAGCGAGACCTTGTGGAAAAGGCCGTGTTCGTTCAGGGAACGGGCGGGACCGACGAGGAGGGATTTGATTCTCATCGGGCGAGCAGCTCGTGCAGGAGCGGAAGGACGATGAGGGGGTAGAGGAGCACGGGCGCGGTGGCGGCGAAGGCGGATTCGCGTGGGGTGGCGACGGGGTCCGACGCGATCACGGCTGCCGACGCCAGGCGCGAAGGTACGAGCAGCGCGCGCAGAGCGACGCCGCCGACGACGGAAATGAGCACGAAGAGAAACAGGTGGACCAGGGATTTGGTCGCACCGGGCGAACTGAGCAGCGAGCGGATCATGTGTGTCTCCGAAAGCACGGCTGCACGGCGCCGGTATTCCCGGCAGCGCAGACATGCGGTTGCGTGGAGCGACCGTGGAGACTCCGCAAGGCGGGCTCTAGTGGATCACCCTTCCCATGGCCGACGAGGTTAGCTGACGGGCTCGGTGCTAGGAAGTCACCTGGGCGGCACTCACGTGTCGCCGTTCGCCCCGTCCACTGCTGGCGAGATGCAGCGTTTTCGGCGCTCATAGAGCGCCGCTACATCGAACCGGCGGCGGAAATCTGGGTCCCCCGTGCTGTTCGCCGAGGAAGCGGCGGCAGCTTAGGCGTGCGAATCCAAAGAACGGAGTCGGACCATGGCGCCAACCGGCGAGCGGGCAAGATTTTCGACACCCTAGAAAATGTAAGTCAGTCGACGAATTCGAGATGAGGGGATTTTTGCGGGCCGCGCCTGCCGCCACCTCGGCGGGGTCAGGAGACACCGCCCTACCTGGCACCTACGACTGCGGGATCGATCCGTGAATGCGGGCTCGCGCAGGGGCGGCGGCGCATGCACTTTGCCGCATGGAAAAATGCGCGTTCACGGAGCTGGGGTTGTCGGCGGAGATTTTGAAGGCCGTCGATAAAATGGGGTTCGAGGAGGCGTCGCCGATTCAGGCGGCCGTGATTCCGACGATCATGAGCGGGCGCGATGCGGTCGGGATGTCGTCGACGGGTTCGGGGAAGACGGTGGCGTTCGCCATCCCGGCGATCGAGAAGGTCGACCCGAAAATCCGCGCGGTGCAGGTGTTGATCCTGTGCCCGACGCGCGAGCTCGCGGTGCAGGTGGCGGAGGAGACGGGGAAGATCGCGCTCTTCAAACGCGGCGTGATGGGCGTGCCGATCTACGGCGGGCAGAGTTACGAGCGGCAGTTCAGGGGGCTGGCGGCGGGCGCGCAGGTGGTCATCGGCACGCCGGGGCGCGTGATGGATCACATGGAGCGAGGGACGTTGAAACTCGGAGCGCTGAAAATCGTGGTGCTCGACGAGACGGACCGGATGCTCGACATGGGTTTCCGCGACGACATCGAGAAGATTTTGTCGGCGGTGCCGGAGACGCGGCAGCTGTTGTTTTTCTCGGCGACGATCCCGCGCGGGATTCAGGATTTGATCGGGCGCTATTCGCGCGATCCGGCGTGGATCAAGATCGAGGCGGTGGCGCAGAATGCGCCGCAGGTGGAGCAGATTTATTTCGAGGTGGACCGCCGCTCGAAGATCGAGGCACTGACGCGGATCATCGATGTGAACGATTTCCGATATGGGATTATTTTCTGCAGCACGAAGATCATGGTCGACGATCTCGATGAGCACCTGCACTCGCGCGGTTACGCGGTCGACCGGCTGCACGGAGATATTTCGCAGACGCAGCGGGATCGGGTGATGGATAAGTTTCGGCGGCGGGGTTTTGAATTTTTGGTGGCGACGGACGTCGCGGCACGCGGGCTGGATGTCGACGATCTCGAAGTGGTGATCAATTTCGACCTGCCGAACGACGCGGAGGATTATACGCATCGCATCGGTCGCACGGGACGCGCGGGACGGAAGGGCAAGGCGTTCACGTTCGTGTCGGGGCAGGAGATTTATAAACTTCAGAGCATGGTGCGCTGGGCGAAGCTGGATATCCGGCGGGGAAAATTGCCGTCGCTCGATGAAGTCGAGGAGGCGCGGACGAATGTGTTTTTCGAAAAAATTCGCGCGACGCTCGACGCGAAGCAATTCCGGCCGCACGACCGGATGATCGACCGGCTGCTCGACCAGGGCTACGCGAGCACGGACATTTGCTCGGCGTTGATTCATTTGCTGCAGGGCGGAGCGGAGGGCGGGGCGACGAAGAAGGCGGCGATGGGCGGCGGCGGCTCGCCGGAGGCAGGGCCTAAAGCGACGGCGGCGAAGGTCGTGCCGACGAGGTCGGAGGGAAAGGCGGCGGTGGTGGCGGCGCCAGCGCCCGGGTGGGCGAAGGCGGTGGCGGAGAAGGCGGCGGGCGAGGCGGGCGGGCCGCCCGCGCTCCCAGGGAAAAAACAGAAATACGAGCGGCCCGCGCGGACGGGACGCGAGGCGGGCATGGTGTCGGTTTTCCTGAATGTCGGGCGAAAGCAGCTCGTGACACCGGCGGACGTGGTGGGAAAGATCGTCGGCGTGACGCGACTGAATGCGGCGGTCGTCGGGGCGATCGATATCCATCAGCGGCACACGCTCGTGGATGTGGCGGAGGCGGAGGTGGCGTTCGTCGTGAAGAAGCTCGAGGGGATCAAACTCAAGGGCGTGCCGCTGGCGCCGGCGCTGGCGAGCGAGGCGGAACGGGCGGAGGAGGACGGCGAGTAATCGCGGAGTCGCGAAGAACGGAGGGCGTCAGCGCGGGAGAGGGCGGAGAGCGGACGGCGGGCGGGAGGCGGACGGCGGGGTTCGGAGACCCCGTCCTACATTTTGGTTTCGGGAACGTGACGCGCGGGGGCGGGCGCGGTCCTTGACAGTGCGGCGCCGGCACCGTTATTGCCGTGGCCCGGTATCCCATGGAAGCAGCGCTCGATCAGCCGGTGTTGGTGCTAAACCGCTTGTGGCAGGCGGTGAATGTGATTGGCGCGAAACGCGCATTCGGCCTGCTGGCGCGCGGGCACGCACAGGTGGTGCATCACCACGACGACGATTTTCGGACGTTCGCGTTGCTGGACTGGATCGATTTCTCGACGCACAACCCGCCGATCGCAGAACTCGAAACGGTACGCACGCCCTGTCGCACGATCCGGCTCCCGCGTGTGATCCTGCTGACGTTTTTCGACCGGCTGCCCTGCAAGGAGCTGAAGCTGACGCGCAACAACGTCTTCGAGCGCGACAAGAACACCTGCCAGTATTGCGCGAAGGTGCTGCCGCGCGAACAGCTCAATCTCGATCACGTGATCCCGCGCGACTACGGTGGGAAGACGACGTGGGAGAACATCGTCTGCTCGTGCATCAAATGTAATTCGAAGAAGGCGAACCGGCTGCCGCATGAGGCGCACCTGCGGCTGATCCGGAAGCCGGTGCGGCCGAAATGGCGGCCAGTGATCTCGCTCGTGCTCGGCACCCAGCATCGGGAGATGTGGAAGGACTTCCTCGATCTGGCGTATTGGAATGTCGAGCTGGACGAGTGACGCCTAGAGGCTGTCATGAGCTTTCTGTCACCGCCTCAGAGGTAGGGCGGGCATTCCGCTGCCCGCCGGAAAGTCTTTTGTCATTCGCAGCGCTCACGGAGTGAGCGCCCTATCGGCCAAACCTTCGAACTAAAGTTCATGACAGCCTCTAGCGCCGCGGCAAGCGTCCGCGGCGGCCGGTGGTCGGCGTGGGGAACGAGCTGAGGCGACTCTTCGCGTGAGTTGCGACAAAGCGCCGCGATGTTCGCCGCGGATTTTAACCGGCTTGTAACGCACACGCGACTCCGGTGGCGGCGGGATTGTGACGATAGCGTCGTCAGCTTTAGTCGCAGCGCCGTCGGGCACGGCGAAATTGGGCAGGTTTGACGAAGTCTATGACTTCCGGGGCCACGACAGCTACAGCCAGCCGCATCGGAATCGGTTCCGGTGCGGCTGTTACTTCGACGATGAAGCGGCGGACATCGGGAAGACCCGGGTGAGCCCGGGGAGTCCCGGAAAGGTGCCGGGAGACTGCCTCAGGCGTTTTATTTTACAAATCCATGACAAGGCCGCGTGACCGGCGATTAATATATAATCTGCAAATTGATGCGGCTTTTATAAACAAGAGTATTTGTTGCGTAACTTGGTTTTGAGATGAGGCCCGTAAGTCGGACGGATCGAGGTCGATCACGTGAGCTGTCGTGATTTCGTCGATTCGTTTCAGTCCACTGAATTTTCTGTTCGTTGCGCTTTTGGCGAGTGGATCGCCGGCGGTGCGACCCATGGCCAACGCTGAACCGCGACCGGCCTCGCTGCGGTCCGCTCCGCCGACGGCCACGCCGGTGGAGTTGTCGCGCGAGACGCGCGAGACGATCACCAAGTCGCCGCACTCGGCGCTCGATCCGCGTCAGGCTTTGATCATGGCCAATTCGATCGCGGCGCAGATTCCCGGCGGGAAGGTGTTCGCCGTGCAGCCGACCGGAAGCATGCGGCCGATGTTCGACGAGAAGGCGTTCGTGGTGGTGGAACCGGCGGCCTATGAGGATCTGCAGGTCGGAGATATCGTGATCTACGAACATCCCCGCCTGCGGACGATGATCGTGCATCGGATCCTCGAGAAGCGGGACGAAGGCTGCTGGACGAAGGGAGACTATAACAGCGCGCCCGACGACGTGTATGTGACGCGGACAAACTACCGCATGCGGCTTTTCGCGATCATCTATGCAAAGGAGAAGGGAAGTCCGACGCGGCGCGCGTTGGGCGCGCACGCGGCGAATTTGGTGAAATAGAAACCAGGGTGAAGCGTGCGCGGCGGGCGGAGCGCACTCGGGAATTGCGGTGCGGCGCAGCAGGGGCAAGGGTCGGGAAATGCTTTCCACCCTTGTCATGACAGTGATCGCGAGCGATCGGCCGGGGCTCGTGCAACTCGTGTCGGCCTGCGTGGCCGATCACGGCGGCAACTGGCTCGAGAGCCGGATGTGCCGGCTCGGCGGGCAGTTCGCCGGCATCGTGAGCGCGGAGGTGGAGAGCGGGCGCGCGGCGGAGTTGACGACGGCGCTGGGGCAGCTCGAACAGGAGGGGTTGACGGTGATCGTGCACGCGGAGCGAGGTGACGGGGCACCGGCGGGCGGTTCGCTGGCGACGCTCGAGCTCGTCGGGCATGATCGGCCGGGGATTTTGCGCCGCGTGTCGGGCGTGCTCTCGGCGCACCATGTGAACGTCGAGGAGCTGGCGTCGGAGCGCGTGAGTGCGCCGATGGGTGGCGGGATTTTGTTTCAGGCGAACGCGACGGTGCTCGTACCGACGAGCGTGAACCTGGGCGCGGTGCGGGCGGATTTGGAGAAGATCGCGGCGGACCTGATGGTGGATCTGAAGCTGCGGCCGAAGACGGACTGACGCCGGAGGCAAGGCCGTCAGTTGCTGAATTTCTGGCGGAACAAGACGACGAGGACGCCGGCGACGGCCAGATCGGTGGCGGAGACGAAGAGGCGCGCGGGGAGCGGGATCGAACGCGGGAGAATCGCAACGGCCAGCGAGCCGGCGACGAGGACGCCGATCGCGACTTTCAGAATGACTTTCTGGCGGGCGCGGTCGCGTTCGGCAGATGAGGGCGGAGGAAGTTGTGGCGGGCTGGACGGAGAAGACATGGCGGAGAATTTTTTGAAACGCGGAGAGCGCGGAGTGATTCGATCTCCCGCTGCTCCCGCAGCGGGCGACGATGACGATGCAGCCCTGCGCGGGAGCGCAGGGAACAGCTGCCGTTGTTTTTTTGATTCGCGAGGTCCAATCGATGGAAGCGATTTTCGCGTTCTTTGCGGTGAGGACGGGACTCTACTTTTTCGCGAGGGGGAGGCTGATGCGCATGACGGTGCCGGCGGCACTGGTCGAAACCAGCGCGATGTCGCCGTGGTGGCCTTCGAGGATGCGTTTCGCGATCGCCAGGCCGAGGCCGGTGCCGCCGGGACGGCCGGAGAGAAACGAATCGAAAATGCGTGGGGCGAGTTCCGCGGGAACGCCGTTGCCGGTGTCGGCCACATCGATCGTCGCGAAGGGCGCGGCGCCTCGCATTTGCTCGCCGACGGCGATCGTGAGCTGGCCGCCGCCGGGCATGGCTTCGGTTGAATTGAAAATCAGGTTGAGCAGCACTTGCTGAATCTGGCCCTTGTGGGCATCGACGACGAGCGTGGCGGGGGGCGGATCGAAGGCGACGTGGACCTTGGCCTGCGCGAGTTTCGGGCGGACGAGGACGAGCGTGTCGCCGACGATGTCGCCGAGCGACCAGCGCGAGTGGAGCGCGGCGGGCGCCTTCGCGAAATTGAGGACGCGAAGGACGATGGATTCGAGCTGGTCGAGTTTTTCGTTGATGACGCGGAGGTCGGTGCGGCGGGGATCGCTCTCGGCGAAATCGAGGCCGAGGCCGCCGTGGAGGAGCTTCAGGACGGTGAGGGGATTGCGAATCTCGTGCGCGATCTCGGCGGCGAGGAGGCCGAGGGTCGTGAGCTGCTCGTTTTTTCGAAGCGTTTCCTCGCTCTGGAAAACGCGGGCGTAGAGGCGGGCGTTCTGGAGGGTGACGGCGCCGAGGCCGGCGAGCGTGGCGCAGGCGCGTTTCTCGTCGTCATCGAAGCGATGGGCGCGATCGACGAAGACGGCGAGCACGCCGAGTACCTCGCCTTCGAAAATGAGCGGAGTGAAGAGCGTGGATTGGAGGGTCGGGTCGGCGGGAAGATCGACGAGCGCGCGATAGATCGGCGAGCGGATGTCGGCGAACTCGACAGTTTTCTTCGTGCGGATCGGCGCGGCCACGAGGCAGCTCTCCAGTGGCAGCGCGAGGTCGGAGGCGGGAAGCGCCGTCGGCTCGGGCGCGTCGAAGGCGACGCAGCGCACGGTGCGGTCGGCCGAATCGCAAAGGTAGAGCGCGCAGACGCGCGCCTGCATCATCGCCCGCGTGTCACGCGTGAGGGTGGCGAAGAGTTCGTGGGCCTCGAGCTTGGCGACGAGCGACTGGCCGGCGGTGAGGAGCGTCTCGAGCTGGCGGGCCTTGGCTTGCAGATGGCGCGTGCGCCAGAGCTCGAGCACGATCGTGGTGGCTTCGGCGGCGAGGCGCTCGAGCAAGGCGAGGTCGATCGCGGTGAAACCGGCGAGGCGGTCGCTATCGAGGTCGATGACGCCGATGACGTTGTCGCCGTCGGTCATCGGCGCGGCCATCTCGCATTTGGTCGCGGGGCGGACGGGAATGTAGCGGGGCTCTTGGGCGACGTCGGGGACGAGCAGGGATCTGGAATTCAGCACGCACCAGCCGGTGACGCCGTGGCCGAGCTTCAGTCCGGCGGCGTCGCTGCCGGGCGGCGTGCCGACCTGGACTTCCACTTCGAGGCGACCGCTGCCGGGATTCAGGAGGGCGATCGAGCCGGCGTCGGCAGCGAAGGTGGCGACGAACTCGTCGAGGACGTCTTTCAACGCGGAGCGCGGATCCTCGGCGCGTCGGGCGACGGTGATGAGGCGGTAGAGCGAAGGGAGGGCGCGCGGATCGGCGGGCGTGTCCATGAAGGTGAGACGGCAGAGTGAGCGCGCGGGAGCGGCGGGAACAGCTTGAAAATAACTCGAGCGTCCTTGCGCTCACGCGCAGGGCTACACGCGGCAAGAGGCGGTGGGGTCGGGAGACCCCGCCCGACAAAGGGCGCTCAGCTCGCGGCGGCCGCGGCGGGGGCGGGCTTGATGACGTCCATCAAGGTGTCGCGGAGCGCTTGCAGGCGGGCGGTGTCGACCGGCTGGAGCGCGTCGGTGCTTTCGATGTAGAATGTGTCGATCGCGACGCCGCGCTCGGTGCCGATGCGCGAAAACGTGATGTCGAAGCCCTGGTCGGAAATGATTTTCGCGAGGCGGTAGAGCAGGCCGATTTGGTCGCGCGCCTGGATTTCCACGATCGTGCGCTGCATCGCGAGTTCGTGATAAACTTCGACGGTGGGCGGGAAGGAGGTGTGGAGCGCCTCGCCGTTTTGCGAGGCAGTGTAGCGGTTGGCGGTGAGTTTCTTCGCCTGCGCGACGATGTCGGGATAGAGATCTTTGTTGGAGACGAGCGCGGCTTCGATCGTTTTGGCGAAGGCTTCCTGCGCGCTGGCGCTCTGGACGACGCCGCGGCCGGGCTCGACGACGTAAAACGTGTCGATCGCGATGTGGTCGGAGCGCGAAATGATTTTTGCACCGAGGATGCTGAGGCCGGCGACGCTGAAGGCGCCGGCGAGTTTATAGAAGAGGCCGGCGCGGTCCCACGTGACGACGTTCACGACGGTGAGGGAGCGGTTGAGGTCGTCCTGCCACTCGATGATCGGCTTGAGCGAGCCCACGGAATCGGCGCTGGCAATCGATTTGAACAGGCGGTTCACCATCTGGATGTGCAGCGCGATTTCGTCGGAGTCGGTCTGGATGAAATAGCGTTCGGGCAGCAACCCGAAGTGGGCCACAATTTCGTCGGCGCTGATGCCGGGAATCTTGCGGGCGATGAGTTCCTGTTGAGTCATTTGCTTCTTAGTTTCGTAGGTCGCCTGCACGGCGTCCCCCAGCTTCAGATGTTCGAGCGTAGCACGAAAAAGGCTGGTGTGAAGGGTGTCTTTGTAGCCGTTCCACAAGCTGGCGGCCGTGCCGCGAGCGTCGCAGAAGGTGTGGACGTAGAGGTTTCGAAGTTTTTCGGGGTCGCCGATGAGTTCGGCAAAAGCAGCGGCGGTCTTGGGATCATCGACATCTCGCGTCTGCCAGAATCGTGCCATCACCAGATGATTTTTGATGACAAACGACACCAACTCGCGGCCGTGGGGCGATACGCCGAGGCGCTCGATAATGGGGAGCGCGATGCGCACGCCGGATTCCGCGTGGCCCTTGATGCCTTCGGCTTTGCCGATGTCGTGCAGCAAGAGCGTGAGATAGAGGAGCGCAGGGTCGTCGGTCTCGTGGAGGGCCGCGCGATATTTCAACGTGATGGGCTCGGCTTCGGTGAAGATGAGGTCGAGCTGGCGGATGGCTTCGAGGGTGTGAACGTCGGCGGTGTAGCGATGATAAAACTCGTGCTGCACGAGGCAGGTGAGGCCTTCGAACTCGGGGATAAACGTCCCGAGCACGCCGAGTTCGTGCATTTGGTTGAGGGAGGGGAAGACCGCGCCCGCCTCGGCGAGGATCGCACGAAAGCTCACGGTGGCGTCGTGCGAGTGGCGCACCTCGGGCGTGAGCAGGTGGCGCGACTCGCGGATCAGCGCGGCGAGATGGAAATCGATCTCGCTGTCGAGTTGCTGGGCGTGGCGGAAAACCCGGATCAGCCGCACGGGATCGTCGGCGAAGACGTTGGGCGATTCGGCGGCGAGGACGCTGCCGCGGAGCACGAAGCCATCGAAGCGCTTGCTGCGACGCAGGCGGGAGGCGAGGAGCGTTTCGCGCAGGGAGAGTTTCGCGCCCTGCGCGTCGCGACCGATGGTCAGCGCGAGGCGGCTCTCGACGAGTTTCGAAATGCGGAAAACCGTCTGCGCCGACCGATAATAATCCTGCATGAAATGCTCCACGCGCGGGAGCAACTCGGCCTCCGGGTAGCCGAGCGCTTGGGCGACGCGCGGCTGGAGGTCGAGATCGAGGAGATCGGTGGCGCGCGCGCTGAGGAAGTGGAGTTCGTTGCGGACGCGCAGGAGGAAATCGTAGGCGCGGGTGAAGTCGGCGACCTCGGCGGGGCGGAGATAGTTCTGGGTCGCGAGATCCTCGATCTTGGAAATGCCGAGCTTCACGCGGGACATCCACAAGGCGTTTTGATAATCGCGCAGCCCGCCGACGCCGTTCTTCACGTCGGGCTCCTGGAGGAAAACGGTGTTGCCGTATTTCTCGCGGCGCTGCGCCTGATCGCCGAGGCGCTCGGCGATGTAGCCCTTCGGGTTTTCGTCGGTGGAGAAAGTGCGATACGCCTGCGCGAACGTATCATAGAGCGTGGACGAGCCGGCGATGAGGCGGGACTCGAGCAGCGAGGTGAGCGTCTGGATGTCTTTGCGCGCTTCGGTGAAGACCTCGTCGATGTTGCGGAGGGAATGGCCGACTTTCAGCGCGCAATCCCAGAGCGGATACAGAATCTCGTTGGTGAGGTGCTCGAGAAAGCCTTTCATTTCCGCGAGCTTCGTCTTCGACGGAAAGAGAAACATCACATCGATGTCGCTGAGCGGGCAAAGCTCGCTGCGGCCATAGCCGCCGAGGGCGACGAGGGCGACGGGCGCCGGGGCGCGGCCGTGGCGGCGCTGGTAGTTGAGCAGCGCATGATCGAAAAGCAGCACGAGCATGCGGTCGATCGTGGCGGCGCGCTGGCGGGCGATCTCGAGGCCGGAGCCGCCGGCGGAGTGGCGCGCGCGCAGGGCGGCGGTCTCGGCCTGGAGATAGGACTTGCAGGCGGCGAGACGTTCCGCGGGGGCGGCATTCTCGGGGAAGGTCAGCGGTGTGGAGCTGCCTTCGACTGAAAGGGTCACGGACATGAAAGGGGGAAGAGAATGATTTTTTCGTTCTCCGGCGAGGCGGATATTTGTGGGTCCGGTCAGCGGACGCCACGGTGCGGAAATCCGCGCGGCAGGTCGAGCCGCGGACGAAGAAGCCGCGAGCACTTGCATTGGCGACTCGCGACCGCATGTTGAACGCGGGTTCGGGGAATGTTTCCCCGGAGGCAAAGAGACGGTCGGGCCGCTGTCTCACGAACTGACGGTTGCCTGTAACCCATCATGAATGCCTCGAGCCCAAACTCCCTCGTTTCCCCTGATCTCGTCCGTAAGCCCGCCGGCCACACCCACAGCTGGCCGGGGCATATGGCCGAGGACGGCGGCTCCACTTTTGGCCCCATTCCCGGCGCCACGCTCACCGCCACGGCGGATGAACTCTGCCTGCGTGGAACCCGCGGGGAGTTTCATGTGCCGAAGGCCGCCGTGGTGAAGATCGGTCGAGGCAGGCTCTACCCTTGGTTTTTCAGCGCGCTCCAGATCCATCACACTTTGCCGAAGGGTTCGCGCGAGTTGCAGTTCAAGCCGATCGGCATCCGGCGGCGGGAAATACTCGAGCTGCTTCGGGCCTTGGGCTATCCCGTGGCGTGAGCTTGCGCGCGGCCGGCGGGTCTGATCAGGCGCGTCGGTCGCGAGAGCAAGGGCCCCGGACGGTCCTAAACCAACTTGCGTCGCGCGGAGGCGCGCGGTTTTCTCCCCGGTTTCAGCAAACCAAACGACCCATGGCCGAGATCACCAAGAGTTACGAAGCGCGCGATGTTGAGAAGAAGTGGTATGCCGCCTGGCTGCAGGCGGGCGCATTTCGCGGCGTGGTCGATGAGACGCGCGCGCCGTACTCGATCGTGATCCCGCCGCCGAACGTGACCGGTGTGCTGACGATGGGGCACGTGCTCAACAACACGATCCAGGACGTGCTCATCCGTCGCGCGCGACTCGAGGGCTGCTCGGCGATGTGGCTGCCGGGCACGGATCACGCGGGCATCGCGACGCAGACGGTGGTCGAGCGGCAACTGCGGAAGGACAAGAAAACGCGGCACGATTTCGGGCGGGAAAAGTTCGTCGAGAAAGTCTGGGAGTGGCGCCACGAAAAGGGCGGCATCATCCTCGAGCAGCTGCGGCGGCTCGGCGCTTCGTGCGACTGGGATCGCACGGCGTTCACGATGGACCCGGAGTATTCGAAGCGCGTGCTCCACGTCTTCGTGGAGTTGTTCAAGCGCGGCTACATTTACCGGGGCAAGCGGATGGTGAACTGGTGCCCGGTGTCGCTCACGGCGCTCTCCGATGAGGAAGTGATCATGAAGCCGGTGAACGGCACGATGTATCGCGTGCGTTACGAGCTCGTCGACCAGCCGGGCCGCTTCATCGAGGTGAAGACCACCCGGCCGGAAACGATTCCCGGCGACGTGGCGATCGCGGTGCATCCCGACGACCCGCGCTACGCCGACATCATCGGTAAGAAAGTGCGCCGCCCGATCGGGCCGGCGGCGGAAATTCCGATCATCGCGGACAACTCGGTCGACAAAGAATTCGGCACCGGCGCGCTGAAGATCACGCCGGCGCACGACAAGGTGGATTACGAGATCGGCCAGCGCCACAAGCTGCCGGCGATCGACGTGCTCCAGCCGAACGGCGTGTTGAACGAACTCGCCGGGCCGGAGTTGGCCGGCGTGGAGCGTTTCGCGGGGCGGAAGAAATCGGCGGAGCTGCTGAAGGCCGCGGGTGCGCTCGTCGCCGAGGAAGCCTATGCGAACAATGTCGGCTATTCCGAGCGCGCCGACGTGCCGATCGAGCCGCGCCTCACCGAGCAGTGGTGGCTGAAGTATCCAAAAATCGAGGAGGCGAAGGCCGCGGTGCGCGACGGTCACATCAAGTTTCACCCGGAGCGCTGGTCGAAGGTTTACCTGCACTGGCTGGAAAACATTCAGGACTGGTGCATCAGCCGCCAGCTCTGGTGGGGCCATCGCATTCCGGTGTGGTATCGGAAAAACGCGGACCGCGCCGATCCGGCCAACTGGCATGTGTCGGTCGATGGGCCGGCGGACGCGGAAAACTGGGAGCAGGAGGCAGACGTGCTCGATACGTGGGCGTCGTCGTGGCTGTGGCCGTTTGCGACGATGGGCTGGCCGGACGAGGCGCAGATGAAGCGCGACGGGTTCGATTATTTTTACCCGACGAGCACGCTCGTGACCGGCCCGGACATCATCTTCTTCTGGGTCGCGCGCATGATCATGGCGGGGCTGGAGTTTGCCGACAGCGTGGCTGACGGCAAAAGCGGAGAGCTAAAAGCCAGGAGCCCAGAGCAAGAGGGTTCGAACTCTCAGCTCTCAGCTCTCAGCTCTCAGCTTTCCGCCCAACAGATCGAGCGGCGGATTCCGTTCAAGCATGTCTACTTCACGGGCATTATTCGCGACCAGCAGGGCCGCAAGATGTCGAAATCGCTCGGCAACTCGCCGGATCCGCTCGACCTGATCGCGACCTACGGCGCGGACGGCCTGCGCTTCGGCATCATCTCGATCGCGCCGCAGGGGCAGGACATCCGTTTCCAGGAGGACCGGATCGAGAGCGGGAAGAACTTCTGCAACAAGCTCTGGAATGCATGCCGCTTCCGCCAGATGAGCGGCGAGGCGGGCGACAACTCCACGCTCGACGCCATCGTCGGACGGCTCGACGCGAAGAAATTCGACGCCGACGATCACGCGATCCTCGACCGGCTCTTCGCGGTGACGCGCGAGGTCGACCGCTGCTTCAGCGAGTTCGAGTTCAGCGCGGCGGTGCAGGCGCTGTATGGATTTTTCTGGAATGATTTCTGTGACTGGTATGTCGAGGTCTCGAAGTCGAAGCTCCAGAGTCCGGATACGAAGACCAACTGCCTCGCGATCCAGGATCTCGTGCTGCGGCAGACGCTGCTGCTGCTACACCCGTTCATCCCGTTCATCACCGAGGAGCTTTGGAGCCAGCTCGGCTATGCGCCCGCCGGGAAATTCATCCAGGACGCGCGGCTCGAAAATGCTTCGCAGCTCGCGACGGCGTCGCTCGCGCAGGGCCTCGTGCTCGACCGCGCGCAGATCGCGGCGGTGGAGCAGTTGAAGACGTTTGTCTCGCAGGCGCGCGCGTTGAAGGCCGAGCACAATCTGGCCAGTCGCCGCGACGTGAAGTTCTTCGTCATCGCTGGTGACGCTGCGTGGACGACACTCGAATCAAATCTGGCGAAGATCGCCCGCATGGTAGGCGCCGCGGAAATCCTGCGCCGGGAAAAAGTCGACGGCGCGCCTGCGGTGGTGACGCCGCTCGGCACGCTCTATCTCGATCTCGCGAGCACGGTCGACGTAGGCGCGGAGAAAGTTCGGCTCACGAAGGAACTCGACGCGCTCGCGAAGCATATCGCCGGCACGCAGGCGCGGCTCGCGAACGAAGCGTTCGTGAGCAAGGCGCCGCCGGTCGTGCTCGAAGGCGCGCGCAAGCAGCTCGCGGATCAGCAGGCGAAGCGCGCGGAGATCGAGCGGCTGTTGAAATCGCTGGGGTGAGCGGCGCGTGGGGCGGAGCGGGTGGGGTGGGATCGCTGGACCGCTGAAATCGAGTTCCACGTTTGCCTCCCTTCGGCGTGTCCATCGGTCGCGGACCTGGAGCGCTTTGAAGATTTCCATAGCCGCTGTAGGAGCCTGCTTGCAGGCGATGCTGGAACTTCGCCCACCGGGATCGCCTGCAAGCAGGCTCCTACATCCGACCTGCCGCGCGGCTACACTCTTTTTAAGGCCGCACTACAACGGTTCCCATTAAACTGTAGCGGGGTCGCCGACCCCGGAAGCGGTTCGGCGAGCGAGGACGGCATCCGAGGTCAGCGACCTCGGCTACAATTTTACTCAAATCGCTTTAGCTTCCAAACTCCGTTCTTCCCCGCGGCGAAGCGCGCCGGTAGGCAGGGCAGTGGCGTGCGTTTTTGAACCGCGCCGGCGGTCACGCCGCGACCGGACGGGCGGACCGGAGTCGGCGGCGCAGGGCGATTCCGAGCGTGACGAGGCCGGCGATGGCGGCGTAGGTCGACGGCTCGGGGACGGCGGAGACCGTGGCTTCGCCTATCACGTCGAACTCGCGATAGCCGGTGCCGCCGTTTTCTATGCCGGTGAAAACGAACCGCAGTGCGGCGACGTTCTCGGCAAGGGGTCCGGAGGAGGCTGTCAGCTCGACGAGGGTGGCGGATTGTGAGGTGTCGGGGTCTTCGCTGTCGTATTCGAGGAAGTCGCCTGTGTCGAAATCGAAGTCGATATGATGGACCAGGTGCGTGGGGAAAGTCGTGTTGTCGAAACGGGTAATGGTCGCGAGGGAGAGGAAATCGGTAGCGGAGCCCACCAAGGAATATTGGACCGTGTATTGCTGGCCGTCCCGGCCGGAATCCCAGCCAGCGTAGGTGCGAATGCCGTCAATCGTGTAACCCGCGGAGTGGGCGGAGGTATCGAGCTGAAACGTAAGGGTGGTCGAATCCGGAAGTACGCTGGCAGACGGCACGCCGCCCGATCCGCCGAAGCTGCCATCCGTGAGCAGCGTCAAGTTGCTCTCGTATCCCGGATCGCCGAAGCGATAGAACGTGCCGCCGGAATAGATCGCCGGAGCCGCGAGACTGGTCTGGAGCAGGTCCGTGGACGAAATGCCATACGGTCCCGGAAGGGTGCCATCGCCGGTGCCGAAGTTGGTTTGGATCACCACTTGGGCCGCAACGCGGAGAGAAAACAGAGCCAGCGCCGCACCGAAAAAGGCGGAGCGGGAGAAGCGGCGGTGAGAGCGCGGGGCGCGGAGCGGAGGGGTCGAAAGCCGACGCGAGAACAGTTTCATGGAAAGGTGGGGGTGGAGCTGAATCAATCGGTTGCCGGATCGAGAGGTGAAACGAGTCGCCAAAAATTAATCGCCACAGCACGAAGCCGGAGTTTGGTGACTTGCACCGCCGAGGTGATCGGGCCCGATCGAAAGTCTGCGCCGCCAAATGAACGCGCCCACAAAAGCGATGACTCCGCAGATCGCGGCGTAGGTTGAGGGTTCCGGGACAGCGGAAACGCCCGCGACCACCTGAAGGCCGGCGAAGTTGGATTCGCCGGTGACGCCCGCGAAGGTGCCGCTCAACATCGTGCCGAACGGCGTGGCGGAGAGTTTCGCAAAATTCACGCCAGCGACGAAGGAGGTCTCCAAGGTAGCCGTCACTCCGGCGGTGCCGAGGACCGTGGCGCCGTCGAGCAGGGAGAAGGTGCCCGCGCGGTTTCCGTCGTTCGCGCCGGATTCGGAGAGGAAATAGAAATCGTAGGATTGTCCTGCAGTGAGGCCGGTGATGGTAAACGACGCGCCGTCGGTGCCCGTGTAGTAGTAACCTTGGAAAAGATCCTGCGCGAAGAGCGGCGTGCCGCCGGTGCCGAAATTGTCACCGGCGAAGCTGATGCGGATGCTGGTGGCCGTGACGCCGTCGGAGGTGAAGAAATTCGCGCCGTTCTGAGGATGCACGCCTGAGTTCGGGCCGACGCGGTTCCAGAAGTTGTGGCCCGGATCGCTGACGGCGCCCTGACCGAAGTTTACGTTCGTGGAGTTGTAGTCCTCCATGAAGTTGAAGTTCACGACTTGGGCCACGGCGTGGCTGGCGACGAGCGCGAAGAGGAGTACCGAGAGCGTTGAGCGGGCTCGAACAAGAAGCGCCTCGACGCCCGTAGCTGACGGAGGCGGGACGGACGAGAGGAGAACTTTCATGGAATCGGGGCTGGACGTGTGTGGTGGTTGAAGCGAATCCGCGGATCAGCGGTTATGAGTGGGAATCTGCGCCGTGGATAAATCCCGATTGCACGAAACCGGATGAGAAAGACACGAAACGGCGGGATGGGCGGACGCGACGTGACGCGAAAACTCGGCGGAACGGAGCGGAGTGGTTGAACCGCGAATGGACGCCAATGGACGCGAACAAGAATCGAGTTTACAAAGAGCTTCGCTGGCCGTGAAAGGTGGAGCCCGACGTCCTCGTCGGGTTGTTTGGCGCGCGACGGTCGCTCAACCCGACGGGACGTCGGGTTCCACCGGCTTCGAGTGGGGCAACGAGGAGGACTCGCCTCGCGCTCGGGTTTTTTGACTCAGGCCGCGAGAGCGCTGCGGAGGCGGGCGGTGGCGGCGCGACCGAGATCGAGGGGGGCGCCGACGGCGGCGAGCGTGAGGCGCGCCACATCGCGCGAGCGCACGTCGAGCGCACGCACGCGCGAAAGATTCACGATGAGCGAGCGATCCACGCGGAGAAAACCGGGCGCAGGGAGCTGCGCGGCCCACGAGGCGATGCCGCGTTGCACGAACATCGGCGACTCGCTCGCGAGGTAGACGCGCGTGTAGTGGCCGTCGGCGGTAACGGCGGCGATTTCGGGTAGTGCCACGCGGCGGATGCGATCGCCGGAGTGCAGGATGAGAGTTTCGTCGGAGGCGAGCGGCGGGCCCGAAAACGGGGGAGCGGAGTGGCGGCCGAGGCGAACGCGAGCGAGAGCGGCGGCGAGGCGTTCGGGTGAGACCGGCTTCAGCAAATAGTCGACGGCGCTGACTTCGAAAGCGCGCACGGCAAACGCATCGTGCGCGGTGATGAAGACGACGGCGGGTGCAGGCGAGGGCAGCAACGGAAGCAGATCGAAGCCGAGCCGCGGTCGCAGTTGCACGTCGAGGAAAACAAGGTCGGGCAACTCGCGGCGGGCGAGTTCGGCGGCTTGGTTGATGTTGGCGGCTTCGCCCACGACGGCGACTTCCGGGTGGTCGCCGAGGAGCGCGCGGAGACCTTCGCGGGCGAGGCGTTCGTCGTCGACGAGGAGTGTGCGCAGCGAAGGTTTCACGGAAGCGGGGGGGCGAGGGGCACGCGCAGATCGACGCGCACGAAGCCGGCGGGAAAGGAAATCGTCTCGCTCGCGCCCGGGCCGCAGAGCCGCGCGAAGCGGCGGCTCAAAAAAAGACGGCGTCGGATCGCGGTGGTGCCGAGCATGGGAAGAAACGAGCAGAGAGCGATTTGGGCCGCGATGGCGAAATCGGCATAGGACGCGATTTTACCTGAAAAATGCAGTTGAAACGCGGAGGGCTCGGCGGGGGGCCGCAACCAAACCTGGAAGAAGACCTTACCTTGCCCGTCGCCAATGCGATGACACGAAGGTCGCCAAGCTCGCGAAGGAAATCGAGCGGAACGCGTCGAGGAAAGGAACTGGGATGACTGCAAACGGAGCGGAAAGCGTGAGCTTTTCGTGATGGGCCCGGAACGAAACGCTCACGCGTTCCGCTACGACCTTACGACCTTGTGCTCCTCTTCCGCCTCCTTGGAAATGAAGAAGCTTCGGGCGATTGGTCCAATCTGGTGGGTTCGACGAGGCGGCGTGGAGTGAGGCATGCGCGAGACGATGATTTTTTTTGAAACGCGGAGGGCGCGGAGAACGCGGTGCCCGAGACGGAGTCTTCAACCCAAAAGGGCGTGGTGGAGGCGCAACCAACTCGAAAGAATACCAATCTCGCTTTTGTTCCTCCGCCGCCTCCGCGCCCTCCGCGTTTCAATCGTGGAATTTAAGTTTTAGGTCGGCTGGCGGGTCGCAAGCAGCAGGAGGACTTCGAACGCGGCCAGCGGGATTTTGGAGACCAAGGCGAAGATTGACGGGGCGTGCGGTTCGCGGGGTGATGAAGACCTTCCGCTGCGATGAACAACGCCTGTGTCTTCTCCTCCGATCGCCGTCACCGCTATTCGCTCATCCATCGTTGGGACGACCTCTTGACGCCGGCGGGCGAGCGTGAGCGCGGGATCGCGTGGATCTGTCTCAACCCGAGCACGGCGGACGAGCAGCAGCTCGATCCGACGCTGCGGCGTATCCGCGGATTCTCGACGGCGTGGGGCTACACGCATTTCGTGATGTTGAACGCGTTCGCGTTTCGCGCGACCGATCCGGCGGACATGAAAGCGGCGACCGATCCGGTGGGGCCGGAGAACGACCGCTGGATCAGCCATTGGGCGGAGCGCGTCGATCGCGTGATCGTCGGCTGGGGCGAGCACGGCGCGCACCTTGGGCGGCATGAACAGCTGCGCGCGCTGCTCGATCCCGCAAAAACTTTCTGTCTGGCGCGCAACGCCAGCGGCCAGCCGAAGCACCCGCTGTATGTCGGCGCGGGCACGCAGCCGGTGCGGTTTTAGCGAGGTGAACAGAGACGACCGACCGAATGCTGGCGCCGGAAGCTTGATTCGCTTGTCGCCATCGACGGAGGGCGCCGAGGAAGCGCGCTTTCCCACCGGGGGGCTTGCGCGCACGTGTGGGTTTCGTTTTGTGCGAACATGAGTTCCTCGCCTCGCATCCTGGCGTTTTCCGGCAGCGCGCGCCGCAAATCGCTTAACAGGAAATTCCTCGCTGTCGCCGTGCAGGCGGCTCGGGAAGCCGGGGCGGAGATGACGTTGCTCGATCTGAATGATTTCGGGCTGCCGCTTTACCATGGCGATCTCGAGGATTCGGCGGGGCTGCCGGAAAACGCGGTGAAACTGATCGAGCTGATCACGCAGCATGACGGGCTGCTGATCGCTTCGCCCGAATATAATTCAATGATCACGCCGCTGCTGAAGAACACGATCGATTGGTGCACGCGCGGAGACGACAACCCGTTCACCGGAAAAGTCACGGCGGTGATTTCGGCCTCGCCGGGAATGTTTGGCGGCGTGCGCTCGCTGAAAATGGCGCAGGCGCTTTTGCAGCATCTGGGGACGTTCGTCGTGCCGGGCCAGATCGTGCTCGCGCACGCGGACAAGGCGTTCGACACGGGCGGAGGATTGACCGACGAGCGCGCGCTGAGATCGGTGCGGGCGCTCGTGCAGAGTCTGGTGGAGACCGCACGCAAGCTGAGCCCGTGAATCTCTGCCTTTCGCCTCGTAGCTTGAAATGGGTTCGCCGACTGGCAGGCTGCGGCCACCCCACCCGATGAATTCTTCCCATCTCGCGCCGGCCATCGTTGTTCCCTTTGTCGCGTGGCGAATTTACCGGCGGGTGCGTCGAAATGTGGGGCGGCAGCCTTTGCGGCGGGGGCGAATGATCGCAAGCGTGATCGCTTTCAGTGTGCTCAGCGTCCTTTTCGGAGCGGTTACGCTGCAGGCTCCGGAAACGCTGGCCGGGCTGGTGGGCGGGCTTTTGGCCGGAGCGCTGTTTTCCCTGGTCGGGCTGCGGCTCACGCAGTTCGAACAAACGCCCGAAGGACATTTCTACACGCCGAATGCCTATATCGGCGTGACGCTGACGCTGCTGCTCGTCGCGCGCATGGTGTATCGTTTCACGATCGTTTTCACGACGTCGCCGGAACTCCTGTCGGGTAATCAGCAGGCGTTTCGTAGTCCGCTTACGCTGGGGATTTTTGGCATCACCGCCGGCTACTATCTCGCTTATTATGCGGGTGTGCTGTGGCGGATGAGGCGCGGCGCCGTGTAAGGGCTGTCGGGAAATGGTACGGCGTTGCGGCCTTGTGACATCGATCGCCGTTTCCTTTTAACTTAAATTCCGCGATTGAAACGCGGAGTGCGCGGAGGCCGCGGAGGAGCGAGAGCGAGATTGGAATCCCGGAGAGATTCACTGGCGAGGCGAAGATCCGGCGCGAAGCGTGGTTTGGTTTTCTCTTCTGCGCTCTTCGCGGGCTCCGCGTTTCAACGGCGTTTTTCAGATTTATACCTACGGTCGGATGGATCTCGGATTCAAAAACTCGGAGCGATTGGTATAAGGGTCATCGGGCGTTCCTCGGCGGTCATAGACCGCCGCTACAAAAATTTCGCATCGTCGTCGGGTTTTGGGCCACCTCTAGACATCTTTGAGAATTGCCGAAGAAGTGTCGCCGACGGTAGGGCGGCGAGTCCCTTCGCCGCTGTGTTGACCAGCAATCATTGCGGCCGCGGAACGGAGTCCGCGCCCTACCGGGATCGCGTCACTTCTTCACGCCATGCTCGATAGTCACGGTGCGGACGCAGCGGGGTGAGCATGGCCGTCGAGGACGACACGACGCACGATGAGATGGCTTTTTACGGTGCGGAGCGCGAACCAGCCGCTCGTGAGCGGCGCGGGATCGCGGAAGGAAAAAAGTTTTTCCCCGTCGCGCCAGAATTCGGCGACGCCATCGCGGGCGACGAGACGGATGTGGTAGGTTCTATTCGGCTCGAGGAGGAAACGTTTTTCCTGCAGATCGTGCTCGGGAAGCAGCGGACGCGCGGCGGTGCCGTCGTAGCGGCGGAAGCGGGTCGTCGTGTTTTCGTTTCCACCCATGCCGACGTAGTAAGTGAACAGCGAATCGTAGTCGGAAAATTTCCCCGTGCGGCGGTGACCGGTCCCGAAAGGGCAGCCGTCGGGCGCGCGAGGGTCGACCGCCATCCAGAAACAATTCACGTCGGACACACGATCGTGGGGGCCGCCGCGGGCGACGACCGTGACCTCGTAGGAAATCTCCACGGGCGCGGTGAGTTTTTCGCGGAGCCAGACGGTGCAGCCGGCGAAGTCTTCGATCTCGACCGAGTTGTCGTCGTGAATCGCGACGTGGCCCCCGGGCATTTGTTCGATCCGCCAGTTGCCGGATGCATCGGCCTGAGCGGGTGATGCGGCGAGGCGCAGCGTGGCGAGCCCGACGAGAACGGCGAAAAATCCGGCGCGATGCATGAGATGAAGAGGAGCGTTCGCCACCGACGGCGCGAGGCGGAAAACGCGCGCCCGCGTGCGCCGATGCTTGGCTGCGCGAGCGATCGGAGAGATGACGTTGACGCTGCGCGGCTTCCGCGCATCAAGGACGAACCCCGATGAAACTAAATACAGCCATCCTGGCGCTGGTGATCGCAGGCCTCGCCGTCGGCGTCGGCGCTGAATGGTTCCGGGGACGAACTCGCGTGCGGGAAGCGGCGCAAAAGGTGGCGGCGGCCGAAGCGCGCGCGAGCGCGGCGGAGGCATACGCGGCGGCGCGGGAGACGGAGAAACAGCAATTGGAAAAGGCGCTCGCGGCCGAGCAACAGGAGGTCGCGGCGCTGGAAACGAAGGCGAAGGAGGACGCCGCGCATCGCGAGACGAAACGACGGGCGAACGCGGCGACGAAACAGACCGCGCGGGCGACGGAGGTGGCCGCGAAAGCAAGTGGGGGTTCGGCCGAAACGTGGGCGGCGAATGCGGCCGACCCGGCGGTGATGCGACGGATGAGCGAGCAGGCGCGCTTGCAGGTGAACCGTCGTTACGGGCCGCTGTTTGCGCAGCTCGCTTTGACCGCGGAGCAGAAGGAGCAGCTGACGAAGCTGCTCGTCGACAAACGCCAGACGGCGGCGGACGTGGCGGCGGCGACGTATCAAGGCGGCGGCGATCCGCGCGACGACCCGACGGGTTACGTCGACATGATCGCGGCGACACGAGAGGATCTCGACAAGCAGATCCACGATCTGCTCGGAGACGACGGGTTTCAGAACTACCAGAATTTCGATCGCGGCATCGGACAATCCCAAGTGGTCGATCGGCTGAACCAGTTGCTCGCGGACATCCGGCAGCCGCTCAGCGCGGAGCAGGCGAGCCGGCTGCAGGCGACGATGCAGGCGAACAACACCGGTCGCGTTTCGGGGAAAGTCGTGAACGATGCGGCCGCGTTTCTTTCGCCGGAGCAGTTACAGACCTTGCGCGACCTGCGGGCGATCCAGCAGGCGAATTCGAAAAAAAGAAACGCGCCGGCGCAGCCCCTGCCGGTGGGACAATAGGCGAACATTCCGGGCCGCGAGGAATCCGGAGTGGCGCGCGGGCGGATGGGCTGGTGGGCTGGTGGATTCTTCGCGCGACTCGGAAGGGAAGAGGTGGCGTTCGACGTACTCGTCGAGCTGGATTGAGAGCGAACGCAACGCAGCCCGACGAGGACGTCGGGCTCCACCCATTTGCCGGAAAGCTCATGCGCGATAGCGTTTTCAGCGGGACTCTGCCGGCTAGCTAGAGGCACTTTGCAGATTTCCATAGCGGTTGTAGGAGCCTGCTTGCAGGCGATGCTGGACGTTCGGCCGCGGAGATCGCCTGCAAGCAGGCGCCTACATTCGACCGGCCGCGCTCGAGGGTTTCTGCGCTCACGCGCAGGGCTGCGGGCTTATACACCGCGCCTTTCGGGTACCCTTGCCGGTATGGTGTTCCGCAGATAAACTCGATAATTCACTGGCTCTCCGACTGCTGCTGCGGACGCCTCGGAGAGGCGCCCCTACCGGCGCTACCGCGCCGCGGGATTTATTCACGTTTCTTGCGGGACACCATGCGAGAGCGCTTTGCAGATTTCCATAGCGGCTGTAGGAGCCTGCTTGCAGGCGATGCTGGACGTTCGGCCGCGGAGATCGCCTGCAAGCAGGCTCCTACATTCGACCGGCCACCGGGATCGCCTGCAAGCAGGCTCCTACATTGGACCCGCCGCGCGGCATCGCCTGCAAGCAGGCGCCTACATTCGAGCTGCCGCGCGGCTACATTTTTTTTAAAACCGCTCTACGAATGCGCGCTCAGGGGACGACGTAGACTTCGACGAGCGCGGTGCCGGTGGTGTTGCCCGCTCCTTGGACGAGCGCGGTGTAGATGCCGGCGGGAAGCGTGACGAGCAGCGCGGCGTCCTTGCTGCCGGGCGTGAGCGCGAAATCGCCGACGGTCGCGGCGGCGGAGACGATCTCGGCGGCGAGGGGATGGGCGGACCAGTCGTCGTTGGAGACGAGTGAAGTGCCGCCGCGGTTCAGCGTGAGCTGCGGATCGGCGAGTACGTCGGTCACACCGTACGCAGTGAGGCCGGGGCCCACGGCGCGGATGAGAAGTTTCACCGAGCCGCTGCCGGTGACGACGATGCCGGCGATGAGGATGTCGTCGCCCGTGCCGACGTGCGCGCGCGCTGAAACGCCGGCGAGGCGCGCGGTGGGCGCGGAGCCGCCCTCGTCGGCATCGAAGCCTTCGAGCAGGACGTTGCCCATCGTGCCAGCGGGCGCGTGGACGGGCGCCGTGACGTTGCCGGGCGTGAGGTCGACGACGATGGCGGCGTCCTTGCTGCCGGCAGGGAGCGGGAAGGTGCCGACACGGGAAAACGTGGTGGCGTCGGTCGCGAGCCAGTTGTCGTTGCTCGCGATTGCGGCGCTGTCGCGGACGAGCGAGAACGATGGGTCGGCGAGGGCTTGGGAAACTCCGAGCGTGGCGAGCGTCGGGCCGACGGCGCGGACGACGAGTTGCTTCGTGCCGGTGCCGGCAATGACGAAGCCGGCGATCGCGGTGCCGGCGGCGCCGCCGGTTTGGGCGCGAGTGGAGAGACCGACGATGCGAACATCGGTGGCGGTGGAGGGCAGGACGCTCGCGATCACGGGCAGTTCGATCGAGGCGCTGGTGGCGACGCCATTGGGCGCGGAGGAATCCTGCACATACCAGCGTGCGTAGTAGCGATCGCCGACGGTGGCGGTGGCGGGGACGTTCCACGGGTAGGAAGTGTGACCGTTACCAGGGCCGGTGCCGTCGAGCGTGAGGGCGGCACGGTGAATGACCTCGGCGGCGGAAGGGATACGCGTCGCCGGGAGCGGCGCAGTGGAGATGGCGAGCACGGCGGGAGCGCCACCGAGGGCGTTCGACAGCGCGGTCGTTACGCGACTGCCGGCGAGTGCCGGCTCGACGGCGAGAGCGAGGGGAGTTTGTCCGCCGGCGCCGGCCAGGCCGGTGCCGGAGAGTTGCGGGGCGCGCGAGGAGGCCGCGGCGAGCGAAGGGTGATCGAAGGGCGCCGCGGCGGTGGCGACGCGGGGATCGGTGAGCGATTGTAGGTAGGCGATGAGGTCGGCTTTCTGCTGCGGGGTGAGATTGAGCGGGCGGATGTTGGGGTCTTTGTTGGGCGCGTTGAAATCGCCGCCGCGATCGTAGAAGTTCACGACGTCGGCGAGCGTGGCGAGGCTGCCGGTGTGCATGAACGGGCCGCGGAGGGCGACGTTGCGGAGCGAGGGCACACGGAAGCGGCCGCGGTCGGCGGGATTGCCGGTGACCGTGAAGCGGCCGGCGTCTTCGGGCGCGGCGGTGGGGCGGAGGCCGATGTAGCGATAGCTGTTGTCACTGTGGAGCGGGCCGGCGTGGCAAACATCGCAGCGCGAGGCGTTGAAGACGCCGCGGCCGGCGGCGGCGGAGGCGGAGAGCGGTGCAATTTGCGCAACGGCGAGGTCGACGGGCGTGCGGTCGGAGTAGAGCGTGCGTTCGTAGGAGGCAATCGCCTCGGCGAGGCGGACGGGCGTGATTTCAGAGGAGCCGAAGGCGTCGTCGAAGAGTTCCGGATACGTGCGGCCATCGATGAAGGCGGCGAGGCCGGCGGGCAGGTCGGCGGCGAGGGCGAGCGGGCGGGCGGTGATGAGTTTGGTGGTGAGGTCGGCCCAGTTGCGACCGAGGTGGGCCATCTCGCCGGCGTTGAGGGGCGGGCCGAGGACCTGGGACTCGAGCGCGGCGCCGGCGGCGAGGGCGGCGGTGCTGGAGAGCGGATCGGTGAATGTGCCGGAGGCGCGGCCGTCCCAGAAAAGTTCAGGCGTGTAGGCGGCGTCGGTGACGGAGCGCGGATAACGGGAGGTGGTCTGTTCGGCGAAACCGCGGGCGGTGTCCCACGTGTAAACGCCATCGAGGGTTTGTGCGACGATGCCGGGAGAGCCGGTGACGTCATCGGCGGTGTTGGCGAGGGCGTCGGGGCCGTTGTTGCGGGAGCGGGTGGAGCCGAGGGTGGCGCGGAGATCGGAGCCGCCTTTTTCGGGCGCGTGGCAGGTGGCGCAGGCGAGGGTGTTGTTGGAGGAGAGTTGTTCGTCCCAGAAGAGGGTTTTGCCGAGGGCAACTTTCGCCGCGGTGACAGGATTGCCGGCGGGCGCGGGCGGCGGTTGGAGGGGCGGAGGGACTGGAGGCTGCGCGGGGCGAGCGGTGGCGCGGGCGACGCTGCCGGTGTCGGGCGCGCTCAGCGGGCTGACACCGAGCGAGGCTGACTCGGCGCGGACCCAGTAGGTGAAGGTGTCGCCGGGCGTCGCGGTGGTGTCCTCAAAAATCCACGACGCGGTGGTGCCGATGCTTACGGCGGTGCCGGAGTCGGCGGAGGCGCTGCGGAAAACGCGGTAGGTCGTGGCGCGCGGGACGGCGGTCCACGTGACGGCGACCTTGTTCCCGTAGGCGGCGTCGGAGGCGAGGATGGAAGTCGGAGCGCGGAGGGTTTGCGCACGGAGCGCGACGGGCGCGAGCAGGAGGGAGGAGAACGCGAGCAGGCGGGAGAGATTTGAAGAAGCCATGGACGGGGGACCGGGCCGGGAATTCGGCGGGCGGTGTCGCGAGCATGGCGGGCGCGCGTAAAGCGCGTGTGTCCGCACGCGCGGAGAATTGTTAAGGAATCGTTGGCGAGGCGGACGCCCTGAGTCGCGTCCACGCGCTCTTCCAGAGGTAAAAGTATCGGGTGATTGGTATGGGGAGCCGAATTTATGCGGCAGGACGACATGTCCGCGGCGCCACGGACCCGACCCGGGAAAAGGGCTGGGGCGAGCGACGGAGGATCGGGGGCGAAACCCGCGGGCGCGAAGCTACACTCGGTCGAGCGCGGCGAGGCGGGCTCGCAGGTCTTGCGCGTAGCGGAAACTCGCGCGGACCGGCTCGGCGACGCCGGCCACGGTGAGCAGCGTAGTCTCGTCGCTCACGCGGTCGGTGCGGCGGAGATGGGCGAGGTTCACGAGCGCGTGGCGATGCACGCGGACGAAGGTGGCGGAGGGGAGCGATTCCTCCCATGACTTCAGCGTCCGCCGGATGTAGTGGCGCGCGCCTTCGGCGAGCGTGAGCTCGGTGTAGTTGTCGGAAGTGGTAATCAGCGCAATCGACGCGACCGGGATGAAGCGCGTCGTGCCGCTGCCCGTCTTCACCTGCACGATGTCGCTGGAGGCGAGGGCGGGTGCGAAAGGGCGGAGCGTTTGGGCGGCGCGCTGCAGCGACTCGGCGAGCCGGGCGGGATCGATGGGCTTGAGCAGATAGTCGAGGGCGTTGACCGCAAAGGCGCGCAGCGCGTGCTGGTCGTAGGCCGTGACGAAGACGATGCGGGCGTCCGCGCGCACAAGAGGAACAAGGTCGAAGCCGGAGCCGCCGCGGAGCTGGATGTCGAGGAGCACGAGGTCGTAGTCGGGACGCGCGAGCAGGTCGCGGGCTTCGTTCATCGTGCCGGCTTCACCCGCGATCTCGGCTGCAGGATGATCGGCCAGCGCGAGGCGGAGGAATTGCCGGGCCGACGGCTCGTCGTCGATGAGGAGGATGCGCATGGCGGCTAAGGGATGGGAGCGGTGGCGGCCTCGGCCGCGTCGGCGGCCGCATGGCGACCGCGCCCGAGGCGCAGGCGCATCGTGACCCAGCCGTCGCCGGCTTTGATGTCGAATTCGTGCGCGCCGGGATAGTGGCGCGCGAGGCGCTGCCGGAGGTTTTCGAGACCGATGCTGGTCGAGGCGACGGCGGGCAGCGAACCGGGCTCGACCCACGTGCCGGTGTTGGCGATTTCGATGACGATGGCGTTTTCCGCGTCGGGCCGCGCGGTTACGCGCAGCTGGAGCAGGCCGGGGCTGGTGTGCCCACCGTATTTGACGGCGTTTTCCACGAGCGGCAGCAACAGAAACGGCGGCAGGCGCACGGCCTCGATCTCCGGCGCGAGCGAGAAATCGACCTGCAGATTTTCCTCCCAGCGCACCTGCTCGAGTCCGAGATACGCGCGGAGCATCGTGAACTCGTCGGCGAGCGTGGCGGTCTCCGCGCCGCCGCGCGTGAGTGTCATCCGGCAGAATTCCGCCAGGCGCCGCACGAGTTCGCCCGCGGGGCGCGAGTGCGACCAGACGAGCGCGTAGATGGAGTTGAGGGAGTTGAAGAGGAAGTGCGGGTTGAGCTGGTAGCGGAGGACTTCGAGGCGGGCTTTTTCCTCGGCGAGGCGCGCGGAGATTTTCTCATCCATCTCGAGACGACGGAGCCGTTCGAGCTCGGCGGTGCGCGCGGCGACGAGGATTTCGAGGTGCGCGTTGCGGCGGCGCAGGGCGCGGGTGCGGAGCCGGAAGAGCCCCATGATCGCGAGGATCCCGAGCGCGACATAGCCGGCGAACGCCGGCCACGAAAGCCACCACGGCGGGGCGATGGAAAACGCGAGCGTGCCGACGGTGCTTTCGCGGCCCTCGACGTCACGCCCCTGGACGCGAAAGGTGAAATCGCGATAGGGCAGATCGGTGAACTCGCGCCAGGGCGTGGGCGACCAGCCGGTCCAAGTCTGCTCCACGCCCTCGAGACGGGTCCGGAAAACGGTGCGGATGGCGCCGTTGTAATCGGGCGTGAACCGGGGGGCCGCGAAGGCGATGCGCAGCGAGTTTTGCGTGGGCGGGAAGCGAAGAGAATCCGCGCCGGTGCGACGGACGACGGCCGGGTGCAATCCGCCGAGCAGCACCTCGCCGGCGGGCGTGGTGATCCGGCGAATGACCGCCTCGAACGGAGGGAGCGATCCGGTCGGGCGCCACGCGGGATCGACCGTGATAGGTGGTCCGCGTCCGCCGATCCAGAGCGTGCCGGTCGGCGGATCGAAAAACGGGCTGGTGCCGCCGAGGCCTTGGAGCGGACCGGCGGGCTGCGCTTCGGCCCGCCAGTGCTGCTCTGCGGTGCGCACGACGTGCACGATCTGGGGCGTTGGCGACTGGACCAACCACCATTGGTCGCCGTCGGGGCCGGCGGTGACCGAAACGCGCTCGAAAGGCGGCAGGTTGTCGATGCGGTCCTCCGGCACGAACCGTCCGGCGGTGCGATCGTAACGCAGCATCCTGCCTCCGCGAACGGCCAACACCTCTTCGCCCAGAGTCATCCATCGCTTCGAATCCGTGCCGCGTCCGATGGGTAAACCAAACGCCGCATCGATCTGCTCAGTCGTCGCGTCGAGGCGTGGTCCGCGGCGAAAATCCACGCGCCACGACGGGGCGCCGGTGTAGCCGGAGGCCCAGACAAAACCGTCACGATCGACGAGGACATTGGCGACGCTGGCGGTCACGCCCCTCACAAGACCGTCGTCGTGCCATCCCGCCGCGTCGAAACGCAGCAGTCGCAGTCCGCGCACGCTGCCTCCGACAAAGGCTCCGGGGACGCCGGGCAAGGGGGCGAGGCTGTTGAGCTGGACGGGCAATGCGACCACGGCCTGATCGTCGGGGGTGATCTCCCGGAGAAACTGGCCGGTGCCAAACACCCGATCGCCGACGCTCACCAGTGAGCTGGGGGAAGTGGGGAAACCGGAAACCGGGTGCATTTCTCCCGTGGTGTCGTCGCGCCAGACCACGCCGGTGTCGCCGGCGATGTAGAGACGTTCGCCGCGCCGAAGGAAGGCGTTGGCCGCATCGAGTCGGACCTGAGTGGCGAAGCGCGACTCCAGTTGCAGCCGGGCGACGCCGTTGACCTGGGCCAGCCAGAGCCCGCCTTCGCGGTCCGACGCCACGTGATGGATTTCGCCCTTGGGAAGACCGCTCGTGGAGGTGAGCCGGGTGGCGGTCGATCCATCGGCGTTCAAGACCACGAGTCCACGTTGCCGGATGAAAAAGGCGAAGCGCCCGTCGCGGAGGAACGCTGCGGTCGTCGCGCTCTCTTGCGCAAAGTGCGCCGAGGCCGTGGCTGACAACGGCACCATGGGGCGGCCGGGACCGGGCCAGCGCATCGGTCCGACGTCGGTGAGCAGGATCGACTCGGCGGCCCCCGTCTCTCGCTGCGCAGCGAAGAGCCGCAGCGTATCGGGCACGGCGGGGTTGGGACTGAGTGGGGGCGGAGCCACGAAAACGAACTCGCCTTTCTCCAGCCGAAAGAGCCCCGCTTCGCCGTGGCTGGCATACAGCGCACCGTCGAACCAACTGAGGCCGTTGAAGTGGATGGGGCCCGAGGGCCACGTCCGCGTCGTGCCGTCGTGGCCGAGAAACACGAGGTGCGTCGGGCTGGCAAAATAAACTCCGTCCGGGCCGGCGGCGGCCAGATAGAGCCGCCCGAATTTCTGTTCCGCGGCCGGCAGCCGATCCGTCATGTCGGCCGCTTGTAACTCGCCCTGAGCGTCAGGGCGGAGCACGGCGATGGCATTGGAGCTGCCCAGCCAGACGGCGCCGCGCGAATCGACGAGGACGACAGGCACCACGCCGTCATCCCGCAGCCGGACGAGCCGCCAATACGCGCCGTCGAATTCGAGCACGCCGTAGTTGTTGCCGATGTAGACGAAGCCCGTCTGCGGATGTTGGACGACGTAGTAATTGCCCGACGCGCCGGCGTAGTCGTTTGAATCCCATTTAGTGAGAAAGGGGACCCCGGTGAACCGCGGGTTGATCGGGGCCGCCGCGACGACGGCAGCCGTCACCGCCATCAGCATCGAAGCGAGGACACGACACAGCGAAAACGAGCGGTTGAGAGCGCGGACTGGGATGCGCGACGGTGGTGAAATGCCGTGAGGGCGGCGAGCAGGTTTGGGACGGGCGACGGGAAAAACGGGGCGAGTGCGGGGCGAGGGCGCCGCTCGCGGGACCGGCGCGGGCTTTTTGGCGGAGTTTCAGCGGTTGAAGTTTTCGAGAGGCCCCGGGTTAATCCGGCCCGCCATGATCCGGCTTTTTCCAGCGAGCTGTCAGGTGCGGCTCGGGCTTGCCCTGGCGCTGCTCGGCGGCGGTCGGGGTTTTGCGCAGGCGGTGCCCGCGGGCGAGTCTGCGGCGGGCGGGCGCGCGGACGAGATCGTGCAGCTCTCGCCGTTTCAGGTGGTGGCGGATGAGCAGGGCTACCAGGCCTCGAACACGCTTTCGGGCACGCGGCTCGCCACTTCGATCGACGATCTCGGCAGCTCGATCACGATCATCACGAAGCAGCAGATCGACGACCTCGCGCTGCTCGATCTCAACGATGTGTTTCGCTACGAGGCGAGCACCGAGGGCACGGACAACTACACCAGTTTCAACCGCAACCGTTCCGGCGGCGTGAACGACCAGGTGCAGTCCGATCCGCAACTCGCGAACCGCATTCGGGGACTCGCGCAGTCCGGCCAGAGTCCCGGCGGCGCGAACACGGCGTGGGGGAATTTCTCGTCGAACAACAACATCCCGTTCGATCCCTATAATATCGCCGCCGTCGAAATCTCGCGCGGACCAAACTCCAATCTTTTCGGTCTCGGCGCCGCCGCCGGCACGGTCACGGCGATACCGGCGCAAGCGAGCACCACCCGCCGGAGTCTCGCGAGCGACGCGCGGATCGACAGCTACGGCGGACACCGCGAGAGCATAAACTTCAACACGCCGCTCTGGCCCGGCCGGCTCGGGCTGCGCGTCGCCGCGGTGAACGAGAGCAAGGGTTTCGTGCGCCAGCCGTCGGCGGAGAAAATCCAGCGCGAGTTCGGCGCGATTCTGGCGCAGCCGTTCAAGACCACGACGCTCCGCGTGACGGTCGAGCGCTACCGCAACGCCAACCGCCGGCCGAACTCGCTCACGCCGCGCGACACGACCGCCGAGTGGAAGGCGGCAGGCAGCCCCACCTGGGATCCGACGACGCAGATGGTCACGCTCGCGTCCGGGCAGAGACTCGGTCCGTTTGCCGCGGATACGACGGCGACGGCGCTGCCCGGCGTGGTCGGCGTGGCGACGAATCTGCCGGCGCTGCCGCCGGGGCTCATCGGCGGCTACAATACCTTCTACGCGCACCCGGCCGCTTACTTCGACGGGGATCAGCTCCAGTATTTCAGTGTGGTGCGGTCAACCAACGCGATCTCGACGGGCAATCCGTCGAACCCCTTCACCACGGCGAACGGCCCGCTGCGTTATCTGCAGAGTGCGACCCAGGTGATGCGCCAGCGGGACGGGCTCGGCGCCACGAGTCTGCCGCTCTATCTGGTGAAGGGCACGACGGACAAATCGATCTACGACTGGACGAAGACGAACATCGTCGCGCCCAATCACGGACTCGAAAAGGCGACGACCGCCAGTGCGGAACTCGAGCAGATCATCCTCGACACGCCGCGCCAGCAGCTCGCCGCGCGGGTGGGCGCCTTCCAGCAGAAATACTCCCGCACCAACGCCAACCTCCTCGATAATCTCGAGACCGTGATTTACGTCGACGTGAACGAGAAGCGCCTCGACGGCACGCCCAACCCCTTTTTCAAACGGCCCTACATCGAGGCGACGGCGCCGAGCAACACCGAGCGCTCGACCGACAACTCGATTTTCGCCGCCGACCTCGCGTATCAAATCACCCCGGGTGAACTGCCGCGCGCGTGGCGGTGGATTGGGCGGCAGCGTTTCGGCGCGCACGCGGAGCGGAATTTTACCGACACGATCAGCAATACTTACGTGGAGCGCGTCGCGGACGATCATGCATGGATCGATCCGACGAATCGCGTCGGCAGCCAGGCTCCCGCGCAGCGCTTCTACCTCGGTGACGCGAGCGGCCAGAACGTCGACCGCGCGCCCGCGGCGATCGACGACATCAACGGCATCTATCCGCTCACGTGGTTCAACAACCGCACGAGCGCGTGGACCAGCGAGCCGGTGAAGCTGGACCTGCTCGCGTCGAGCGGTTCGGGCGCGCGGCAGCGCAACGAAGTCCGCACGATCAATTTCACCGCGCAGAATTATTTCTTCAGCGACCGGCTGGTGCTCACCGCGGGTTGGCGGCGCGACCGGCAGCGACAACGCACCGGCGCCGGCGCGTTCGTAAATCCCGCGACCGGTCTGGCCGATTTTTCCAACGTCGGGATTTTTGGGCCGGCGGTGAACTATCGCCCGTCAGCGCCGAACAGCCCGCTGCTCAATCTGACCGGTTGGGCCGATGCGAGCGGCGACACGAAGACCTACGGTGGCGTTTACAAAATCACGCCGTGGCTGAGCGCGCATTTCAACCATTCCGATTCGTTTCAACCGCAGGTCGTGCGGCAGGCGCTCGACGGCCCCTACAATCTGCCGAACCCGCACGGTGAGGTGACGGAGTGGGGGCTCGGCTTGATCGCGTTCGAAGGAAAACTTCACGTGCGGCTCAACCACTATCAGACCCGCGAACTGGATTCGCGCGGCAGCGAAGTGGGGACGCTGGGCAATCGCTACCTCGACATGGAGGGCCGGCCCGACGCGAACAACGGCCTCCAGCTCGGTTCGTTTCGCTACTTCTGCCAGCAGATCGCGCTCGGCCGTTTCGCGGCGGCGGGCACGCCGAAGCCGACGCAGACCGATCTCGACGAGGCAGTCGCCAAGCTCATGGGCGTGTCCCTCGACTGGTATAACCGACTCGTCTACTCCGGCCCGAGCCAGCCGCAGACCGTGGGCACGACCGATGTTTCGAGCCGTGGATTCGAGCTGGAGGCCACCTACAATCCCACGCGCAATCTGCGCCTGAAGCTCACGGGCTCGCAGACGCGCGCACGCGACGACGACGTTTCCCCCGATATCTACAACTGGTGGTTGTCGCGCCTTCCCGTCTGGGAAAATACGCACAGCGACATCGTGCCCGGCGACGGCAAGGGTCCGACCTGGTGGACCAACGTCCCGGCGGGCCAGCGCACCGACACGCCGCAGGCGCGGTTTCTCGCCGAGCAGTGGGGGCCGTTTTCCGCCGCTGTGACCAATGCCGGCCGGCCGCGCACGCAGATCCGCGAATGGCATTTCGCCGGGATCGCGGGCTATGATTTCACGGAAGGACGGCTGAAAAATTTCAGCGTCGGTGGCGCGGTGCGTTGGGAGAGCCGAGCCTCGATCGGGTTTCTCGCGGGGGCACCCGAGACGAGCGGACCGTATCAGGGAGCGGTGCTGTTCCTCGACAACGGCAAACCCGTCTGGGACAGCCCGCACACCTACATCGATCTGTCGGCGGGCTATCGCTTCCGCTTTTTCAGCGACCAGGTGCGCGCGAAGGTGCAGCTCAACGTGGTCAACGTCACCGAGGGCGGCCGGCTCCAGGCGATCGGCGTGAATCCCGACGGCCAAGGCTACGCCTACCGGATCGTCGATCCGAGAAAGTTCATCCTGAGCGTGAGCTTCGAGCTGTGACCTCGGGTGTGGGAATCGCCCCGGCGCCTCGGGGGATGCCCCGGGGCGGACGCGTTAACTATTAACTTCGTCCCGTGCGTGTGGCACTCCACGCGCGGGAGATTTTTCCGGCAGGAGCGGGCGAGACCGGCCGGCGAGGCGGTGCGTCAGACGGACTCGAGCAACTTGTAGAGGCGCGCGACCATCGGCGTGGCGTCGTCGAGGAGGCCGGCGCTGATGAGGGCGTTGTCGAGGATCTGCTCGGCGACGAGCTTCGCTTTGTCGGGCGCGCTCGTGTGCGTCTCGAAGAGGCGCTTCATCACGGCGGAGCGCGGGTTGATCTCGAGGTTCACGCGGAGCGGGGAGTCGGCGCCTTCCTTGTTCATGGCTTTCATCATGCGGCGCATGTGGGGCGACATGAACTTGTCGGCATTGAGCGCGAGGGCGGGCGAGTCGACGAGGCGATCGGAGGCTTTCACTTCGGCGACGCGTTCGCCGAGGGCGGTCTTAAGGAATTCGGTGAGCTTCTTCGTGTCGTCTTCGCTGAGCGCGCCTTCGGGCTTCGGGAGATCGGAGAGCTTCACGTCGGCGTGATCGGCGGCGGTGAGCTTCTTGCCGTCGAACTCGCGGACGTTGTTCATCACGTATTCGTCGACGGGCTCGTAGCAGAAGAGCACCTCGAGGTTGCGGGCTTTGAAGCCTTCGAGATACGGACCGCTTTCGATCGCGGCGCGGTTCGGGCCGACGAGATAATAAATTTCCTTCTGCTCGCTGCCCATGCGCGTGACGTAGTCGGCGAGCGAGGTGGTCTTGCCCTTCTCGGTGAGCGAGGACTCGAAGCGGAGGAGTTTTACGATCTGGTCCTTGTGGGTGAAATCGATCGCGGCGCCTTCCTTCAGGAAGATGCCGAACTCGGCGTAGAACTCGTTGTAGGCGTCGGTGCGATTGGTGGCTTCCTCGTCGAGGAATTTGAGGAAGCGTTTCGTGATGACCTTGTTCAGTTTCTCGATGAGGGCTTTGTCCTGCATCGTCTCGCGCGAGATGTTGAGCGGGAGATCCTCGCTATCGACGACGCCCTTCAAGAAGCGCAGCCACTCGGGGAGGAGCGCCTTCGGCTTGGCGTCGATGAGGACCTTGCGGCAGTAGAGCGCGACGGACGGTTCGAGGCGGGCGAAGCCGAGCTTCTCGGTGTTTTCCTTCGGGACGAAGAGGAGGGCGTTGATCGAGAGCGGGGCGTCGGCGGAGAAGTGGAGGCGGAGGCGGGGCTCGTCGTAGGCGTGGGCCTGGAACTTGTAGAACTCGGTGTATTCCTCGTCCTTGATTTCGTTTTTCGAGCGGAGCCAGAGCGCCTGGATGGTGTTGACGCGTTTGCCGTTGAGGTTGATCGGGAACGAGACGAACGCGCTGTAGCGCTCGAGGATCTCCTTCACTTTCCAGTCCTGCGCGAAGTCGGCGCAGTCGTCCTTCAGCTCGATAACGATCTTGGTGCCGCGGCGTTCGTCGGCGCTTTCCTCGATCTCGTAGGAGCCGGCGCCGGTGCTGGTCCAGACGTGGCCGGGTTCGGCGGCGCGCCAGGAGTGCGAGTAGACTTTGACGGACTTCGCGACCATGAACGCCGAGTAGAAACCGACGCCGAACTGGCCGATGAGGTTGGTGTTTTTCTGGTCGGAGGCGGCGAGGGTTTTGAGAAACGCCTTCGAGCCGGAGTGCGCGATGGTGCCGAGGTTTTCGACGAGTTCGGCGCGCGTCATGCCGAGGCCGAAGTCCTGAATCGTGATCGTCTTCGCCTTGTCGTCGGTCGTGACGTTGATCTCGAGTTCGGTTTTGTCGTCGAAGATTTCCTTCTCGGTGAGCTGGAGGTGGCGGAGTTTTTCGAGGGCGTCGGAGGCGTTCGAGACGAGCTCACGCACGAAGATCTCTTTCTCCGTGTAGAGCGAATGCGTGACGATATCGAGCAACTGCGCGATTTCGGCTTGGAACTCGTATTTTTGCGGAGCGGTGGTGGACATGGGCGGTGGTTGAGGGATGAGAGTTGAGAGTTGAGAGACGGAAGGAAGGGAAAACGGCAGAGCCCGCTAGTTTAGCAGGGATCGGGAAAAATCAAGCGGGCGATCGGCGCGTAGAAGAATAGGCCATGGATGCAGAGGGGCGCGCGAGGGAGCAGACGAATCCCGGAGCGGTCGCCGAGCGCCTTTTTCGATGAAAAACAAAGTAACCCATTGGGCAGTTGTGTTCGGCCGAAGAGTTGCTGAAGGGGAGGAGGCTGCGAAGAAGAGGGCGGAAAGGTCGCGGGGATGGCGGCAGGAG
>JBEHYR010000056.1:0-39317 GCA_048498075.1 Verrucomicrobiota bacterium | reverse complement strand
GTCGGCGCATGGCGAAATGGATGTTGGTGGACGGGTTCAATCTGGCGTATCGGTGCTTCCATGCGCTGCCGGAGCTGACGTCGTCGACGGGACAGCCGACGGGCGCGCTGCACGGCTGGGTGAAATCGTTGTGGAAACTGATCGATCAGGAAAAACCGGACGCGACGCTGGTGTTTTTCGATCTCGGCGAATCGCAGGCGCGCGTCGCCCTGCACGCGGCCTACAAAGCCCAGCGGAAGCCGATGCCGGAACCGTTGCAGAAACAGATCGATCCAATCAAGGCGCTTACGCGCGCGATGGGGCTGGCGGGCATCGAGGTCGATGGGATCGAGAGCGACGACTTGCTCGCGTCGGAGGCGGTGAAACTCGCGAAGAGCGGACACGAGGTGCTGATCGTGAGCGGCGACAAGGATTTCGCGCAGGTCGTCGACGAGAAAATCAAGATCATGCTGCCGCCGCCGTCGGCGAATCCGAAGCTGGGCTGGCGGCTGCTCGACGCCGCCGGTGTGCAGGAAAAATTCGGCGTGCCGCCGTCGCAGATCGCGCACTACCTCGCGCTGGTCGGCGACACGTCGGATAACATTCCGGGACTCGACGGCGTGGGACCGAAGACGGCGGCGAAGTGGCTCGCGGAGTGCGGCGGGAGCGTGGAGTGCGTGATCGAAAAGGCGGCGGAGCTGAAGCCGGAGCGTTTTCGGGAGGCGGTGGCGGCGAATGCGGAGCGGCTGCGGTTGAACCTGCGGCTCACGACGCTGGATCTGAGTTTGCCCGAGGTGAAACCGGAGTGGCGCACGCCGCAGCCGGAGGAGTTGTTCAAATTGCTCGACGGTTTTGAAATGCGGTCGACGGGCGTCGAGGCGCGGCGGCGGTACGGTGCGGCAGCGGTGAAGGCGGCGGCGAGCGAGGTGGCAGGACCGCCGGCGGGAGCGACGCAGGGCGAGCTGTTTTAAAAGCTCCAAGCTCCAAGATCCAAGCTCCAGAGAAACATCAGGGCCCAAACTTTAATCCCAAGGCACGTGCGTTCTTTGCAATTGGGGCTTGAGTCTTGATAGCTCTTTGGAGCTTGGGTCTTGATGTTTGGAGCTTTCGCGCCGCTTGCGGCGCGAAAGGCTACTCGCGGCCTTCGGCGGATACGCCCTTCGGATCGAAGATGTAGCCGATGCCGTGGACGGTGCGGAATTGCGAGAGATCGAGACCGTGTTCTTTGAACAGTTCGCGAATTTTCACGACGTATTGGTCGAGCGAGCGGCTGCGGACGTCGGCGTGGATGCCCCACACGGAATGGATCAGCGCTTTGCGCGTGATGACGGCGCCCTGGTACGCGTTCAAATAAGCGAGGATGCCGAGTTCCTTGCGGCCGAGTTTTTGGACGGCGCCGTCAGGGAATGCGATTTCGAGGCGGTCGGGCGTGAGTTTCGCGCCGCAGAAATCGAAGGGCTCGTCGCCGACGCGGACGTTTTTCGTGAGGTTCTGATCGTCCTTCGATTCGGCGCGGCGCAGCACGGCGCGGATGCGAGCGACGAGTTCGTTATAGCTGAAAGGCTTGGTGATGTAGTCGTCGCCGCCCATGTCGAGACCGCGAATTTTGCTCGTCTCCTGATCCTCGCCGGTGAGGAAAATCACGGGGACGGAGATGTCGGCGGCCTTCAGTTCCTCGAGGAGCGAGAAGCCGCTGCCGTCCGGGAGACTGATGTCGAGCAGCATCAGGTTGGCGAAATTCTGTTTCAGGAAACGCAGCGCGTGAGCCGTGCGGTTGCAGACCTGCGTCTGCATGCCGGCGCGTTCGAGATGGGCCGCGATCAAGTTCGCCAGCTCGATCTCATCTTCGACGACGACTACGAGGGGTTTCGGTTCAGCACGCATGGTTGGGACCGCCAGTGTGCCACCTATTTAGATTCGATGGCGATTTTGTCAAAAGAAGAACACTACCGACACCGGCGAGCGATGGTGGTGGCGATGAATTTCCTTGAAGGCGAAGGGTGCCGTGTGAGTTTTGACCGCGTGTCTGCCCGCCCACCGCTCCTGATGCTCGGGCTGCCGAAAGGCAGTCTCGAGGAATCCACGAAAAACCTGTTCGCGAAAGCGGGCTGGAAGATCACGACCAGCTCGCGCTCTTACAAACCGTCGATCGACGACCCGGAACTCGATGGGCGATTCGTCCGCGCGCAAGAAGTAAGTCGGTATGTGGAACATGGATTCTTCGACTGCGGGCTGACGGGCTACGACTGGATCAAGGAAAACGACTCCGATGTGATCGAGGTCTGCGACCTGATCTACAGCAAGGTGTCGGTCGTGAAATCGCGCTGGGTGCTGTGCGTGCCCGAGGCGTCGGACATCACGAAGCCGGAGCAGCTCGCGGGCAAGCGCGTGGCGACGGAACTCGTCGGTACAGTGAAGCGGTATTTCGAGAAAAAGGGCGTCGATGCGCTGGTGGAGTTTTCCTGGGGCGCGACCGAGGTGAAGGTGCCGGACCTCGTGGACGCGATCGTCGACATCACCGAGACCGGCAGCTCGCTCAGGGCGAACAAGCTTCGGATCATCGACACGCTGCTCGAAACGAACACGAAGCTGATCGCGAACAAGGCGAGCTGGGCGAATCCGGAGAAGCGCAAAAAGATCGAGACGATCGCGCTGCTCCTGCGCGGCGCCCTCGAAGCCGAGAGCAAGGTGGGGCTGAAGATGAATCTCCCCAAAGCGTCGCTCGAGGCGGTGGTGAAGGCGCTGCCGGCGCTGCGAAACCCGACGATTTCGCAGCTCAGCAATGTCGACTGGGTGGCGCTCGAGACGATCATCGACGAGAGCGTGGCGCGCGAAATCATCCCGCAGTTGAAGGCCCTCGGCGCCGAGGGGATCGTGGAGTATCCGCTGAACAAAGTGGTGTATTGATTTTCGATTTTGGATTCTGGATTTTCGATTTTTGAAAATCGGGATTACGGCTGACCTCCTGGCCGGGTTCGCAAAATCGAAGATCCGAAATCAAAAATCGAAAATGAGCACCGTCACCCTCGGTCTTCTCCAGCATGCGTGCTCCGCAAAACCGGCGGAGAATCTGAAAAAGGCGCTCGCGCTGGCGGAAAAAGCGGCGAAGGGCGGAGCCAACATCATCTGCACGCAGGAGCTGTTTCGTTCGCAGTATTTCTGCCAGAGCGAGGAGCACGCGAACTTCGCGCTCGCGGAGCCGGTCGATGGGCCGACGGTGCGCGCATTCGAGAAGCTGGCGAAGCGGCGGGGCGTGGTGGCGATCGTTTCGATTTTCGAGAAGCGGGCGAGCGGGCTTTATCACAACACCGCGGTGGTGATCGATGCAGACGGGAAACGGCTGGGCGTCTACCGGAAGATGCACATCCCGGACGATCCGCTCTACTACGAGAAATTTTATTTCACGCCGGGCGACACGGGGTTTCGGGCGTGGGAGACGAAGTTCGGCAAGATCGGCGTGCTCGTGTGCTGGGACCAATGGTATCCGGAAGGCGCGCGGCTGACGGCGATGCGGGGCGCGGAGATTTTATTTTATCCCACGGCCATCGGCTGGCACCCGCGGGAGAAGAAAGAACTCGGTGAAAAACAACACGGGGCGTGGGAGATAATCCAGCGGTCGCATGCAGTGGCCAACGGTTGCTACGTGGCCGCGGCGAATCGGATCGGTCCCGAGGTGCTCGCGGGCGTGGGCGGGCCGGGGATCGAATTTTGGGGGCAGAGTTTCGTGGCGGGGACGAGCGGGGAGATTCTGGCGAAGGCGAGCGCGGATAAGGAAGAAGTGCTGCTCGTGCCCGTGGAACTGGGAAAAGTGGATACGACGCGGACCCACTGGCCGTTTTTGCGCGACCGGCGGATCGATGCGTATGGGGACTTGACGAAGCGATTCAGCGACTGAATGGGTAGCGCCGGCTTCCTGCCGGCTCTCCGAAAAATGCCGGCTGGAAGCCGATGCTACACGATGTCACGAAAATCGAAAACGACTGCTTCGCCCGCCGCGCTCGGCTTTCGCATGCCGGCGGAGTGGGAACCGCAGGCGGCGGTGTGGTTGTCGTGGCCGCATCGCGTGAAGACTTGGCCGGGACTGTTTCGGCAGGTGCCGGCGGCGTATGCGGCGTTCGTGGCGGCGATCAGCCGGTTCGAGGAGGTGCGGATCAACTGCGCGGCGAAATTCCAGGCGAAGGCGAAGACGTGGTGCGCGAGTGCAGGGGCGGACCTGACGCGCGTGAGATTTTTCGATCATCCGACCAACGACGCCTGGTGCCGCGATCATGGGCCGATTTTCGTGAAGCACGAGCGCACCGGCGAAGTGGCGGTGACGGATTGGGTGTTCAACGCATGGGGCGGAAAGTATCCGGCGTTCGCTTTGGATAACGAAATCCCGTCGCGGATCGCGCGGAAGCTGAAGGTGCGGCGGTTCGCGAACGACATGATCCTCGAAGGAGGATCGATCGATGTGAACGGGCAGGGGATTCTGCTGACGAGCGAACAGTGTTTGCTGAACAAGAACCGCAATCCGCAGCTCGCGCGCGCGGAAATCGAGCAACAGTTGAAGGACTTTCTCGATGTGAGCGACGTGCTGTGGCTGGGCGAGGGCATCGCCGGGGACGATACGGACGGGCACATCGACGACATGACGCGGTTCGTCGCGCCCGAAACGGTGGTGACGTGCGTCGAGGCGAATCCCCGCGACTCGAATCACCGGCCGCTCGCCGTGAATCTCCGCCGGTTGCAAAATTACCGCACCGTGCGCGACGGACGGAAGCTGGAGATCGTGACGCTGCCGATGCCGCGCCCGGTGGTGATCCGCGAGCGGCGCGTGCCGGCGAGCTATGCGAATTTTCTGATCGTGAACGGTGCGGTGCTCGTGCCGACCTTTCGCCAGCCGACGACCGATGGCGAGGCGTGCGGCATTTTGCGGGATTGCTTTCCGGGGCGGGAAATCGTTCCCATCGATGGCTCGGTGCTTATTTGGGGGCTCGGAACGCTGCACTGTTTGTCGCAGCAACAGCCCGCGTGATCGCCGGCTTCAACCATGCGCAACTTCTCCCTGTCGTTTTGGATCCTTGGCGTCGCCTCGCTGGCGCTGCTCGCCGGCTGCGAGTCCTCCGGCGATTTCTCGTCGCGACTGCAGGAGCGCTTCGAGGCGCCGAAGCCGCAGGTGCGCGTGTTCGAGGTGGAGCAGCGGAAAGTGTTCGAGGCGGCGCAGGAGGCGTTGAAGCGGATGGATTTCACCGTGACGCGAGCGGCGGCGGCGCAGGGCGTGATCAAGGCGCACAGTCAGATTCAGCCGGCGAACGCGCTCAACGAAGCGCGCCAGTATGCGCTCGAGGTCACGATCGAGGACGTCGCGGAGGGCAAGACGCAGGTCTCGGCGGTGTTGCGGGAGCAGCAGGAGAGCGCGTCGTTTTCGGGCGCCACGGACATCGCGGTGCGGGAGCACGGGCTCTACGATTCGTTTTTCGAGCTGATCGCGATGGAGTTGAAGGCGAAGTTGCCGGCGGGTGAGGCGGGGAAGTAACGTCGCCCGCGCAGCACGGTCGATCTGACCGTGCTCAGACGCGGGCAGGTTGCCCGCTACGTTTGGGCCCACCGAAAAATCGGCTTGCGGCCGGAGGGGCGCATTGGGACTCTGACCGTTCGCGGCATTTGCTATCGGTCCGGTCGACGTCGCCGCGTGCTCCCGTCGGCCGCTACACGTCAGATAACAGTCAACCATCGGTTCGCCGCTTAGCGGCGGGCCAACAGTCGGCGGTTCGAGGCTTCGGAGCAGGCAGCGAAACGCGGACTTCCCGTTATATGAGTTCCATCATGCAAGACCTGCTGGCGCAGTCGTCCTTCGACAAGTTGAAGGAAGGCTCGATCGTCCCGGGTGTCATCACCGAAATCCGCCAGAATGAGGTCGTCGTCGATATCGGCGGCAAATCCGAAGGCTTGGTTCCCGCCAACGAGTTCATCGACATCGGCGAGCTGCAAATCGGCTCCACGATCGAGGTGCTCGTCCAGAAGCTCGAAGGCCAGGACGGCGCGCCGATCCTCTCCTTCGACTTGGCCGAGCAGAAGAAAAACTGGGATAACATCCTCACCAAGTTCCCCGAAGGCTCCGTGGCCGCGGGTCGCGTGAAGGCCAAGGTCAAGGGCGGCCTGATCGTCTCGATCGGCGTCGACGCCTTCATGCCGGCTTCGCACATCGACGTGCAGCCGCCCAAGAATCTCGATCAATACGTCGGCCAGACCTACGATTTCAAGGTTCTCAAAATCAATCTCGAGCGGAAGAACATCGTTCTGTCCCGCCGCGAACTCATCGAAGAGCAGCGCACCTCGAAGCGCCGCAACCTCCTCGAGTCGATCCAGCCCGGCCAGGTCCGCAAGGGCGTGGTCAAGAACATCACCGACTTCGGTGCGTTCATCGACCTCGACGGCATGGACGGCCTTCTCCACATCACCGACATGAGCTGGGGCCGCATCTCGCACCCGAGCGAAATGTTGAAGCAGGGTGAAGAAGTGCAGGTCATGATCATCGAAGTGAACCGCGAGAAAGAGCGTGTTTCCCTCGGCCTCAAACAGACCACGAAGAATCCGTGGGACGAGATCGACCGCAAGTTCCCCGTCGGCGCGAAGGTTCACGGCAAGGTCGTCAACCTCGTTCCCTACGGCGCGTTCGTCGAAATCGAACCCGGCGTCGAAGGTCTCGTGCACATCACCGAGATGTCCTGGACGAAGCGCATCACCAAGCCCTCCGAGCTGCTCAAGGTCGGCCAGGAGCTCGATGCGGTGGTCCTCGGTATCCAAAAAGAGGAGCAGAAGATCTCCCTCGGCCTCCGCCAGCTGGAGCCGAATCCGTGGGACATGGTTCGCCACAACTATCCGATCGGCGCCCGCGTCCGCGGCAAGGTCCGCAACATGACGACCTACGGCGCGTTCATCGAACTCGAAGAGGGCATCGACGGCATGGTGCACGTCTCCGACATGAGCTGGACCCGCAAGGTCAACCACCCGAGCGAAGTGCTGAAGAAGGGCGACGAAGTCGACGCGATCGTGCTCGACGTCGATCCGAACCAGCAGCGCATCAGCCTCGGCATGAAGCAGCTCGCGACCGATCCGTGGTCCGACATCGACGCGCACTTCCGCATCGGCGACGTCGTGCAGGGCACCGTCACGAAGCTCACCTCGTTCGGCGCCTTCGTCGAACTGAAGGACGGCATCGACGGTCTCGTGCACATCTCGCAGATCAGCGAGGAGCGCATCGACAAGGTGAAGGACGTCCTGAAGCCCGGCCAGCAGGTCAGCGCGCGCGTGATCAAGATCGATCGCGACGAACGCCGTCTCGGCCTGTCGATCAAAGCCGCGAACTACTCCTCCGAGCAGCTCGCCGCCGAGACCGCCAGCTACGAAGCGCTCAACCGCTCCGGCGCCGGCACCGACATGATGAACCTCGGCGACATTCTCGACGAGGCGTCGAAGAAGGAATAACGCACGCGCGCCGCGAGGCGCACGTGAGCGAAAATTCCACGCTAAGAAATTCCAAGCCGCCCGAGCGATCGGGCGGCTTTTTTGTTTTTCGATGTTGATGCACCTCGCGTAACAGGCTGACGCGCTTGATCGCCCATCCGTCCCGCTGCTCCCGCAGCGGGCTACGCGTGCTCCGGTAGCCCAGCGCGGGAGCGCAGGGACGTTGCCGCGACGGTCAGTCTGATACACGAACCTCGATGGTTGCGGACGGGAAAAACATCGGTGCCTTCCATCGGTTTTCGATTTGTTGTAGCGGCGGTCTGCGACCGCGGATTGACACCTTTTCCTCGAACCCGGCGGTCATCGACCGCGGCGACATCGATCCACTGACATCACGTGACGTCGCCGCCGTTAATTAACCCGCAGCCGGCCGAAGAGGAGGAAATCCCACGGCAGGTCGTGCGCCGGGCCGGTGTCGGTGCGCAGGATCAAAATACGGTCGTGGCCGGCGGGGAGTTCCACCGTGCGCGACAGCAGGCCGCGATGCTCAGGGCGCGTGAGCGGCGTGAGCAGTTCGTAGGAAAGTTTTTGCTCCGGCTCGGTGGTGCCCGCGGATCGCACCGACCACGTCACGCCGCAGCCGTCGGTTTTGCCACCGAGCGTGTAGGCATCCGGGCGGAAGGCGACGAGGTAACTGAGCTGACGAGCGGTGTCGGGCAGGCGAAAGCGAATTTCCGAGGCCGGCGTGAATTGATACATCGTCGCGCCCTCGACGACGTAACGCTCGAGAAACGCGTAGAGTTTCCAGGCGAAAGGTTGTAGTTCGAAGTCATCGAGATGCTCCACGGGACGGCCCGCGAGATGTTGAATTCCGAGCGCCGCTTCGTCGTCGGGCGAGAGATGTTCGACGATCGAAACCTGGTCCGGCGAGAGACCGACGGTGGCGATGAGCGCACGCGCGTTGTCGGCCGTGGAATTCCAGAGAAAGCGATGATGCGTCCCCGGCAGGCCGCCGGAGTAGCCGTTGAACGTGACGCGGTGCAGCCGGAGCGCGGCGCTCCAGGCATCGAGCTGGGAAACAGGCTCGGACTGGTTCGTGTAGCCAAACGCATACGCGAGCACGGGCTTGTCGCCCGCGGCGCGCCAGGCAGCGATCAGCGCGTGGGCGCGCTTGGCGGCGAGGGCGAGCGGCGTGACGGGCTGGCGCGTGCCGAGGCCCTCGACCACGAGCAGAGCGGCGACGGCGGCTGCCGCCCAGCGGGAACGTTTCCCTCCGCCGAACGCGTGAGTGAACAGCAGGGCGGCGCTGGCGACCTGGATAATCTGCAGCAAACTCGCGACCCGACCGGCCGCACGAAACGCGCGCAGAGGTTCGATTTTTTCCGTGAGAAAAATCCATCCGCCGCGGCCGGTCTCGCCCCATTGCGTGAAAAAGAGCGCGACCACGATCGCGCCGCCGGCGAGCGACAGCAGCCATGCGCCGCGAGCCGTGCGACGCTCGCGCCAGCCGACGAGGAGCGCGGGAACGAGCAGAATCCAGGGAAGAAACCCCGCGAGCCAGGCGTGCTCGGTGTGATTCGCCATGTGGCCCGGCCAGCCGACCGGATACCAGCGGTGGACGGGCGAGGCGGTGAACCAGGACTGCACGTGCGGTGTCAGATCGCGGATTTCTACCATCGACCGCGCGGCGCCGGATTTCACCGCATGCAAATAGATCCGCGCCGTCACGAGTGCGAGCGACCCTCCGGCCAGTGCGATCAGGAGCGGAGCAAGAAAAGATGATTTTGCGGGCGGCGGGACCGATGCGGCCGGTCGGCGCCACTGGGCGAGGCGGTGCAGCGCAGCGATCGTGACGGTGCCGACCGCGCCGAAGAACGCGAGGTAGGGGCCGGCGGCAAATTGCCACCCGATCCAACCGGCGGCGCCGAGCAGCCGAGTCCACCGTCGGTCATGCGTCCACCGGACGAGTTCGGTCCACGCGAGCAGTATCGGAAAAAACGGCAGCATCTGCATGTGCGTGCCGGTGAGCCACACCATCGTGACGGAGGCGACCGCGGCAAAAACCATCGGGCCGCGCAGCCAACGGTCGACGCCGAGCGCGGCGAAGAGGCGGAACGCGGCGAGGGCGTTCAACGCGGCGACGAGCACAAACCAGCCCTGCCACGCGTGGTCCATCGAATAGCCGAGGAAACGGAGCGCCGCGTAGATCGGCAGCGTGCCGGCGTGCGTGTCGCTGTAGCCGAGGGTATCGGTCGCGGGAAAAAATTGGGCGGGCGAACTCCACGTGTAGACGCCGCGAAGCGACTGGTAGCCGTGCTCGAGCACGAGTTGGTTGAAGCGCCCGTCGCCGAGATCGCCGGGATACGCGGCGCCGCCGCTCAGCCAGATGCCCTGCGTGACGTGCAGCACGGCCAGCACGCCCCACAGAAAACTCCACGCGCCAGCGAACCCGAACAGGGTTCGCAGTTGAAGCAGGGCGGTGGCCGGAGAACGCACGGTTCTCAGGAATGGCGGAGGGGTTGGGCGAATCAAGCGTCAGGGCGGACGGCAATCCCTGTGCTCCCGCGCAGGGCTGCAAGTGAGGATCGGCGGGCGAGTCGTCGGCGGATCGAAACGCGCGGTGGTTTGCTTCGGGTTTTAACTCGCGAAACTTCTTCCCGACTCTTTCGTCTCTCGCAGCCATGGCCTTCGTGACCCCCGCCGACGCCAGCAAGAACGTCTACGATGCCGTGATCGTCGGCTCCGGCGCGGCCGGCGGCCAGACGGCCTACACGCTCGCGATGGAAGGCGCGCGCGTGCTGATGCTCGAGGCCGGGCGCAATTACGACCCGGTGAAGGAGACGCCGATGTTCCAGACCAATCGCGACGGGCCGCTGCGCGCCGTGGGCACGCCGGACAAGCCGTTCGGGTTTCACGATGCGACGATCGACGGCGGCTGGACCGTACCGGGCGAGCCTTACACGAGCGCGTCGTCGGAGCCGCTGCGGCAATTCAAGTGGTGGCGCACGCGCATGCTGGGCGGGCGCACCAATCACTGGGGCCGCATCGCGCTGCGCAACGGGCCGTATGACTTCAAGCCCTACAGCCGCGACGGACTGGGATTCGACTGGCCGATCGGCTACGAGGACGTCGCGCCTTATTACGACAAGGTCGAGATGCTCATCGGCGTTTACGGCGGCAACGAGGGAATGGAAAACACGCCCGATTCGCCGACGGGCGTGCTGCTGCCGCCGCCGAAGCCGCGGCTGTCGGAACTCCTCGCGCGGAAGGGTGGAAAGAAGCTCGGGATTCCGGTGATTCCCGCGCATCGCGCCGTGCTGTCGACGAAGCTGGATCACGTTTCGATCCCGAAAAAGCTGCACCCGAATAACCCGAAGGCGCAGCGCATCCTCGCGGACGACATGCAGAATCGCGCCGCGTGCTTCTGGGCCACGCCCTGCGGACGCGGCTGCGCGATTCGCGCCAATCACCAATCGACCACCGTCCAAATCCCGCCGGCGCTCGCGACGGGGAATCTCGACATCGTGACCAATGCGATGGCGCGCGAGATCACGCACGACGACAGCGGGAAGGCGACAGGCGTGATCTTCATCGACCGCACCACGGGCAACGAGGTGCACGTGCGCGGCAAAATCGTCGTGCTGGCGGCGAGCGCGTGCGAGTCGGTGCGGCTGCTGCTGAATTCGAAGTCGGCGCGTTTTCCGCAGGGGCTCGCGAATTCCAGCGGCAAGGTCGGGCGCTATATCATGGACACGGTGGGCGCGGACCTCGCCGGGCAGTTTCCCGTGCTCGAAAATCTGCCGCCGATCAACGAGGACGGCGCGAGCGGCATGCACCTCTACACGCCGTGGTGGCTCTACAAGGAGCAACTGGCCGGCAAGCTCGGCTTCGCGCGCGGTTATCACATCGAGTTGTGGGGCGGCCGTGGTATGCCGGGTCTCTACGCGGCGGGCGGATTGGAGCGGTATGTGCGCGGGAGCTATGGGCGGCAGTTCAAGGAAGACGCGCGGCGTTTCTATGGTTCGTTCGCGGGCTTCAGCGGTCGCGGCGAGATGATCCCGAACGAAAATTCCTACTGCGAGATCGATCCCGGAGTGAAGGACAAGTGGGGCATTCCCGTGCTCCGTTTCCATTGGGAGTTTTCCGAGCACGAGATCCGCCAGGCGGCGCACATGCACAAAACCTTCGCGGAACTCACGGCGGCCATGGGCGGACGCGTGACCAGCGAGCCGGCGACCGACGGACGCAAGGCGCTCAAGAAAGGCGGCGAAATCATCCACGAGGTCGGCGGGACGATCATGGGCAGCGACCCGGCGAAATCGGTGACGAATCAGTGGTGCCAGACGTGGGACGTGAAGAATCTTTTCGTGACGGATGGCGGTCCATTTTGCTCGAACGCCGACAAGAATCCGACGCTGACGATCATGGCGCTGGCGTGGCGTTCGGCGGATTACATGCTGGAGCAACTGCGGAAGGGGGAGCTGTGAGGACAGCGGACGAGAAGGCAGGGCGGTTGGTCCTTAATTCACCACTCGGGGAGAAATCTCGGCGTGAACCGGCGCGTTAGGGATAACGCGCCCTACCTTATGAACTCTCCTGAAATTTTGCGCCTGGATCGCCGCACGGCGATCAAGTGGATGATGACGGCGAGCGCGGCGGTGGCGTTTCTCCGCAGCCGCGGCTTGGGCGACGAACCGATGGTGCATACGGCGCCGGTGTTTGCGCACGGCTACGGCACCGATCCCGATTTGGTGAAGCGCTACGAAGCCGGCGACGTGTGGCCGCTGACGTTCACGGCGGCGCAACGGCAAACGGTCGCGACGCTGTGCGATGTGATCCTGCCGGCGGACGAGCATTCGCCGGCGGCGTCGGCGCTCGGCGTGCCTGACTTCATCGACGAGTGGATCAGCGCGCCGTATCCGGAACAACAGGCGGACCGGCCGGTGATGCTTGAAGGTCTCGCGTGGATCGAGGTGGAGTCGCAGCGGCGGTTCGGGCTGGCGTTCGGGAACACGATTCCGCGTCAGCAGCGGGCGATCTGCGACGATATCTGCCACGCACCGGACGCGAAGCCGGAGTTTCAGATGGCGGCGGAATTCTTTCGCCGGTTCCGCGATCTGGCGTCGGGCGGATATTTTACGACGACGGAGGGAATGAAGGCGCTGGGCTACATCGGCAACGTGCCGCTGGCGAAATTCGAGGGCGCGCCGGCGGAGTTGATCAAACGCCTGGGGCTCGAGGACGCGTGAGTTGTAGGGCGAGATCTCCCGACCCCTGCTGGGTTTGGACCTTGGCCGCTCTGGGGCGCTGAAGGCAGGGGAAACGTTTAACGGCGGGGACGGGAGACCCCGCCCTACATGCTCAGAGCTGCAGGGGCAGGCCGATCTCGATGATCTGCGAGGGCGTGATCTGGTAGTAGTCTTTCGCGGGGCGGGCGTTGCGGCTGAGAAAGGAGTAGAGGTGTTTTTGCCACTCCCACATTTTCGCGTTGCCGCCGGTGATGATCATCTCGCGGTTGAAAAAATACGTCGTCGCCTGCGGATTGATCGGCACGTCGCGCGCTTTGATCTGGTCCATCAGCGCGGCGACGTCGGGCGATTCCATGTAGCCGTAGTGGCCGACGGCGCGCCAGATGCCTTCGCCGACGGGGTGGAGAAAGAGTTTTTCGGCGGTGGGCACGACGGGAACCTCCTCGGTCATGATCGAGAGGAGCACGACGGTCTGGTGCAGGCAGCGATTCGATTTCACGTGGTGCAGCAGGGCGATCGGCGTGCCGGTCGGGGAACCGACCATGAAGACGGCGCTGCCGCCGACGCGCGTGACGTGCTTGCTGCGCGCGATGCTGGTGAGCTCGGCTTCGGTGACGTTGTTGCCGTAGACGCGCTGGAAAATCTCGTTGCGGCCGGATTTCCACGTGAGCATCACGGCGAGCACGACGAGCGCGATGGCGAGCGGCAGCCAGCCGCCCTCGACGAATTTATGCAGATTTGAAACGAAGAAGGCCGTGTCGAAGATGAAGAACATCGCGCAAAGCGGCAGCGCTTTCCAGCGAGACCAACGCCAGCGGTGCCGGGCCACACGGTAGAAGGCGAGCGTCGTCACCACCATCGTGCCGGTCACGGCCACGCCGTAAGCGGTGGTGAGGCGGGCGACGGAGCCGAAGCCTATCACCACGGCGATGGTGAGGATCGCGAGGGTGATGTTGACGAAGGGCAGGTAGATTTGCCCGGCGAAATCGGGATTCGTGTATTTGACCTGCAGCCGCGGAAAGTAACCGAGCTGGATCGCCTGACGGGTGAGCGAATAGGTGCCGGAAATCAGCGCCTGGCTCGCGACGATCGCGGCGGCCATCGAAAGGCCGACGAGCGCGAGCCGGCCCCAGCCATCGCCGGCGAGCGCGAAAAAGGGATTTCCGGTGAAGTAAGGATGATCCAGTGCGTAGGCGCCCTGGCCGAAATAGCAGAGCACGAGGCCGGGGAAGGCACCGAAATACCACGCGCGGCTGATGGCGGTGCGACCGAAGTGACCCATGTCGGCGTAGAGCGCCTCGGCGCCGGTGATCGCGAGGATGACCGCGCCGAGGAGCTTCGTGGCGTGGCCGGGATAGGCGGCGAGCAGGTGCAGGCCGTGCAGCGGGTTGAGCGCTGCGAACACCTGCGGCTGGCGGAGCATGTTCCACGAGCCGAGCACGGCGAGCGCAGCAAACCAGATCACCATGACGGGGCCGAAAATTTTCCCGATCGACTTCGTGCCTTTGTGCTGAACCCAGAAAAGCGCGGCGAGGATCACGCACGCGATGGCTGGAACCCAGGGTGCGAAACGCGGGTGGAAATCCTTGAGGCCCTCGGCGGCGCCGAGCACCGAGATGGCGGGTGTGATCACGCCGTCGCCATAGAGCAGCGCCGCGCCGAAGAGAATCAGCAGCGTGAACAGACCGCCGGATTTGGCGCCCGCGCGACGATCGGTATGGCTGAGCGCGAGCAGCGCGAAGATGCCGCCTTCGCCGCGGTTGTCGGCGCGCATGATGAAGCCGAGGTATTTGAAGCCGACCTCGAACACGAGCGCCCACACCACCAGCGAGAGCGCGCCGAGGATGCCTTCGGTGCGTTCGACGGGCGGAAGGTTGCCGAGGCAAGTCGCGAGCGAGTAGAGCGGGCTGGTGCCGATGTCGCCGAAAACGACTCCGAGCGCGCCCACGCTCAGTGCGAGCTGTGCACCGGTTCGAAGCGGCGTGGTCGGCGGATGACTCATGGAAGGATCGAACTTCTCAGGATGCGCCGACTGGCTCCAGCAGTTTTCTCGGAGAAACGGAAAACAGCTCGCTTTCGAGGTTTCGCAAATTCGGAACGGCTGCCCGGTGGACAACCGTCGCGAAACGACTCACCGTCACGGTTGCATGAATCTCGATTGGAAAACAGCCAAGCACTACACCGACATCCTCTATCACAAGGCCGGCGGAATTGCGAAAGTGACGATCAACCGTCCGGAGAAGCGCAATGCGTTCCGGCCGCTCACGGTTTCGGAGATGTTCGATGCGTTCAGCGACGCCCGTGAAGACCAGCAGATCGGCGTGGTGCTGCTCACGGGCGCAGGGCCGCATACGGACGGGAAATATGCCTTCTGCGCGGGCGGCGACCAGAGCGTGCGCGGGCACGCGGGCTACATCGGCGAGGACGGTGTGCCGCGGCTGAATGTGCTCGATCTGCAGAAACTGATCCGGTCGATGCCGAAGGTCGTGATCGCGCTTGTGGCGGGCTACGCGATCGGCGGCGGGCATGTGCTGCACGTGGTGTGCGATCTGAGCCTGGCGGCGGATAATGCGATCTTCGGGCAGGTCGGTCCGAAGATGGGGAGTTTCGACGGCGGGTTTGGCTCGAGCTATCTGGCGCGGGTCGTCGGGCAGAAGAAGGCGCGGGAAATCTGGTTTCTGTGCCGGCAATACGGGGCGCAGGAAGCGCTCGACATGGGGTTGATCAACAAAGTCGTGCCCGTCGCCGAACTCGAGGCGGAGGGCGTGAAGTGGGCGCAGGAGATCATGCAGAAAAGTCCGCTCGCGATCCGGCTGCTCAAGAGCGGATTCAACGCGGAACTCGACGGCCAGGCGGGCATCCAGGAACTCGCGGGCAACGCGACGCTGCTTTATTACATGAGCGAAGAGGCGAAGGAATTTCACTCGGCGCAGCGGGAGAAGCGCGCGCCGAATGCGCGGAAGTTTCCCTGGCTGCCGTAAATTCGGGCAGGCACGGACCGCACTCGCGGCGATTCGTGGTCGTGCGGAAACTGCGGACGCGGACGCCTCGGAGAGGCGTCCCTACCGGGTCAGCCGGCGACGGCGCTTTCTTTTTCGCGACGGGCTTTCAAGTCGGCCGCGATCTCGGCGATTTTCGTTTCGTTGAGCGGATAGAGCAGGAGGAAGATCGCAATCGAGAGGAGTCCGCACGCCGCGGGATAGAGGCTCATGAGCTTGACCAAGCCGTGCTTCGCTTCCGGCGACTGGACTTGGTTGGCCACGAAGCCGACGCCGTTGAGCATGATGAGAGAAAGGCCGCCGCCCCAACCCCAGCCGAATTTCTGGGCAAAGATCGACGCGGAAAACACCAGACCGGTGGCGCGCCGGCCGGTCTTCCATTCCGCGTAGTCGGCGGTGTCGGCATACATGGCCCAGAGCAGCGCGCTGAGCGGGCCGCCGGTGATCGAGCCGATCGCGTTGACGGCGAGAATCAGCCAGAGTTGCTCGGGCTGCAGCACGTAGAACGCGGCGGTCGCCGTGATCGCGATGACGAAGAGCAGCACGAAGGCCGGCTTGTTGCCGATCTTGCGCGCGAGAAACGGCACCAGGATCGCGCCGATCAGCGAGAGCACTTGATTACTGGTGTTGAAAATCGAGACGAGGCTCTCCCAGCTCCACGTCTGCGTGCCGGCGATCGACGCGGGCAGGAAATCGGGCAGGGTGATCGTCTGCGTGCCGACGTAGTATTTGAAATAGTGCGCGGTGGCGTTGCCGCGGAGCGCGACGAAAAAGATGAAGGTGATCGTCGTCAGCAGCAGGATCAGCCATGGGCGGTTGGTGACGAGGTCGCCGAGATCCTTCAATACGGACGTCTGCTGTTCCTTTGATGGCTGCACGCGCTCGCGGGTGTTGAAGAACACGATCAGAAACGACGCCACGGCGAGCACGCCGATCACCACAAACGCCACGGACCAGCCGCGCTGGAGCGTGCCGGCGCCGAGCCAGCCGCCGACCTTCGCCATCGGCAGCAACGTGGCCGAGATGACGATGCCGCCTGCAAAGGCGCCGACAAACTTGATCGAGGACAGCGCGGTGCGCTCCGCCGGCTGCGGGCTGATGACGCCGAGCATCGCGGTGTAGGGAATGTTGATCGCGGTGTAGATCAGCATGAGGGCGTTGAAGGTGACGTAAGCCCAGATCAGTTTGCCGTGATCTCCGAATCCCGGGGTCGTGAAAGTGAGCCAGCCGACGAGCGCCATCGGCACGCAGAACCAAAGGAGATAGGGCCGGAACTTGCCCCAGCGGGAATTCGTGCGGTCGCCGATCATCCCTATCACCGGATCGAAGAACGCGTCCATCGAGCGGCTCAGGCCGAGCATGGTCCCCGCCGCGAGCGCACTGATGCCGAAGACATCCGTGTAGTAGATGGCGAGGTAGACCGAGATCGTTTGCCAATAAAGGCACGAGGCGAAATCGCCAAAACCGTAGGAATATTTCTCCCGCAGCGAGAGTTTGTCGGAGGTCATCAGTTGGGGACGAGTTGAAGTGAACGGGCGCAGAAGCGCCGGGGGCATGGCGAGCCAATGGCGGACGCCGGACAAGGCCAGCTGGAAATCGCGTGGAGAAATGAGATTGGTTGCGGAAATATTTCGAATTCTGTCCGGCTGATTTCCGGTCGTGCCCGACAGTGGTCGCCGATTGACCGAGTCACGCAGTTGAAACGCGGAGCGCGCAGCGCGGCGGAGCCGCATAGTCCTGCGGCGCAAAAAGCCCGGGGTGGTTTTGGGACGTGCTCGGTGTAGGGGACGATCACGTCGAGGACGAACGGGCCGTCGCAGTCGAGCATCTCCTGGATCGCGGTGCGGCCGATGTCGGTGATGCGGTAGGGACGGCTCTCCGAGGCGTCCGCGCCAACCGGTGAGACTGGCTCGCCCGAGTTCGCTGACGGACGGCTCGGAGAGCCGTCCCTACCCGGCGCCACCGCCCCCAACGTTTGCTGTGCTTTTTGTGGCCAAGCGAGTCGCGGGGCACCAGAGAAGGGCGATGCGGAGAATTTTTCTGGCGTCGGGTAACGCGCACAAGGCGGCGGAGCTGCAGGCGCTCGCGAAGACATCGCCTGCAAGCAGGCTCCTACCGATCGAAATCATCTCGGCGCGCGCGGTCGGGGGGATGCCGGAGGTGGCGGAGGACACGGGGACATTTGTCGGCAACGCGCGGAAAAAGGCGCGGGCGTTGCAGGAGAAATTGCGCGGCCAAGGGATGGCGGAGGCGTGCGTGCTGGCGGACGACAGCGGGGTGTGCGTCGATGCGCTCGACGGCGGACCGGGCGTGGAGTCGGCGTATTATGCGGGGCCGCAGGGCGACAGCGCGGCCAATCTGCGGAAACTGATCGAGGCGATGCGCGAGGTGCCGGACGAGCGGCGTGGGGCGCATTTTCTGTGCGTGCTGTTTGTGCTCACGAGCACGGGCGAAGAACTCGTTTTCGAAGGCGTATGCGGCGGGCGGTTGTTGCGTGAGCCGCGGGGCGGGGCGGGTTTTGGTTACGATCCGATTTTCGTGGCGGATGGTTTTACGCAGAGCTATGCGGAGCTGGGGGACGAGGTGAAAAATCGGATCAGTCATCGCGCGCGGGCCTGGGCGCGGCTGGCGGAATGGGCGCGGGCCGGCGGAAGCGGCGGGATAGTTGCGAGCGAGGCAGCGGTGCGGGTTGCCTTAAAAACGGCGGGTCGGGAGACCTCGCCCTACCGCTGAACCGAGGCGAGGAGAAGTGGACCAGAGGGCGACGGCGCGAAGCCGCGGACACACCCGCACTTGCTTCGCGCGCCCCTCCGGCAGACCGCGGAATGCCCGCCCGACCGTCGCGTCGTTGTTGGAGCGGTCACGGTGGGCGGGAGCGTTTTGCGGCGGGATATCCTCACCTGAAAAAAACGCCCGCCGGCGGAGGCCGACGGGCGAGTGTGTGTATAAGGTGTCGCTGATGCCTGACTAGATGGCTTTGGGCAGCGGCAATTCCTCGGCGACGTGCTGCTCGATGGGCGCGACGGCGGCATCGCCGTGGCGGCGGACTTTGTAGAGGTGGTGGCGCTTGCCGAGCATGCGGTCGAGTTTGTCGATGAGCAGCGAGACGGCTTTGTGGCATTCGTCGGCCTGGACGACGGCGTTCATGTCGGGGCCGTGAATTTCGATGTGGCCCTTGGCTTTGAAACGGGTGGCGACGGCCTCATCGCGGTCGCACTCGAGTTCCACGCGAATCCGCACGATGCGTTCTTCGTGTCGGAATAGTCGCTGGGTTTTCTCACGAACAAAAGTTTTCAGGGACGGGGACAACTCGAGGTGAATGCCGGAGACGATGAGTTCGTGGTTGTTTTGTCTGTTCATGATACTGCGTTATGTTTGGGTTTCACCGAGCCGGGATGGAACGCCATCCCGGCCGAAATTTTTTCCCCCGCTCGTTCCTCGCCGAATCCTGTGCCCTCGCCTCGCGAAGCGCTCCAAGAGTTCTCTGCCGTCGTCATCACCGGCGGATCTTCCGGTATTGGAAAATCGTTCATTGAGCTGTGCGGAAAACTGGAAGTGGAGGTCCACATTTGCAACCTCTCGCGCACGGAACCGGGCATATTAAAAGGAGAGCTTAAGCTCTGCCACTTCGCCTGCGACCTGGGCGTCCCGGCGGAGATCGAGCGGGCCGCGGCCGCGGTGGAATCGTGGCTAAGTCGTGAAGTGCCAGCGGGGCGCGTGCTGCTCATCAACAACAGTGGTTTCGGCTCATATGGGAGTTTTCCTGAGCCCAATCTCAGGCATCAGCTGGAAATCATCGACGTCAACGTGCGCGGCCTCGTCGATTTGACGGGAAAATTACTCCCGACCCTGAAACGTCGCGGCGGGGCGGTGATGAATGTGGCGTCGACGGCGGCGTTTCAGCCGACGCCGTTCATGGCGACGTATGGCGCGTCGAAGGCGTTCGTCCTGAACTGGAGCCTTGCGATGAACGAGGAACTCAGAGGGAGCGGCGTGCGGGTGATGGCGGTGTGCCCGGGGCCGACCGCGACAAATTTTCACCGGCGGGCGGGGCTGAAGGATCGCAGCGAGCGGAGTCGCGCGGACTCGTCGAGCATGACGAGCGAGGCGGTGGCGGGGGAGGCGTTGCAGGCGCTGGGCGCGCGCAAGCCTCTCGTGGCGACCGGATGGAAAAACAAACTCACCGCGGCGGCGGCGAGTCTGGTGCCGAAGGCGCTCGCGGCGCGAATCGCGGCGCGTGTGATCGAGCGGTATCGAGTTCGCCGGGACGCTCCATGATACCGGGCGAGACGCCGCCGGAGCGGCCGCTGGCGGATGAGTTCTCGCAGCGGGCGTGCGCGTGGCCGCGGCGGCTGCGGCAGGGGCCGGTGCGGATGATCACGCCGGAGGAACTGCGCGGCTGGATCGTGTACGAGGACGCGCGGCTGGCGGTCGTCGCGAAGCCGGGCGACGTGGTGTGTCATCCATCGAAGGCGGGACCGTGGTCGAGCCTGGTCGGCGCGGTGCGGGAGCATGCGCAGCTGGCGACGGCGCATCTGGTGTTTCGGCTCGATCGGGAGACGAGCGGGATCGTGGTGCTCGCGAAGGATCCGAAAATGGCGAGCCGGCTGCAGACGGCGATGCAGGAGCGGAAAGTGGGCAAAACCTACACGGCGATTTTGACGGGCGAGTTGAAGGAAGCTGTGACGGTGAATCAGCCGCTGGGCGACGATGTGAGCAGTCCGGTGTTCGTAAAATCGGCGGTGCGGCCGGACGGGCAGGCGGCGGTGACGCATTTCGAACCGGTGGCGTGGGGCGAAGAGCATTCGGGCGCGGGGGAGCGGAGAAAATTCACGCTGGCAAGGGTCGTCACCGAGACGGGGCGGAAGCACCAGATTCGCGCGCACGCGCAATGGCTCGGGCACTGGATCGTGGGCGATAAAATTTATGGGCCGGATGCGCGATGCTATCTGGAATTCATCGATCACGGCTGGACGCCGGCGCTCGCGGAGAAATTAATGCTGGAGCGGCAGGCGCTGCATTGCGCGCAGATCGATCTGCGGCCGGCAGGGATGGAGTATGTTTTCACCGCGCCGCTGGCGGAGGATATGCAGGCGTTTTGTGCGACGCGCGGGATGAGTTGAAAAGGTAATCAAGCCAGCCCGACGGGAAGGGCTGATCCGCCTCTGGGAATTCCTAATTTTCGGCGAGGGTGACGATGCGGGGGGCGCTCAGGAGATCGAGATTCGGGGTGGCGCGAAGATCGTCGCGAGGAGCTTTCCTGAGGTTGGGCGGGACCATCTCCGAGGGGCTCCAGGTCGCGCCCGGGCGCGAATCGGCGGCGACGGGCGGCGTGAACAGTTCGGTGCCGATGTGCTCGCCGAGTTTGCGGTAACTTTCCCACTGCGCCTCGTCGAAATACTGGTCGGTGGTCGGCTCCTGCGGGAAGAGGGGATGCGTGCGCTGGTATTGCACGACGTCCATGGACTCGTCGCCCATGAGGCTGGGTTTGACGACGAGCAGCCAGGAAAATTCATCCGTGTCGACATAGTGGATGCGGGCGAGCACGGCGTGACGCCTCGAATAGCTCGGGCGTTTGCCGGCGGCGTCCGGGTCGGCGGCGGGATCGGCGGATAATGGAGCGAAATCCTCGGGCACGCCGATGACGTCGAGGAGCGACGGATGCACGAGTTCCTCGAGCTTCGGGAGGGGAAAGCGGACGCCGGGATCATCGGTGGCGACGTCGGCGGCGCGGCGGACGATCTGGATTTCCGCGCCGAAATCCGTGCGGGCCTTGCGGACGAGATTGGCGAGATCGGCGAATTGATAGAGTGGATCCTGGCCGGCGTCGGAGCAGATGATGAACGGCACGCGACGGCGGACGAGTTCGTAGCAGGCGGTGTTTTCGAAATGGCCGCCGTCGGAGAGATACCAGTGGCGGCGGTCGGGGCCGTGGAAACGCGCGAGGAATTCGTTGAGCAGACAAGTCTGCACGGGGAGGACGGCGCTGAGCACGCGGCTGCCGACCTCGAGGAAGTTGGCGCGATGGCCGGCGCGCGGGTTGCCGGGCGGGATGCCGCTGTCCCACCAATAGCCGAGGCGGACATTGCCGAGGCCGAGGAGCAGACTGAGGCCGAGCGAGGTGCTCGCACCGGTGCCGGTGGTGAAGGCGGCGCCGGAGATCGCGACCCAGCGGCCGAGGGCGAGCGCCTCGATGCGCTGGGGCGCGGGTGACTGCCCGGACTTGTCGGCGCAGAGCGAGTGGAAGCGGTTGCCCTCGCAATCGATCGGGGCGATGGGCCGCTGGCGCGATTCCCAGAGAGCTTGCAGGCGGGTGAGGCGCGTGTGGGCGCGCGGCGGTTCGGCGGCCCAGAGCGCGTGGGAATCGGAGCCGACGGAGAGGCCGCAGGGACCGACGGCCATGGCGAGGCCCTTGCGGTCGCGCCGCTCGATCTGGGTTTTGCCGCTGAGGGTTTCGTTGACGGTGACGTTGATGAGGTGAAGCGGGCCGCCGTGCAGGTGCGGGCAGTAGTCGTCGAGCGCGAGGTCGTCGCCGGGTATCAGGTCCGTCATGTCGTGATTCGCGTGGCGGCGGCGGGTGGGATTCGTGGCGCCGAGATAGGCGCGGGCGAGGCGCGCGGCGTAGGTTTGCTGCATCGAGGAGAGGTTCACGAAGCCGAAGCTGCGGCTGAAAATCCACGATGCGGCGAACGTGATCGCGACGGTGAGCATGAGCTTCCAACCGCCAGACATCGGGTGCAGCGCGCCGGTATCGGTCGAGGCGTCGACCCAGTTCCAACCGAAACCGCAGGCAATCACCGAGAGCGCGAAGACGATCAGCGCGAGCCAGAAGGTGGCGAGCAGGAGCGCGACGACGCTGAACGGAATGCGAAAACTGCGTTTGCCGAGGAGGCGCTCGATGAGGAGCGCGATCTTCGAGCCGAAGCCGAAGGCCGCCGCGCCGGCGCCGGTGAGAGCCGTCCACATCGCCGGAAATTTGAAATCGCCGATCGACCAGTGCAGATACGCGGTCTGGCCGAACGAATCGAGCACGGCGAAAGCGAGCAGGAGCACCGTCGAGACGAGGCCGATCATGAACATGCGGGAGAGGGCGGTCTGCGTGCGGCTGGCGAATTCGTTGTCGCCGATGCTGCGGTAACGCTGCCTGAAAAACGAAAACGTGCGGCGCAGCAGGTCCATGAGCGGCAGAACCTGCGTGAGCCAGTAGAGGGCACCGGCGGGTACCATCAGCAGCGCGAACGGAATCACCGGCAGCACCAGCCAGGGGCTCCACCAAATGTGGGCGGCGGGGTGCTGCCAGAAATAGCGTTCGAGCGGCAGCCAGAAGCCGCGCGAGAAATTACCGGTGCAGAGATCGGCGCGGATCAGCGCGGCGAAGCCAAGCACGGAGAGGCCGAAAGTGAGCAGCACGACTTGCAGCGTGACCCAGTTGCGGAGCGCGACGGCGGCGGCCTGCCAGTTGTCGCCGGAACCGTTGGGCGAAAGGAAGCGGCCGTTTTCGCGAAGCCAGCTGACGGACCACGAATGATTGTCGGCGAGTTCGCGCTCGACGGCATCGGGCGAGCCGTCGTCGCGGGCGAACTCGGCGCCGAGAAAACTGCCGAAGTAACCGCCGCCGGACACCGTCGACAGAACATCGATACGCCGGACGAGCTGCTGCCGGGCGAGCGCCTGGAAGAGCCCGAGGCAAAAAGTGGCGCTGCGAATGCCGCCGCCGGAAAGTGCGACGCCGACGAGGGGTGCATCGGGATCGATGCCGGCGCGGCGCCGGCGTTGGGCGATGGCTTCGCGTTCGGCGGCGCGGAAGGAAGCGGGATACGCCGTCGCGCGGTGTTCGGGGGCGTGGGACACGGGCGGGGCTGATGACGGGAAGGCGGGAGAAACGCGAGCGCACGAACCCGATTCGCTCCCCGAAAACGGCGTAGGGGAGCGGCCCGGAGTGCCGCGGTTTCCCCGCGGCAAAATTCGTGGGCCGGCGGGGCGAGCCGGCCGTCACGACGGGTTCGCTTGCTGACGAGAGTTGAGCTTGCCCCGCGAGCGGCGGGTGGGCTTGCTCGAAAACTCCTTTTTCCATGCATCGCTCCCATCACTGCGCCCAGCTCACCACAGCCCACCTCGGCGAGACCGTTTCGCTCCTCGGTTGGGTCGATACGATTCGCGATCAAGGCGGCATCCTCTTCATCGACCTGCGCGATCGGAAAGGTGTGACGCAGATCCAGCTCGAACCGCACGAGAATGCGACGCTGGCGGAGCAGTTGAAGCACCTGAAGCTGGAGTCGGTCATCGGCATCACGGGCAAGGTGGTGCGCCGGCCGGAGGGCACGGAAAACAAATCGCTGCCCACCGGCGAAATCGAGGTGGTGGCGGCGTCGCTGGAGATTCATAACATTTCCGATACGCCGCCGTTCCCGCTCGACGACGCCGGTGGCGACAAGGTCAACGAGGATCTGCGCCTCACGTATCGCTACCTCGATTTGCGCCGGCCGAAGATGCGGAAAAATCTGCAGGTGCGCCACAAGGCGGCGAAGTCGATCCGCGACTATTTCGACGCGCAGGAGTTCATCGAGGTGGAGACGCCGGCGCTCTTCAAGAGCACGCCGGAAGGCGCGCGCGAGTACCTCGTGCCGTCGCGCATTCACGCGGGCCAGTTCTACGCGCTCTCGCAGTCGCCCCAGCAATTCAAGCAGATCCTGATGGTGGCGGGCGTGGAGAAATATTTCCAGATCGCGCGCTGTTTCCGCGACGAGGATCTCCGCGCCGATCGCCAGATGGAATTCACGCAGGTGGACGTCGAGGCGTCGTTCGTGACGCGCGAGGACATCTACGCGCTGTTCGAGGGCATGTTGAAAAAGCTCTGGAAGGACGTGCTCGGAACGGACATCGCGACGCCGTTTCAACGGATGCCGTTTCACGAGGCGATGAACCGCTACGGCGTGGACAAGCCCGACGTGCGCTTCGGCCTCGAGCTCGTCGACCTGTCGGAGACGTTCAAGCACTCGGCGTTCAAGGTCTTTCAATCGACCGTCGCGAACGGCGGCGTGATCAAGGGCCTCAACGGCCAGGGCCTCGCGGATCTCACGCAGGGCGAGTTGAAGAATCTCGAGGAGATCGCGAAATCGCTCGGCGCGAAAGGCCTCGCGTTCATCAAGGTCGAAGGCGGCGAGTGGAAGTCGCCGATCGTGAAATTCTTCTCCGACGCGGAGAAGGCGGAACTCACGGCGAAGCTCGGCATCGCGGAAGGCGACATCGTGTTCTTCGCGGCGGCGCCGTGGGAGAAGGCGTGCGCGATCCTCGGCCGGTTGCGGCTCGAGGCGGCGCAACTGCTCGTGAAGCGCGGCAAGCTGACGATCCGCCACGACGACTGGAAATTCCTGTGGGTGATCGATTTTCCGCTGATGAGCTACGACGAGGCGGAGAACCGCTATGTGGCGACGCACCATCCGTTCACCGCGCCGGTGGCCGAGGATGCCCAGTATCTGGATACCGATCCGAAGAAGGTGCGCGGGCAACACTATGACGTTGTCCTCAACGGCATGGAGCTGGGCGGCGGGTCGATCCGCATTCACCAGCCGGCGCTGCAGAAAAAAGTTTTCGAGGACGTGCTGAAGATTCCGGCCGACGTCGTGGAGAGCCGTTTCGGCTACATGCTGAAGGCCTTCACGTATGGCGCGCCGCCGCACGGCGGGATCGCGTTCGGCCTGGATCGCATGTGCGCGCTGCTCTGCGGCACGACGAGCATCCGTGACGTGATCGCGTTTCCGAAGACCCAAAAAGGCCAGGATCTCATGGCGCAGAGCCCGACGCCCGTGACGGCGCGGCAGTTGAAGGATCTGCACATCGCGACGGTGATGCCCGAGTAAGCGGCGCGCCGGGGCGGAGGGCAGGGCAGCGGCGTGGGCACGAGCTGACGGGCCGAAGGGCCGAAGGGTGGGATCCTCCGGGAAGGCGCGCCTATTTTTGCGAGTCGGTTTGCGGCGGGCGGCGATGTCTGGCGCGGGTCGCGTCATGACGAGGGGGTTGGCATCGGGTTTGCTATACCCGGCCTTGTTCCACCCCAAGGACTCCACCTTGGGAAGCATCCAAACCTAATGTCTATGCTCATCCTCCCACGTGTATTGAAAAAGCTGGCGCTCTACGCTTTCTTTGGGCCCCTGCTTCAGATCGCAGCTTTTGCACAAGCTGCCGCGCCTGCCACCCCCGCTGCGCCGACGGCAGACGAGCGCATCGCCGCGCTCGAGGCTTACGTGAACAACGTCGCCCCGGCCAAAAGCCTGACCGGCGTGCCCGGCCCGGGCCACAACGCGTGGATGATGACGAGCACGGCGCTGGTCTTGTTCATGACGCTGCCCGGCCTCGCGCTGTTTTACGGCGGTCTCGTGCGCAAGAAGAACGTCCTGTCCGTGCTCGCGCAGTGCCTCGGCATCACGGGTCTCGTGACGATTCTCTGGTGGGCGGTGGGCTTCAGCCTGTCGTTCTCGCCGGGCAATGCCTTCATCGGCGGTTTCGACAACGTCTTTCTCAAGGGCGTGACCAGCGCGACCGGCACGCTGCCGTGGGTCTCGCAAAACGTTTTTGCGATGTTCCAGCTCACGTTCGCGATCATCACGCCGGCGCTGATCGTCGGTGCGATCGCGGAGCGCATGAAGTTCAGCGCGGTGCTGCTGTTCGTGACGCTGTGGATGTTTGCGGTGTATTTCCCGCTCGCGCACATGGTGTGGGGCGGCGGCTTCATGTCCGGCGCGGCGGGCACGATCAAGGCGCTCGACTTCGCGGGCGGCACGGTGGTGCACATGTCCTCCGGCTGGTCGGCGCTGGTGCTCTGCCTGATCCTCGGGCCGCGCGTCGGCTTCGGCAAAGAGAAGATGGCGCCGCATAGCATGGTGCTCTGCATGGTCGGCACCGGCATGCTCTACGTCGGCTGGTACGGCTTCAACGCGGGCTCCGCCGGCGGCGCCGATGGCATCGCGGCTAACGCCTTCATGACGACGACGCTCGCGGCGGCAGTCGCGGGATTCACGTGGGGGATGATCGAAAAAATCTTCCGCGGGCACGCGTCGATCCTCGGTTTCTGCTCGGGTGTCGTCGGCGGACTCGTCGTGATCACGCCGGCTTGCGGTTATGTCGACTCCACCGGGGCGGTGATCATCGGCGTGCTCGCCGCGGTGGTGCCCTATATTTTCTGCACGAAGGTGAAATCCTTCTTCGGCTACGACGATGCGCTCGACACCTTCGGCGTGCATGCTGTCGGCGGCACGCTCGGCGCGATTCTCACCGGAGTGCTCGCCACCTCGAGCGTCAACCCCGGCATCGAACCACTGGTGAAAGGCCTGCTCGTCGAGCAGCTGAAGGCCGTCGCCGTCACCTTGGTCATGGCGGTGGTTGCCACGGTCATCATCGCTTACATCGTGAAAGCCATCGTCGGTCTCCGTCCGACGGAGGAAGTCGAGCGCCAGGGCCTCGACATCAACGAACACGGTGAAGAAGGCTACGTCAGCTAACCTCGAATCCAAACGCACCCATGAAACTCATCATTGCGATCATCAAACCGTTCAAGCTCGAGGAAGTGAAATCGGCGCTGGCCGAGATTAACGTCGAGGGCATGACCGTCACCGAGGTCAAAGGCTTCGGCCGCCAGAAGGGCCATACCGAGATCTATCGCGGCAGCGAATACACGGTCGATTTTCTCCCCAAGGTGAAAATCGAAATCGTCACCACCGACGCCCTCGTGCCGAAAGCGGTCGAGGCGATCGTGAAATCCGCCAAGACGGGTAAAATTGGTGACGGCAAAGTCTTCGTGCTGCCGGTCGAGGATGTGATCCGCATCCGCACCGACGAACGCGGCGACTCGGCGATCTGAGCGCCGGAGTTCCGCGAAGTTCCCGTTTGGACGAAGGCCGGCCCGGATCTCGGGCCGGCCTTTTTTTATCCACCTTGCCGCATTCTTTGTGTTTCCCGCCGTGGAACGGTGCAGGGTCTTGACATTCAGGCCTTCGTGCGGAGGGCTACGGGTGCGAATCCCTAATCAAGGCTCCCATGAAACTCATCATCGCCGTCATCAAGCCCTTCAAACTCGAGGAAGTGAAAGCCGCCCTCGCTGAACTCAATATTCAGGGCATGACCGTCACCGAGGTCAAAGGCTTCGGCCGCCAGAAGGGTCACACCGAGATCTACCGCGGCAGCGAATACACGGTCGACTTCCTGCCGAAGGTAAAGATCGAGATCGTCACCGGCGACGATGTCGCGCCGAAGGCGGTCGATGCGATCGTTAGGACCGCCAAGACCGGCAAGATCGGCGACGGAAAAGTTTTTATTCTTCCGGTGGAAGACGTGATTCGCATCCGCACCGAAGAGCGCGGCGATTCGGCGATCTGAGTTCGCCGGGGCGGTGCTGGCGGGAAGAGGAGGAGGGCGTGCTGCGCTCCTCCGCCTAGGTCGAGTCGGAGCGACGGGGCGCGGCTGCGGCCGGGTTTGAGCGGCCGGCCTTGGTCATCGTCGGTGAGGAAAATCTCGATCGGAAGCTGCGCTCACCGTCATAAGCGAAATTCGTCGATCTCGCGGTTTGCATGAATGCCGTGAATGCGTGGTGATGATGACGAACATGCGTCACCTTCCGCTTCTTCGCCTTCCTGCTGTCGCCTTTTTTTTCGCCCTGGTCGTTCTGCTGCCAGGCTGGTTGCGAGCTGAATCGCCGCCCGCGGCGCCGACGCTCGAGCAACGCGTCGCGGGGCTGGAGGCCTACCTCGCAAACCAGAGCCCCGTGCCGCCCGGCGGCGTGGCGGCGCCGCTCCCCGGCATCGCGGGCCCCGGCCACAACGCGTGGATGATGACCAGCGCGATGCTCGTGCTCTTCATGACGCTGCCGGGGCTGGCGCTCTTCTACGGCGGACTCGTGCGGACCAAGAATGTGCTTTCGATCATGGCGTGGTGTCTCGGCATCACGAGTTTGGTGACGGTGCTGTGGTGGGCGGTCGGCTACAGTCTCGTCTTCGGGAAGAATCTCCACCGCGGCTGGATCGGCGGCACGGAGTTTTTCTTTTTCAACGGCGTCACGGGCGCGCCCAACCCGGACTATTCCTACTGGGTTTCCCAAAACGTCTTCGCGATTTATCAGCTGATGTTCGCGATCATCACGCCGGCGGTGATCATCGGCGCCGTCGTGGAGCGGATGAAATTTTCCGCGGTGCTGCTGTTCGTCGCGTGCTGGATGCTTTTCATCTATTGTCCGCTGGCGCACATGGTCTGGGGCGTGACGGGCGCCATGAACGGCGTTTGGAATGCGCACGCGGGGATTCACGCGATCGATTTTGCGGGCGGACTCGTGGTCGAGATGGCGTCGGGCTGCTCCGCGCTCGTGCTCTGCGTGATCCTCGGGCCGCGCCACGGTTTCGGTCGCACGCCGATGCCGCCGCACAGCATGGTGCTCTGCATGGTGGGCGCCGGACTGCTGTGGGTCGGCTGGTATGGCTTCAATGCCGGATCGGCCGTCGGCGCGGACGCGATCGCGGCAAACGCGTTCACGACGACGACGCTGGCGGCGGCAGTGGCGGCAGGTGTGTGGGCGGTGTTGGAATATTTCTGGAGAGGAAAAGCCAGCGTGCTCGGCTTGTGCTCCGGTGCGGTGGCGGGCCTCGTCGCGGTGACGCCCGCGTGCGGTTTTATTCCGCCGTGGGCGGCGGTCTTGCTCGGGTTGCTCGGCGGAGCGTTGCCGTTCCTCGCCTGCACGAAAATGAAATCGATGCTGGGCTACGATGATGCGCTCGACGTCTTCGGGGTGCACGGCGTCGCGGGGACGATCGGGACGTTGTTCACGGGCATGTTCGCGAGCGTGGCGGTGAACGTGAATCTCTCGGCCAACTTACGCGGGCTCGTCGGCGGAGCGCTTTGGCTGGAGCAGTCGAAGGCGATGGGCGTCACGCTCGCGCTGACGGCGGGAGGCACGGCGGTGATCGCCTATGGCGTCAAAGCCGTGACGGGCTTGCGCCATTCGCCGGAGGCCGAAATGGAGGGCCTCGATCAAAGCGACCACGGCGAGCACGGCTATATTTACGACTCGAGCAGCATCTGAGTCGCAGCGATACGGAAGGTGGAACCCGAGGTCCTCGTCGGCTTGATCGACGAGCGCACGCCGCTCAGCCCGACGAGGCATCCGCCGATGAACTCTCAAACGCCTGTCATTCTGAGCGCAGCGAAGAATCCATCTGGACTTTCGCACGCGCGTCGTGCCACGAAGCGCGCACTGGATTCTTCACTTCGTTCAGAATGACAACGGAGATTTTTTCAAAGCCGCCGGTGACGCGGCGCGCTACGTCAGCGCACGGGCGCGCAGGCGGAATTTCCGCGGCGGCACGCCGTGCCGATGGCGGAAGAGATGGTAGAAATGACTGAGACTTTCGAACCCGGCCGCGAGGGCGACCTCGGCGATGCTGCGGCCAGTGAACATCAGTTCGCCGGCGGCCCAGTCGAGACGTTCGCGGTTGACGAGATCGGTCGGCGTGAGGCGGTGCACGCGGCGCACGGTGCGCGCGAGATGTTCGGGCGAGCAGCCGGCGAGCCGGGCGAGTTGGGGCACGCCGGCGGCGAGGTGCCGTGGATCGCGAATCGCGCGGCGCGCTTCGGTCAACCATCCGGGTTCGTCGCCGGCGGGGCGGCCGATTTCGCGCTGCCGGAGCAACTCGAAAAGATTGAGCAGAAAGCGCTCGGTCGCGAGGAGGTCGGGCTCGCGTTGGGCGGCGAGTTCGCGGGCGGATTGGCTGAGCGCGTGAGTGTCGGCAGCGCTGAGCGCGATGCGCGGCGGAACGGCGGCCGGGTGCCACCACGCGGTCTGGGCGCCGCGAAAATAACGCCCGCGGAGACGCGCGATGAGATCGGCGCGCACCGCGAAATTCGCGATGACGCCGCCCTCCGCTCCGCGGCCGACGAACGCGTGCCGGTCCGCGGCGCGCACGAACATGAGGTCGCCGCGCTCGAGCAGCGACGCCACGCCGTTGACGGCGTGCTCGACCTTCCCCTCGGCGATCCAGAAGACCTCCGGGAAATCGTGGTCATGTAACGGGAATTCTTCTCCCGGCGTTTTGCGGGAAAAGGTCATCTGCGACAGTCGTCCGGAGGGGAAGAGACGTTTCCAACGTAGCGTCAGCGACATCAATACAGAGCAATAAAATGGCCGGTCGGCGACAAGACGGAATTGGGTTGGAGGCGTTAGAGTGGAGCGGATGAACCCCACGTTTTCCTTCATGACGGCCAATTTCGTCGCCCGCGAAATCGGCTACCGGATGCCCGGTGGCTGGATGCAGGGCGAGAATGCGACGCGCGCGGCGTTTTCGCCGCTGACGACGTTCCGGGCGCGTTTCGACGCGATGCTCGCGGAAATCAAGGAACTCGGTTTCACAGCGATCGACCTGTGGGCGGCGCATCTGCACTGGCAGTGGGCGACGCTCGAACACGTGGAGATCGCGAAGGAGTTACTCGGCAAACATGGACTCGCCGTGCGGAGTTATGCGGCGTGGGTTCCGGGTGACGAGACGGAGTTGCGCGGGGCGTGCCGGCTGTGCGCGACGCTGGGGATTCCGTATATCTGCGGGCACATCGAACTCGTGGCGACGCAGCGGGTGGCGGCGGTGGCGATCCTGCGCGAATTCGGCGTCGGCTACGGCATCGAGAACCATGCGGAAAAAAGCATCACGGAACTGAGGGCGCGACTCGGCGAGGGCGACGGGGACGTGATCGGGCTGGCTCTCGACACCGGCTGGTGTGCGACGCGCGGCTGGGATGCGCTGGCCGGCGCGGTGGAGTTATTTCCGCGGATTTTCTGCGTGCACTTGAAGGACGTGAAAGCGAAGCGCGCGGAGAAAACCGGATTCGAGTTCATCGACATGGGCCACGAGACTTGCGGGCTGGGCGAGGGCATCGTGCCGGTTGCGGCGGTCACGGCGTTGCTGCGCGAGCGTGAATTTCGCGGGCCGATGGCGATCGAGCACGAACCGGAGGAATTCGATCCGCGTGCGGACGTGCGAGTCGGACTGGAGCGGGCCAGGCAATGGTGGGAGGCGGTCAGCGTGAAGGAATCGGCGCCGCCGCTGCGCGTCGCGATCGTGGGCTGCGGCAATATCGCCGGCGCGTATGGCGATGCGTTGCGGGCGCGGCCGGAAATAAAAATTCTCGGCGCGAGCGACATCGATCCGGCGCGCGCGAAGACGTGGACTGAAAAACACGGCGGGCGGGCGTATGCGTCGCTCGGCGACGTGCTCGCGGATGCGCAGATCGAGGCGGTCGTGAACCTCACGATCCAGCAGGCGCACGTGGAGGTGGTCACGCGTTCGCTCGAAGCCGGCAAGCACGTGCATTCGGAAAAGCCGCTCGCGTCGACTTACGCGGAGGCGAAGCAGTTGGTGGAGTTGGCGGAGAAGAAAGGGCTGCGCCTGAGTTGCGCGCCGGTGACCTGGCTCGGCGAAGCCCAGCAAACCGTGTGGAAGATGATCCGCGAGGGACGCATCGGCACGGCGCGCGTGGCGTATGCGACCGTCGACTGGGGGCGCATCGAGGGCTGGCACCCGAACCCGGCGCCGTTTTATGCGGTTGGGCCGGTCGCGGATGTTGCGGTTTACCCGCTCTCGTTGCTAACGGCGTGGTTCGGGCCGGTGGTCCGCGTGACGGCGGGCGGCGGAATTATTTTGCCGCAACGAAAAACGAAGGAAGGCGTGGCGTTCACCCTGACGACGGAGGACTGGGCGGTCGCGGTGCTGGAATTCACGGGCGGATTGCGCGCGCGGTTGACGGCGAATTTTTATGTCGGTGAGCCTGCGGACCGGCGCGCGGGACTCGAGATTCACGGGGACGCGGGGTCGATTCGCACAGAGTGGTTCGCGGCGACGGCGCCGATCGAGTGCGGCGAGGTCGGGGGGCGTTACCGGCGCGTGCCGCCGTTGCGGCAGCCGGCGGGGCAGGGGCCGTGGTATTGCGACTGGAGCGCGGGGGTTTTCGAGCTGTGGCGGGGTTTAAGAAATGGCACTCCGCATCCGACGAGCGGCGCGCAGGCGGCGCATGTCGTGGAGGTGATCGCGGCGGTGCATCGATCGATCCGGGAAAAACGCACGATCGAACTCGTGAGCAGCTTTCCCGCGCCGATGCCGCTGGAATGGGCGAAGTGAACGGCATCCCCAAGGTGTTACCCATGTCCCCGAGCACCTGTTACCCTTGTCTCCGGTCCAAAGAGTCCTCGTCGGGTTGATTGACGAGCGCATACCGCCCAGCCCGACGAGGACGTCGGGCTCCACCTGCATCCTTACACGCCCGGCTCAACGCGCCGCCCAACTCATGCCGCGCAAGGTGAGTTCGAGCTGTTCGGGCACGGCGGCGAATTCGGCGGCGCTGTGGCCGAGCGCGGAATAGAAGACGCGGCCGGTGCCGTGCGGTTTTTTCCACACGCATGGCATGACGACACCGGTCGTCCACGGCGCGCTGGCGGAGGGCGCCATCACGGTTGTCGCGAGCAGTTCGTTGCGCGGATCGACGAGCAGGTAGTACTGCTCGCTGCGGACTTTGAAATCGGGAATGCCCGCGATGATCGGATCGGTGCGATTCACGAGGTTGACGGTGTAGTCCTTGAAATTGTCCGGGTGCGCCACGAACTGGCCGCCGACCATCCATTGATAGCCGATGCTGCCGCGAAACGCATCGCCCATGCCGCCATGAAAGCCGGCCAGGCCGGCGCCGGCGCTCACGGCGGCGACCAGATTTTTCTCCTGCGACTCGGTGAGTTTTCCCATCGTCCAGATCGGCACGATGAGCGAAAAACTCGCGAGGCGCGTGGCATCGTCGAGCGGCGCGAGGGAGTCGGCGACTTCCACCGCGAAGCCGCGCGCGGTGAGCTGAACGCCGAACAAATCCGCGCATTCGCGGGGTTGATGGCCATCCCAGCCGCCCCAGAAAATCAGCGCTGTTTTCATGCGTGAACGGCGTCAGGCGTCCAGTTCGTTGGCCGAGAGTCCGACGGGAAGCGCCGCGGGACGTTCGCAGGTGCTGGCGATCGCAACGTGGCGGCCGGTGGTGGAGGATTTTTCGAAGGATTCCATCACTTCCAGGACGTGCTGGCCGAGTGCGCCGCTCGCGCGCGGCGCGCGGTCGCGCCGGAGAATCGAGCAGGCGAGATCGGCGACGCCGGAACCGCGTCCGCGGTCGATCGAATGCGTGTGCGGCAAATCTTCGAAGGACTCGTTCGCGCCGCGGCGGAGGCGGACGGCGCCGTCGAAACGATTCGGGTCGGGTGCTTCGAGCGTTCCCTCGGTGCCGAACACGACGAGACGCGGCAACGGATAGGCGAACGTGTCGAAACTCGTCACGATCGTGGCGGTGACGCCGCCGGCGAAGTCCATCACGCCGGTGACGTGCGTGGGTGTTTCGACGGGGATTTTGGTGCCGGCAAGCGGTTCGCTCGTGATGAGGCGCTCGGCGAACGCCGACTGCGCGGAACCGCAGACCCGGCTGACGGGGCCGAGAAAGTTCACGAGAGCGGTGATGTAATACGGGCCCATGTCGAGCATCGGCCCGCCGCCGCGTTGATAATAAAATTGCGGGCTTGGGTGCCAGCTCTCGTGGCCGCGGCAGAGCATGAACGCGAGGGCGGAGACGGGCCGGCCGATGGCGCCGTCGTCGATGGCTTTGCGGGCGGTTTGGAGGCCGCCGCCGAGGAAGGTGTCGGGCGCGCAGCCGACGAGGAGATTTTTTTCGCGGGCGAGGGCAAGCACGGCGGCGCCGTCGCGCGAATCGAGGGCGAAGGGCTTTTCGGTGTAGACGTGTTTCCCGGCTTCGAGCGCGAAAGTGTTAACGGCGGCGTGGGCCTGCGGGATCGTGAGATTCACGACGAGGTCGATGGAAGGATCGGCGAGGAGATCGGCGACGGAACCGCCGCGAATGCCGTGCTGGGCGGCTTTGTCGTTGGCGCGCGCGACGTCGAGGTCGGCGCAGGCGGTGATTTTGACGATGGAGTAATTCTGGCAGCCGGCAAAGTAGGCGTCACTGATCTTGCCGCAGCCGATGAGGCCGACACGGAGGGGGCGCATGGAGAGAGAGGGGAAATGTCCTGAGATGGACAGCCCTCAAGCAGGGCGTGACGCGCAAAGCCGGGTGAAGTTTTTTGCGGTGCAGGCGATTTCGATTTATCGGCGCGGAAATTCCCGTTGACGCGCGGGTGACGCGGCTTTTGCTCTGACCCTTCACAGTGCCGGCCAGATAGCTCAGTTGGTAGAGCAGAGGACTGAAAATCCTCGTGTCCTCGGTTCGATTCCGAGTCTGGCCACCACTTTAAACCCGCTTACTCCACCGAGTAGCGGGTTTTTCGTTAAGACGAAATCGATTGCCAAAGATCCACTGACCTAATCCTGACCTAGTTTTCGGATTCTGAGACGCTGTGTCATGGAGATAGCCGTGCGTCCACGGACGTAGCTCGAATCGCTCGCAAGCTTTCGGGGCTCGGTAAAGAAAGCTTCTGACAAACCCGCTTGATGAGTGCGCAAACCTGCGCGGTAAACGCGAGGCTGCCCACGAGGACCACCTGTCAGCGCAGCCAATCGCCCCCACTGCACTCCGTCGCCCGCCGATTTCTTGTTGCCTCACCGACGGGCCAAGCCGAAACGCGGGTGCCGTCGTTCGTGCTTCAGCACACTCACGCGCACGACAGCCACGCTTTCGTAGTAAACGATGATGTAAGGGAAACTTTTCAGACGAATCCGCCGAAAACGGTCGCTCTTCTGGTAAAACGAAAAACGCGTTGGCCCGGCCTTGATCGCGGCCAAGCAGCTTCGGACCTCCTCTTCAAAACGATCCGCCAGATGCGTGCCGCCTTCGGCCTCGTAGTAGGCCAGCGCAGCGTTGAAGTCGTTTTGAACCGCCGGATGGAATTCCACTCTCATCCCCGAGAGCGACGCACCCCGTTCCAAAATTCCGTTTCGGACAGAGGTTTTACGTTGCCACTTTCAAGTTCGGCATCGCGGCGGACCGCCTCGGCAAGGATCTCGTCGGCGGCCGCTGGGACCGGGGGCGGCGGAAGACTGCCGAGGATTTTGTCTGCGAGCTGCAACCGATCGCGATCGGGAAGGCGGAGAACCGCCGCTTCGATTTCCTGCAACGTGCTCATGACGCGGGCAAGCTAGTCGGCAGCTGAGCTTGGGCAAGCGCGGGCTTTTCCAGGTGAGTAACAACCTGCGCCGACCGGCGAATGTAGTCGGCGACAGAATCGTAGACGACGAGGCGAACCCCTCGGAGGGCGCCTCGTTGGCGAACCGCGATCATTTTGATTTCGCCGACTGAGGCGGCCTTGTAATACCAGCCTCGCGACAAGCCAAAGTGGGGATCGCGCTTGCCGGGCTGGGGCAGCCGGAAGAATTCGATGCGATGCGGAGCGGCTTGGTTCTTCGGTGGGATTTGTGCGACTGGGTTCATGAGCTTTCCTTTCGTTGCTGTTTTCGGTGGATTGAAACGCGGTTTAGTGTGGAAGTCGGAGCTGCGGCGCCGGTCACCGCTTCGGCGCGGCGGAGGCGAGATGGATGAAGCGAATGCTCGTCGCGAATACGTCGACCTCGTGAGCCGGGTCGTCCGCGAATTCGGGATACGCGCGCACCTGCGCGAGCCGGGCATTTTCGACGGCCGTCAGGAGCGGCGCGAGATTGTGCCCGCTGATGACGACCTGCCAGTCGCCGATCTCGAGGCGAATCACGCCCGGGTCAGCGTAGTGCCACTCCGCGCCCTGGTAGTGCGACCACGGCAGATTCCGCCGACAGCGTTGACCGTCGTCGAAGGTCACATGCACGGCACGGATGTCCTCCTCAAAAAACATTCGCGGTCTGCGAGCGATCTCCATGTCAAACCTCCATTCGTTGCGCTTCCGTTTCACGGAGCGAGCAACGCTCCGTCGCCGCGGCCCGGATGGCCTGCCGCAGATTTTCCAGCATCCGCGGCAGGCGCCGGACCGAAATCAATTCGCGCACCGTGAGTCGCCGGCGCTGGATGAACTCGGTCGCGAGTTCACGGCCGAAGTCAGGCTCCTGGAGCCACGCGAAAACCTGCTCCTTGCTCGCGACGTAAATGCGGTGCGCGCCGCGATAGCGCGTGTTTGCGACGTAGAACGGGCGTCGGCCCAGCGATCGCGTCGCGAGCTCGCCGAGCACCAGTAGCGATTCCTCTGCCGTGCTGCCTTGCGAGCGATAGGCGGTCAGGGCGTGGCCGTAGGTCCAGGTCTTGAACTCCGCCGGCAAATGTCGCCCGTCGGTCAACATCACTTCATCGGCCGCCGGATTGACCCACGCCACCTGCGCAAGGTCGCCGTTGGCGAAGCCATGATCCGGATCGCGCCCGCGAATCAGAAGCCGATCGCCAGCGGCGAGGGCGAGTTTCTCGGCGCGGCCAACCTCAAACGCGCCGCGTTGCTTGCGTGAAATCACCGCCACGCTCTCCCGCTCGCCACGAACGCGCAGCCCGTCGGTGAGAATTCCGATCACCTCCGCCGCCGTGCCGCGCCGGAAGCACCGTGTGTCCCGCACGAACAGCAACCGGTCGCCGAGCTGATACTGGTCCCAATGTTGTTTCTGCTCCTCCGTCCACGGCAGCGGTTTCACCGCCTCGCGCATCACTTCCAGATCGCCGAGCAACCCGCGCCGTCGGAGCGCGGGGCGCGCGTGAGCGTTGAACCGCTCGATCTCGTCCCAGATTGGGATCACCACGAGCGTCTCGACCTGCTCCGCGACATTGCGCGCATAGTGCTTGGCAGCCGTCGCAAACAACGCTTCGTCGCCGCCGGTCTCTTGGATCATTCCCTGCCGGTCGGCGTAGAGCAACGCCTCCACGACTTCGCCCCCGGCGAGGAGCCGGCTCAATTTCCGATCCGGCTCTTCACGCTGACGCAGCACCTCGGCGAGACGGACGACGGGCGTGTGGGTGTGCTCGACGATATGGCGGAGCGCGTCGCCTCGTTGCACGCTGTAGTGCTGCTTCGTGTCACCGACCAGCAAGAGCCGAGCATGGTGCTGCTCGGCGATGAAGGTGAGACGTTCGAGTTGGTGAGTGGACAGCAACCCCGCCTCGTCGATGAGCACCACGCGATTTTCGGCCTGCGCCTGCAACGTCTCGCTCATGAGGAAGCGTTGCACCGTGTCCGCCGCCGCGAATCCGGACTCCGCCAACGCATCACGCGCGCGCGTCGTCGGTGCGAGCGGTAGGAACCGCGAGCCGCCCGCCGCCGCATGTGCACTTTCGATCGCGCTCAACACCGTCGTCTTCCCGGTGCCTGCGTCGCCCACGAGCAGGCTCAGGAAATCGCGGCTCCTCAGCAGTTGCGTCGCGGCCCGGCGCTGACCACGCGTCAATTTTTCCGGAAGGCGATCGGCGACGCCGAGCCGGATGCGTGTATTGCGGCCCGCTTGGACGCGTCGCACCGCCGTCGCTTCTTCGCGCTTGATCGACCGCAGCGTCATCTCGCCGTTGCCGCGGAGCGCGTCGGGATGTATTTCAAGCGCGCGGCGCAGCGCACGCCAATCACTCATCGCCGGGTGAAGTTCGAGTGCGGCGCTCAACACCTCGCCTTCGCGCGCGACGCTGCGGCGTTCGTAGACGTGACGAAGCGCGGCAGCCAGCACCTGCATCGTCTGCGTCTGCGAAACCGAAATCTCCACCCGCGGCGCCTGCGCCATCGTTTCCCGCACGAGCAGGTCGAGCCGGTGCACCTCGGACGCCGTCAGCTCGGCGCGCTGACGCGCGCGGACCTCCGGTGTCGTGATTTCACTGAGTTTCTTCGCGCGCGATTCCCGCACGAGCACCTCGATTTCCCGCTTGGTCGCGCGGCGGCCTTTCTTCGCGGAGAACTCTTCGGTCAACGCTTTCACTTCGCGCGCCCGTTTCGAGAAGCGCTCGCGCAGGTGTTCGAAGCCACGAACCGAAAAGCCCGTGGTCGTCATCTCATACGGCTCATAGCCGAGTTGGCGCAGGCGGCCCGCCAGTTCGCGATAGAACGCCTGCCGCAGATACGGCGAGGCGCGCATGATCTCGGCATGCTGGAGCGCGAGCGCTCCGCGTCCCACGTCACGTTCGCGAGGACCGCGTGCACGTGAAGCTGCGGATCGAGATCGCGACTGGCGTCATGCACGAACATCGCGCCGGCAAAATTTCCCGTCAGCCGAAACGTTTCGGTGTCTCGTGCATCCCCGCGCCGCTCGCGCACGGCGGCGAAGTGCTCCATCTCGACGAGCACCGCTCGCACGGACTCGACGAACGCCTCGCGCACCCGCTCGTCCTCGCCGACCATCGCGAGCACGCTCACATCCTTCGGGGCGGAAATCTGAATATCGAATAGCGCCATCCGCGTTTTCTTGTTCTCCCGCGCCGTGAGCCGCCTGCCGGTCTGCCAGTCGCGATTCGCGCGCAGCGCTTCGAAGGGCGCGTCGGTGACCGCACCTTCGAGGCTGAGCATCGCCGCACCTTGGCCGATCCACTCGCCGCAGACCTGCTTCTCGCCCTCCGCCCAGTAATCGTTTTTGCGAAGGTGTTGGGACAGATAATACCATTTCCGATTCAAACGTATAATAACGAGGAGCGGAGCCAGGGAAAGTCGGTGAGATTACGTAGGCGGTGAGGATCGGCCGAGAGTTCGTCGAGT
>JBEHYR010000055.1:0-39927 GCA_048498075.1 Verrucomicrobiota bacterium | reverse complement strand
GAGAGCGCTCGCGAGATAGGTCTCGAGAAAATGCATGGCGATGCCGGTGGGCGAAGCTCCAGCATCGCCTGCAAGCAGGCTCCTCCACAGCGACTATAGAAATCTTTAGGGCGCACTGATGGGGCGGGGCGTCCTCGGCGGGCTGGATTGAAGGAAGCGTGATCAGCCCGATGAGGACATCGGGCTCCAGCTTTCGATGGAAACGCTTTCGCGCGACACGTCTCTGACTACGACGGCGGTATCGCGGCACGCGTGCCGGAGGCGACGGTGGCGACGGTCTCGACGAACGCGGCGAGGGCGGCGTCGGGCGGCGGAACTTTCGGCCAGCCGATGACGAGGCGGCTCTCGGGCGTGGGGCCGGTGAGCGCGCGGAAAACCACCTCGGGCGGGAGATGCTGGGCTTCGGACGGCGTCATGAACGTCGCACCGAGGCCGGCGCGAACGAGGCCGATGGCGTTGGCGCGCGGCCAGACCTCCTCGGCGATTTGCGGCGTGATGCCGGCCTGGTTGAAGGCCGCGAGAATGCGGTCGTAGAAACCGGGATTATGCGCGCGGGGAAATACAACGAAAGGCGTCGCGGCGAGATGCCGGAGCTGGAGTTTGGCGCGGCGGGCGAGCGGATGCGCCGCGGGGAGGAGTACGCCGTTGCGCTCGCGGAGGAGCAGGCGCGTGTGAAGATTCGGCGTCGGAGCGTCCGGATGGAAGAAACCGCAGGCGAGCGCGCCCGAGGCGAGGGCGGCGAGTTGAGAGGAGGAGGGCGACTCGTTGAGTTCGACGCGGACAGCGGGATAGCGGCGGTTGAACTCGCGCAGGATGGCCGGAAGTACGGTGGCCATCGCGAGGCCGGTGAACGCGACGCGGATGTGCCCGACCTGGCCGGAGGAAAGCGCGCGGAGTTCGGCGGGGATGGCGGAGAGCGCGCGCAGGATCGGCTCGATGCGTTCGAGGAGCAGGCGGCCGGCGGGCGTGACCTCGACGCCGCGACGCGTGCGGTTGAGGAGATCGGCGCCGAGGGCGCGCTCGAGCTGCGCGATGGCGCGGCTGAGCGCGGGCTGCGCGACGGCGAGGGATTCGGCGGCTTTGCGGAAATGGAGTTGCCGGGCGACCTCGCGGAAATAAACGAGGTGGCGCAGCTCGAAGGGGAATTGATACTCGCGCGGCATCACAGGCAGCGAAGGAAGTATTTCCAGTTATGGCAATGTTCTGGTAGGTTGGGGGGCGCTTTCAAAGGTGCGGCCGAGGGCGGCCGCGCTCCCACAGCAATCCATCATGGCCAAATCTCTTTTTCAAAAAGTCTGGGACGCGCACACCGTGCGCAAACTGGCGAACGGGCAGACGCAGTTGTTGATCGGCACGCATCTCATTCACGAGGTGACGAGCCCGCAGGCGTTCGGGATGTTGCGCGATCTCGGGTTGAAGGTGGCGTTTCCGGCGCGGACGTTCGCGACGGTCGACCACATCGTGCCGACGGACCAGTTCGTCGAGCCGTATCGCGACCCGCTCGCGCAGGCGATGATGGACGAGCTGCGGAAGAATTGCGCGGAGTTCGGGATCACGTTTTTCGACCGCGCGACGGGCAAGCAGGGCATCGTGCACATCGTGGGGCCGGAGCAGGGTATCACGCAGCCGGGCACGACGATCGCGTGCGGCGACTCGCACACGAGCACGCACGGGGCGTTCGGCGCGATCGCGTTCGGCATCGGCACGAGCCAGGTGCGCGACGTGCTGGCGACGCAGACGATGGCGCTCGGCGCGTTGAAGGTTCGCCGCATCGAGGTGAACGGAAAGCTGCGGCCCGGCGTGTATGCGAAGGACGTCATCCTTCACATCATCCGGACGCTCGGCGTGAACGGCGGAACGGGCTTCGCCTACGAGTATGCGGGCAGCGTGTTCGACGGCTTCACGATGGAGGAGCGCATGACGGTGTGTAACATGTCGATCGAGGGCGGCGCGCGCGTGGGCTACGTGAATCCGGACGCGACGACGTTCAAGTATCTCGAGGGCCGGCCGTATTCGCCGAAAGGCGCGGCGTGGGATGCGGCGGTCGCGAAGTGGCGCGCGTTTGCGAGCGACGCGGGCTGTGCCTATGACGACGTGGTGAAAATCGACGCGGCGGACATCGCGCCGACGGTGACGTGGGGCATCAATCCGGGCCAGGGCATTTCGATCGGCGAAAATATTCCCGATCCCAAGACGGCGACCTCGGCGGACGAGAAGGCGGGCATCGAGGAGGCGCTTGCGTACATGAAGCTCCAGCCGGGCGCACCGATCAAAGGGACGAAGATCGATGTGGCGTTTCTCGGCTCGTGCACGAACGGACGGCTGAGCGATTTTCAGGAGGTCGCGAAGTTCGTGCAGGGCAAGCGCGTGGCGGCGGGCGTGAAGGCGATCGCGGTGCCCGGTTCCCAGATCGTGGCGCTCCAATGCGAGAAGCTTGGGCTCGACAAGATTCTCAGCGACGCGGGTTTCGAGTGGCGGGCGGCGGGCTGCTCGATGTGCCTCGCGATGAATCCCGACAAGCTCATCGGCGACCAGCTCTGCGCGAGTTCGTCGAATCGCAACTTCAAGGGCCGGCAGGGTTCGCCGACGGGGCGGACGCTCTTGATGAGTCCGGTGATGGTCGCGGCGGCGGCGGTCACAGGCAGCGTGGCGGATGCGCGCGAAGTGTTCGGCGTGAACGCCAACTGACCCGTCTTTCAACTCTCAACTTTCAACCCTCAACTGCTGCAAAGCAGCCTTTATGGCTCTCGAAAAAATCGCTCAGGTCTCCGGTCGCGCGGTGAACGTGCCCGGCAACGATATCGACACGGACCGCATCATCCCGGCGCGTTTCATGAAGTGCGTCACGTTCGACGGGCTCGGCGAATTTCTGTTTTATGACGTGCGCAAGAATGCCGACGGCACGGACAAGCCGCATCCGCTGAACGACCCGCGTTTCAAGGACGCGACGATTTTGTTGTCGGGTTCGAATTTTGGCTGCGGTTCGTCGCGCGAGCACGCGCCGCAGGCGATCCAGAAATACGGTTTCAAGGCCGTGATCGCGGAAAATTTCGCGGAGATTTTCTTCGGCAACAGCACCGGGCTCGGCATTCCGTGCGTGACCGCGAGCCGCGAGGACATCGCGAAGATCGCGGCGGCGGTGGAGGCAAATCCGCAGACGGAGGTCGCGATCGATCTGGTGAAACTCGAGGTGCGCTTCGGCGGGCAGAGCGTGAAGATCGCGCAGCGCGAGTCGGCACGCGATGCGCTGGTCAACGGCCGCTGGGATCCGATCGGCGAGCTGCTCGATGGGCTGCCCGCGGTGAAGGCGAAGGCGGGCGCGCTGGCGTATGCGTGAGGTATAGGGCGGGGTCTCCGAACCCCGCCGATTTGAGGTGATTTGCGAGGAGGTTGGCGAATTGGCGAAAACGCGGCGGGGTTCGGAGACCCCGCCCTACATCCTGACCAAGTTGCGCGGAGGGCCGCTCACACTGCCCGCAAGACGGCGTAGGTGCGTTTGCCTTTGCGGAGGAGGAGATATTTGCCGAAGAGCAGGTCGGCTGACGTGAGCGCGCGCTGCGGTTGCGCGGCGTCGGCTTTGACGTTGTTCACGTAGATTCCACCGCCTTCGACGTCTTTGCGGGCCTGGCCTTTTGAAGGTGCGAGACCGGCGTGGACGAGAAGTTCAATCAGCGAGGCGCCGGGGGTGGCGGAGAGTTTCGCGAGTTCGAGATCCTTGGTCGGGATTTCGCCGACGACGTCCTGAAAAACTTCCTCCGAGGTGTCGCCGATCTCGGCCCCGAAGAGGATTTGGCTGGCCTTCAAGGCGGCTTCCAGAGCGGCTTCACCGTGCACGAGGCGTGTGACTTCGCGGGCGAGCGCGCGGTGCGCCTCGCGCGCGCCGGGGTTGGCGGCGTGAGCGGCTTCGAGCGGCTCGATCTCGGCGCGGGAGAGGAAGGTGAATTTTTTGAGATACTCGACGACCTTCGCGTCCTCGGTGTTCACGAAGAACTGGTAGAGTTTGTAGGGACTCGTTTTTTGCGGATCGAGCCAGACGGCGCCGGAGGCGGTTTTGCCGAATTTCGTGCCGTCGCTCTTCGTGATGAGCGGAAAAGTCCAGCCCCATGCGGTCGCCTCGGAGCCGAGTTTTTTGCGGATGAGATCGGTGCCGGCGGTGAGGTTGCCCCACTGGTCGGAGCCGCCGATCTGGAGTTCGCAGGCGAAGGTGCTCCGCAGGTGGTAGAAGTCGTAGGCCTGGAGCAGTTGATAACTGAATTCGGTGTAGCTGATGCCGCCGTCGCCCTCCATGCGGGACTTCACGGAATCCTTCGCGAGCATGACGTTCAGGGAAAAATGTTTTCCGACATCGCGGAGGAATTCGAGGAAGCTGAACGGCGCGATCCAGTCGGCGTTGTCGACGAGGCGGGCAGGGTTGGCGGCGGCGGTGAAATCGAGGAGGCGCGAGAGCTGGGCCTTGATGCAGGCGATGTTGTGGTCGAGCTGCTCGCGGGTGAGCAAATTGCGTTCGGAGGAACGACCGGACGGATCGCCGACCATGCCGGTGGCGCCGCCGGCGAGAGCGATGACGTGATGACCGGCGCGCTGGAAGCGGGCGAGCGTGAGCTGGCCCATGAGATGGCCGACGTGGAGCGAGTCGCCGGTCGGATCGAAACCGCAATAGACCGTGATGGGCGAGCCGGTCGTCAGCCTGGTGCGGAGGCCGTCGAGATCGGTGCAGTCGGCCAGCAGGCCGCGCCATTGCAGGTCTTCGAGGAGAGTCATGAAGGGGCGAGTTAACGGAGCCGCAGGTATTCGGGGCAAAACAAAAGTCTGCGCGATGACGGCGACTCATGGCCGCGCAGGGTTCGCGAGTAAGCCTGCTTCTTTCGGGAAAAACGGTTTGCGCGCGGTCGGTGGGGCTTCTAGCTGTTTTCCTCTTCGTGCGGCCACGGTGGCGGCAGGAAGCGAACAATAACCAACCCATCCCCACTCCATGCCTCTCGCCGTCGGTTCCAAAGCCCCCGATTTCTCCCTCAAAACCAAAACCGCCGACGGGCTCAAGGATGTGAAGTTGAGCGACAACCTCGGCAAGAAGCAGACCGTGCTGCTCTTCTTCCCGCTCGCTTACACCGGCGTGTGCACGCAGGAAATGTGCGATCAAACGAGCGGTCTCGGCGACTACGAAAAACTCGGCGCGGAGGTGATCGCGATCAGCGTCGACAGCCCGTTCGCGCAGGAAGCGTGGGCGAAGGCGAACAACATCAAGGTCACGCTCGCGAGCGACCTGAACAAGACGACGATCAAGGCCTACGAGGTCGTTTTCCCGATGCTCGCGGGCGTCGGCGACACGGCGGCGCGCGCGGCGTTCGTGGTCGGCAAGGATGGCGCGATCAAGTACGCGGAGCAGACGGCGACGCCGAAGGATCTGCCGAACTTCGCGGCGGTGAAGGCGGCGCTGGCGGGCTGAGCCGCGCTCGCGGCAGAGCGGACATCATCCGCGGCTCCCGATTTCAATCCGGCGGTCATAGACCGCCGCTAAATTTCAAACCTCCATGAGTCTCCCAAATCCTTTCAACACACTGCAGACGTTCTCGGCCAACGGTGCGTCGCACAAATTCTACTCGATCCCGGCGCTGCAGGAGCACGGGTTCAATGTGAAAAAACTGCCGGTCTCGATCCGGCTCGTGCTGGAGTCGCTGTTGCGCAACGCCGACGGCAAGCGCGTGGCGGAGCCGGCGATCCGCCATCTGGCGAGCTGGAGCGCGAAGGCGGCGCGGACGGAGGAAATTCCCTTCGTCGTTGCGCGCATCGTGTTGCAGGATTTCACGGGCGTGCCGCTGCTGGTGGACCTCGCGGCGATGCGCGCGGCGGTCGCGCGGCTGGGGAAAAATCCGAAGATCATCGAGCCGCTCGTGCCGGTCGATCTCGTGGTCGACCATTCGGTGCAGGTGGATTTCGCGGGCAGCGCGGAAGCGCTGGCGAAAAATCTGGAGCTGGAATTCTCGCGGAATCGCGAGCGTTACCAGTTTTTGAAGTGGGGGATGCAGGCGTTCGACACGTTCAAGGTCGTGCCGCCGGGCATCGGCATCGTGCACCAGGTAAATCTGGAATATCTCGCGAAGGGCGTGTTGAGCGGTGCGAACGATGTTTATTATCCCGATACGCTGGTCGGCACGGACTCGCACACGACGATGATCAACGGCCTCGGCATCGTGGGCTGGGGCGTCGGCGGCATCGAGGCCGAGGCGGGCATGCTCGGGCAGCCGGTTTATTTTCTCACGCCGGATGTCGTCGGCGTGCACCTCACGGGCGCGTTGCGCGAAGGCGTCACGGCGACCGATCTCGCGCTGACGATCACGCAGCTGCTGCGCAAGGCGAAGGTCGTCGGAAAATTCGTGGAGTTCTACGGTCCCGGCGCCGCAGCGCTGCCGGTGGTCGATCGCGCGACGATCGCGAACATGGCGCCGGAATACGGCGCGACGATGGGGCTTTTCCCGATCGATGCGGAGTGCTCGAATTATCTGCGGGCCACCGGCCGGTCGGACGAGCACGTGGCGGTGTACGAGGCGTATTACAAGGCGCAGGGTTTGTGGGGCATCCCGCAGCGCGGCGAGATCGACTATTCGACTGACCTCGACCTGGATCTCGGCTCCGTGGTGCCGAGCCTCGCGGGCCCGAAGCGGCCGCAGGACCGCATCGAGCTGCCGTCGATCAAGAATCAGTTCATCGCGGCATTCTCGAAGCCGGTGACGGAAAATGGATTTGGCAAGAAGCCGGAGGACTTCACGAAGACGTTTCATGTCGAAGGCAGCGGCTGGACGCGTCCGGGCGGCGGCAGTCAGGAAGCGGTGCCGCTGTCGGACCGCGACGTGAAGAACACGAGCGTGACGACGGAGCGCGAGATGGCGAACAACCGTCCCACGCCGGATCCGGTCGCCCGGCCGGCCAAGCGGATCGATGGTGAAATCAGCCATGGCAGCGTCCTCATCGCGGCGATCACGAGCTGCACGAACACCTCGAATCCTTCGGTGATGCTCGCAGCGGGCCTGCTCGCGAAGAAGGCCGTCGAGAAGGGGCTGCGCGTGAATTCGACCGTGAAATCGTCGCTGGCCCCGGGCAGCCGCGTGGTGACGGATTATCTCAACAAGACGGGCTTGCAGCCCTATCTCGACCAACTCGGTTTTCAGACCGTCGGCTATGGCTGCACGACGTGTATCGGAAATTCGGGTCCGCTGCATCCGGCGATCGAGGAGGCGGTGGTGAAGAACGATCTGGTCGCGGCGTCGGTGCTCTCGGGCAACCGGAATTTCGAGGCGCGGGTACACCAGAACATCAAGTCGAATTTCCTGATGTCGCCGCCGCTGGTCGTGGCGTTTGCGCTGGCGGGTCGCATCGACATCGACATGGCGAAGGAGCCTCTCGGGCATGATCGGAGCGGCCGTGACGTTTACTTGAAGGATCTCTGGCCGACGTTGCAGGAAGTGCGCGATCAGATGGCGGCGGCGCTGAAACCGGAAGTTTTCCGGAAGCTCTACAGCGATTTCGCCGAGCAGAATCCGAAGTGGAACGAGATCCCGTCGACGACGGGCAACGTTTACCAGTTCGACGCGAAATCGACCTACATCCAGGAGCCGCCGTTTTTCGCAACGTTCGGCATGCAGCCGGGCACGATCGGCGAAATCGCGGGCGCGCGGGCGCTCGGGATTTTCGGCGACTCGGTCACGACCGACCACATCTCGCCAGCGGGCGCGATCAAGAAGACCTCACCCGCGGGCAAATTCCTGCTCGAGAGCGGCGTGAGCTTCGAGGACTTCAACTCCTACGGCTCACGACGCGGGAACGATCGCGTGATGACGCGGGGGACGTTCGCGAACGTGCGCATCAAGAACCTGATGCTGGGCGGCGAGGAGGGCGGCAACACGATCTACCAGCCGACCGGCGAGAAGATGGCGATCTACGACGCGGCGGTGAAACACCACGCGAACGGGACGCCGTTGATCATCGTCGCCGGGCAGGAATACGGCACCGGTTCATCGCGCGACTGGGCGGCGAAAGGCACGAATCTGCTCGGCGTGAAGGTGGTCGTGGCGCAGAGCTTCGAGCGTATTCACCGCTCGAATCTCGTCGGCATGGGGGTGCTCCCGCTGCAGTTCAAGGAGGGCACGACGGCGCAGACGCTGAAGCTCGACGGCACGGAGACCTACGATGTCGTGGGCCTCGATATGTCGCTCAAGCCGCAGCAGGATCTGACGCTCCGCGTGACGCGCAAGGACGGTGCGATCGACCTCGTGCCGGTGCGCTGCCGCATCGATACGCCGATCGAGATCGACTACTATCAGCACGGCGGGATTCTGCCCTACGTGCTCCGCCAGATTGTCGCGCGCAACTGAGCAAGGATCGCTGCCGGCGCGGCGTTGGCGGACGAAGGTGTTCCAGGATTGTGACCCGCGTCCGCGGGCGATGCTTGCAGCGAAAGGAAAACGAGAGAACTTTAGCTGCAGGCCGTTCGCGCCGAACTAACACCGAGCTTCTGATGCCCGACACCGTCGCCAAACCCGTCTATCTCGTCGACGCCTACTCCGACCCGGTCGTGGTAAAGGTGAGCGGGCGAGCCTGCTTTCAAAACAGCGCGTGCCTGCGCGATTTCGTGCTGGAAATGCAACGGCAGGGCAAGGTGCGCTTCGTGCTCGATTTCCAGCAATGCACGAGCATGGACAGCACGTTTCTCGGCGTCCTCGCCGGGATGGCGCTCGATTTGAAGAAGCAGTCCGGCAGCAGCCTGGTGCTGGCGAGGATGGGACCGAGGAACCTCGAACTGGTGCGAAACCTGGGACTGCATCGGTTGCTGACGGTCGATGCGGGGAATTTCCCGATGGGTTTCGATCGCTGCGACACGGCGCTGCAATGCGGTGACCAGACCGAACTCGAGCACGCGCGGCTGGTGCTGGAAGCACACGAAAATCTGGTGAACATCGACGAGTCGAATCGGGCGAAATTCCAGGACGTGCTGGCGTTTTTGAAGAATCGCGTCGGGCAGAAATAGAGCCGTTCGGACGAGCGGGAAGGCGGGTGGCGAAGTGGAGGGCCGGAGCGGGCGGACGATCGATGCAGCGGCGGTCTGTGAGCGCCGGATGGGGTGGCGATCGTCACTCCGAACGCGGCGAAGAGTGCATTAACGCGACCGCAGCCGGCCATCGCACTGGATTCTTCACTTCGTCCAGAATGACGCCGTGGCGCTGGTTTGCCTCGACGGACGACGCACGCGGCGGAGGCGCCGCTACGACCGATCCGATGCGCTCCGCGGTTGCGGCGGAATTTTTCCTGAGGAAGGTAACGGCGATGGTGGTCGTCTTCCTGCTTGGAATCGCGGTCGCGCTGACGCTCATGGCCGTGCCGCTCTATCGGGCGCGGCGCGCGACTTGGCGCGCCGAGGAGCAGCGGCAGCAATTCGCCCAGGATCGCCAGCTCGTGGTCGATTTCATGCATCACATGGTCGAGGCGCTCGGTGAGGGCGCGGCGCGCGCGGAGCTGCCGCAGAAAATCGTGCATGCGGCGATTCTTTGTTCCGGGGCGCTGAGCGCCTGCTTGTTCGAGCGGACGGGCGATGGCGAGATGCGCAGCGTGGCGGTGGAAGGACTTTTCCCCCCGCACCGGCCTGTGCCGCCGGCGGTGCGCGAGAAGCTCGCGACGCGCGCCCGGTTCATCGAGCAGGTGCTGAAGTCGGAAACGTTCCCGGAAAACGAAGGCATCGTCGGAGAGGTGTGGCGCACGGGCCGGGGACAGCTCGTGGCCGACGCGGTGAGCGATCCCCGGATCGTGCGGCACGACGACCCGGCGTTGATGGTGCGGTCGGTGATCGCGGTGCCGCTGCGCTTTCGCGAGCGGTTTTTCGGCGTGCTCGCCGTGGCGAATTCGGCGGACGGCGAGCCTTTCACGCAGAACGATTTTTCGCTGATGCAATCGCTGGCGGAGCAGGCGGCGCTCGCGCTGCACAGCGCGGAGCTGCTGGATTTTCAGATCGAGAAAAAGCAGATCGACCTCGATTTGTCGGTGGCGAGCGGGATCCAGCAAATGCTCCTGCCGCGCGATCTGCCGCGGTTTCCCGGTCTGGAGGTGGATGCGCGTTACCAGGCGGCGCAGAAGATCAGCGGCGATTTTTACGATGTGTTTCCGCTGGCGGGGCGTCGGCTGGGGGTGGCCGTGGCGGACGTGTCGGGGAAGGGCATTCCGGCGTCGCTGTTGATGGCGATCTGCCGGACGAATCTGCGCCAGATCGCGCCGCGGCACGAGTCGCCGGCGGAGGCGTTGAAGGAACTGAATCGAGCGCTCGCGGCGGACGTGAAGCGCGGGACGTTCATCACGTTGCTCTACGCGGTGATCGATCCGGCGCGCGACGAGGTGACGTTGGCGCGCGCCGGTCATGAGTTGCCGTTGATATCGCGGCCCGACGCAGCGGCAGGTTCGCGCGGCGAGTTCGTCGGCTCCGACGGCATGCCGCTCGGGATGGTGTCCGACGAGATTTTTGCGGGCGCGATTCGCGACCGTACGGAGGCGTTTCGGCCGGGGAATGTGCTGGTGCTTTACACCGACGGCCTGACGGAAGCGCCGAACGGGGACGACAAGGAATTCGCCGGTTCGCGGCTGGCCGATGCGGTGCGCCGGCTGCAAGGCAAGGATGCGCGGGAGATCAACGACGGCATCATGGAGAGCGTGGATCGCTTCGCGGGCGAGGCGGCACAGCGCGACGATCTTACGCTGGTGACTGTGCGGCGCGTCGCCTAGCGACGGCTTGCTTCCCGGTCGGAGCGCGGCTCAGTCTGGTTTAGCCATGCCGACTTCCCCTGCCACCACGCCGCCGCTTGACCGCTTCTCGCTGCCCGACGCCGCGGGGCATTTTGGCGGATATGGCGGCGTGTATGTGCCGGAGACGTTGATGACGGCGTTGGAGGAACTCGGCGCGGCGTATGAGGCGGCGAAGAAAGATCCCGCGTTCATCGCGGAGTTGCGGCGCCATTTGAAGGAGTTCGCCGGTCGGCCGACGGAACTCTATTTTGCGGAGCGGCTCACGCAGCACTGCGGCGGGGCGAAAATTTATTTGAAGCGCGAGGATCTGCTGCACACCGGCGCGCACAAGATCAACAACGCGCTCGGTCAGGCGCTGCTCGCGCGGCGGATGGAAAAGAAGCGGATCATTGCCGAAACGGGTGCGGGGCAGCACGGCGTCGCGACGGCGGCGGTGTGCGCGAAGTTCGGACTCGAGTGCGTCGTCTACATGGGCGCGGTCGACATGGAGCGGCAGGCGTTGAACGTTTTCCGGATGCGGCTGATGGGCGCGGAAGTGCGGAGCGTCGAGTCGGGGCAGAAGACGCTGAAGGATGCGGTGAACGAAGCCATGCGCGACTGGGTGACGAACGTGCGCGGCACGCACTACATTCTCGGATCGGCGCTGGGCTCGCATCCGTATCCAATGATGGTGCGCGATTTTCACCGCGTGATCGGCCTCGAGACGAAGGAGCAAATCCTCGCGCGCGAAGGCCGGTTGCCGGACGAGATGATCGCCTGCGTCGGTGGCGGCTCGAACGCCATCGGCTTTTTCTTCGAGTTTCTCGAGGACACGTCGGTGCGGCTGGTCGGCGTCGAAGCGGGCGGACGCGGGATCAAACGTGGCGAGCATGCGGCGCGTTTCGAGGGCGGAAAGCTGGGCGTGTTGCAGGGCGCGAAGACCTACATCCTGCAGAATCCGGACGGCCAGATCGAGTTGACACACTCCGTGAGCGCCGGCCTGGACTACGCGGCGATCGGGCCGGAGCACGCGTTCTATCGCGACCGGAAACGAATCGATTTCTCGTATGCGTGCGACGACGAGGTGATGGAGGCGTTCCAGACCTGCTCGCGGCTCGAAGGCATCATCCCGGCGCTGGAGAGCACGCATGCGCTGGTGCATGGACTGAAGCGCGCGAAGGCGATGCGGAAGGATGAGATTTTAATCATCAATCTCTCCGGGCGCGGCGACAAGGACGTGAACCAGGTGGCAAAAATCCTGGGCGTGACGCTGTGATTTTCTCCCGCGAATGACGCCAATATCCGCGAATTCCGGAGATGCGATTCACGGCTATTCGCGTGATTCGCGGGTGACTCATTTATGAAAAGCATGACCGGCTATGGCCGCGCTTCGGCGGCGATCGGCAGTTTCTCGCTCACCGTCCAGGTGAGCTCGGTGAACCGCAAAACGCTCGATCTCGCGATCAGCCTGCCGGACGACTGGGAAAGCCTGGAGCCGGCGGTCGCCGAGCAGGTGCGCGGCGCGGCGTCGCGCGGGCGCATCACGGTCGTGGTCGAGTTAACGGGCGCGAAAGGTGCGGGCGCGGTGGTGTGGGACGAGACGGAAGTGAATGCGGCGCTCGATCGGCTGGCCGCGCTCGCGGCGGCGCGAAGCATCGCGTTCAGCCCGACGCCGGAACTGCTCTGGTCGGTGGCGAATTCGCAACGGAAGCAAGCGGAGTTTCCCGCGACGGAGGACGCGGCGCCGGCGGTGGCCGAGACGCTCGCGGAGGCGCTGCGCGGATTTGTCGCGATGCGCGCGCAGGAGGGCGAGGCGCTGCTGGTGGATTTTCTGGCGCGGCTGAATGTGCTGCGCGGCCACGTCGACGCGATCGCGGCGCGCGCGCCGCAGGTGGCGCCGATTTATCGGGAGTTGTTGTTGCAACGGCTGCGGCAGGCGGGACTGGAACTCGACGTTGAAGACGAGCGGGTGCTGCGCGAGATCGCGTTGTTCGCGGATCGTTGCGACGTGACGGAGGAGATCACGCGGCTGCGAAGTCACTTCGAGCAGTTCGCCACGTTGTTGAAATCGGATGCGGAGATCGGGCGGAAGGCGGAGTTCATCTTACAGGAGATCGGCCGCGAGGTGAACACGATCGGCAGCAAGGCGAACGACCTGACGATTTCGAAAGCGGTGATCGAGCTGAAGAACGAACTCGAGCGCGTGCGCGAGCAGATCGCGAACGTGGAGTGAACGTCGAGGAGGGCCGCGTCGGTTTTAGAGCGTTTCAGGTAAAATAATAGCCGGTCGCGGTTCGGATGGAGGAACCTGCTTGCAGGCGATTCCGGCGAGCGCTCGTCGCTCATCGCCTGCAAGCAGGGCTCCTACAGTGGCTACGACACTTTTTGAAGTGCTCTATCGATTCTCGCGCATCAAATTGACGAGGATCGCTCATCCCTGCGCTCCCGCGCAGGGCGACAACCCTCATCGTAGCCCGCTGCGGGAGCGGCGGGAGACTCGCATCGAGCGCCGTCAGCCTATTTCACAAAGCTCAATAATGCGCCGGAGATCGGCCTCTGCGATCGATGCGGCGCGTCGGTGACCACGTGCCTACCTTTCGCGCAGGGAATGCCAGAGGTAGAGGACGACGCCCACGCAGATGCCGGAATCGGCGACGTTGAAGGTCGGGTACACGTAGCCGCCGAAATGCAGGTCGATGAAATCGATCACATGCTGGTGAATGACGCGGTCGACGCCGTTGCCGGCGATGCCGCCGCACAGCAGGCCGAAGCATAGCTGCGTGAACCGGTCGCGCAGCCCGAGCGCGCGGCGCCAGTGGAAGATCGCGAGGAGCGTCGAAGCGGACAGCAGGCCCAGCACCACGCTGCGGCCGGTGAACATGCTCCACGCGGCGCCGGTGTTGCCGACGTGGATGATGTAGAAGAAGCCGCGGATGACGGCGAGGTCGCGCCAGCCGTCGTGCAGGTGGGTGGGATTATACGGCACGTGCCGCACGATCCAGAATTTCGTCGCCTGGTCGGCAGCGAAAACGAGCACGGCGAGCCCGAGCAGCAGCCGGTAGGCGGCGAGGCGTTCGCCGATTTTCGATTTTCGATTCTCGATTGTCGACTCGTCCGGTCCAAGCGGCGCGCCGGCGGCTGAGGACGAAGCGGGGAGGTCTGGCTTCAATCGAAAATCGAAATTCCGAAATCGAAAATCCGCCGGCTCACTCGTCGCCGCCGCCGTCCTCTTCCATGATCTTGCCGCCTTCTTCGCCGAGTTCGCCGAAGAGGCCGCCGGCGGTGCGACCGCGGTAGCGATTTTTCTCCAGATCCTTCTGGGCCTCGGCGGAGTAGCGGGTGAACGGCACGGCGAGCAGGCGCTCCTTGGAGATCGGCTTCTGGGTGATCTCGCAAATGCCGTAGACGCCGTCCTTGATGCGCTTGATGGCGGCATCGATTTCGGTGAGCGCTTCCTGCTCGCTCGAGACGAGGCTCAGGGCGAAGTCGCGATCGAAGGTATCGGTCCCGGCGTCGGCCATGTGCTGGCCGTAGCTGGAAAGATCGCCGGAGTCGTCCTTGCTGGAGCGCTTCAGCGTCTCCTCGGAATGAAGCTCGATGCCGGCGGTGAGATGCCGGCGAAGGTCGATCAGGATTTTGTAGTAGCGGCGGAATTTTTCCGGGATCTGCTCGCTGTCGTCGGCCTCGACGACCTGCGATTTCTTGGGGTTGAAGCCGAGGATATCGGCGAGCGAGGCGGCTTTGATGTGGTTCGGCTTGGCCGGCTTTTCGAGCACCAGGGCCATTTTGGCGCCGGCGGCGGGTTTGGCCTTGGGAGATTTTTCGTCGGCGCCGTTTTTGGGCACGACGGTCTTCGCGATGGCGCGAACCTCGTCGAGGCTGAAGGCGATCGGTTTCGTGGTGGCCTTGCGCTTCAGGATGCTGTCGCGGAGGGCGTTTTTCTTGGAGGGTTTTTCCATGGTGGGAGAGGGTTTGGCCTGCTTGGCCGGTTTGGCCGCCGTCGATTGGGCCGGGGGCGCTGCTTTGACCGTCTTCGCCTTGATCGGCGCAGACGGCTTTTTTTTCAGCTCGGGTTTGGCGACTTTCGATTTCGCGGTTTTTTGGGTTTTCTTGGCCATGGGGAGTTTGGGGTGAAGCTAGAAAATCAGCGCCTCGGCACAGCGCGGACAGACGTCCCCGAGCGGACTCGGATTCAGCACCGGCACCCAGCGCCAGCAGCGCGGGCACCGCACGTTATCGAGTTCGCTGCATGGACGGATGTCCGCGTGCAACGCGTCACCCACAGCCGGGGCGAGAGTGACATGGGAAACAATGAAGAGTTCGGGCAGAAAATCGCGGTGTTTTTCCAAGGTGCGGAACGTCGCGTCCTCCGCTGCGCCGGTGAGCGTGACAGCGGCGTCGAGCGATTTGCCGAGCTTGCCGGCGGCGCGAAGCGGTTCGATGGATTCGTTGACGAGTACGCGGACTTTCAGGAGCGCGGCGACCGCGGAATCGACGGCGGGATTCGTCCATGCATCCGGCGCGACGGGCCAGTCCTGCAGGTGGATGGAGTCGTCGGCGTATTCCTTGCCCGTCGTCGCGTAACTCCACGCTTCGTCCGCGGTGAACGTGAGAATCGGCGCGAGCAGTTTCACCAGCGTCCGAAAAATCTGGTGGATGGCGGTCTGGGACGAGCGGCGCAGCGGCGAGCGCGTGCCGAGCGTGTAGAGGCGATCCTTGAGGATGTCGTGATAGGTCGCGGAAAGCGTGACGGAGCAGAACTGATTGCAAAGCTGGTAAACGCGATGGAACTCGTAGCTCTCGTAGGCGGCGGTGCACTCGCGGATCAGCGTGGCGGTCTGATGCAGCGCCCAGCGGTCGAGAGTGTCGAGGTCGTCCACGGCGACGGCGTCGCGGGCGAAATCGAAATCGAAAAGATTCGAAAGCTGGTACCGCAGGGTGTTGCGGATGAGGCGATAGGTCTCGCCGACGTGGGAGAGAATCTCTTTCGAGATCGGGATGTCGTTGCGAAAATCCTGGGAGGAAATCCACAGGCGGATCACGTCGGCGCCGTACTCGGCGACATAGGCGTCGCTCGTCTGCGGTTTTTCGTAGGTGGAACTCTTGGAGATTTTGTTGCGCTCCTGATCGACGATGAAGCCATGCGTGAGCAGTCCGCGATACGGCGCGGCGCCGAAAGCGATGACGCTGGTCCAGAGCGAGGACTGAAACCAGCCGCGATGCTGGTCGCTGCCTTCGAGATAAAGTTCGGCCGGCCAGTGCGTGCCACCCTGGCCGCGTTTCAACACGGCGGCGTGCGAAGAGCCCGAATCGATCCACACGTCCAACGTGTCGCGGCCGCAAATCAGTTCGGCGGGTGAAGGCCAGCCGGCGGGAAGCGCGATGCCTTCGAGGATTTGCGCAGGCGTGGCGTCGTACCAGAAATTCGTGCCGCGGGTGGCGATCTTGTCGGCGACGGCGCGGACGACGGCCGCGTCGAGATAGGCGTTTTTCTTTGCGTCGTAGAACGCGACGATCGGCACGCCCCACGCGCGCTGGCGGCTGATGCACCAGTCCGGTCGCGACTCGACGGCGCCGCGGATGCGGGCTTCGCCCCAACCGGGGATGAACTGAACGGATTTCAGCGACTCGAACGCCTTCGCGCGGGGCGATGAAGTTGAGGGTTGAGAGTTGAGAGCTGAGAGTTGGCCGGCGGCGGCAGAGCCGCCCGGCTGGCGGTCGAGCGAGACGAACCACTGGTCGACGGCGCGGAAAATGATCGGCGTCTTCGAGCGCCAGCAATGCGGGTAGCTGTGAGAATACTTCGCCTTCGCGAGGAGCGCGTTGGCGGCGGCGAGCTTTTTGAGGACGGCGAGATTCGCGGGGGAGGGCCGTTTCGCGGCGAGATCGTCGACGGTCTCGAGGGTGGTGACACCGACGAGGTCGGCGGGAATTTTGCCGTCGTCGAGGTATTTGCCGTCGTCGCCGACCGGGCAATAAATCTCGAGGCCGTATTTCAGGCCGGTCAGGTAGTCCTCGGCGCCGTGGCCCGGCGCGGTGTGGACGGCGCCGGTGCCGCTGTCGGTCGTGACGTAGTCGGCGAGGACGATGGGCGAAGCCCGGTCGAGGAATGGGTGGCGCGGAAGCAGTTTTTCGAGTTCGGCGCCCTTGCGTTTTGCGACGACCGCGGGCGCGCCTTCGATTTTCGCGGCGGCGGCGACGGCGCCGAGCAGCGGCTCGGCCACGAGAATGCGCTCGGCGCCGAGGTCGGCGACGACGTAGTCGATCTCCGGATGCAGGGCGATCGCGAGATTGGCCGGGATGGTCCAGGGCGTCGTGGTCCAGATGACGACAGAAAGCGGCTTGTCGGCGGGCAGGCCGAATTTTTGCGCTTCGTCGGGCGGCACGGGAAACTTCACCCAGATCGCGACGGAAGTGTGGTCCTTGTATTCGATTTCGGCTTCGGCGAGCGCGGTTTCGAACGGGATCGACCAGTAAACGGGTTTCTTGCTGCGATAGACGAGGCCCTGTTCGACGAACGCGGCGAACGTGCGCAGAATATCCGCTTCGTAGGCGGGCGCCTTCGTCTTGTATTCGTTCGCCCAGTCGGCGAGGACGCCGATGCGTTTGAATTGGGTCGTCTGTTTGGCGATCCACGATTCGGCGAACGCGTCGCAGCGGGCGCGGAGTTCGGCGGTGGTGACCGTGATTTTTCGATCACGAATCTCGCGGGAAACTTTTTGCTCGATCGGCAGGCCGTGGCAGTCCCAGCCGGGGACGTAGGGCGTGCGGTAGCCGCGCATGGATTTGTAGCGCAGGATGAGATCCTTGAGCGTCTTGTTCAGCGCGGTGCCGATGTGCACGTCGCCGTTCGTGAACGGTGGGCCGTCGTGGAGAACGAAGACCTTTTCGGCGCCGTTGCCGGCATTTTTGCGCTGGATCGCGGCGTAGAGGCCGATCTTTTCCCAATGGGTGACGCGGCCCGGCTCGCGTTGCGCAAGCCCGGCGCGCATCGGGAAATCCGTTTTTGGGAGCTGTAAGGTGTCTTTCAAATCGTGGGCCATGCCAAACAAAAGTGCGCGAGGCTAGGCCGCGGCGGAAGTGAGTCAAGGGCCGTGGCGCCGCGGTTTTTCACTGCGGCGGAAGGTGAAAAACCCGAACGGCGGGGTTCGGAGACCCCGCCCTACACTGCGACGCGCCGGGCGAGCTTTTCGCCGGCGGCGAGGCAGGCGGGAACGGCGATGCCGTCGCGCGCCTGGCCGCCGAGGAAGAGGCCGGGATACGTTTTTTCGGCGGCGGACATGGCGCCGAGGAATTGTTCGTAGCCGAGATTGTACTGGGGAATCGCGCGCGGCCAAAACGAATGGCGGACGAACACCGGCGCACCGTTCACGCCGAGAAGCTGGGCGAGATCGGGTTGCACGGCGGCGATGAGTTTATCCGTCGGCAAGGCGGCGAGCTCGGGCCGGCGCGTGCCGCCGACCATGACGGTGAGCGCGACGTGGCCGTCGGGCGCGCGGCGCGGGAACATCGACGAGGAGAACAGCACGCCGAGCACGGAAAGTTTTTCAACCTCCGGGGCGAGCACACCGAAGCCGTCGAGCGGATGGGACACCTGGTCGCGACGGAAACCGAGGAAGAGCGACGAAACCGGCGGATGCTCGACGCCGGAGAGGGCGGCGAGAGGGCGTTCGCCGTGCGGCCCGATGCGGAGCTGGGCGAGCGCGTGCGCGGGGAGGGCGACGACGATGGAATCGAAGGTCTGCGTGTGCGTGCCGGCGGCGTCGTGCCAGATGACGCTCCATTTTCCCTCGTTGCGCACGATGGAGTCGAGGGCGGCGTTGAGCGCGATCGCGCCGGGAGAAAGGCTCGCGGCCAGGGCGTCGGTCAGCGTTTGCAGGCCGTCTCGAAACGAGAAGATGCCGCCGGCGGGCTTCGGCGCACCGCTGGCCTTGCGGGCCTTCGCGGCGGCGATCTGACCGCGGATGATCGAACCTTTTCGCTGTTCGAGTTCCCACAATTTGGGAAACGAATGACGCGTCGAGAGGCGTGAAGGATTGCCGGCGTAGATGCCGCCGACGAAAGGATTGAGCGCGTAGTCGACGAATTCGCGACCGAAGTGCGCGCCGATGAATTCGCCGAGGGAGACGTCGCTGGTGCGGATGCGGGGCCGGACAAAGAGTTCGCCGAAAAGGCGGAGCTTCGCGAGCGGCGAGAAAAGCGGCGTGCCCAGAAAAGCGGGCGGCGAGAGCGGGGCGGCGACGGGGCGGCCGCGGCGAACGATGAAACGTTTTTTGGCGGACTTGCTCGCGTCGAGTTTGGCCGGGGCGAGGCCGAGTTCTTCGACGAGCGTCGCGAGCGCGGGTTCGCCGGCGAGGAGCGAATTGGGGCCGGCTTCGATCAGCCAGCCGTCGGCGATTTCGGTGCGGATCGCGCCGCCGACACGGCCGGATTGCTCGAAGACGCGGACGCCGTGACCGAGTTGATGAAGCCGATGCGCGGCGGCGAGGCCGGTGGCGCCGGCGCCGAGGATCGCGATGGATTTGGAGGGGACGTTGGCCACAACAAGCGGAGACTACGTGAAAACTGCACGGGCGGCTAACCGGCGATTGCGGTTTTTGCGTCGTTTGTGGCGCTCAATGGAAGTTCGTCACGGTGTCGACGAGCGCCTGGACGCACTCGATTTTGGCGTGCGGGAGAATGCCGTGGCCGAGGTTGAAGATGTGTCCGGGGAGGCCGCGCATGGACGTGAGCAGGCGCGTGGTTTCGCGGCGGACGATATCGGGCGTGGTGTTGAGCAGCACGGGATCGAGGTTGCCCTGCAGTGCCACGGGCGCGCTGCGGGTGCCGGGGGCCGGGGTCCGCGTTCCGAGTTGTTTCGAGAGCGTGGCGAGGTCGGTCGTCCAGTCGACGCTGAGGACGCGGATGCCGCTGGCGGCCTGGGCGGCGTGGTGCGGCGCGGTGTTTTTCGCGTAGAGGATGACGGGAAAATCCGCCGGCAGCGCGGCGACGATCCGGCGAATCCATTTCAGCGAGGCGGCCTCGTAGTCGACGCCGGCGACGATGCCGCCCCAGGAATCGAAAATCTGGATGGCGTCGGCGCCGGCGCGAATCTGCATCTGAAAATAGGCGATGAGCGCCGCGGTGAGTTTTTCGAGGAGCGCGTCGAAGGTGGCGCGGTCGGTGTAGAAAAGTTGCTTGATGCGCTCGAATTCCTCGGAGCTGCCGCCCTCGACCATGTAGGTGGCGAGGGTCCAGGGAGAGCCGCCGAAGCCGAGGAGCGCCTTGCGGCCGGCGAGTTCCTTTTTCAGAAGCGCGAGCGTGTCGGCCACGTAGGCGAGGCGTTCGGGAACGGCGGATACAGGCAGCAGGGCGTCGATCTGCGCGCGCGTTTCGAGGCGGAATTCCATGCCGATGCCGCCCTCGTCGCGAAAGTGGTAGCTCTGGCCGAGCGCCTCGGGAATGACGAGGATGTCGGAGAACAAAATCGCGGCGTCGATGCCGGGAAAGCGGCGGAGCGGCTGGAGCGTGACTTCGGTGGCGACAGCGGGCGTGCGGACCATTTCGACGAAGGACGACTTGGCCTTGAGCGCGCGATATTCGGGCAGGTAACGACCGGCCTGGCGCATGATCCAGAGCGGCGGACGCGGGAGCGGCTGACAGGCGCAGGCGGCGAGGAAACGGTCGCGGGAAGTCATTGGAGATTTTCGATTTTCGATTCTGGATTTTCGATTTGCCGGGCGGCGGAGCGCGAGGGTTTTGCGGGCGAATCGCAGATCATACGTCGAAAATCATAAAATTTGCGCGAGCCAGTCGCGGGGCTGGAGGAAGATCTCGTGGAGGCGCGCTTCGGGCGAGCCGGGCTCGGGATGCCAGTCGTAGTCCCAACGCACGAGCGGCGGCAGGCTCATGAGGATCGACTCGGTGCGACCGCCGGATTGCAGGCCGAAGTGGGTGCCGCGATCCCAGACGAGGTTGAACTCCACGTAGCGGCCGCGGCGGTAGAGTTGGAATTGGCGTTCGCGATCGGAGAACGGCGTGGCCGTGCGGCGCGCGACGATCGGACGATAGGCGGGGATGAAGGCGTCGCCGACGGCGCGCATCAGCGCGAAGGAGCGGTCGAAGCCGAGCGCGTTGAAGTCGTCGAAGAAGAGGCCGCCGATGCCGCGCGGTTCGTTCCGATGTTTCAGGAAGAAGTAGTCGTCGCAGTTTTTTTTGAAACGTGGATAGAGGTCGTCGCCGAAGGGCGCGACGGCGTCGCGGGCAGTGCGGTGCCAGTGCACGCAGTCTGCTTCGACGCCATAGTACGGCGTGAGATCGAAGCCGCCGCCGAACCACCAAAGCGGATTTTCGATTTTCGATTCTTGATTTTCGATTGCCGACGCGGAGGGCGACGATTGGCCGGCGGGTGAGGGAGGATTGCGCGGCGAGGGTGCCGTGCCGCCATCGACACCGGCCATATCGGGGCCGGCGATGAAGAAGCGAACGTTGGCGTGACTCGTGGGGACGTGGGGATTGCGCGGATGAATCACGAGGGAAACGCCGAGGGCTTCCCAGGGTTGGCCGGCGAGTTCGGGGCGATGCGCGGTGGCGCTGGGCGGGAGCGAGGGGCCGGTGACGTGCGAGAAGCCGACGCCGGCTTTTTCGAATACAGCGCCCTCGGCGAGCACGCGCGAGCGACCGCCGCCGCCTTCGGCGCGCCGCCAGTTGTCCTCACGGAAACGGCCGGTGCCGTCCTCGGCTTCGAGCGCGGCGCAGATGGAGTCCTGAACCTTCAACAGGTAGGCGCGAACGGCGGAGACGGCGGGCGACGGTGAGTTGAGTGCGGACATCGCGGAAGAAGGGAATCACGAATGGAGATGAAGGAATGCGAATGGGAGAGAAAAATCCCTGCGCTCCTGCGCAGGGTGCGGGGCGAAATTGCGGCGGCGCGAAGCAGGCCCGGTGTTGGGCGGCCGCGCGGGTTGACGGGTTTGCTAGATTTGACGTTCGACAGGGCTGCGACGCCGTTCGTTGATGCCCGTCCGCCAGCTCGCATGAATTCCGCCGCTCTCACGACCATCGCCGCCACCGGTTTCACCGTGGCGTTTTTTCATGCGGCGATCCCGACGCATTGGCTGCCCTTCGTACTGGTGGCGCGGACGCGGGCGTGGAGCCGGGGCAAGGCGATGGCGGTCGCGATTTTCGCCGGGCTCGGACATATCGGGCTGACGACCGGTCTCGGCCTGGCGATCGCGTGGTTCGGATTCCAGCTGGATGAAAAACTCGGGCGCGCGTTTCCGTGGATCGCGGGCGGCGCGCTCGTGGCGATCGGACTTTATTACGGCTGGCGGCAAATGCGCGGCGGCGGGATTTGCCATCACGCCGTCCCAGGCGGGCATCACCACGCGTCGGAGGAATGCGGGCACGAGCGGGACGACAGCCACTGGGAACACGAGATGAAGGACAGTGAACTCGGCTCGCGCGGGCGCGGGGACTGGGCGGCGATCGGCGGGCTTTTTTTCATGCTGACGCTGTCGCCGTGCGAGGGATTTTTGCCGGTTTATCTCTCGGCGGTGAGGTTCGGCTGGCACGGGTTTGTCGTGCTCAGCGCGATCCTGGCGCTGGCGACGCTGGCCGGAATGACGATCTTCACGTGGCTCGCCCTCGTGGGACTCGAGCGGTTCAAAGTGAAACAGCTGGAGCGGTGGGAAGCAGGTTTGCTGGGGGCGCTTTTTTGTGCGCTCGGGGTGTTGATCGTGGTGGTCGAGCGGTGAGAGGCGACCGTCCGCGCGCGGCGGGGAGGGCGGGCTTCTGGCCGCCGGCGCGGGACGATTGCGTGGCGGGCTGAAGCCCGCCCTACTTTTTCCGCGCGGGCGGAATGGAGAACTTCACGGTGGGTTCCTGCGCGGCGTTTTGCTGGGCGGCGGCTTTTTCCTCGGCGCTCATCGGGACGGCGGAGATCGGTGAAGCGTCGACCGGTTTCGCGGCGGCGGTGGCGGCGAACGGTGGATTGTTGGCGGGGATCGCGGCGAAACCGCGCTCGATCAGCTCGGTGGCCTTCGCATCGCGCGCGCGACCGAGATCGATTTTTCCACCGGGACCGAAGGCACCCATGATCACGGCGATGACGCGGCGACCGCCGCGCTCGGCGGTGGCGGCGAGGCAGTAGCCCGCGCCTTCGGTGTAGCCGGTTTTCAGGCCGTCGACGCCGCCGACGCGGCCGAGGAGGTTGTTGTGATTGCGCATGTGCTGCGGGCCTTTCGCCCGGCTGGCACCGAAGTCGCGCTCTTTGACGGAGGTGTATTTGAGGACGTCGGTTTTCTGCAAGGTGTAGCGGCTCAACACGGCGAAATCGCGCGGCGTGGTCAGATCGCCGTCGGCGACGTGCCGGCTCGGCGGCGGCAGGCCGTGCGGCGAGCGAAAGGTCGTGTGCGTCATGCCGATCTCGCGCGCCTTGGCGTTCATCAATTCCACGAAACCTTCGACCGAGCCGCCGGCGGTGCGAGCGAGGGCGTGCGCGGCATCGTTGGCCGACTGGATCATCATGGCGTAGATGAGTTCCTCGACGGAAAACGTTTCGCGCGGATCGAGAAAAACCTGCGTGCCGCCCATCTTCGCGTCGGAGGCGTCGATCTTCACGGGTGTGGCGAGCGTGAGCGTACCGTCGGCGAGTTTATCGTGGAGGACGGCGAAGGTCATGAGCTTCGTCATGCTCGCGGGCGGGCTGACGGCATCGGCGTTTTCCTCGGCGAGGACTTTGCCGGTCGCGGCGTCCATGACGAGGTAGCCTTTGTAGGGCGCGGCTTCGGCGGCAGGTGCGTGAGCCGCGGCCTTTGGCTTCGCGTGCACGGCGAGTGGCGCAAGTGTGGCGCAGAGGAGAAGACCGGTGGCAAGACGACGGGAAAAAGTCATTCGGGCAGATGAGAGAAAAATTCGCGCGTGGCGCGAGCGGAAAGGGGACGGCGTCGGCAACGGGGTGAAGTCGCCCCGCCTACAAGATTATTTTCCGTCGGATGCGGGATGATCTCATCCCGCCCCAGGATTATTTCGCGGCGCCGACGCGATGGCCGGCGGCTGAGGCGGCGATCGTCGCGTCGAGCCGGCGCAGCCGGGTGGCGTCCTGTTTCGCCCCGGTCACCCAGCGGACGATCGTGCGTCGCCAGCCGGGCGGCTGCGCGGACCAGAATTTCCAAGCGCGGGATTTGGCGCGGAAAATCGTTTCGAATTCGGCTGGAAACGCGTCCGATCCCGCGGGGCGATCGGGCTGTTCGTAAGCATAGATGCCAGTCTTCGCGTGTTCGCGCGCCTCGAACGCCGCGAGGCCGGCGCGGTGCATTTTACCGGCGGCGGTGAGACGAGCGACGTGGCGGACGTTGATGTTGCTCCAGATGCTGCCGGGACGGCGAGGCGTGAAACGGTGGGTGAAGCTTTCGGGACCGGTCTTTTTCACGATGCCGTCGATCCAACCGAAGCAGAGCGCTTCGTCGACGGCTTCAGTATAAGTCAGACCGGGCCGCCCCGAGGATTTTTTGTAGAAGCCGACCCACAGTTCCGCGCTGGCGGCGTGGTGTGTGAGGAGCCAGGCGCGAAAATCGGCGGCTGAAGCGAAGTGAGTCGGGCGGGGCGCGGCGGGCGACATGCGACGAAGGCGCGCGGTTGGACAGCTGCAGGCCAGCGGACTCGCGGCTGCCGGATCGAGTTCAGCGTGCCGCGGCACTGTGGCGGGCGACCCACTCGACGATCGCGTCGTCGTCGGCTTCATGGCGCCAGACCAGCGAGAGAAATTCGGCGGGGAGGATGTCGTGGGTTTTCAGAAATTTTCGGTCGCCGCCACAGCAATACATCAACGATGGCGGGAGTTCGCCGCGGAGCTTGGCTTTCGCCTTCGGGATGATGCGGGGAAGCCACTCGATGCTGCGGAGGGCGTCGGTCTTCGCGGGGAGCTTGGATTCGTCGAGGACGATGGCGGAAGGGCGCGCGTGTTGGGCGTTCAGGAAATAATCGCGGCGAACGAGTTCGATCGCGAGGGCGTGATCGTAGCCGGGCTCGCCGCCGTAGTTGTTGTGGTCCTCGGCGTAGTCGTAGAGGTGCTGCGGCGTGAGGCCGTTGGCGGCGAGAAATGCGCGCTGGGTCGGATCGAAAAACGCCTCGGCGCCGCGCTGGCCTTTCGCGAAGAGGGCGACGGCGTGGTCGTAGATGGCGCGGAACTGCGAGGGGAAGGTGTGGTGGGTCATGGTTGAAGAGAAGGTGAACTCAGCTCTTTTCCGGGAAAATAAATTCCTGGCGGACGCGAACCGCGGTGGGTTCGCCGTGCCGGGTCGGAGGCGCGAACTGCCACTGGAGCAAAGCTTCGGCGGCGCTGAGGCCGTGCGCGGGAGTGGGCGCGCTCACGAGCACCGGCATGCGCGCGCGGCCGGTCTCGTCGACGATGAAATCGATGATCGTGCGCGTGGCGGAGTCGATCGGAGTGTCGGGGGTGGGGCGCACACGCCGGGGAGAAACGGATTTGAGGACTCTCAGCGGGAGATCGGTCTCCCCGGCCTCGCAGAGACGATCGTAGTAACGGAGCGGACCGCCGGTGAACGCCGCCAGCTCGCGGACCGTGGAGCTGGCATTGAGCGCGACCACCGCTTTCGGCGCGGTAAAGTGGAAATGGAGTTCCGTGCGGGTGTTGACGGGGCGGTCGTCCCGGAGCGCGGGTTCGAAGCGCCACTGCCGGACGGCGGCGAGCGCCTCTTCGCCGAAAGCGCGGTGGGTGTCGCGGGTCACGAGCGCATCGATCAGCTCGCCCTTCGAATCCACGGAGACGAGCACGGAGGCCTCGCCTTCCTTGATGGCGTCGTTGAGGAGCAACGCATCGGGGAATCGCGGCTCTTCCGTGCGAATGACGCGGAGAGGCGTGGAGGCGAAAGCGACGGCGGTCGAGAGTAGGGCGCCGAAGAAACAAGCGGCGCGAAGATGAGCGGACGGATGAAAGCTCATGGCGGAAAGGTAGAGACGAACGCCGCGGGGACAAACGGGAAATGGCTCGAGGCGGGAGGTCGGCGGACCGGACCGGCGGAAGCGGCAGAGGCGGGAGGCGGGAGGCGGTTCCTGCACATCCGGGCGAAGTCAGTTTTTTTTGTAATTCTGCAGCCGGATGGACGGCGGAGGGCGGACGGTTTGTCATTTAATAGATGACAAATAATCGGGCGGGGGTTCGTGCGCTGCGGCGGGATGGCGGGCGGGAGCGGGTGACGGAAAGCGTCGCCGGTGGGCGGAGCTTGAAGGGCGGACGAGGCGTGAGCGGCGGGGTTCGGAGAGCCCGCCCCACACGGTCACAGCGGGCGGAAGTCGATCAGGCGCTTGAAGCGGTCGACGCGGTCGACGACGACTTCGATGCGGTCGTTCAGCGCGAAGCGGCGCTTGTGCTTGCGGCCGGTGAGCTGCGTCTCGGCCTGGTTGATCGTGTAGTGATCGTCGCTGAGCGCCGCGGTCGAAACGAAGCCGAAGGTCATCGACTCGACCAGCTCGACGAAGAAACCGTTCTGACGGACGTCGGTGACGACGGCGGTGAAAGGCGTCTTCTTTTTCTTCGCGAGTTCGCGTTCGAAAAATTCGAGGAGCTTGATCTTCACGCTCTCGCGCTCGGCTTCGGCGCTGTTGACCTCGGTGATGCTGAGGTGCTCGCCGAGACTCTCGACGCGCGAGAGATTGTAGTTCGCCTGGCCGTGGGCGGGGGGCTGGCCCTGGTGTTTGACGAGGTAGAAGTCGAAGACGCGATGCACGACGAGGTCGGCGTAACGGCGGATCGGAGACGTGAAGTGCGTGTAGTCTTTTTTCGCGAGGCCGAAGTGGCCGTCGGCGGTGGCGCGGTAGGCGGCTTTTTTCAGGCTGCGGAGCAGCTGCGTGCGCAGCGTGTAGCCTTGCGGATGCGTCGAGAGCGTCTGGATGAGTTTCACGATCTCCTCGCGGCGGCCGAGATCGCCGGTGTGAATGCCGAACGTGCCGAGGAGCTGGCGGTACTCGGCGAGTTTTTCCGGATCGGGCTCGTCGTGCACGCGGTAGAGCGACGGCAGCGAGTGCGTGCGGGTCAGGTGCGCGACGGCTTCGTTAGCGGCGAGCATGAACTCTTCGATGAGCTGGTGGCTTTCGTCGTGCTCGATCTTCTCGAGGCGGTCGGCGTAGCCCTGCTCGTCGACGAAGATTTTCGTCTCGGGCATGTCGAGATCGAGGCTGCCGTGGGCCATGCGATCCTTGCGGAGGCGGCTCGCGATTTTCCAGAGGGCGCGCACCCACGATTGCAGGTCGACGAGTTCGGCGTCGCTGAGCGAGGAGAGGGCGCGGCCGGTGGAGCCGGTCTGGTGCTTCGCGGGAAGCGGCAGCGCGCGGATGCGGGCGAGGTCGTGCTCGAAGAGCAGCGCGTAGGCTTGCTTGTAGGTGAGGCGCTTGCGGCTGCGGATGACGGTGTTCGCGAAAGAGGTTTCCTTGATGCGGCCGTTTTTCGCGAAGGTGAGGAAGACGGCTTTGCAGAGGCGATCCTGCGCCTCGACGAGCGAGCAGAGGCCGTTGGAAAGTTTTTCCGGCAGCATCGGGATGACGACGCCGACGAGGTAAGTGGAGTTGCCGCGGCGCTGGGCTTCGCGGTCGAGCGCGGTGCCGGGCCGGACATAGGCGGACACGTCGGCGATGTGGATGCCGATGCGGAGGTCGCCGCCGGCGAGCACCTCGTAGGAGAGCGCGTCGTCGAAATCCTTCGCGTCGTCGGGGTCGATCGTGAACACGGCCTCATTCCGGTAATCGAGCCGGTGCGCGAGTTCGCGCGCCTGAACGTGATCGGGAATCGCGGCGGCCTCGCGCTCGACGTCGGCGGGGAAGGTCGTCGCGAGATTGTATTTGAGGAAAATGCCGGCGAGTTCGGCGCGAGGCTCATGAGTGCGGCCGAGACGGGCTTCGATCTCGCCGGTGAGCGGATCGCGGCGGCGTTTCCAGTCGTGGAGTTTGACGACGACCTTGTCGCCGGGCTGCGGGATGGGCTTTACGCCCGACTTGGCCGGATCGCCAACGCCGATCTGGTAGACGAAGCGCGGGTCGTCGGGCACGACGATGAAATCGCGCCCTTCGCGACGCAGGTCGCCGACGATGCTCGCGCGGCCGCGCTCGAGGACACGTTCGACGTTGCCGATCTTTTCGCCGGCGCGCCGGCCCTTGCGGCCGGCGTGGATGCGGACGACGACGCGATCGCCGGGGAGCGCGACGTGGGTGTCTTCCGGGAAAATCTGAATGCCGGGCGCGCTGGCATCGAACGGCACGGTGGGGGTGCCCTCGGCGACGACGTAGGCGGAGCCGCCGGCGCGAAATTGGATGCGGCCGGCGACCTCGTCGGAGCCCAGCGAGAGCGCGGGCAATTGCGGCGAGGGCGACAGCGCGGCTCGAGCGGCCGTGCGCTGTTTGGCAGGCGAGGGATGGCGAGGCGCGTTGGCTGGCCGCTCGGCGGGAGCGGCGCCGGCGGAACGGCGCGTGGGCGAAAAGATTTTTCGCGATTCGACGACGACAGGGGATGGGCGGGGCGGGTTATCCTTACCCCGTCGGGCTTGATTGGCCTTCGCCGCTCGCTCGGGCGCGCTGGGGATAACGCGCCCCACCTCGAGCTTCGCCTGGCCGCGAGCGAGGAGCTGGCGAATCTCGTGGGCGAGCGACGCGCGGCGTTTTTTGTGCAGGCCGAGCTGGCGGAGGAGTTCGGGCTCGGTGGCGGGAGAGTAGGAAGGCTCAGCCAACAAGGCGAGCAGGCGTTCACGAAGGGTCATGTAATAAATCCCGGCGCGGCGCGCAGGCCGAGCTTTGGGATTGGACGAACCAAAAAGCGCCGGTTAGTTCGGGGCGATGAAAATCGTCCATGTCGCCAGTGAATTGTTCCCTTACGTGAAAACGGGCGGGCTGGCGGACGCGGTGGCCTCGCTCGCCGGGATGCTGGCGGATAGCGGGCACGAGGTGTCGGTTTTCCTGCCGGGTTATCGCGCGGCCCTGGAGCATGCCGACGCGGCGAAGGCGGAGCGGCGGTTCCGGCTGAGAGTCGAGATGGGCAACCAATATCTTTCCGGCGACGTGCGGGTTTTTTCGCCGCGGAAAAATCTCACGGTGCTGCTGATCTGTCGCGAGGAGTTCTTCGACCGGCGCGGCCCCTATGGCAACGGCGAGCGCGACTACGACGACAACGCGGACCGGTTTATTTTTTTCTGCAAAGGTGTCGTCGAGACGATGCGGCTGGCGGATTTGCAGGCCGACGTGGTGCACGCGCACGACTGGCAGGCGGCGCTCGCGCCGGTGCTGCTGCGCGCGAGCGAGCGGCGGCAGGGCGTGACGCTGGCGGAGAAGACGATTTTCACGATTCACAACATCGCGTTTCAGGGCGTGTTTCCGCGGGCGACGTTTGCGCGGATGAACCTGCCCGAGGAACTCAACAACATCGACGGGCTCGAATACTACGAGCAGATCAGCTTCATGAAAGGCGGCATCCTCTTCGCGGATCGCGTGACGACGGTGAGCCCGCGCTATGCGCAGGAAATCCAGACGCCGGAATTCGGCTGCGGGCTGGACGGCGTGGTGCAGACGCGCGCGGAAGACATCGTGGGCCTGCTCAACGGCGTCGATACGGCGGTGTGGAATCCGGCGACGGATGCCTTCCTGCCGGCGAAGTATTCGGGGGGCGATCTCGCGGGCAAGCAGGCGTGTCGGGTGGAGTTGTTGAAGCGCGTGGGCATGGACCCGGCGTTCGACGGGCCGATTTTCGGGATGGTGGCGCGGCTGGCGGAGCAGAAGGGCGTGGACCTGCTGCTGGCGAACCAGGATTTTTTCTTCACGCAGAAAAGCCGGCTGATCGTGCTCGGCTCCGGGGAAAAACGCTACGAGGACGCGATCACCGCGCTGGCGGCGCGGGCGCCGGCGTGGATCGCGTTGAGTGCAAAGCTCGACGAGGGGATGAGTCACCTGATCGAGGCGGGCGCGGATTTCTTCGTGATGCCGTCGCTGTTCGAGCCGTGCGGGTTGAACCAGATGTATTCGCAGATCTATGGGACGATTCCGATCGTGAGCCGCGTGGGCGGACTCGTGGACACGGTGACGGATGCGGACGAGTTCCCGGCGAGCGGCACGGGATTGATGTGCGAGCCGACGCCGGCGGGATTGCGCGACGCGCTGCTGCGGGCGGTGGGGTTGTTCGCGGACCGGCCGCGCTACGAGGCGGTGCAACGGCGGGCGATGACGCGGGATTTCAGCTGGAAGGTGGCGGCGGCGGGGTATGAGAAACTTTATCAGGAAACGCTGTGACAACGCTGTGACCGATGGCGACGCGGGAGGACGGGGATGGTGATTTGGGGAGGGCGCAAGAAGGCGGAAGGGTTACGGACGGCACGGAGTGCCGTCCCTACCGGCCTTGCATCCGCAGAGCTTTGGACGGACGAATAGCGGGTGGTGACACCAACGCTGCTTTGGTTTCGGCAGGATTTGCGGTTGCAGGATAATCCGGCGCTGAACGCGGCGGTTGGGCGCGGGGGCGCGGTCGTGCCGGTTTTTATTCTGGATGACGCGGGCGAGGGACGCTGGCCGATGGGCGCGGCGTCGCGGTGGTGGCTGCATCATTCGCTCGTGGCGCTCGATGCGTCGCTGCGCGAGCGGGGCTCGCGGCTGATCGTGGCGCGCGGGGAATCGGCGGCGGGGTTGCGGGAAATGGCGCGAGCGACGGGCGCGGGTGCGGTGTATTGGAATCGTCGGTATGAACCGGCGGCGGTCGCGCGCGAGGCGGCGATCGAGGGCGAGTTCGCGGCGGCGGGACTCGAGGTGAAAATTTTTTCGGGGACGCTGCTCAACGAGCCGCCCACGATCGCGAACAAGCAGGGGCGGCCGTTCCAGGTGTTCACGCCGTATTGGCGGCACTGCCTGACGCTGCCGGTGGCGGCGCCGATGAAATTCGCGGAGCGGAATATCGCGGCGCCGACACGGTGGCCGCGGTCGTTGGAGATCACGGAGCTGGAATTGCTGCCGCGCATCGCGTGGGACGCGGGCCTCAGGGCGGCGTGGACACCGGGCGAGGCGGGGGCGACGGGGCGGCTGGCGAGATTTGTCGGTCGGCGGATGGCGGAGTATGCGGACGCGCGAAATTCCCCGGCGCGCGACGGCACATCGATGCTTTCGCCGGCGCTGCATTTCGGGGAGCTTTCGGCCCGGCAGATCTGGGCGGCGGTGCGGATGGCGGCGAAGGGCTCGGGCGTGTTTCCGCCGAGCGAAGGGGCGCGGGTTTTTCTCACGGAACTCGGCTGGCGCGAGTTCGCGCATCATTTGTTGTTTCATTTTCCACACACGCCGGAGCAGCCGTTGCGAGAGGAGTTCGCGAAGTTTCCGTGGGCGGAGGATGCGGATGGCGCGAAGCTGCGGGCGTGGCAGCGCGGGCGGACGGGTTATCCGATCGTCGATGCGGGGATGCGGCAATTGTGGCAGACGGGCTGGATGCACAATCGCGTGCGGATGGTCGTCGGGTCTTTTTTGGTGAAGCATCTGCGGCTGCCCTGGCAGCAGGGCGCGGCGTGGTTTTGGGACACGCTGGTCGACGCGGATCTCGCGAGCAACACGCTCGGCTGGCAGTGGACGGCGGGATGCGGGGCGGACGCGGCGCCGTATTTCCGTGTATTCGCGCCGGTGTTGCAGGGGAGGAAATTCGATGCGGGCGGCGACTACGTGCGGCGCTGGGTGCCGGAGCTGGCGAGGCTGCCGGTGGAGTTCATCCACGCGCCGTGGGAGGCGCCGGCGCAGGTGCTCGCGGAAGCGGGAGTGAGGCTGGGGGAGAATTATCCGCGGCCGATCGTGGAGCATGCGGCGGCGCGGGCGGAGGCGCTGGCGGCGTTCAAGAACATGCGGAGCGGAGAGGGATCCGGACGGCTCGGAGAGCCGTCCCTACCGGTATGAGCGACGAGACGTTTTTATTTTCCACGCGGTCGGTGGCGGGAAAACGCGTGGCGATCGCGGGGGCGTCGGGAATGCTGGGGCAGGCGCTGGGGCGGTTTTTGAAGGGACAGGGTTACGAGGTGGTGCGGTTCGTGCGACGGGCGGCGCGGGAAGAGGGGGAAATTGCGTGGCATCCGGAGCGGGGCGAACTCGATCCCGCGGCATTCGAGGGCGTCGATGCCGTCGTGAATCTCGCGGGAGCGAACGTCGGCGAGCGGCGATGGACGAAGGCGCGGCGGGAGGAAATTCGGGCGAGCCGCGTGGACTCGACGCGGACGATCGTGAAGGCGATGGAGCGCGCGGGGCGGAAGCCGAAGGTTTTCGTGTGCGCATCGGCCACGGGATTTTACAGCGAGCGTGGTGACGAGGAGCTGACGGAAAACGCGCCGGGCGGGGTGGGATTTCTGGCGGAGGTGTGCCGGGCGTGGGAGACCGAGGCGCTGGCGGCGGAGCGGTTCGGCGTGAGGACGGCGTGCGTGCGGTTCGGCGTGGTGCTCACGCCGGACGGCGGCGCGCTCGCGAAACTGCTGCCGCTGTTTCGTCTGGGACTTGGTGGGAAAATGGGGAGCGGGCGGCAGTGGATGAGTTGGGTGGCGCTCGACGATGCGGTGGGCGCGATCGAGCACACGATGAGGGCGCGCGCGTGTCGCGGGCCGGTGAACGTCGTGGCGCCGGAGCCGGTGACGAATGCGGAGTTCACGGCGGCGCTCGCGCGTGTGTTGCGACGACCGGCGGTGTGCGCAGTGCCGACGTGGGCATTGCGCGCGGTGCTGGGCGAGATGGCGGACGAGACGATTCTGGCGAGTCTACGGGCGGTGCCGGAGAAATTGCCCGGGACCGGCTTCGAGTTTCGCCATCCGACGCTGCGCGGGGCGTTGGAGCGGATGTTGGGGCGGGGCATTTAAGCGACGACGGAACCGGGCGGTGGTCGGGTGGACTATGTGCGAAGCGGAGGCTCGGATTCCGCCGCATCGCCATGGCCATCGACAAAGAGAGTTCCGGAATGCCGGAGATGAACGTCCACAAGCGGACGACGAAAGTGAACCTGTGGATGGTCGTCGGCATCCTGATATTTTTCGTGATGATGGCGGTGATCGTGTTCGTGTTTGCGCGGCAGACGCCGGGAAGAAACGGTCCTTCGGCGTCGACGCAGGAAGAGACGACGGGCGCGCCCGGGCAGGCGCCGCGGCCACGGCAGGCGAACTCGGGGGATGCTTCGTCGGTGCAGCCGCCGGGAAAAAAGTGAACGGCGGCGGAGCCCCGACCGCGGGCGCCGCGGAGTGAAACTCTAGGCTTTTCAAAGCGGCGGCGGAGCGTAGCTTGACCAGTTCCTATGGATAAGACCTTCGTGATTTTTAAACCGGACTGCATGGAAAAACACCTCGTCGGCACGGTGCTGAGCCGTTTCGAGGCCGCGGGTTTCGATGTGATCGGGTGCAAGATGACGCGGCTGACGCCGACGTTGCTGCGCGAGCACTACGCGCACGTCGCGACGAAGCCGTTTTATCCGGAGATCGAGCAGTTCATGAGTTCGCGGCCGGTGATCATGATGGCGCTGCGCGGGCCGGGGATCGTGCAGAAGGTGCGCGACCTGCTCGGGCCGACGGATTCGCGCAAGGCGGCGAAGGGCACGATCCGTGGCGATTTCGGCACGGAGATGATGAAGAACGTCGTGCACGCGTCGGATAGCGACGAGAACGCGCAGATCGAGCTGGCGCGGTTTTTCAAGGCCGACGAGTTGTTCGCGTGACGCAGCGATAACGCGGCGAGAACGCGCGAGGCGCAGCGAGAACGCGGCGAGGCGGAGCGAAGGATCCGCGGGCGAAAGAGAAATCGAACTGACGGCGGTCGTAGGCCGCCGCTCCATCCAGCAAAGCGGGCGGGCTGAAGCCCGCCCTACTTTTTTATTCGATCTCGGCGACGGTGACTTCGGTGCGGCGGCCTTCGATCGTGAGGGCGTAGCGCTGCACGGTCGACGGGCCGGCGGGAGCGGCTGGCGCAGCGACGACGACGGGCGCGCTGGCGGGAGCGGGCGCAGGCGGCACGGGTTTATGCAGCGCGGCGAATTCGCGCGGGAACATCGCGTGCAGGACGCAGGATTCGTCATCCGGCGTGAGGCTGGCGGCGACGAGTTCGGCGCGAAGCGCGGGCAGGCGCGGAGCGAGCAGGTCAGCGGGGCGGCACTCGACGAGCGCTGAGCCGGGTTTCTTCAGCGCGAGTTCGCGCACGGTGGCGTCGATCGGGCCGGGCGTGCGGCCGTATTTGCCGAGGGCGATGTCGATCGCGGGCTGCGAGAGATTTTTCCAGCGGCCGAATTTCACGTTCAACATCGCCTGCGTGCCGACGATCTGGGAGGTCGGGGTGACGAGCGGAATCCAGCCGAGCGCGGCACGGACGACGGGAATCTCGGCGAGCACCTGGTCGAACTTGTCCATCATGCCCTGCTCTTTGAGCTGGGTGCGGAAGTTCGAGAGCATGCCGCCGGGGACTTGATAACATAGCGTGTCGGAGTCGACGCGCTCGTTGGCGGTCGAGGTGAATTTCTCCAGCTCCTTGTAGACGCCGGTGAAATATTCGCGGAGTTGAAACAGCTTCGCGGTGTCGAATTTCGGGCAGCGCGGATGGCCTTCGAGCATCGCGATCATGCGGACGGTGTCGGGCTGCGCGGTGCCGTTGGCGAAGGGCGCGATCGAGGTCTCGACGGCGTCGACGCCGGCATCGATGGCGGCGTAGTAGGCGGCGGCCCCGAGGCCGGCGGTGTCGTGGGTGTGCAGCGTGATCGGAATGCCGATACGGCGCTTGAGTTCCTTCACGAGATCGTAGGCGACGCGCGGCGCGATGACGCCGGACATGTCCTTGATGCCGATCGAGTGGCAGCCCATTTTTTCCAGCTCGATCGCCATCTGGACGAAGGCGGGGATCGTGTGGACGGGGCTGGTGGTGTAGCAGACTTCGCCGCGGGCGTGCTTGCCGGCGGCGCAGACGGCCTTGATGGCGGTGGCGAGATTGCGGGTGTCGTTGAGCGCGTCGAAAATGCGGAAGATGTCCTGGCCGGCGGCGGCGTTGGCCTGGACGAAGGCTTCGACGACGTCGTCGGGGAAGCTGGTGTATTGAACGATGTTTTGCCCGCGCAGCAGCATGATCTGCGGAGTCTTCGGCGCGGCTTTTTTCAGGGCGCGCAAGCGGTCGAAGGGATTTTCGCGGAGGAAGCGGAGGCAGGAATCGATCGTGGCGCCGCCCCAGGTCTCGAGGCCGCCGAAGCCCATGCCGTCGAGGATCGGCGCAGCGGGCAGCATCTGCGCGGTGGTCATGCGCGTGGCGGCGAGAGATTGATGGCCGTCGCGCAGGACGGTGTTGTTGAAAATGACGGGAGGCATGGGGAATTATTCGAGTTCGCGAAGGAGGGCGACCTGGGCGGCGTCGTAGGCGCAACGACCGTGAGTTTTGGTCGTGAGGCGGATGCGGCCGGCGTCGTCGATCCCGTGAAACAGGCCGGTGAACGTGGCGGCGCGGCCGACGAGGGTGACGGAGACGAGGCGCGGTTCGGACCAGCTCAGGTTGAGTTCGTTCGCGATCACGCGGAACCGATCGTCGCGAACGAGCGCGTGGGCGCGACCGACGGCGCGAAGCACGAGACGCGCGAGGTCGTCGATCGTGTAGCCGCCGGTGACGAGATCGGCGAGGCGGATGGAGACGCCGTCGAGCGCGGGTTCGGTGGTTTCGGGTGTATTAAAAACGTTGAGACCGAGGCCGACGACCGCGGTGGTGGTGGAGTAGCGTTCGACGAGGAGGCCGGCGAGTTTGCGGCGGCCGACCATGAGGTCGTTGGGCCAGCGGAGGCGCAGGTCGCGGGCGCCGAGTTCCTTCAGCGCGCCGATGATGGCCCAGCCGGCGGCGAGCGGGAGAATGGACCAGCGGGCGCGATTGCCGGGGCACGGCAGGACGGCGGAGAGCCAGAGGCCGCCCTCGTCGGAAACCCAGGCGCGGCCGGTGCGGCCACGGCCGTCGGTTTGCACGCGGGCGCGGATGGCGTGCCAGGCAGGGAGACGGCGGGCGGCGGAATTCGTGGAGCCGATTTCGCGGGCGGTGAGAATGGTCCATCCCTCGTGCTGGACGGAGGTGGTCTCGGAGGGAAATTCGGCGGCGGGCGGCGTCATGGCGCAGGTTTTGACCAGCCTAGCAGGCGTTTCGACGGTGGGCTGTGCATTGATTGCCTTTTGCTGTGCGAAAACGTGGGAACCGATCGACGCGAAGGCGGCGCGCGTGAACAACCGCGGGAGATTTGTCATCCATTAGATGACAAAACGTTGGAGGGGAGAGTGGGGCTGGGACTCGGTGCGTGAGATCAGGGGGCGCTCAGAGAGCGCGGGATTTCCAGTCGACGTAGAGCGCTTCGACCTTCGCGCGCGCCCAGGGCGTCTTGCGGAGGAAGGTGAGGCTGGATTTCACGCTGGGATCGAAAAGGAAGCAGCGCACGGGCACGCGCCGGCCGAGTTCGGGCCAGCCGAATTCACCGGCGAGTTCGGTCACGATGCGTTCAAGCGTGACGCCGTGGAGCGGATCGGGCGAAGGAGGCATGGCGCGACGATGCCGGCGGCCGGAAGGGGCTCAACTTAGAACCCGCCCGCAGAGCAAACGGCGGTAGGACGGTCCGGGCCACGGGGTTCGAGGAAAGGCGTGGGTCGAGCGGGCGGGTCATGGACCGTCGTTACAAATTGGAGTGGGAAACGTGGAGACGGAATTGACCACGGATCGCACGGACGACCACGGACCAGCGTCTTGTGACCCCAAAGCCCGGAGCATTTCCAAAGCACCGGACGGTGAGCGAATCGTCTGGCGACTTTTGCTTCGTTCATTTCCTCCGAACATTCGGGTTGATCCGTGCCATCGCGAGCTGGCCGGGCTTGGCCGGATCAATCCGTTGAAACACGAATGGACACCAATGAACACGAATGAAAACAGGAGGTGTTTCATCTGATTTCGCCATCGTCGTGTCGTGTCGACTTGGGTTTGGGGTAAACTGATCGGCTCTCTCTCTATATTGAGCGTTTCGTGAAGACGTGACGCGATCCCGGCAGGGCGCGGACGCCGTTCCGCGCCGCACGATCCCTGGTCAACACGGCGGCGAAGGGACTCGCCGCCCGACCTGTCGGCGTCACTTCTTCGGGTAGTTCTCGATCGGTGGTCGTGTGTATTCGTGTCCATTCGTGGTTTTTCTACTGCGCGTTTCCGACTGAGGAGGTTCCTGGTCGGCGGCGAGGCATGGGCGAAGAATTGCCTCCTCAACGGCGGCGCGGGTGTGCACGCTGCGGCAACATGGCGCTCCTCGGACAACGCAATCAGCTCCCCGTTTTGCGCGCGGCGCCGCAGGGTTACTATCTCGATGGCGGGTCGCATGGCGACATCATGCTGCCGATCCGGCAGGTGCCGCGCGGTCTCGTGCCGGGCGGAATCGTCGACGTGTTCGTTTACCGCGACTCGGACGATCGCCTGATCGCGACGACGCGCAGTCCGCTGGCGAGCGCGGGCGATTTTGCGTGGCTGCGGGTGGTGGCGGTGAATCCAAGCGTGGGTGCGTTTCTCGATTGGGGGCTGGAGAAGGATCTTTTGCTGCCGCGGCGCGAACAGGAGAAACCCGTGCAGGCGGGCGAGCGGCTGGTGGTGCACGTCGGGATCGACGAGCGCACGGATCGCATCGTCGCGAGCGGCCGGCTCGAGCGGCATTTGAATAAAACGCCGGCGAACTATGCGGAAGGGCAGGCGGTGAAGCTCCTGATCGCGGGCGAGACGCCGCTGGGCTACAAGGCCGTGATCGAGAATGCGCATGGCGGACTGCTGTACCGTGCGGAGCTGGCGGGGCCGTTGATGGTCGGAGCGTCGATGAACGGCTTTGTGCGCACAGTGCGATCCGACGGCAAAATCGATCTCGCGCTCGACCGCGCAGGTTACCAGCGGATCGCGCCGCTGACGGAGCAGATTTTGGCGGCGCTGCGGAAGGCGGGCGGACGGTTGCCGCTTCACGATGGCAGTTCGCCGGAAGCGATTCGGGAGGAATTCGGCGTGAGCAAAAAAGCCTTCAAGCAGGCGATCGGCGCGCTCTATCGCGACCGCCGCATCGCGATCGAGGCAGACGGTATCCGGAGTGTGAGAACAGTCGGATAGAAGCCGCATGTTTTCGTAACGCGCGCCGATCCGAGCTCCGGCGCCGGGAATTTTTTTAAATTCGTCAGGGCTCCACGGCCAGGATCTCCAGCTCGCGCGGGCCGGCCGGGGCGTGAAAAACGACGCGTTCTCCGACGCGCGCGTTGAGCAGCGCCCGGGCGAGCGGGGACAGCCAGCTCACGCGATCCTCGGCGGGATCGGCTTCGTCGACGCCGACGAGTTGATAACGCGATTCGCCGCCGCCGGGAGCGCGGACGGTGACGGTCGAACCGAAACGAACAATGCCATCGTCGGTGTCGGCGGCGGAGGGCGCGACGATATGGGCGGTGCTCAGGCTGTGCTGGACGTAACGGATGCGCTGATCGAGCAGGCGGAGTTCGCGCTTCGCCTCGGGATCGTGAGTTCGCGCGGCGAGGGGCGGGCGCGCCTGCTCGACGAGATGCGCCAACTCCGCTTGCAGGCGCCGGGCTCCGGCGGGCGTGAGATAGTTTCGGGCGCCGGGCGGCAGAGGCGAGGCGGCGGGCGGAAGGTCGGGGGAGTCGTCGAAGTCGGACTCGCGGAGGAAGGCTTTGCTCATGCGAAAAGATGCGGAGAAAGTACGCGGTCGCAACCGAAGCATCGCTGGTGCGTCGAGCCGGAGCATGAAACTTCATCGCCGGGAATTCGTGAAAACCGCGCTCACCGCGGCGGCAGTGTCGGCGTTGCCCACGGGAAAATCGGCCGCCGCCGAAACGATGGCCGCGGACCAGGGCGCCAGGGAAACGGCGCGCGACTACTACGAGTTGCGTGCGTATCGGCTGAAAGCGGGCGCGCCGGCGGCGTCGCTGGAGCATTATCTCGAGCACGCGTTGATTCCGGCGCTGAACGCGCGCGGGGTCGCGGCGGTCGGCGTGTTCACCGAGCCGGAGGCGAAGGACGGGCCGGCGGTGTGGGTGCTGATTCCGCATGCGACGATCGAGTCAGTGGCGAACGTGACCGCGTCGCTGAACGCCGATCCGGCGGTGAGCGCGGCGGCGGGCGAGTATTTCACGGCGGCGACGAAGGCGGCGCCCGCATTCGACCGGATCGATTCGTGGCTGCTGCTCGCGTTCGCCGGATTGCCGCGGTTCGCGGTGCCGGTGCTGAAGCGCGAGGGCAAGGCGCGGATTTTCGAGATGCGCACCTATGAAAGCTACAGCGAGGCGAAGGCGCTGAACAAAGTCGCGATGTTCAACGCGGGCGAAATCGAGCTGATGCAGCATCTGAATCTCTCGCCGGTGTTCTACGGGCAGGGACTCGTCGGGCGCGATCTGCCGCATCTGACTTACCTGCTGTGCAGCGCGGATCGCGAGACGCACGCGAAAAACTGGGCGGCGTTCGGGCGGCATCCGATTTGGGAAAAATTGAAGAACGATCCGCAGTGGGCGGACAACGTCTCGAAAGTCACGAGCCGGTTTCTCGTGCCGGCAGCGTATTCGCAAATTTGAGCCGCGGCGGTTTTTGTTTTTGCGCGGACTGAAATTAGCGTCGCGTTCGGCGGGGATTGCTTTTTAGTTGGGGCGCGGCTCACTTCTTTTCGAGCCGACACCCCACCTATGCGCGACGATTACATGCAAGCGGCCCTGAGAGTCATTTCCGATCCGAATCTCCTCATCAACGTGGTCTCGCGCCGGGTGAAACAATTGCGCCGAGGCAATCGTCCGCTGGTGGAATCGCTGGAAAAACTTTCGGCGGAGGACACGGCGCTGCGCGAAGTGGCGGAAGGCAAAATCAGCTACGAGGAAGGCCCGATCGAGCAGATGCGCATGCGCTGAGCGCACGGCAGGCGAAACCATTCTCCCATTCCCTATGGCAAAAACCCAGAACTCGAAGAAACAGACCCGCAAGGCGCCGCAAAAGACGGCCAAGGAAAAGAAAGTCGCCAAGCGCGCGAAGAAGGGCTGAGCCCTTTCGATCGCCTTGTTCCCAAGCACAGCCGAACGGCTGTGCTTTTTTTTTGGGTGCGCCCGGCAGGGCGCACCTGCTGGACAGTGAACATGAACGAAAGAACATGTAAGTCTGTTGACCGCCCTGCAGAGGGAAGGTCTA
>JBEHYR010000054.1:0-41538 GCA_048498075.1 Verrucomicrobiota bacterium | reverse complement strand
GCGGAGGGCGCGGTGATCGATGGCGGCGTGACATCGCCGCTGAGTGTCGTGAAGTTGAGCGTGGTGGCGTCGCTGATACCGCTGTAGGTGTTGCCGGCGGCGTCTTTTACGGCGGTGCTGGCGATCTCGAGGTAATAGCCGGTGTTGCCGGTGAGGTTGAGCGCGGGGTCGATCGAGATCGTGCTGCCGGCGAAACCGAGGCTGCCGCCGGCGGTGCCGAGGCCGGTGGCGACGTTGAAGGTCTCGATGACGGTGCCGTCGCTGCGGTGGAGGACGATCGTGCCGCTGCCGGCGAACACCGGCGTGTCGAAGGTGAGCGAAAGGTCGGCGTCGACGGCGATGCCGGTTGCGTTGTCGGCGGGCGAAGAGGCGGTGAGGGTGGGCGCGGCGTTGTCGAGCGTGTAGGCTTCGTGCGCGCCGGTGGGCGTGGCGTTGACGAGTGCGTTGTTCGCGGTGTCAGCGATGTTGTGCGCGCCGAGCGAGAGGATGACGGTGCCGTTGGCGTCGGCGAGCGCCGCGCCACCGATGGTGACGTCGTAGGTCGTGGCGTTCACCTGCACGACGCCGGTGATCGTGCCGCTCGTGCCGGCGGTGCCGGAGAGCGCGAAATCGGTGGGATCGACGCGCTGCACGTCCTCGCTGAATGTGACGCGGAAGGTGAGCGTATCGGCGTTGGTGACGTCGGCGGCGGGCGTGAGGCGGACGATGCTGGCGATCGTGGGCGCGATCGTATCGTTGGCGGCCTGGCCGGTGACGGTGAACGAGAGAGCGTTGGACGCGGTGCTCGCGTTGTGTGCGGCGTCTTCGGTGGCGGCGGCGGGGAGCCAGACGGCGGCGGAGCCGTTGACGACGGGCGTGAGGGTGAAGGTGTAGATGCTGCCGCTGCCGGAAAGGTTCGAAACGACGGCGCCGTTGGACGTGACAAAGTCGGCGGCGGTGAGGCCGGTGATGTTTTCCGCGAAGGTGACGGTGACCGTAACGGGGCCCGTGATCGTCGTGGCGCCGGCGGTGAGCGTGGCGGCGGGCGGTGTCTTGTCGTGGGCGAAGGCGATCGTATCCGCGTAACGGTTGCCGCCGGCGTCCGTGTAGCTCGCGGTGACGGTGATCGGGCCGTCGTTCATCGCGCTGAGATCGAGGGCGGCGAGCGACCAGGAGAGGTCGGACTGGATGACGGCGGTGTCGGAGATCGTGCGCGTGCCGTCGGTGATGGTGACCTGCACGAGATCGTCGGCGGTGGTGCCGGTCGTCATGCCGGAGAGGACAACGGCGTCGTCTTCCGCGGCGTTCGCGATGAAATCGCCGCCGAGAGCGGGGCGCGTGACGGCGATCGTGGGCGCGGGGCCGATCTCGAGATTTTTGTTCGTGCTGGCGGCGTTGCCGGCGGAGTCGGTGCCGCTCGCGACGACGCCGAGGGTTTTGCCGTTGGCGTAAACGACGGGGGCGGATTCGCCGGCGGGAGTGGCGGCGCCGGTGTCGATGCCCCAGGTGCCGTCGGACTGGACGGTCGTCGTGTAGGTATAGGTCGTGCTGCCGGAGGAGACGTCGGGGTCGACGACGATGGCGATCGTGCTGCCCGCCGGAAGGTCGGTGGTGCCGGCGATCGTCGGAGTCGTATCCGGAGTTTTGTTATTGGAAGTGATCGCGATGGCTGGGCCGGTGAGATCTATCACGATCGCGCGAGAAGCGGCGGCGGTGTTGCCGGCGGCGCTGGTCGCGGTGGCGGTGAGCGTGTAGCTGCCTTCCTCGAGAGCGGACTGGCCGGTGCGGTCGAGGGACCAGGCGCCGCCGGCGGTCGCGGTGACGGTGGTGGTGAAGACGAGCGTGTTGGCGGCGTCGCGCAGTTCGAGGCGGACGCTGGCGCCGGCGGAGGCGGTGCCGGTGAAGACGAGCGTCTGGTCGCTGGTGCGGAAATCGCCGGCGGTGCCGGTGTCGTTTGTGATGCCGGTGATCGCGATGGACGGCGCAGCGGTGTCGATCGCGAGTTCGCCGGCGGTCGCGTCGGTGGTCTGGGCGCTGCCGCGCACGGCGTAGGCGGTGACGTTGTAGTTGCCGGCGGGGAGCGGTTGCGGTGTGAGCGACCACCGATCGCTGGACGAGGAAGTGACGAGTCCGGCGACGGTGGTGTAGCCGACGCCGTCGAGCGTGACGTCGACACCGGCGGTGGTGCCGTAGGCGACGCCATCGACGACGACGTAGAGATTGTCTCCGGGGATGCTGGCCCAGGTGCCGGTGAGCGTCGGGGTCGTTTGGTTGGTGAGGAGCGAATCGACGGCGGGTTTGTCGAGCGCGACGGCGGTGGCGGTATTGCCGGCGACGTCGGCGGCGGTGGCGGAAATCTTCGCATAGGCGGTGAGCCCGCCGGCGGGGAGCGAGCCGCTCGTCGGGGTGGCGGAGGTGAGATCGAGGGACCACGTGCCGCCGCTGAGGACCGTGGCGGTGTAGACGACGGCGGAGGCGGAGCCGCTGACGTTGTCGGGATCGATCGTGACCGCGATCGTCGAGCCGACCGGAAGATCGGCAGTGCCGCTGATCGTGGGGCGGCCGGCGGTGGCGAGCGAGGTGACGGCGAGCGCCGGCGCGAGCGTGTCGTAGAGCTGCGTGGCCTGCGGGGCGGCGTCGTTGCCGAGGGCGCCGGGATTCTGCGCGACATTGGCCGCGACATCGACGGTGATCGCGCCGCTCGCGGTGCCGGCGGTGGGCGTGACGATGAGCGTGTAGACGGAGCCGCTGACGGCGGTGAACGCGCCCTTGGTGCCGCCGGTGACGGTGACATCGGAGGCATCGAAGCCGGTGACGCTTTGGGAAAACGTGATGGTGAACGTGACGTCGCCGCCGGCGATGCCGGGAACGTTATCGGTGATGACGACCGAGGGAGCGATGGCCACGGTGTTGGTGTGCGTGGGCGTGGCGCTCGCGCTGGCGATGACGTTGCCGCCGGTCTGGGCGGACCAGAGTTCGGCTTTGACGAGGACGGCGCCGTCTTTCCACGTGTCGAGATTCAGGCCGGTGACCGACCAAGCGGTGCCGGACGCCTGGACGGTCTGGGTGAGCGTGTTGGTGCCGTCGGTGAGCGTGACACGAACCCAGCCGTTGGAGGCGTTGGCGCTGACGGTGCCGCTGAGCGTCACCGAATTGTCCTCGGTCTCGTCGATGACGTTGTTGCCGGCGATGGCGCCGATCGCGATCGCCTGTGCGGTCGTGCCGCCGCCGGTCGAAAACTTCGTGACGCGGCCGATGGCGGTGGCGGAGTTGCCCGCGGCGTCGGTGCCGGCGACCGTGACGACGACGTATTCGCCGTCGTTGTTGAAGGTGCCGCCAGATTGGGAAATGCTGAGCGACCAGGCGCCGTTCGAGAACGTGACGCCGCTGGCGGTGGTGTAGACGGCGGTATCCTTGAACGCGATGGAGGCTCCTTGCTTCGTGTAACGATCGACCGTGACCGTGAGAGAGGCAGCGGTGACGTCGGCGGTGCCGCTGACGGTGGGCGTCGTCGAGCTGGTCTGCGCGGAGAGGACCGTCGCGTAGACCTGCGAATCGTGGCTCACGGCGCGCGAGGCGGTGGCCTGGCCGGAGTTGAAGGAGGCGGAAACGGTGAGGGCGTCGGCGCCGTCGTCGAGCGAAGAGGCGTTGAGCGTGGCTTTCCAACGGCCGGTCGCCGCTTCGTAGGCCGCGGTGCCGGTGATCGCGGGGTGCACGCCGTCGCCGAGCGTGACCGCGATGGTATCCGAAGTCTGGAGATTGGCGCCGGTGAGGTAGATCGTGACCGCGTCGTCCTCGGTGGCGTTGAGGGTGTTGTCGCCGGCGACGGTCGAAGGCGTGGTCGTCGGGTAGGCACCGCTGACGCTGTAGATCGCGATCGATGGGACGGTGATCGTGAGCGCCTGCGTGTCGGTGGCGGTGCGGTTGTTCGCATCGGTCACCGTGGCGAGCAGGCCCGCAGTGCCGGAGAGGCCGGCGGCGGGGAGGTAGCCGGAGACCGGCGTGGCGCTCGCGGTGTCGATCGACCAGTTGCCGCTGCCGTCGGCGGTGATGGAGTAGATCACGGCGTCGCTGAGATTGCCGTCGTTGTTGGGATCGATGCGGAGAGCGACGACGGCGTTGGCGGTGGCGGTGCCGGCAATGGTGGGGCGGGTGCTCGACGTCGAGGCAGTGGCGGCGCCGAAGATGTCGACGGACGGACCGGCGACGATCACGAGTTCGCCGGCGGACGCATCGGCGACGTTGGCGCCGCTGCGGGTGACGGTCGCCACCACGTCGTAAGTCTGGCCGGCGACGAGCGCGCTGCCGCCGGTGTTGGCGGTGAGCGCGACGGACCACGTGTTGCCGGAGATCGTGAGCGTGCCGTAGGCATAGGTGACGCCGTTGACGGTGACGCTGATCGTATCGGCGCCGTTGTTATGCCACGTGCCGCTGACAGTCGGGGTGAGACTCTGTGTCGAGAAACTGTTGACGGTGGGCTTGTCGATCGCGGTGACGGAGCTGGAGTTGCCGGCGGCGTCCTGGGCGGTCGCGGTGACTTTGGCGTACGCGGTGAAACCCGCGGTCGGCACCGTGCCGCTAGCGGGAGCGACGACGGAAGTGTCGAGCGTCCAGCCGCCGGAGGCGCCGACGAGGACGGTGTAAGTGACGAGATCGGTGAGGACGCCATCGCCGTTGGGATCGACGGCGACGGTCACCGCGGAGCCGGCGGGGAGGTCGGAGGTGCCGGAGAGCGTCGGGTGGCCGGCGGTGGCGATGGGATCGATCGCGAGGACCGGGCCGATGGTGTCGTGAAGGGAAAACGTGGAGGCGGCGCTCGCGCCCGCGACCGGCGTGCTGCCGTTGTCGGCGGAGACGAGTTCGGCGGTGAAGGCGAGCGTGCCGTCGTCGAGGCCGCTGAGGTTTAGGCCGGAGAGCGACCAGTGCTGGGCGCCGTCGGCCTGGGTCCACGCGACGACCTGGTGCGTGCCGTCGCTAACCGTGAGCTTCACCCAGCCGCTCGCGGACGCGGTGCCGCTCAACGTGAGCGCGTCGTCCTCGGCGGCGCCGATGACGCCGTTCGGATCGACGGGGGTGTCGATCGTGACGAACGCGGTCGCCGACACCGGATCGCTGGCGGACATCGGCGCGGTGAAGGCGCCGAGCGAGGAGAAGGTGGCGTTCTTGTCGTAGCTGCCGCCGACGCCGTTGAGGTCGCCGTTGATCGGGCCGGGCTGTGTCTGCGTGAACGACACGTAGCGAACGACGGTGTCCTTCGTGAATCCGCCGATGCCGGCGGCGCCGCGCGGGCCGTAGACGCCGTTGCGATCGACGGCGGAAGGTTTCGCCAGCACGGCGGCGAGATCGGCGACGGGAATTTTCCAGGAGACGAAGACGTCGGTCTTGCCGTCGCCGCCGATATCGCTGACGCCGTTCCAATTCGGGTCGGTGGCCGAGGAAACGGCGACGACGGAATAGTTGCCGGCGGAAAACCCGTAGACGCCGTTGTTCGCGAGCCAGCCGGTCGGCAGCGGCGCGGTCGTGGTCGTATTGGGCGAGATGTTGGCGCCCGTGCCCGGATCGAGGATACGAACGGCCTGGGTGTTGTTGCGCCCGTCGACGGAGACGAAGACGTCGATGCGGCCGTCGAGGTTGGCGTCGATGCCGACGATGGCGACGCCGCTGAAATTCGTGGGGCTGGTCGGGTTGTCGAGGCGCAGGCGGAACGCGACGGTATCGTCGCCGGCGCCGAGGGTGCCGTTGTCGTCGAAGGCGACGTAGAGCGAGCCGTGACTGGCATCGCCGACGATATCGGTGTCGGCCGCGCCGGCCTGGCTGTCGCCGACTGGATCTTGATTCGCGCCGAACATCACGGGCGTCCAGCCGGTCTTGCCGGCGAGCGAAATGGTGCTGAGCCAGTCGCGGTAGCCAGTGACGCCGGCATCGGTGAGGAAGCGCGTGGCCTCGATTTTTCCGGTGGCGCGCTCGAGCGTCCAGTTCGCGCCGGCGTCGGCCGTGCCGGTGGCGTCGGTCGACGCGGCGACATCGGCGCCGGTTTCCTGGGCGAGGCGGCCGATGAGCGAGAGGCCGGACGAGCCGGCGGCGACGTCGCAGCCGTAGAGCAGGATGTCGCCCTCGGCGGAGAGCGCGCGGCCGATGGCGGCGAGCACGTCGTGCTGCACGTCGAGCGTATCCGCGGTGAGCGTCGTCGTGCCGAGCTGGAGTGTGCCTTCGCTGCCATGGCTGACGAGGTGGATTGCGGCGAGATCGGTGCGTCCGGCAAGGGCGGACTCGATCTGCGAGAGGCCGTCGCGGGCGCTGTCGAGGAGGATGACCTCGGCGCCGGGCTTGACGTTGGCGGCGAGCGTCTGCCAGTCGGCCACGGACGTATCGATAAAAGCAATCTCCGTGAAGGGTGACGGCGCGGCGACGGGAGCTTGTTGGACGGGCGCACGGTCTTGGGCGAGATCGCGGTCGGCAACGACCTCGCGGTCGTGCGCGACGGAGGCAGCATCGATCGGTGGCGCGGGCTGGTCGGTGTGCTTTTCCGCCCCGGCGTCGCCGTCGAACACGAGGCGCGGCTCGAGGGCGAGCGGGGCCGGCGACAGGCGGCGGAATTTCGGCGCGGGCGCCGCGGTGTCGGGAGAGTTGGCCCGGAGCGAGAGAGCGGGACGCGGCTGGTTCATGCGGCGAAAAAAATCAGGGAGCGGAGGCGGAGACGGTGACGGCGCCGCTCATGCCGGCGACGAGTTCGGGGAACGCGCCGCGGACGCCGGCGACGATTTTCACGGACTGGCTGACGGCATCGACCTTCGCGCCGATGCGCTCGACCACCGCCGGATAGTCGCGGCCGGTTTCATCGAGGTGCAGGACGAGCGGCTGGCCGGCGCGGACCCAGGCCAGCCATTTCGAGGGAGCGATGAAATCGATTTCGGGCGGCGCGTCGTCAATGATCTCGAACAGAACCTGGCCAGCCTGGACGAACTCCTGCTCGTGGATGCGCTGTTCGGCGATGCGGCCGGAGAAAGGCGCGCGGATGCGGCAGCGGGCGAGCATCGCGGCGGCGTAGTCGAGTTCGGCGCGGGCTTTGCCGATCTCGGCCTCGGCGAGTTCGAGTTCGACCTGGCCGATGGAATTGAGCGCACGCAGCCGCTGGTTGGCGGTGTGGGTTTTCTCGGCGGCGGTGAGGACGGCCTGGGCGCGATCGAGCTGTGCGCGCTGGAGCGAATCGTCGAAGGAGACGAGCAAGTCTCCGGCGTGAAAACCGCCGCCCTCGACGACGTGCAGGGTGCCGACCTTGGCGGAGATTTCAGCGGACAGAGCCGCCATCCGGCGCGAGGTGAGCTGCGCGCGGACGGGTGGTTCGTCAACCGGCGGCGGTGGCGTGGCGGCGCAGCACGCGAGCGAAACCATCGCGGCGAAGGCGAAGAGCGCAGGCGATTTCATGGGACCGCGCGACGTCGCTCACAGCGAGCCCGGCGCCGCGAGGTGGCCGGACTGCCAGTCGTCCTGCCAGTGGCGGACCGCGGCCGTCAGCTCGGGCAGCGACCGGCTGGCGACGCTGTCGAGGTCGATCTCGCGACCGAGGGTGGATTGGAGCGCCCCGCTGGCGGCGTGGAATTCGGCGAGCGCCTGATAGCGGCGGAGCATGCTGACGATGGACGCGGTGTCGGCGGCGATCTTGGTGAGCTTGCTGTCGGCCTGCGCTTCCTCGCGGTTGGCCGCGTGGCGTCCGATGTTTTGGTCGAGATCCCAGATCCGGTCGGCGAGCTGGAGCTGGCGGAAGGTGGAGGCGAGTTCGAGCCGGGCGATGTGGACCTGGGTGAGCAGGGCCATCTGCGCGGCGAGGCGGCGCTGCCGGGCGAGTTCGACGCCGGCCTGGGCGGCGCGACGCTGGGCGGGCGCGGCGAGCAACGCGGTGAGATTCTGCGAGACGAGGAGGCCGGCCTCGTTCCAACTCTGGTTGATGAGATAGTTGTCGGTGTTGTATTTGAGATCGTAGTTCAGCGCGAGATTGGGGAGGAGCCGGGCGAGGGCCTTGCGAACCTCCTGGGCGGCGATGCGCTGCTGGTAGAGTTGCTCCTTGAGGTCGGCGTTCTGGAGCAGCGCGGTCTCCTCCATCTCCGCGGGGGGAACGTCGAGGATCGCGATGTTCGGCCGGGAGTCGGGCTCGACCACGCTGAACTCGGCGTCGAGCGGAGCGTTGACGAGGTTGGCGAGGGCGAAGCGGGCGGTGGCGAATTCCTTGTCGATGGTCGAAAGCAGCCGGATGTTTTCGAGAATCTGGCGCTGGTAACGGAGGTTATCGACGGGCGAGCGGAGGGATTCGGCGTTGGCCTGGGAGGCGTCGGCGAGCGCGGCCTCGGCGTCGGCGATGGTGCGGCGAACGTCGTCGCGCAGGCGTTGCGCGCTGGCCATGCGCCAGAAGGCGATGGTGACGTCGCGACTGAGGACGTGCATCGCCTTGCGGCGCTGCTCGAGGGCGACGAGCACGCGGTCGGCGTTCTGGCGCGCGGTGTAATAGCCGACGGTGAAATCGAGAGCACTCCAGCTGAACCCGAGATCGTAGAGTTCGTAGTCGCGGGAAGAGGAGATGAACGGGTGGGCGAGGGAGGGGGCGCCTGTAACCGAATCCTTGCTACGCGAGACGAGATCGTTGTCGCGGCTGCGATAGCCCGCCATCGCGACGGCGCGAGGAAGGAGATCGTAACTGCCGGACTTCCAAAGATCGAGTGCGATCGCCTGCTCCATCTGGCGGGCGCGTTGGGCGAGATTGTATTTCAGCGCGCGGGCGATGCTCTCCTCCAGGGTGAGGGGCGCCTGGAGAGGCTCGACGCCGAGCCGGGCGTTGGCGACGCCGTCGGCGAGAGCGCCTTTGACCTCGGCGGCGGAAAACGGCTGCGGGCGGATGGAAGAGCAGCCGGCCAGGGCCACAGTGCCGACGAGGATTCCCGCGGCGATGGGCCGAAAAAACCGGCGCGGCCGACGCGGCGCGGGATTTTGCCGGGGGCGGACCGCAGCGGCGGATCGTTCGCCTGAGGCCGGCGCAGGAGAACGTAGCCCCAGGGCGAACCCGGGGACGCGGAAAATTTTTTGAGACATGGGTGGCAGAAGAAGGTCGGGCTCGGCGGTTCCGCCGGGACGCGGACGAGGAACCGGAAAAATTTCTTCGGCCAGCTTGCAGAACACTTGATGCGATTTCCTGCGCATGGATTGCGGTCCGCGCCGTACTGCGCCGAATCTGCCGGGGTGACGGGGCTTTGCGTGACCCGGAGGAAGAGTGAAATTTCTTTAAAATCGGCGACCGCCTTCTGCGCCGACGACCCAGGCATCCGAAAACGATCTTGCGCGTATTCCGCGCGAAGCGAATCGAGGCGGGTGTTGGCGTGCAGCCCAGGGCGGTGGGTGCGGCTGGAAGCAGGACGCGAGGGCCGATCGGCGCTGCCGGGGACGTTACTGGCGGAGAGGGAGGGATTCGAACCCGTTTCCGCCGTCGAAGCTAAGTCGCCAGATCGGGAGCGGACTTATTGAGCATTTCGTGAAAAAGTGACGCGATCCCGGTAGGGCGCGGACTCCGTTCCGCGTCGCAACGATTTCTGATCAACGCGGCGGCGAAGGGACTCGCCGCCCTGCCGTCGGCGTCACTTCTTCTGGTAATGCTCTTCGAGAGGCGAGATTCACGCCTCCCATTCATCATTCGGAGGCCTTCTTAACCGTGCGACTGCTGTAGACGTTCGTGCACGCGGACCAAATGTTCGGGCCGCGACAACGTGTCATGAAGACGTGATTTCAAATGATAGACTTTGGCCGAAAGCCTCCCGGGGGAAATCGGATCTTTTTGGCTTCTGGGGCGTAGGTGAGCAGTCCTCGGCATCGTCCGCTCAAGTGCGACGCACAACTAATCAATAATACTCCCCGCAAGAATGCCGGTCCCCAATATCGATGCGGTTTCGTTTCTCGCGACGTTCGTGCTGCTGGTGATCCTTTTCCTACTGCTCCCGATTGTGCTCATCCTGTGCTTCGTCTTCTCAGCGCTTATCATGATGCCGCTTTCCTGTCCCGGCTGTTGCCACCGCATTTCCCAACTCCGTGAGCCGATATCGCTGATTCGCGCTCGTGGCCGCGCTCTCCGTCATTGTTACCAGCCCTTGTTCGAGAGCCGGCTGGATGAAGGCTTCGCGGAAATGTTTACGGTCTTTGATTCCGACCCGCTTCATCAGAAGCCCTCGCGACATCTCGCCTTTCAACACCGCCAAGAGCTTTCCGACTTGGGGGGTGACTTGCGGGGTCGCTTGGGGGGTGACTTGCGGGGTCGCTTGGGGGGTGACTTGCGGGGTAAAGAACGTGAGCGTCACACCAGTCGCTGCATCAGAGCGCCATGTTGGAGCTGGAAGTCCTTGGAGCTCACACGTGTGTCGAATGAGGATACTGCCGCGGCCCGCTTTTTCCATCAGCCCTCGAAGATAGAGTACGTGCGAAATATCGGGGTTCCGAAGGATTGATATCTGGCCTTTGGCGAGACTTTCCGGGGTCACGCCATCAGGCAGGTTGCCCGAATTCCAGATTTCCAGGCGCTGGGGAAAAATATGCACGCTGACTCCCCCGGAAGGCGAAGCGTAGTCGCGATGAACGAGCGCGTTGATCAACCCCTCGCGCACAGCGGCTTCAGGGTAAATGGGCGAGTCCTCACGCTTGGGGCTGTCTTCAGGAAAACGAGCGACCGAGGCCGTGTTTCGGACAATGAAGGCGTACGCATCTTCGAAAAGATCGTAGAGCGGTCCCTCGAAGGACTTCATATCACTAAAGGTATCGCCGGCCTTGTCGGAGTTGTAGCGGATGGCGCGAAGCCGAGTCTGGGGCAGTCGTATTGCTGGATTGCGGGCGAAGAGAACATCGCCGCCGTTGGTCAGCCGGCCATGGCGGGCGGCTGAGAGATCCTCGAGCGTATGCACGGGATCGCGCGGGTCATGAAAGAAGGCGCGCTTTACTTTTTCCGCATCGGCAACCGTCGCCGCCACTGCTGCCGAATCTAGATCGTTCTCCAGATCTGCGAGAGAGAAACGCCGCTCCCACCTCTCCGGTTCAATCTGCGTGCGAAGCACCATGTCGCGAATGGTCGGTGAGTCGGCCACCACGTTCTTGTCTCCCTTTCGGAGGTAGATGACGTTCTGATAGGAGTATGGCACGTCACGTCCTTTGGGCACTTCAATCACTGCCACGGTTGATTGCCGCAGTCGCTCGCGCTGCACGGACACGAGCGTTTTGGGAGAGATGCTTTCATGCAGCTGACGTTCGAAAGCGGCCAACCTTTCATCGGAAATCTCGAGGCCGACCACATCCCCTTTGTCGGCGATGCCGCAGACCACATAGCCGCCACCCGAGTTGAGAAATCCACAAACGGTTTTCCCGATCGAATCCACGGACTGGAGCGTCGTCTTGAACTCCAATCCCTGGCCCTCGCCGAGACCGAGCAGTTCGAGAATCTTTTCCGGCTTCATGCTTCGCCGCCTTCTTCGGGGAACGGTGCTCCCGCCTTGAAGTGTTCTTGAAGGTAGGCCTCGACTTCCTGGTAGCGACGAAACTGCGAAATGATGTAACGCCCGGAATCCTTTTCGTCGTGAAATTTCTGCACCCAATTCCCAACACGCTCGGCGAGCGGCAGGCGGTCGAAGATCGCCTCCTCATACATATCGATCAGCCGAAGATCTTCGAGCACGTCCGATCGCTGCAGCTTCAGGTTCTTTCGCCCTTCTGTGCCCGCGTGACCGAGTTTGGCCAGCAGGGTCCGGGCGGTCATGATGTTCTCATGGGCCAGCAGCCAACGCGGCTTCTTGAGTTCAATGGCGAGCCTAAGCTCCTGATGCACGATCGAGGGCTGGATGGGGTCGGCCGTGTCGACGCCTGTGCCATAACGGGTTCCGATGATTCCGAGATAAATCTTACACCGCCGCACGCCTTCCTTACAATTTTCGAAGGCCGACACGTTCGAAAAAACCGGAAGCGTCCCTTTGTGTGACATCCACACCTCGTAGCCAAACTCGGTGAGCAGGTCGTAGACGCGGTCCAGCAGATCCTCGATCCCGTAGACCGTCGAGGAAACCATGACGGTGATGGGTTTGGCCGGTGAGCTCATCGAGCGGGGATGTCAGAGAGCAAACCTTGCATGGCCGAGCGAACCTGCTGCGAGCTTTCGAGCCAATCGGAAAGTGCGGTCTCCCAAAGGTGGGATTCAAGTGCGGCGAGGTTTACAGAAGAAACCATCAAGGGGCCGATTCAACCGGGCAACGTAGCTTCGTTTTCTTTCCCATTCAGAGGAGCAAACTGGCGGAGAGGGAGGGATTCGAACCCCCGGTGCCTTGCGACACTCCGCATTTCGAGTGCGGTGCGATAGACCACTCTGCCACCTCTCCGGCGCAGGAATGCGAGACCGTAGGCGGCGGGTCGCAAAACGGAAGTCGAAAGTTGCGATCGCATTTCCCGCGGATCGAGGGCGATCGAGCGCGGACGTCGTGGGACCGGGCGAGACGTTGGCTTGACGGGTGGGGCGGGTTGCCGGCATCGCTTCACGCGCGCTGCGCAGCACCTATGGCTCAAAATTCTCCTTCAACCGAGCCGGTGTCGCCTCCCGGTCGGCAAATTTTCGCGGTCAAGTGCATCGACCGCCTCATCTCCGACTCGGAGCATCCGGAGAAGCGGCTGAACAAGCATCTCGGTCCGTGGAGCATCACCGCGCTCGGCATCGGCGCGATCATCGGCTCGGGGATTTTCGTGCTCACGGGCACGGCGGCGGCCGGCGAATATTTCGAGAGCGCGTCGATCCTGCACGCGCAGGTGATGGATATATTCCTGAACCTCGTGCACCACGGCGATATTTCCGGCGTGCTCGTGCACGGACGGCCGCCAGCGGGGCCGGCGATCGCGCTGTCATTCGTGCTGGTGGCAGTCGCGTGCGCGTTTGCGGGACTTTGCTACGCCGAACTGGCATCGATGATCCCGATCGCGGGCAGCGCCTACACTTACTCGTATGCGACGCTCGGGGAAATCTTCGCCTGGATCATCGGGTGGGATTTGATTCTCGAATACGCGGTGAGCAATGTCGCCGTCGCGGTCGGGTTCGGCGGGTATTTGAAAGCGCAGTTGGCGACGTTCGGCCTCGATCTGCCGTCGGCCTGGTCGAGCCCCGTGTGGGTGGGTGGACATCTGACGGGCGCGTATTTCAACCTGCCCGCCTTTCTCGTGATCTTCGTTCTCACGGTGCTGCTCGTGCGCGGCATCCGCGAATCGGCGAAGACGAACAACCTGATGGTGCTGGTGAAACTCGGCGCGATTGTGACGTTTCTCGTCGTGGGCGGGCTGCTGGTGCATCCGGAAAACTGGCATCCGTTCGCACCGTCGGGCTTGACGGGCGTGGTGTCAGGCGGAGCGATTATTTTTTTCACCTACATCGGCTTCGACTCGGTTTCGACGGCGGCGGAGGAGTCGAAAAATCCGCAGCGCGATATCCCGTTCGGCATCATCGCTTCCCTGGTCGTGTGCGCGGTGCTGTATGTGGGCGTGGCGCTGGTGCTGCTCGGCATGCAGAAATATACGACGTTCGGCTCCGGCGCGGCGGCGGAAGCGCCGGTGGCCTACGCGTTGCGGGTGCTGGGGGCGCATCCGTTTTTCCAGACGGTGATCATCGTCGGCGCGCTCACGGGTATGCTTTCTTCGCTGCTGGTCTTCCAATACGGCCAGGTGCGCATCTGGTTCGCGATGTCGCGCGACGGGCTGCTCCCGAAATTGTTTTCCGCGGTGCATCCGCGCTTCAAGACGCCGCACTGGTCGACCTGGATCGCGGGCGTGGTCGTCGGGCTGCCGGCGGGCTTGATCGACATCGGCGACGCAGCGGATTTGTCGAACATCGGGACGCTGTTTGCCTTTGCGCTGGTGTCGCTCGGCGTGATTTTCCTGCGCCGCAAGCAGCCGGACCGGCCGCGGGGTTTTCGCGTGCCGTTCGTCCCGGTGTTTCCGCTGATCTCGGTGCTGCTCTGCGTGGGGCTGATGAGCGGGCTCACGGTGATCACATGGATCCGCTTCGTGGTGTGGCTGGTGCTCGGGCTGCTGATTTACGTTTTCTACAGTCGGAAGCGGAGTGAGTTCTTTCGCTGAACGGAAAAAAAGATCCAAGCTCCAGCGAAACATCAGCGGCCAAGCTCCAATAACGGGGGCAAGAGCGGATGTCTTTAGGAGTTTGAAAATTGGTTCTTCTCTGGAGCTTGGATCTTGGTGCTTGGAGCTTCGCGCGTTTACGCGCGCGGCGGCGTTTCCAACGGGATGATGGCGTGGCGGCGGAGTTCGACGCCACGGAGGAATGTGACGATCGCGCGCTCGCCGATGCGGTCGGCGGTGAGAAGTTTGTGCAGCGCGTCGACCGCAGCGGTGGGCGCGCCGTCGAGCGCGACGATGACGTCGCCCTCGACGAGGCCGGCGCGCGCGGCGGGGCTATCGGGCTCGGTGCCGCCGACGAGCACGCCGGTGTCCTGCGTGAGGTGGTGATAGCGCGCGACCTTGCGGATCAGCGGCACGCTTTGGCCGGCGACGCCAATATAACTGCGGCGGATGCGGCCGTCTTTGATGAGCAGGCCCACGACCCAGCGCGCGGTGTTGCTGGCGATGGCGAAACAGATGCCTTGGGCGGGGCGGATGATGGCAGTGTTCACGCCGATGACTTCGCCGCGAGTGTCGACGAGCGGGCCGCCGGAGTTGCCGGGGTTGAGCGCGGCATCGGTCTGGATGACGTTGTCGATGAGCCGGCCCGAGGCGCCGCGCAGCGAACGGCCGAGGCCGCTGACGATGCCCGCGGTGACGGTTTGTTGAAAACCCATCGGCGAGCCAATCGCGATGGCGATCTGGCCGGGGCGGATGACGTCGCTGTCGGCGAGCGTGAGATGCGCGAGGTCGTCGGCGCTCACGCGGAGCACGGCGAGGTCGGTGTCGGGATCGTCGCCGATGAGGTCGGCGGAGAGCTTGCGACCGTCGGCGAGGAAGACCTTGAGTTCGCGTGCGCCGTGGACGACGTGGCTGTTGGTCAACAGATACCCGTCGGGCGAAATGAAGAAGCCCGAGCCGGAGCCACCGGGCGCATCGTTGCCGCGCACCTCGATGTGCACGACGGCGGGATGGGCCGCGGCGACGATGCTGGAGACGGAGTGCGAGTAGGCGTCGAGGAGCGAGTCGTCGTCGGCGGACGCGGCGGAAACGGGTGTGCTGAGGATGTCCATACGCGGGAATGAGACGACGATCTCCCGCGGCGCAAATGGGCGCGCTGCTCAGACGACCCGCGGCGGGCGGCCTTCGTCGAGGTCGATGAAGTCGAACATCGTCTGGACCAGGCCGGCGGGCAGGCCGACTTCCTCGAGGCGGATTTTAACGCGTTCGCTGTAGGCATCGCGCCAGCCGAGTTTAACGAGGAACGTATTGAAAATTTCGATTTCCTCGTCGTTCGGGCGACGGCCGTGCGCGAAAGCCCACGCGAGAACCTGGCCGTCGTCGCCGCCCTTCAACGACTCGGTTCGCAGTCCGGCGTAGTCGATGCGCAGGAAACGACAGGTGCGGCCGTCGAGGCCTTTTTCGGAACCGAGCGCGGCGACCCAGTCGGGCGGGAGGAGGCCGGCGTGATGGGCGCGGATCTTGTCGAGCATGCGACCGAAGTGGACGAGGCCGCCCACTTGCTCGTAGGGGCTGCGGACGCCGGGGATGATCGTCGCGGTGGATTTCATCGTGGCGACGAGGAATGCATCTCACGCGGCGCGTCAACTGGTTGCCGCGAATATCTCGGCGAGCTTGCGCACCGTGGTCAGGTTGCGCGCCGTCGAGGCGGGGAGTTTCAACGCGCGGATTTCGGGCAACGACCAGACCTTCGATTCGTGGGATTTGATTTTCCGGCAGAGCCAGTAGAACTCCCGCCCGGCAACGTGAAAGGAATCGGACTCGGTGCGACAGCCGCGAAGTCCGTCGGCCTGCGCCGGGGAGAGTGGCGCGGCGAGAAAGTAGCAGAAGGCGGTGTTCTCCGGAGCCGCCAGCACGGCGGGTGGAAACGGCTGCGCGAGCGCGATGGCTGCGATCTCCGCCGTGGATCGGACAAAGGTATCGACCTCATAGCCGAGCGAGGCGAGGAGGTGACGCTCGATTTTCACCGCGAGCTTCAGGTCGTCGCGGTCGCGACTCTCGAAGAGGACGTTGCCGCTGGCGATGAACGTGGAGACGTTTGTGAAGTTCAGCGTTTCGAAGTGCGCGCGGAGTTCATCCATCTTGACGCGGCGTTTGCCGAGGTTGATGCCGCGGAGGAGAGCGACGTAGCGGGGCACGTCGGGTTTCATCACCGGCCCGCGACGCCGTCAAGGCACGGGTGACCTCCCGCGGGTGACGATCGCTTCAGTCTACAGTTATCGCGCGGGGGGATTCGTCGGGGCGGATGGGCCATCGTGAGATGACGCCGCCGGCCCCCGACGGTGCTTATGCCTCGTCGCTATTTTCTCTCACTCGCGGCCCAGGAGCTGCGGATGCCGATCGGTGTGGACCTCGTGTTGCACCGGCATGCCGATGCCGCGGCGATTTTGCTCGAAGGTCGCAGGCTCGGCCAGGTGCTGGCGGAGGCCGCTGCCGAATATCACGTGCCGCTGGCGCTGCCGCTGATGGACCTGCGACTGGAGAAGGCGTCGTTGTTGCGCTTTTTCGACGTGCCCGCCGGCGAGGTCGAGCGATTTCATTTCGAGCATGCGCCTGCGCCGACGATGATCGCGGCGGCCGAACGAGCGACGGTGGAGTCGGAGCCGACGCCGCGGATGGCGGCGCAGCTGGAGGCGCTCCGCTACGTCGCCCGGGAGACCAACCTGTTTCCCGTCGGGATGAGCATCGGACCGTATTCGCTCGCCTCGAAGCTCCTCGCGGATCCGATCACGCCGGTCTATCTCGCGGGCTCGGGTGTGACCGGCGAAGAAGAGCCCGACGTCGCGACGCTCGAGGCGGCGATGCGCCTCGCGCTCGCGACGGTGCGCGACTCGGTGCATCGCCAGCTCGCCGCCGGGGCGCGGGCGATCTTCATCGCCGAACCGGCGGCGAACCTCGTGTTTTTCTCGCCGTTACAGATGGAGTCGGGGAGCGACGTCTTCGAGCGATTCGCGCTGGCGCCGAACCGCGCGATCGCCGCGCTGATCGCAGAGCATGAGGCGGACTTGATCTTCCACTGTTGTGGTGAACTCGTGCCGGCGATGCTGAACGGATTTTGTTCGCTGCGTCCGGCGGTGCTCTCGCTCGGCAGCTCGCGCCAGCTCTGGGAGGACGCGGCGATCGTGCCGAAGGACATCGTGCTCTACGGCAATTTGCCGTCGAAGCAGTTCTACTCGGATAAATTGCTGCCGATCGAAAAAGTGGACGCGCTGGCGGTGGAAATCGCGGCGAAGATGCGCGCCACCGGGCATCCGTTCATCCTCGGCACGGAATGCGACACGCTCTGCGTGGACGGCTGCGCGGACGCCATCCGGGCGAAGCTCGCCCGGCTGCTGCGGTCGGCGGCGAACTGACTCAGCGACGGCGGTAGACGAGGATCTGCTTTTGCTCGCCGCGCGGAGTCTGCGAGGTGCGGTGGATCGTCAGCGACGCGGCGTCATCAGCGACGGTCCAGAGGTCGGTCGTCGTGAACGTGGTGCCCGGGGCCCAGACGGGTGAGATAACGGACTTCATCTCGAGGTGGCTGTCGGCGGCGAGATGGGCGGTGGTGAGGCGGGGTGAGTTCATGAACTCCGATTTAGTTTCGGAGCCGTCGAGCGGGATTGCTTCTTCAGTGATCTGATCGTCGCTGAATTCGGAGACGCGGGTGGATTTCAGGATCAGACGATTTTCGCTCCGGTCGATCTCGAGCGCGCTGGGTACGAAACCAGCGCCGGCCTGGCCAAAATCGCTTTTCTCATCGTCGAGAATCCAACGGCCGGAAAAATCGCGAGGCTTCGGCAGAGGCGAGAGCCGCGGGAGAGCGCAGGCATCGCGATAGGAGGTCGTCGCGAGCGCGTAGGCGGGGTCGTCGAGATTGAGGATGCGCGAGTCGGCGAACAAAGTTTCGTAGTGCCGGCGCGATGTGTTTCGCACCATGCCGGCCCAGGTCATGTAGAACGTCCAGAGCGGCTGGCGCTTCAGCACGTCGGGCGCGGGCGGGTTGCCGACTTCGGCGAGCGCGAGGGGTTTGCCGCCGGAGAGCGCGACGAGGCTGTCGTAGTAGGACTGCGCGAAGTCGTTGCCGTAGACGTCGAGCGCGAGGACATCGACGGTGTCGAGGCCGGGAAACACTTTCGCGTGCTCCATGCCGGGTTTGCTCTCGCGATCGACGCTCCAGACCCAGACGAGATTTTTCAGATGATGATGGTGGACGAGGCGGTCGAAGATTTGTCGATACAGCGCGGCGGTGTCGGCGCCGCGACCGCCCCACCAAAACCAGTCACCGTTCATCTCGTGATAGGGGCGCCAGAGGACCGGGACGTGGGCGTCCTGGAGCTGTTTCAGGAAGACGGCGATGGCATCGACCTGCTGCGCCCAGTGTTCGTGGAGCGCCGTGCCGGGCGTGAGGACATCCTTGAACTGCTCGTCGAGGAGTTTGCCTTGTACGCTGGCAAGTTTCTTCGGATCGGCGCCGGGCAGCGGGCGAAACGTGCCGGGCTCGTCGGTGGTCGGCGGCACGGCGTGCCAGCAGATCGCGACGATCGCACCGGCGCGGTGCTGCTTGATCGCCTCCTGCACGATGTCGGGGCGCGCGAGGTAGGAATCGGTATCGCCGGCTTTCGCATGGCCGAAATCGGTGCCCCAGATCACGGGCGGGTGGCCGAGATATTTGGCGGCGAACTCGGAGTTGCGGCTCTTCGTGTTGGGATAGTTGTGCTGACCGGTGAGCGTGTAGCGGCCGGAGATCTCGTGGAGAAACTGGAGCAGCGCGACCGCTTCGGGCGCCGCATCCGGCGTGACGGGTTTGATTTCCGCCGGCGCGGAGAAGGCGACGAGAGCGCCGGCGAGAAGCAGGAGCGCACGCGCGCAGCGGCGGAGGAGGGCGGAGATTTTCATAGGGCGGACGGCGGTTGATTTCATTGACGGACCGGCCCGTGAAAGGATGCGAGAGCCACGCTCTGCGCCGGTGCGATATCCAGGGCGCAACCCTTGCCTTCGCGACGCGTCAGGCTGAACTCTGCCCCAACCCCTATGAAATTCCTGAAGATTATTTTCTGGTCGCTGCTGACGCTGGCGGCCGCCGGTGTCGCTCGCGCCGAGCAGTTCAACGTGCTGGTCTTCTCGAAGACCGCCGGCTGGCATCACGACTCGATCGAAACGGCGGTGCCGGCGATTCGGAATCTCGCCAAGCTGCATGACTTCGGCGTGTTCTGGACCGAGGACGCGAACCGGGTGTTCAACGACAAGGAACTCGCGAAATACAAGGTCGTCATCTTCCTGCTCACGACGGGCGACGTGTTGAACGATGCGCAGCAGGCGGCGTTCGAGAAATTCATCCGCGCGGGCGGCGGATTCGTCGGCGTGCACAGCGCGACGGACACGGAATACGACTGGCCGTGGTATTCGAAGATGGTGGGCTACCAGTTTCACATTCATCCGGCGGTGCAGACGGCGACGATCAAGGTGCTGGAGCCGAATTTTCCGGGGATGGACCGGTTCGCGAAACGTTTTCTGTGGACGGAAGAGTGGTACGAATTTGGGCCGCCGAAGTCGGACAAGTTGAAATTCCTCCTCGCGGTCGATGAGACGACCTACAAGCCGAACGTCGCCTGGGGCGAGAAGAAGGGGCAGGGCATGGGCGACTTTCACCCGGTGAGCTGGTATCAGGAATATGACGGCGGGCGCGCGTTCTACACGGCGCTCGGTCACCTGCCGGCGTCGTATTCGGACGCGAACTTCATGCACCATCTTTACGGCGGCATTTACTGGGCGGCGACGGGCAACGGATTCCGCGCGGAATAATTTTGCGAAGCGGAAAGCGGGGCGTGAGCGCCGGGGCGCGCTGGGTGGCGGAGGTTTTTCGATGGAAATTTCCGCGGGCCCGGCGATCCCGGGCCACCTTTCGAATCTCTCTCGAGCTATGAACAAATCACTTCTACGAATTTTCCCGACGGCGGTCGCCCTCTGGGTCAGTGGCCAAATGGCGGCGCAACCCGCGGCGTCGGTCGCGCCGAAGCCGACGGCGGTTACGACCGCGGCGGTCGGTGCGGTCGATCCGTTCTGGCCGGCGGACGGCGTTTTTCCGGTGCCGGGGCGAACCTCGTCGTGGTCGGGATTTCGGGCGAAGAATGTCGAGCGGCGGACGCTCTTCGCGCAGCAAAAGGCGGAGGACGGCGACGCGATCGTATTCGTCGGCGACTCGATCACCGAAGGATGGAAGACGTTGAAGATCGATTTCGCCGGGCTCGGCGTGAAGGTGGTGAATCGCGGGATCGGCGGGGACACGACGCCGAACCTGATTCACCGGCTCAAGGAGGACGTGCTTTCGCTGCACCCGCGCGCGCTGGTGATTCTCATCGGCACGAACGATCTCGGGGAGCACACGTCGGCCGATCAGATCGCGCGCAACCTGCGGGTGCTGCTCGCGCTCATTCGCGCGCACGAGCCGGCGATTCCCATCGCGTGGTGCGAGGTGATGCCGCGCCGCGGCGACGACACTTATCCGGAGCGCATCCACGATTTGAACGCGCGCATCGCGGAGCTGGTGAAATCGGATCCGCTCGTGACGTTGTGCGACACGTTCACGCCGCTGGCGCAACCGGATGGCTCGTCGAAGCCGGAGGACTATGTGCCGGACCGGCTGCACTTGAACGCGAACGGCTACGCGGTGTGGAAGCAGGCGCTGGAGCCGGTGCTCGCGGGGTGGCAGTTGGGGAAGGAGTAGCGGGTGGCCTTGGGGGCGCGGGCGGCCCGCCCGCAGCGTGGAAGAATGCGGGCGGGCCGCCCGCGCTCCCAGGTTGACCGGCGGCGGACGCGGGGCATAACGGCGCGGTCCCGCGTTTTATTTCCCGCCCCCAACCATGTCTTCCCCTGTCGCGGCCAAGTCCGCGGTGAATTCCCCGCGTCGCGTACTGCTGGCCAGCCTGGCCGGGACGGCGATCGAGTTTTTCGATTTCTACATTTACGCGACGGCGTCGGTGCTCGTTTTCCCGAAATTATTTTTCCCGGCGAGCGATCCGGCGTCGGCGACGCTGCAATCGCTGGCGACTTTCGCGCTGGCGTTTTTCGCGCGGCCGGTGGGCTCGGCGGTGTTCGGGCATTTCGGCGATCGTATTGGGCGCAAGGCGACGCTCGTCGCGGCGTTGCTGACGATGGGCCTGTCGACGGTGGCGATCGGATTGCTGCCGACGTATGCGAGTATCGGCGTGCTCGCGCCGCTGCTGCTGGCGCTGTGCCGCTTCGGGCAGGGCTTCGGGCTTGGCGGCGAGTGGGGCGGCGCGGTGCTCCTCGCGACGGAAAATGCGCCGCCCGGGCGGCGGGCGTGGTACGGAATGTTTCCGCAGCTCGGCGCGCCGGTGGGCTTCATCGCGTCGGGCGGAATTTTCCTCGCGCTCTCGGCGACGCTGACAGATGCGCAGTTTCTGGCGTGGGGCTGGCGGCTGCCGTTCATCGCCAGCAGTGCGCTGGTGCTCGTCGGATTGTACGTGAGGTTGAAAATCACCGAGACGCCGGCCTTTCGTGAAACGATCGAGAAGAGGGAACGCGTGGCCGTGCCGCTGCTCGAGGTGGGCCGGCGGCACGTGCGCGAACTGGCGCTGGGGACATTCGTGGCGGTGGCGACGTTCGTGCTGTTCTACCTGCTGACGGTTTTCTGCCTGAGCTGGGGCACGACGAAACTCGGCTACACGCGCGAGCGGTTTCTACTGTTCCAGATGATCGGCGTACTGTTCTTCGCGGCGGCGATTCCGTATTCGGCGCTGCTGGCGGATCGACGCGGGCGGCGCGCGGTGCTGATGGTGGTCACGGTGGCGATCGTTCTTTTCGGGCTGGTGCTCGGGCCGTTGTTTGGCGCGGGGACGTCAGGGGTGGTGACGCTGATGGTGGTCGGGTTTGCGTTGATGGGGCTGACCTACGGGCCGCTGGGGACGATGCTTTCGGAGCTATTCCCGACGGCGGTGCGCTACACGGGGGCGTCGGTGGCGTTCAATCTCGCGGGGATCATCGGCGCCTCGCTCGCGCCGTATATCGCGACGTGGTTGGCCACGCACTACGGCGTGGCGGCGGTGGGATACTATCTGAGCGCGGCGGCGGCGGTGACGTTGGCGGCGTTGGGGTTGAGTCGGGAAACGGGAATGGGAGGCCGCGGGGAAACGCGAACGTTGGAATAAGAACTGGCCGCGCTTTCCGGGCGATGTAAACTATCCGCATGATGCGCGAAACAGAATCCCGGCTCGTCGAGTTTTGCGTGAAGCAACGTTCGCAGTTCGACGGTGGCGCATGGCTGCGATTTTCCTCGGTCGCGCGGTTGGAACTGGCCGTGGTGACCCGATATCTCGCGGGGGTGGCTTGGTATGGGCATCAAGCGGCCTTGAGTGAAGTGGCGGAGCGCCTGACGGAAGAGTCGTTTGCCGAACTGGTCCGGAAGACGCGATTCGATCCCAGCCGGTTTGGCGGATTGCTCAAAAATCACCTGCGGCAGGCAGGGCAAGTGGTCACGGCGTGAAAGCATTTCCGGAATTGACCGCAGCGCTGCGAGTGATGCTGGACCGAATGGATGCCTCGCTTCGCACCAGCGGCTACGATCAGCCGCCGGTGCTCATGTTTCTCGCCGGCGGCGTCGCGGTGAACTACTATTGCGGCACGCGTTATACGGAAGATGTCGATGCGTCCTTTTCACGGCGGTTTGTGCTGCCCAGGGATTTGACGGTAAACTATCGACGCCGAGATGGACGCGACGCGTTCATTTACTTCGATGCAAATTACAACACGTCGTTTGCGCTGCTGCACGAGGACTTCGAAGAAGACGCGCGGGAGTGGCGGAACATCGGCAACGAATCGCGGTGCGTCCACCTGCGCGTGCTTTCGCCCCTCGATCTGGCGGTATCGAAGCTCGCGCGATTTTCGGAGCAGGACCAGGCGGACATCCTGGCGCTGGCGGAAGAGCGTCTTTTCACCGCGATGCAATTCCGCACGCGCGCTGACGAGGCGATGCGAAACTACATCGGGGACAAACGACCTCTCCTGACGTCCCTCGATCTGATGGCGAAGAAGCTGGCGGCGGTCGGCTGACTCCGAGTCACCGGCGATCGCCTCGAAGCGGGCGCGGCTCGATTTCTTACTTCGACCGCTTCAGGAGTTTTTTCTTCTCCTTCTCGAATTCCTTGTCGGTGAGAAGGCCGCGTTTGCGGAGGTCGTCGAGCTTGTTGAGTTCGGTGTAGAGATCGAAGCCACCGTTGGTGGTGTAAGTCGGCGTGTAGGTCTGCGTGTTCTGACCGCCGGACTGAGTGTAGGACGCCGTGGAGGCGGGCATGGTCCCGCCGGCGGGCGCCGGGGCGGCGGTGAGTTCGGGGTCGTTCGCGTCGAGGGCCTTGAAGACGATTTTCGCCGTGGCGTAACCGAGCGTGTAATACGGTTTATCCTCGGAAAACGTGACGATCTTCAGCTGCTTCCCGTGCGCGGCGCAGTAAAGCTGGGCGTCCTCCTGGGCCTCGGCACGAAGACGCTCCATGTCGTGATCGAAACCGTTGTGCGCCTGGCGCGTGATGCTGAAGGTGTTGTCGCCCATCGCAACGGGCGACGAATGGGTGCGTTCCTTGTCGTGACCAAACCAGGCGTACGACCGGGACGGGGAAAACGTGAGGGCGACCAGAGAGAACAGGGCGAGCGTGAGAGGGGTTTTAAATTTCACGGCGAAAAAGTCTCCGGCACAGTGGCGCAGGTCAAGATTGCCGTCGTGGCGCACTGCGATGAAGCGCGGATTCGGGCCTTGTTCTTGCCGCGTGCGATGACTTCGCTCCGCGCATGCCCCAGGATACCTCTTTTCCGACCGCGTTCTCGCGGCGCAATTTTCTCGGCGCGGCGGCGCTGCTGCCAGTGGCGTGGTTGAGCCAGTCGGCGGCGGCGCGGGTTTTGGCGGCGGACGGCACGAGTGCCGAGGTGGCGAGCGGCGCCGCGGCAAAGATGGCGAAAAAATATCCGATCGGACTGGAGCTTTATTCCGTGCGGACGGAACTCGCGCGCGATCTGCCCGGCACGTTGCGGAAGGTCGCGGCGATCGGTTACGAGGTGGTGGAGTTTTACGCGCCGTATCACGATTGGACGCTGCCTTACGCGAAGGAAGTCCGCGCGCAGATGGATGATCTCGGGCTGCGCTGCTACTCGACGCACAATCACATCGAGTCGTTCACGCCGGGCGAGGGCATGGCGAAGGCGATCGAGTTGAACCAGATTCTCGGCGCGCGGCATCTCATCATGGCCTCGGCGCCGCCAGAAGCGCACGGGCTCGAGGGATGGAAAAATTTGTGCGGCCGGCTCACGACCGCGGTGGAGCAGTTGAAGCCGCACGGGTTGACGGCGGGGTTTCACAATCACCAGACCGAGTGGAACGCGCTGGAGAACGGGCAGCGCGTGATGGACGTGATCGCGGCGAACACGCCACTGGAGTTCGTGCTGCAGTTCGACGTCGGCACCTGCCTGGAGGCCGGCGCGGATCCGATCGCGTGGATCGAGGCGAACCCGGGTCGCATCAAGAGCATTCACCTGAAGGATTGGGCGCCGGGCCGGCGCGAGGACGAGAAGAGCTATCGCGTGCTCTTCGGCGAAGGCGCGGCGCCGTGGGCGCAGATCACCGCCGCGGCGGAGGCGATGGGCGGCGTGGAATTTTATCAGCTCGAGCAGGAAGGTAGCCGGTTTTCGGAATTCGAAACGGCGGCGCGGTGCCTCGCGAACTGGCGGGCGTTTCGGAAAATCGCTTGAGCTGTTTTGGCGGCGGCTGCGTCTGGCCGTGAAGTGCGGCGCGTCGCGCCGACGGCCGAATTTCGATCATGCGCTCCAAATCATGCCTCCCGGTTTTTCTCTCTGTCTTCGTCGGCACTGCGGCGACCGTCGCGCTCACGGCGCAGACGTTGCAGGTGTCGGCGGATCGGCCGACGGGCGTTTACGATGTCGGTGACACCGTGCATTGGCGCATCGACCTTACGGCGGGCGCGGCGCCGGCGGCGCACTATCGCGTGCTGCGGGGCGGCTTGACGGTGGCGGCGGAAGGCGCGGTGGGTTTCACCGCGGAAGGTCGCGCGCAGGTCGAGACGAAGCTCGAGGCGCCGGGCACGCTGCTGTTCGAGGTGAAGTGGCCCAGGGAAAAAGGGGAAGACGGGCGGGCACTCGCCGGCGCGGTGGCGGCGCCGGAGCGCGTGGCGTTGTCCGCGCCGCGGCCGGCGGATTTTGCGGCATTCTGGCAGGCGAAGCTGCAGGAACTCGCCGCCGTGCCGATGGCTCCGGAGGTCGAGGCGGCCGAGAGCGGAAAGGCGGAAGTCGACTACGCGAAAATCGCGCTCGGAAATATTCGCGGCAGCAAGATTCACGGGCAGCTCGCGCGCCCGGCGAAGGGCGAAAAATTTCCCGCGCTGCTGATCGTGCAGTGGGCGGGCATCTACGGGTTGAAACGCGAGTGGGTGACGGGTCGCGCCGCGGAGGGCTGGCTGGTGTTGAACATCGAACCGCATGATTTGCCGTTCGACCAGCCGGAGGAGTTCTACGAGGAGCAACAGAAAGAGGGCGGTCCGCTCCACAACTACTGGAATATCGGCAACGACGATCGCGAGCAGAGTTATTACCTGCGGATGTATCTCTCGTGCTACCGCGCGGCGGAATATTTGCGGAGCCGGTCCGACTGGAACGGCCGCACGCTGGTGGTCGTGGGCGGGAGCCAGGGCGGGATGCAGTCGCTGGTGACGGCGGGACTCGTGCCGCAGATCACCGCCGCGCTCGCGGTCGTGCCGGCCGGGTGTGATATGCTCGGGCCGGTCGTCGGCCGCAAAGGCGGCTGGCCGCATTGGTACGAAAACGGGGACGGGAAAGATCCGGCGAAAGTGCGCGAGGCGAGCCGGTATTTCGACGTGGCGAACTTCGCGCCCGATATCAAATGCCCGGTGCTGGTGGCGGCGGGGCTGATCGACGAGACGTGTCCGCCAGCGGGAATTTTTGCAGCCGTGAATCGGATCACGGCGCCGAGGGAACTGATCATCATGCCGAAGTCGGCGCATCAGGACGACCACGGCACGCAGAGCGCGTATAGCGATCGCGCGAACAAGGATTGGTTGCCGGCGCTGGCGCGCGGTGAAGCGGCGCCGGTGAAGCGGTGAGCGCAGCGGTCAAGGAGCGACCCTGCAGGGCGGACCGATTGCTTCGAGCCGCGAGGGCGGACCTGAGCGGATGGGTAACGTCACCGGTTTTGCAGCGCGGTCTAACCTGGATTCGTCACACTTTCGTCATCCTGAGACTCCGGACCAACGCCAAGCCGTGGGGTGGCCCACGCCGATGAACGCTCAAAGGCCTGTCATTCTGAGCGCAGCGAAGAATCCATTTGGACTTTCGCACGCGCCTCGTGTCACGAAGCGCGCATGGGATTCTTCACTGCGTTCAGAATGACATTCTGGGGATAGTTGGCCTCGAAGTGCGATGCGCCCGGACTAAGCTAAACTGTCGGCGCTAATCGGAACGCAGCCACGAGCGCCAACGAGTGGAAAGGCTCGTCGACTCGCTGGCGCTTGCGAATTAGCCTCAACTGCTCGAGCACGCGTTTGCGCGGCGGGGCGGCGTTCGCGCGACAGACGAGCATCGTGCTCGCAGCGGGAAAAGAAATGGGCTCAGCTCTTCCCTCGCGGTGGCGCTTGACCGACGTTGAGCGCCGCGGCGGGACTCATGCTTTGTCACAAAATCAATCCGAGCCTCGAACTGCGGCTGCTGCAGCCGCCGGATGCGCCGGCTTTGTTTGCGCTGATCGACGCCGACCGGTCGCGCTTGCGCGAGTGGCTGCCGTGGGTCGACGACACGACGAGACTTTCCCACACCGCGAAGTTCGTGAAGAAGGCGCTCGCGGAGGGAGCCGAGACCCGCGCGTTTACCTCCGGAATTTGGTCGGAGGGGCAACTCGTGGGCGTGATTCGCCACAATCGGATCGACTGGGGAAATCGCATCTCCTTTCCCACCTACTGGCTGGTGTCGTCGGCTCAAGGGCGGGGAATCATGACGCAGTGCTGTCAGGCCTTCTACGCGCACGCGTTTGCCCAACTCGGGATGACGCGGATCATCGTCGCGGTCGCGACCGAGAACCGGCGCGGGCAGGCGCTCGCGCTGCGTCTCGGCTTCCGCCAGGTCAGCACCCTCAAGAAGGCGGAGTGGCTGCACGACCGCTGGGTCGATCACTTGATCTACAGCCGGCTGTCGCCGGACGCGCCGCCGGGTGCGGTTTGAGCCAGGTGGGCGGTACGGGCGAAAGGGCGAGTTGAGGAAAGCGGGGCGATGAAGTCGCGGAGCGGGGCGGTCAGCGAACGAGCAGATCGCCGGCGAGCTGGCGGAACCCGTCGGTGAAATTTGCGGGCGCGCCGCCTTTTTTCAGCAGCGCGGGAGAGAAGAGGCCGTCGGCGATGTGCGCGCGGAGCTGCCGGTAGGCTTCAAATTGCTCTTTCTTGAAAAACTCGTCCGTGGTGCTCTCGTGCGGGAATTCGGGATGGAGCTTCCGATAACGGTTGATGAGTTCATGCTCGTTGTCGGTGAGCGAGAGCTTCAGATCGAGGAGCAATCCGGCCTCCGCGGGTAAATTACCTGTCGCCGGATAGTGGATGCGGCAGGGAGAGATTCAGCCACTTCACGGGTTGACGATGCGATCGAACGTGGCGTTCGAGGGGTGGGCTTGAAGCGAGTCGTCGTGGTTTTGTTTGCGGGCGGCGGCGAGGACGGCGGCGGCGCGCACGCGGCGGCGGACGTCGGAAGTCAGCGCCTTCAGGTCGGGCAGTGAAGCGGTTCCGGCCGCGAGGAGCGGGAATTCCTCCGGCGAAAAAATTTTCGCGTAGGTGTCGAGCGCGTCGACGAGACGGCGTCGGGCTTCGGCTTCGTCGGTCGTTTGTTTGGCGGCGGCGAGGCCGATCCAGGCGCGCATCTCGGCGAGGTAATCGCGGATGTCGGGACTCTTCGCCAAGTCGACGTGGACCTGGCCGAGCGCGGCGAGAGCCCGGGCGGCTTCGGTTTGGTCGGCGGCGGACCACGTGTCGCTGGCGCTGTTGGAAAACCACCAGACGAGCGTGGCGGCGTGCTGCTTGAGGGCGCGGTCGCGATCGGTGTAGAGATCGCCATCCGTGACGGAATCGAAGGCGGCGCGGGCGAGACTCGTCTGCTTGTTGGCGAGCAGGAGCATGGCCTGGCGGATACGCAGCGGAGCGGTCACGGCCTTTTGATCGGGATGGGCGGCGATGAACGTTTCGATCTGCTCACTCGCGGACTGCCAGTTCGGAGTGGAGGGATCGCCGCTCTTCTGCGCCAGACCGCCGAGCTGGCTCGAGATCATCGAGGCGTTCGATTCCGCCACGATGGCGGCGACCTGTTCACGCGTCGCGCAACCAGCTGCCAACAACGCGAGGCCGACGAGCAGCAGGGTGAAGCAGCGGAGCAGAGCGCGGCGGGGATGAACGAGCGAGTCGGAGAGAGGTTTCATGGCGGAATCGGGGCTCAGGCAGACGTGGCGGACTGGATTAGTTTTCCGAACAGCTCGCGAAAAGCGGGAGACGCCGGATCGATTTTGGCGAAATCACCCCGCGCCCAGGCCGCGACCAATCCGCCCACGACCGCGGGCAGCGCGGGCAGGTCGAGCCGCCGGCCGAGTTCGCCGGAGGCTTGGTTGAAGGCGTCCTCGATGATCGCGGCGAGTTGCTCGGTGACGGGGGTGAGGGCGACGCCCTGGACCTGCGCCTGGCCGGAGCGGGCGAGCGCGGCCAGCACCTGGCCGATGGTCTGCACGAGCAGGTCGCCGGCGAGCAGTTTGGCTTGATCGTCGCCGGCGACGCGCATCACGGCGTTCAATACGGCGACGGCGAGGTTACTCTTCGCCTCATCGAAGAGGGCGGGATTGTGCAGCAGGGTCTCGACCGCGGTGCCGGCGATGGCGGCGGCGTCGAGCCCGGTGAGGGTGCGGGCCTGGACGAGTTCGGCGAGGCGACCGGAAAAATCGGCGACGAGCTGCGCGTAACGCGTATCGACGAGGCCCGGGTTGGAGGCGATCGCCTGGAGAGTGCCGGTCGCGGCTGCGGTGGCGATCTTGCGCGCGTCGAGGCTGGGGAGTTCGCTGACGGCGCGGAGGATGCCACCCACGACTTCGCGCACGAGGCCGGCGTTGGCGGGATCGACGATCAGCTCCGGGTGCGCGGCGAAAACGCCGGCGGCGTCGGTGACGATTTCGTCGAGGCCTTCGCGGCTGAACGAGAGGCGAATGCCGTCGCGCGCGACCGTGTTGACGAACGAGTCGAGCAGAGCGCGCAGCCAGGGCTTGCCGCCGACCTGGGCATCGAGGAGTTCGGGTTTCGCGGCGACGGCGGCGAGCGCGGCATCGCCGAGTCGGAAGAGCGTCTCGTTGCTGAGCAGGCTGGCCTGCGGAATCTGGTTCAACTGCGCGACCATCGCGACGAGCACGTTGCTCAGGAGTTCGGGCTGGTCCTTCAACAGCGCCGGACCCTGTCGCTCCAGCGCGGAGAGGCCGGCGCGCAGGAGATCGCCCCAGTGGTCGGAGAAGAAATCGTGGAAGTTGGCGGACTTCGCGGCGAGCGGCGCGGCGGCTTTGAGGACGTCGGCAGCGAGCTGTTTGAACGCGTCGGACTGATCTTCCGCGAGCACGTCGGCGGCGCGCGCGAGGCCCTTGCCGAGGAGGAGCGGATAACCGCGGCCTTGAAAAAGGCCGATCAGGAAATCGTCGCCGCCGGCGGGATCGGACCGCGCCGCGGCGAGGACATCCATCAGGTTCGTGAGCCACTGGCTGTCGGTGTCGAACGCGGCGCGCGCATCGAGGACGCCGTTCAACGTGGCGCCGAGCGCGTGGCGCAGCAGCGGACTCCAGGCCGTGAAATTCTCGAGGTCGGGCTGCGCGAAACGTTCGAGCACGGATTGGACGACGCTGCGGACACCGGCATCGCGGACGAAGAGGGCGGTGTTTTCCGCGCCGAACTCGGAGACCACATCGACGACGAGCAGGCCGAGGCGGGCGGTGTAATTGATGCCGCGGTCATCGTGGCCGGCGGTGATGGAAAACGCGGCGGCCAGATTGTCTTCGTTGCTGAGATCGACCGTCGGCAGGAGCTGGCGCAGGGCGACGATGTAAGCCGCGTCCGGATCGAAGGGCGCGAGGGCGAGCCGCTCGGGAAAAACGCGACAGTAACATTCGCCGACGAGCTGGTTGTCGGGCGCCGGCTTCTTCAACTCCGCGGTGAGATCGGCGCGGTCGTCACCGAGCGGGTCGGGCGCTCCCGGCTCCGTGGCGGCGGCGAGAAACGTTTTCAGCTCGCGGACTTTTTGAAGTGCGCTGGGACCGGAGTAGATTGATGGCTGAATGAGGATCAGCTTCGCCTGCACGGCTTCTTTTTCGGCGAGCAGCGCATCGAGCCGGTGACCGAGTTTGATGAGACCCTTGGCGACGGAAATGCCGAGCGCGGCGGTGGACGAGGCGATCATGGTGGGCGGCCGGGGGAGAGAGGTTTTGCGATTCGGCCGGGTCGTGAAAAGCTGGGGGCGTTCACAAGAGCGGCGGGCGCATCTTATCGGCTTCGAGCAGGAATTATTCCGACGAACTGACCGGGGGGCTGGGGCGCTGTGGTTTGGACCGAGTCTCAGCGGGCGGCAAGCCTGCGGGTTGTCATCGGCACGACGGTGAACGTGTGCCTACGTCCGCGCGGGGCCGCGGCTGAGCGAGGCGATCGTCCTGCCAACGGGTCAAGCTCGCGGGCGCTCGGGTCTACACGGTCCCGACGATTTCATGCCACACGGCTTCGAGGCCCCGGGGCGCGAGCCAGGGAGCGAGGATATTCTCGTCAAGACCGGTGACCTCACGGATGGCGCGAATATCGGCGGGATGTTTTGCCGAGCGTCCCTCGCGGTAGAACTCCAATTTGCGCAGGACGACATATTCCGGCGGAGCGACGAAAATTTGGAGGGCGTCGCTCCAGCGGAGCCGGCGACGCAGTGGGAGCGCCCACGCGTGCAGCGGGTCCGTGCCGGTGAGATAGATGTCGGCTTTGTAGCCGGACTCGAGGTGAATGAGATTGAAGTGCCCGCGATGAGTGCGGGCCTGCTCGGCGCGAATCACGGACTCGGGCGGGACGTAAAAGTCGGTGTCGGGAAAGGCGCGGAGGAGTGCGCCGCGCGTGTCTTCGTTCAGATCAAGGACGACGTCGAGGTCGTTGGTGACACGTGGCTGACCGTAGAGAATCGCCGCGGTGGCGCCCGTAATCATGTAGGGTGCGGCGATGGCTTCGAGCCGCGCGACGAACAAACTCAGCTCATCCGGTCCGGGCATGGAGAATGCGATCGGCGACGGCGCGGCGCACCTCGGCGTCGCTCCACGTCGGATGACGCGCGCGAAAGCCGGCGGCCATGAGTTCGCGCATCGAGCGATTCATGCGCAGCGCTTGTTCCAGTCGTTGCTGGGGGGACATCGCCCGATAAATCGCGACCTGACGCTCGTGCGCGAGGCGCTCGTGGTCGGGTTCAGCGAGGACGGACATGCGTCGAACCTAACCAGGCGGGTTTTGCGAGCAAGCTTCCGCGCGGTTGGGGCCAGCTCACCGCGGCGATGCGGAAGATGCGCTCGAGAGATGGGACACAAGCGACGCAATCGCCTGCCGCGAGAAGCTATGCGACGTGCCGCGTGGTCTTGAGCACGACGGCGGACGGGCGGGCAACCCTGATCTCGAAATCGCCAGGAGTGACGACGCGGTTCATCGCGAGGCTGAAGGATCGAATCTGCCTTCCTCGCGCCGGCGCTCGTGGTTATGGGCTGCTTGAACTGCTCTTGGGCGCGATCGCGGCTTTGGCGGCGGCGAGCAGGTCGTCGTTGGCGAGGCGGATTTTGTAGTCGGGATTCGAGAACACGAATTTGATCACGCCGGCGCGATCGACGATGAACACGGTGGGGACGGGCAGCCACGGACCGGAGCCGTCGGGTTGCGGCGCGAGGGCGATGCCGTAGTCGCGATATTTTTTCTCGAGTTCGGGGGCGACGCGAAAGGCGACTCCGTAGGCGGGCGAGGCCTGCATCGTGCGATCGGACAGCAGGCGATAGTCGAGATGGTTTTGGCCGCTCATTTTTTTCAGGCCCTCGGCGGAATCGGGACTGACCGCGAGCACCTGATAGCCGAGCGCGAGCAGTTGCGGTTCGAGTTCGCCGAGGGCAGCGAGCTGGCGATTGCAAAACGGGCACCAACTGCCGCGGTAGAAAACGAGAATGGTGGGCTTCGCGGCAAACACCGTGGCCAGGTTCACCGGCGCGCCGGCGGAATCGCTCAAGGTGACGGAAGGCGCGTGGGCGCCCACGGCGAGCGGACGGGCCGCTTCGGCGGAGGCGGCCACGGGCGGCGTGGTTGCGCGGGCGGCGACGACGAGACCGAGCCAGGCGGCGGTGAAGGCGAGGAAGGGGCGAAGGTGCATGACCGACAGAGCGGCCATGCGGCCAAACTATTCCCGACTCGTCGAGGCGACCCAGGCGCGGGCGTTGTAGAAAATTTTCATCCACGGGCTGTCCTCGCCCCAGTCGGCGGGGTGCCAGCTCATGCAGGCGGTGCGGAAGACGCGCTCGGGGTGCGGCATCATGATCGTGACGCGGCCGGTCGTGGTCGTGAGCGCGGTCAGGCCGAGCGGCGAGCTGTTGGGGTTTAATGGATACTGCTCGGTCGGGCGGTGGTGGTTGTCGACGAAGCGGGCGACGACGAGGCCGGAGTCGGAGCAGCGTTGCGCGTGTTCGGGCGTGGGAAACTCGGTGTAGCCTTCGCCGTGCGCGACGGCGATCGGGATCACGGAGCCTTCCATGCCGGCGAAGAGGACGGAGGGTGATTTCTCGATCTTCAGGGAAACGAAGCGGGCTTCGTAGCGCTCGGATTTGTTCTGGACGAAATGCGGCCAGTGGTCGGAGCCGGGGATGATCGCGTGGAGGTTGCTCATCATCTGGCAGCCATTGCAGACGCCGAGGGCGAAGGCGTCTTCGCGGGCGAAGAACGCGGCGAACTCGGCGCGCGCGCGGGGATTGAAGAGGACGCTCTTGGCCCAGCCTTCGCCGGCGCCGAGGACATCGCCGTAGCTGAAGCCGCCGCACGCGGCGAGGCCGCGGAAATCGCGGAGGGAAACGCGGCCGCTGAGAATATCGGTCATGTGGACATCGACAGCGCGGAAACCGGCGTGGGTGAAGGCGGCGGCCATCTCGACTTCGCCGTTGACGCCTTGCTCGCGGAGAATGGCGACGGCGGGGCGCGGACGGCTGGCGAGTTGAGAGTTGAGGGTTGAGAGTTGAGAGACGGAGGAGCGGAGATCGAAGGTCAGCTTCGGGGTGATGCCGGGGTTCGCGGGGTCGAGCTTCAGTTGGAATTCGCTTTCCACGCAGGCGGGGTTGTCGCGGAGGGCGGCGATGCGGCGGGTGACGTCGGACCAGATCGCACGGAGCGAGAAGAGGTTTTCCTCGAAGAGAATCTGGCCGTTGCGGCGGATGCGGATCGTGTGAGCGGAGTTGAGCGTGCCGAGGCGTGAGGTGCAGGCTGTCAGGCCGTGCTCGCGGAGGAGGAGCGAAACGTCGTCGAGGTCGTCGGCGCGGATTTGGATGACGGCGCCGAGTTCTTCGCTGAAGAGCGCGGAGAAGGGGCTGGCGCCGTTGGGGAGATCGAGATCGACGCCGGTGTGGCCGGCGAAGGCCATCTCGACGACGGTCGCGAGGAGGCCGCCGTCGGAGCGATCGTGATACGCGAGGAGTTTTTTGTCGCGGCCGAGGCGCTGGATGGCGTTCCAGAAATTTTTGAGGTCGGCGGGGCGGTCGACGTCGGGCGTGGACTCGCCGAGTTGGGAAACGACTTGGGCGAGGATGGACCCGCCGAGGCGGTTTTTGCCGCGACCGAGGTCGATGAGAAGGAGGAGGGTTTCGCCGATGGATTCGGAATCGGGATTCGGATTTTGAAACGCGGAGGACGCAGAGGGCGCGGAGGAGGAAACCGAATGGAGATCGGAGTTCTCGGCGTTCTTCGCGGGGTCCGCGTTAAAATGGTTCGGGCGATCGTAACGGAGCTGCGGGGTGAGGGTGAGGCGGATGTCGGTTACGGGGGAGAAGGCGGAGATGATGAGGGAGACGGGGGCGGTGATGCGTTTTTGTTCGCCGGAGGGCGCGTCTTTCCAGACGGTGCTCATGCTCATCGAGTCTTTGCCGACGGGGATCGTGATGCCGAGCGCGGGGCAGAGTTCCATGCCGACGGCTTCCACAGCGGCGTAGAGGGCGGCGCCTTCGCCGGGAATCGCGGGCGCGGCCATCCAGTTGGCGGAGAGATTCACGCGCCCGAGGTCGCCGATCTGGGCGGCGGCGAGATTCGTGAGGGCTTCGCCGACGGCGAGGCGGGCGGAGGCGGCGGCGTGGTTGACGGCGACGGGCGTGCGTTCGCCCATGGCCATGGCTTCGCCGGTGGTGACGTCGAAGGTCGCGGCGGTGACGGCGCAGTCGGCGACGGGGACTTGCCACGGGCCGACCATCTGGTCGCGGGCGATGAGGCCGCCGAGCGTGCGGTCGCCGATGGAAATGAGGAAGGTTTTGTCGGCGACGGTCGGGTGCGCGAGGACGCGGTGGATGGCTTCGCAGAGAGCGGCGGCGTCGGGTTCGGAGCGGAGTGGGGTCACCTCGCCTCCATTTTTCGCAGCGTCGGACCGGGGTGAGGGCACCGCGCCTACATCGAACAAGGGGCTGAGGTCGAGGGGGAGTTGCGGGCGCGTGAGCGTCGTGTCACTGCGGTGCATCCGCGGCGGTTTGCCGAGGAGGACTTCGAGCGGGAGATCGATCGGCGTGTTTTTGAAATGCGAGTCTTCGAGGACGAGCTGTTTCTTCTCGGTGGCTTCGCCGACGACGGCGAAGGGGGCGCGTTCGCGTTCGCAGAGGGCGCGGAAGGTGGCGAGGCGCGCCGCCGGAATCGCGAGGACGTAGCGCTCCTGGGATTCGTTGCACCAGATCTCGAGCGGGGACATGCCGGGCTCGTCGTTGGGGACGGCGCGGAGGTTGAACTTGCCGCCGCGGCCGCCGTCGTTGACGAGTTCGGGGAGGGCATTGGAAATGCCGCCGGCGCCGACGTCGTGGATGAAGGAGATCGGGTTCTCGTCGCCGAGCGCCCAGCAGCGGTCGATGACTTCCTGGCAGCGGCGCTCCATCTCGGCGTTGTCGCGTTGGACGCTGGCGAAATCGAGATCCTCGTTGCCGTGGCCGGCGCCGATCGAGCTGGCGGCGCCGCCGCCGAGGCCGATGAGCATCGCGGGTCCGCCGAGGACGACGAGCTGGTCGCCGGGATTGATGGCACCTTTTTTGATGTGGTCGGCGCGGATGTTGCCGAGGCCGCCGGCGAGCATGATGGGTTTGTGATAGCCGCGGAGCTCCGTCGCGGGGAGCTGAGAGCTGAGAGCTGAGAGCTGAGTGCCGGAAGCAGAGGAGGCGGATCTGCTCTCAGCTCTGGGCTCTGAACTCTTAGTTGCCGCGGGCACTGCGGTCTCGAAGGTGCGGAAGTAGCCGTTGATGTTGGGGCGGCCGAATTCGTTGTTGAAGGCGGCGGCGCCGAGCGGGCCTTCGATCATGATGTCGAGGGCGGAGACGATGCGGTTGGGTTTGCCGTGATCTTTTTCCCAGGGCTGCACGGCGCCGGGGAGTTTGAGATTCGAGACGGTGAACCCGCAGAGGCCGGCTTTGGGTTTCGAGCCGCGGCCGGTGGCGCCTTCGTCGCGGATCTCGCCGCCGGAGCCGGTGGCGGCGCCGGGGAAGGGCGAGATGGCGGTGGGGTGATTGTGGGTCTCGACCTTGCAGAGGAGGTGGATGTCCTCCTCGGCGGAAACGAAGTCGTTGGTGCGCGGGTCGGCGAAGAAGCGGGCGCCGCGGGAACCGGCGAGGACGGCGGCGTTGTCGCTGTAGGCGGAGAGGATGCCGTCGCGGTGAAGCTGATACGTGTGCTTGATCATCTGGAACAGCGAGCGGTCGCGGCGCTGGCCGTCGATGTCCCAGGTGGCGTTGAAAATTTTGTGGCGGCAGTGCTCGGAGTTGGCCTGCGCGAACATCATCAGTTCGATGTCGTTCGGGTCGCGGCCGAGAGCGGTGAAATTTTTGACGAGGTAGTCGATTTCGTCATCGGCGAGGGCGAGACCGAGGGAAGAATTCGCGGCGACGAGTGCGCTGCGGCCTTGGGCGAGGACGGGAACGGAGGTGAGCGGGCGTGGCGTCTCGTGTTGAAAGAGGACGGCGCAGGCTTCGAGCGAGGCGAAGACGACCTGCGTCATGCGGTCGTGGAGTTTTGAGCTGAGAGCGGAGAGCGGAGAGCGGAGAGTCGGAGAAGACGGGGCGGCGGAGGCGCTCTCGGCTCTCGGCTCTGGGCGCTCCGCTTTCCCGCCGAGGTCGAGCGTGTAGGCGATGACACGCTCGATGCGGCGGACTTTCGCGAGGCCGCAGATGTGGGCGATGTCGGTGGCTTTGGAGGACCAGGGGGAAATGGTGCCGGGGCGGGGTGCGACGATTTGCGCGAAGCCGGTGACGGTGGCGGCGGCGCGGCTGGGGCCGTAGGTGAGGAGTTTCTCGAGGATGCCGTGTTCGTCGGCGGTGAGGGCCTCGGTGATTTCCGCGAGGTGGACGAAATCGGCGCTGATCGCGCGGACGGGCAGGCCGGCGGCGGAGAGGTCTTGCAGCAGTTTCTGGAGGCGGAACGGAGAGAAGGCAGGCGAGCCGCGGAGGATCAGCATGGTCGGGAAAAGGCCGGATGTTTCGAGAGAACGAGAAGGCGGTCAAGGGGCGGAGCGATTTTCGCGTGTCAACGGCGGCCCGGGACTTTGTTCTCCATCGCGAATGATGCGCATGAAATACGGACAAAGACGGGGGACGGACGGGTGAACGAGTTCGAGAGGTTGAGGTTTCGAAATGACGCGCTTCGATTGGAGAAAGCCGTTGACCAATCCCAAGCTGTCCGCGAAATCAGCCGTTTTTATCGCCCAATGACCGAGACGAAATCAGTGTTCGCCCTGCACCGCTGGAGTGAACTCCGCACCTGTGGTGGCGCAAAATCGGTCCCACTCTTGTCATGAGCGACTCGATCTCCGTCGATGAACACCGCGAGAGGCGCGACGTATTGTTGACCCACGAATGCGGCGTGGCGCTGGTGCGATTGCTGAAGCCGCTCTCTTACTACCAGGAAAAATACGGCACGCCGCTGTGGGGCTTCACGAAACTTTTCCTGCTGATGGAAAAGCAGCATAATCGCGGGCAGGACGGCGCGGGCGTGGCGTGCGTGAAGCTCGATGCGCCGGTGGGCGATCCGTTCATGTTTCGCGAGCGGAACGTGAAGGCGAACCCGCTCGACAAGATCTTCAAGACGCTGCTCGGGCAGTATAACGACAAGGTCGACGCGGGGGTGATTCACCCGGAATTCGCAGACACGGTGAAGAAGCATTTCGATTTCGGCGGCGAGCTGCTGCTGGGGCATCTGCGCTACGGGACGAGCGGCGGATATAACCTGAGTTCGTGTCACCCGTTTTTCCGGCGCAGCCCGTGGCCGACGCGCAATCTGGCGTTGTGCGGCAATTTCAACCTCACCAACACCTCGGAGTTGAACGACTCGCTCGTCGCGATGGGGCAGCACCCGATCATCGCGACGGATACGCAGGCGATCTTGGAGAAAATCGGGTTCTTCCTCGATGAGGAGCACGAGGACATCTACCGGTTTTTGCGGAAGCGCGATTTGGCCGGCCACGAGTTGTCGGCGCGGATCAGCGAGGAGCTCGATCTCACGCGCGTGCTCACGCGCGCTTCGCAGAAGTGGGACGGCGGCTACACGCTGTGCGGGATGATCGGCAATGGCGACGCGTTCGTGGCGCGCGATCCGTCGGGGATCCGGCCGGCGTTTTGGTTTCAGAACGACGAAGTCGTGGCATTTGCTTCGGAGCGTGCGCCGCTGATGACGGTGTTCGATCTCGCGCTCGAGCAGGTGCAGGAGGTGAAGCCGGGGCACGCGGTCGTGATCAAGCGCCGCGGGACGATCACGGAAAATCAATTCACGGCACCACTGCCGCGGGCGTCGTGTTCGTTCGAGCGGATTTATTTTTCGCGGGGCAACGACTACGACATTTATCGCGAGCGGCAGGCGCTCGGCGGTGGACTGGTTGACCAAGTGATCAAGTCGATCGGGCACGACTGGGCGAACACGGTGTTCGGTTTCATCCCGAACACGGCGGAGGTGGCGTACTACGGGATGCTGTCGGCGCTGCGCACGCGGCGGCGCGACGAGGTGAAGGCGGCGATCTTGAAGGCGAGCGCCGAGGGCAAATTGACCGAGGCGCTGCTGGACGAGTTGATTTTGCGCAACTGGCCGCGGGGGGAAAAAGTGGTGTCGAAGGACATCAAAATCCGGACGTTCATCGGGCAGGAAGGCATGCGCAACCAGCTCGCGAGCCACGTCTACGACATCACGTACGGCTCGGTGAAGGCGGGCGACAATCTGGTGTGTGTGGACGATTCGATCGTGCGCGGCACGACGCTGCGCCGCTCGATCCTGCGCATCCTCGCACGGCTGAATCCGCGGAAGATCGTGATCGTGTCGACGGCGCCGCAGATCCGCTACCCGGATTGCTACGGCATCGACATGTCGGAGCTGGGGAAATTCATCGCGTTCGAGGCGGCGGTGGAGTTGTTGAAGGAGCGCGGCCAGGGCGGACTGCTGGAGGAAGTTTACCGCAACTGTGTCGAGGAGATCGCGCGCCGCGGGACGGTGAATCACGTGCGGAAGATCTACGAGCCGTTCACGCCGGAGGAGATTTCGGCGAAGATCGTCGAGCGGGTGCGGCCGAAAGGCATCGAGTGGAAGGGCGAGATCGAGATCATCTTTCAGACGATCGAGAACCTGCACGCGGCGGTGCCGAATCACACGGGCGACTGGTATTTCACGGGGAAATATCCGACGCCGGGCGGCTATCGCGTGGTGAATCAGGCGTTCGTGAATTATTACGAGAAGAGCGAGGGGCGGAGTTATTAAAATGACCAAGGACCAATGCCTAATGCCCAATGAGTCAGCGCGCGGCGGGGCGCGCAGTCTGACCGATCGGACGGAGGTTTGGTCACGGGACATTGGTCATTAGTCATTGGGCATTGGTCATTCTTTCATGTCTCTTTCCTACGAAGCTTCCGGCGTGCGGTATGATCAGCTCGATGCGTTCAAGCGCGCGTGCCAGAAGGCGGCGCGCACGACGGCGGGTGTGTTGAAGGATCACGGTTACTCGGAGCCGGCGACGACGCGCGGCGAGAGCGCTTATCTCATCGAGGCGGCGGATCATTTTCTGGCGCATGTCGAGGAAGGGCTCGGCACGAAGAATCTCGTCGCGGACGCGGTGTATGCGGCGACGGGGAAAAGTTTTTATCGCGAGATCGCGATCGATACGGTCGCGACGATCGTCAACGACTTGATCACCTGCGGCGCGCTGCCGATCTCGGTGGCGATGCACGCGGCGGTGGGCGACTCGGGCTGGTTTGCCGACGAGAAGCGCACGGCGGCGCTCGTCGAGGGTTTTGCGGAAGGCTGTCGCACGGCGGGCGCGGTGTGGGGCGGCGGGGAAACGCCGACGCTCGGCGGCATCGTCGAGCCGGAGGCGATCGTGCTCGCAGGCTCCGCGATCGGAAAGATCTCGCCGAAGAAGCTGCGGATCGTCGGCGACGTGAGCGAGGGCGACACGATTATTTTTCTCGCGAGTTCGGGTGTGCAGACGAACGGGCTCACGCTGTGCCGGCGCGTCGCGGCGCATTTGCCGCAGGGATACCAGACGCCGGTGGGCTTCGGCGATCAGCGGACGTTTGGCGAGGCGCTGCTCGCGCCGTCGGTGATTTACGTGGCGTTCGTGCGCGAGTGCCAGCGGCTTGGGCTGAAGCTGAACTATGTCGCGCACGTGACGGGGCACGGGTGGCGGAAGCTGATGCGGCTGGAGGAGCCGTTCGTGTATGAGATCACGAATGTGCGCACGCCGCTGGCGGTGTTTCGGTTTCTCGAGCAGTCGGGGCCGATTTCGCGGCGTGAGATGTATGCGACCTTCAACCAGGGGATCGGCTTCGCCGCGTATGTGGCGCCGGACAAGGCGGACGCGGTGCTCGCGGTGGCGAAGGAGACGGGTTACGACGCGTGGATCGCGGGGCGCGTGAAGAAGGACGGCGCGCGGAAGGCCGTGGTGGTGCCGTCGCTCGGAATCACGTTCGAGGGCGATACCCTGCAGGTGCGGTGAGTTTTTGTTTTTTAACCACGAATGGACACGAATAGACACGAATCCCGGAGGGATTTGGATTCGTGTGCATTCGGGTCGATTCGTGGTTAAATCCCATGACGGTCGAAGAGCTGAAGCGGCACGTGGACGAGATCCGGTGGTTTCACCGGATCGATCTGGGCGACGGTGTCGTCACGCCGGGGCTCGATGACACGCGCGCGAAGCTCGAGCGGTTGAAGCTGCCGGAGAGTTTCGCGGGCAAGAGTGTGCTCGATATCGGCGCGTGGGACGGATTTTTTTCGTTTGAGGCGGAGAAGCGCGGCGCGAGTCGCGTGGTCGCGATGGATTCGTTTTGCTGGACGGGCGACGGCTGGGGCACGAAGCGCGGCTTCGAACTCGCGCGGCGGGTGCTCGGGTCGAAGGTCGAGGATCGCGAGTTGGAGGTGCTCGATCTTTCGCCGGAGACGGCGGGCGGAACGTTCGACGTGGTTTTCTTTTTCGGCGTGCTGTATCACATGCGGCATCCGCTGCTCGCGTTGGAGAAAGTTTCCAGTGTGACGAAGTCGCATTTGATTCTGGAAACGAAGGTCGACCTCGTCTCGTGGAGCACGCCGGCGATGGCATTTTATGTCGGCGACGAGTTGAACGGCGATCCGACGAATTGGTGGGCGCCGAACGTGGCGGGACTGCGCGACATGCTGCGCGCGGTGGGTTTTAAAAAATTTCTCGTGACATCACGGCCACCGGCGTGGCCGGCGCGGCTGGCGAAGGCGCTGCGGGGCGGAACGTTTTCGTGGCAGGAATTCCAGCGCGGACGCGTGGCGATGCACGCCTGGAAGTAGCTTCCCAAGCTGTCCCTGAGGAAATGTCATCTATTAAATGACATTTTTCCGAGGGGTGCTGCGACGCGGAAAAAGGGGGGGGCTTGAGTCCCGCTGCTCACGCAGCGGGCTACGAGTGAAGGTGGAGGCCTGGCTCGTTCGCGACCCGGATCGGCGGGATGACGAAGGAGTGGTTGGCGAGGAGGACGCGACGATGCAGCGCCAAGGCGACGAGGCATGCCTGGAAGCAGCTTCCCAGGCTGGCCCGGAGGGAGTGTCATCTATTAAATGACATTTTTCCGAGGGG
>JBEHYR010000053.1:0-42315 GCA_048498075.1 Verrucomicrobiota bacterium | reverse complement strand
TTGTCAGACCTTGTGGGTGGCGGACGCGCGACGGACCCGAGGCCTTGACATCAGTGCGCCGCCGGCGACGAGAAGCATGCAGCCGACTCCGAGGACGATAGTGAAATGCTCGATGAATTTCTCGGCACACCAGGCGGCGCGGCCTACTTCGACGGGCTCGGTCACGGCGAACCAGCGATCGGCGTCGCCGTCGAAGGCTTCAAGGCGCCATGGTTCGGCGGGACGAGGCAGGGCGATGGTTTGCCAGCGCAGGCCCGGCGCGACGGCGGGGATGATTTCGGTCTCGCGCGTCGTAGTTCTCAGGACGAGACGCAGACGTGCGCCGGGGATGCCGAGGTCGCCGGCGACCTGGAGGCGCAGCAGGAAATGCGGTGGAGGCCGCTGCAAAGCGCTGCGCCAGGAGAACGGCGGAGGGACGATCGCGGCAAAGGTGCTGAGAGCGATCGGCTCGCCAGGCTGGGGGAGCGTGAGCGGGAGGGCGGTCGGCGCGGGACGGGTGTCCTCGGCAAGATGAAGCGGGCGACGGATGCCGGGTGGAAGCACGGCGCGAAGGGCGGCAGAATTCAGACGCTCCATGAGCCCGGCGGCATTGGGATACGGAATTTCGGGCCAACGGTGATCGACGATATGACTCACCTCGAGCGTGCGGACGTAAGCGCGGACGTTTGCCAGTTGCTGCGTCCGGAGTGTGAGATTGGGTGCGATCGCGTCACGCCACTGCGTGTCGGCGTCGTGATAAACCAGGAGGATGACGCCGAACAGCCACGCGATGGCGAGGAAGGTGCGCAGGCGATCGATCGCGACGGAGGCGAGAAAGATAAAAATCGCGGCGAGCTGGACCACGAGCAGGTCGAGATACCGTGGGGCGAGGACAGTCTCGGCGCCGCCGCGGTGGTAGGCGAGGGCGCAGCATTGGATGACGCCCCAGGTGAACAGCGCCGGAAGCAACGGATCGGGAGCGCGGCGACGTTTCCAGCGATGCGCTTCGGCCCAAAGAAAAAAGATCGCGGGCACGACTACCCACGGAAAACGCGGCGAATCGGGCCACGCGAAAAGTCGGGCGGCGGCATGAGCGAAGGCGGCCAGGTCGGGCGCGCTCAAGGTGTCGTGACCGGGAAACGGATTTCTCAGCAGCATACCGGCAATGATGAGCACGACGGAAATGAACAGCGTGGCGAGCGGCGCGATGGAGTCGCGGCGGGTGCGCGCCAGGCCGGCGAAGGCGAAGAGGGCGACGACGACCGAGGAGAAAATCCCCGACGTCATGGTGAGCGTCGCGAGCGCGCCGGCGATCTGGCCGAAAACCCAACGGATCGTGAACCGTTCGATCGGGAAGGTGAGCGCGAGGTGCAGGAGCGAAAAGAGCAGCAGGAGATAGAACTGCACATGAAAGCCGTTGAGCGTGTTTTCCCAAGCGAAGGGAAACGTGAAGAGCACGACGAGGAGCGCCCCGAAGGCGGCGAGCCACTCGTCGCGAATCCAGCGGCGCGCGAGCAGGAGCAGGACGACAGCGCTGGCGGTGTGGACGGCGGCGTTGACGACCAACTCGAGAAAGACGCTCCACTGGCGGTCGTTGGCGAGGAAGAGCGCGAAGGCGTAGAGCTTCGTCGTGACGAGCCGCTGTTCCTGATACGGGAGGAAAAAATCGGCGACGGTGAGATGATGCTCGGCGAAAGGCCGCAGCAAGCGGTCGGCTTCGGCGTCCCAGGCGTCGGCGATCGGGAGATCGAAGCCGGCGGCGGAAATCAGCCAGAGTTTCCCGCCGAAGATGGTCAGCGCGAAACCGGCGATGAGCAGCCAGCGGGAAATTTTAGTGGAGATGATAGGTTCGGACCAGCAAATGGGCACGCTGGTTCGGCATCCACGGGAGGCCTGAGAGGTTTTCGGGTTCGGCGGCCGGCGGCTCGCCGAAGAGTACGGCGCGGGTTTCGCCGCCATGTACCGGAACCCAGTCACGGAGCATTTCGCGCCACGGGCGTTGCGCCGCCCAACCCGCGACGACGGCGAGCGTCGTCGCGAAGGCGAACCGCAGCGCGCGCGAAGGAAAAAGAAAGGCGGAGAGCCGGGTGAGAACGATCGCGACGAACGGGAGCAAGGCGAGCAGCGGAGCGTATTGGTAGCGCCAGCTCGGCGCGGTCCCGAGGCCAGTGTGATAGCGACCGAAAGAGAGCAGCAGCACGTTGCCGATTTCGAAGGCGAACAGCGCGAGCAACGGTGCGCGCAGGCGGCGTGGAGCCAGCAGGAAACCGATGACGTAGAGGGCGGTCTTCGCGGCAGCGAGGGCGACGAGTCCGCTCAACGGCGGTGGCTGGGACATGAAGAGGAGCCGCAGCGGCGACTGGGCGTAGTGATGCAGCCCCCAAAGGAACATCGAATGAAGCGCGTCGGCGGGGTGGAGTTGATTGCCGCTGGCGTGACTCGCGATCCAGGCGGCGACGAGCACGGCAGGGAGAATCGGGACGAGAGCGAGCGCGAGGCGGCGCGGCCAGGTGAGGAGCGGCGCCGGCGCGAAGAGCGGCCAGGCGGCGAGAGCGAAGCCGGTGACGACGCCACGCGAGAAACAGAGTGCGCTGGCGAGCGTGCAGAGCGCGAGGAGGGCGGCGGCGCGGAGATCCGGCGCGCGCTCACGCGCGGACCATTCGGCGACCGCGAGGGCGCCGAGGAGAAAGAACGAGATCGAGAGGACGGCGGACCACTGTACGGACCACGCGAGTGTTTCCAGATTGATGGCGGTGAGGCCGAAGACGAGTCCGGCGAAGGCGGCGCTGGCGGCATCCGCGTCGAGACGGCGAGCGAGGCGCACGAGGAGGAAGACGTTGAGCGCGTGCGTGAGCCAGAGGGCGGCGAGGAGAGCGAAGTAGCTGCCGCCGGAGACGACGATCGCTCCGCCCCAAAGGAGTTTGAAGAGCGGGACAAAATTCTCGGCGAACACGCGCGTGCACCACGCGCTGAAACCCACCTGGTTCCAGAGGTCGATCAGATCCCATTCGTCTTCGAAATAGAAGAGCTGGTGGAAAGCCGCCCAATTATGCACGAGCGGCCAGAGCGCGGCGAGCGCGACGACGAGCGGCAGAAGCCACGCGCGACGGGGCGAAGCGTCGGAGGCGGGCGGGAGCGTCATGGCGGGGTTCCGGTGGCGGGGTGGAACGTAAGGCCGTCGACGGAAAAAATTTCGTAGCGCGCACGTTTCAGGAAGAAGATTCCGGCGTCGCGAGGAATTTCGACGCGAAAGCTTTTGGCGGGCCGGCCGGTGCGATGGACGAGGAGTTGCTCGAGTTCGCCTGTATCGAGAAGCAGGGGACTGAGCAGAAAGCCGGCGCGAGCGGCGGGGACGACGAGGCGGAAGGCGCGGTCGTGGGCGTCGAAGTCGGTGACGACGAGGACAATTTCGGGCGGCTTGTAGAAAAACGTGCGAAGCCAGCCGAGCGCGGAAAACGGGGCGTCGATTTTTGCCCAGATGGCGGCGTGGGTGGCGACATCGGCGGGAAGCGTGGCCGTTTCGCTTGCGTAGCGGAGGCGCCCGGAGGTGAGAATCGACGGAATGAACGGCGCAGGCGTGGAGTGGCGCTGGAGCAGAAGGGCATCTTTTTCGCTGAGCACAAAATCGTGGTCAGTGAGCAGGCAGGGGAGGAGGGCAGCGTCGTCGAGTGCGGGGAACCGACCGTCGATCGATTGGAGGCGCGCGATGGTGAAGTCGGGGGCGCGCGACGAGCGGTAGAAATCGGCGTTCAGGGCGGCGAGCGGACCGGAATAGACTTGGTAGCTTTGGAGGACGGGGCGGGGGCGGTAGTTGAGCCCGTTGAAAAGCAGGATCGACTGCTCGTAGCCGAATTGGTCGACCGTGGCGTCGCCGACCCGGGCGCGAATCCGCGGGAGCGCGATGGTGGCGCGCTCGGTGGCGAGTTGGGCGTCGAGTTCAGCGCGGTGTTCGCGGAGGTGGACGACTCGGTGCGCCCGGTCGGCCAGGTGATGGCTGAGCATCGGGAGCAGAACGCGCATCAGCCCGGGTTCGCTCGCCGTGGCGCCGCACAAGGCCAGGCCGCACAGCAGCCAGGAGCCGACGCGGAGCCGCAGAGCGGGCGATTCCGTGAGGTGAGGAAGTGCGATGCCCGCGAAAAGCATGAGCGAGAAGAAGCCGAAGGTGTGGCCGTCGGCGCGGACGAAGCCGTGTTTCCACGCGAGGAAACCGTAGGCGGAGAGGAGGAGCGCGCGAGCGAGGCGGTGGGTGCGCGGGCGATCCCAGACGAGCACGAGGAAGAGCAAGGCCGTGGCGAGGCCGAAGCGGAAAACCAGCGGCGACTCGTCGAAGAACATCGCTTCGGTGTAGCCGGCCGCGAGGATGGCGGAGCGTTGGACAAAGAGCGGAAACGCCGCGAGATCCTGACTGGCGAGCAACCAGAAGACCAGGACGCTCGCGGCCCATGCGACGGAGAAGCAGAACCACGTGCGGGCGGCGCCGCGGGGAAAAAGATGAAACGCGAGCAGGCCGACACTGCCGGCGATCATGAGGAAGAAGGTGAATTTTTGGAGGCTCAGGAAGCCGAGGAAAGCGCCGGCGGCGGCGACGACTTTTCGGGGCGGGTGCTGGACGAGGGTGAGCCAGAGGACGACTCCGGCGATAAGAAGGATCGGCAGGGTGTCGGCGAAGAGTGGAACGATGAGCAGCGAGGAAGCGATCAGCGCGATGCGGCGCGGCCAGGAAAATGATGGGGCGACAGCGACGACGAGAGAGGCGAAAAGCGCTTTGAAGGCCAGATCCCAGGCGATGTGGGCTCCGAATGTGGCGGGAAAATAAAAAATGGTGGTGAGCCAGCCCCACGGGCCGTAGGTCCAGACGACGTCCCGGCCGAAAACGAGCCTTTGAAGCCAGGCATCGTTAAGCGCGACTTGCCACGAACCATCGAGCCCCGTGATGGGGCCGACGATTTGGAGCGAGAGGTTGGCGAGCCAGATCGCCACCGCGGAGGCGGACAGGAGAACGAGACCGGCGGCAGCGCGAAGCTGCAGGCGAGAGGCTGAGCGGGCGGGAGACATCTCAAATTTCGCAGATGGCGAAGAGGTGATAGGGAAGCGGGAGGCCTTCCGGCGAGGCGAGGTGTTGACGGCCGTAGTCCAGGATTTCCACGGAGCGGAAATGTTTCTCGAGGAGCGGGCAAAGATTGAAGCGGTTGAAGAAATTCACGTGGTCGCCTTCGAGCAGGTGCCACGGGGCGACGAGGCGATCGGAGAGGAACGGAAGCGTCTCGCAGTTCGGGACGGAGAAGAAGGCCTGCCGGCGCGTGACGCGGGCGATCTCGGCGAGGAAGGCGTCGGGTTCGCGAATGTGTTCAAGAACCTCGATCGCGATCGCGGCGTCGAATTCGCGGTCGGCAGCGGGCAGACGGGAGCGCGAGCGCAGCCAGGGAAGCCGGGAGAGTTTTATGCGGCGATGCGGGCGACCACGTGCGGCCAGCGTGTGGAGGCAATCGGAGCTGACTTCGCAACCGAGCCACCGGTGGGCGAGTTTTTCCAACGGCTCGCAGTAGGCGCCGATGCCGCAGCCGACGTCGATGATGCTCGCGTTCGGAGCGAGGTAGTCGTCGAGCAGTTGGACGCACTCGGGACTGGCCGTATCGGCGGGGCGGCCTCTGGCGTAGAGGTGTTGGCGCTCGAGTATCCCGCTCCGCTGCGGATTGCACAGATCGCCGTAGGGCGCGTCGGTGTAATCGCGGCTGAAAAGCTGGAGCGTGAGGCCGAAGAAGGCGTGCCAGGTGCCGTCGGCAAATTCGGCGTGGAGTTCGAAGGGGATCGAAACGGGAGCAGCGCTCGAGGGGAGTGGCTGGCGAACGGAGGCAAGAAAACGAAAACCCGTCCGAGTGAGAGCGGGGAGGCGTTGCGCTCGAGTGACGTCGGGCCGCACGAAAAAACGGCGGGTGCCGCCGAGTTCGCAATAGGGTTCGCACGAGTGGGCGGAGAGGCGCGTGAGTTCGCCGTGGCGCGCGTGCGCGAAAATCCAACCTTCGACAGGAACGCGCTGACGATAGTAGGTGGAGCCGTTTGCCGGCGAATCGACCGCGAAGTCGAGTTTCATACGGAACGCGTCGGAAAGGAGAGCGAGAAATCCTCGTGGTGCAGGCTGAGGTTCACGTTGTACGCGGGGTCGCGGTCGAGGAGGCGGGCGTAGTGGGTGCGCATGTAGCGGACTTCGGACTGGAAGCGCGCGACTTTTTCCGGCGTATCCTCGGCGCCGCGACTGGCGGACTCGTGGTGATAGAATTCGGCGAAGGGCGTCCAGAGGTTGCGGTGGCCGGATTTCAGGACGCGCAGGCAGAGGTCGATGTCGTTGAAGGCGACGGCGAGATCGCGCTCGTTGAAGCCGCCGACGGATTCGAAGAGGTCGCGGCGGATGACGAGGCAGGCGGCGGTGACGGCGGAATAATTTTGGACGAGGCGGAGACGGTTGCGCTGGCCTTCGTCGCCGCGCGGGAAGCATTTGAAGGCGTGGCCGGCGACGCCGTCCTTCCCGGCGGGGCCGGTGAGGCCGAGGATGGCGCCGGCGTGCTGGATCGTGTCGTCGGGATAATAGAGCATCGCGCCGACGCAGCCGATCTCGGGGCGGACGGCGTGCGAAACCATTTCCTCGAGCCAGTCGGGCGTGATGACTTCGAGGTCGTTGTTGAGGAAGGCGAGGATGTTGCCGGTGGCGGCGCGGGCGGCGGCGTTGTTGATCGCGGAGAAATTAAAGGGGGCGTCGTGAGGGAGGATGCGGAGGGCGACACACCCCGGCCTGTCGGGCACCCCTCGTTCTGGAGGGGACTTCGGCTGCGGGGGGGGAGGAGAGTTTTCGACACCGGAAGGAAATTGGCCGCGGAGTTCGTCGAAGTAGGCGAGGGTGGCGGGGTCGTCGGAGCGGTTGTCGACGATCAGGATTTCGTAATCGGGGTAGGTCGTCTTCGCGAGGATCGAGCCGATGCTGAGGCGAAGGAGAGACTCGGCGTTTTTCGTGGGGATGACGATGGAGACGCGGGGCGTCGGCGCGGGGAGGGCGCGCTTCACGCGCCAGTGGCGACCGGCGACGGAAATGAGTTCGGCGGCGGTGCGCGTGCGGGCGAGGTGATCGGCGAGAGCTTTTTTCGCGGCGACGAAAGGGTAGTCGTTTTTCTGGTCGATCACGAGCGCGGTGCTGCCGGGAATCGCGCGCCAGTGGTAGAGAATTTTCGGGAGGTGATGAACGCGGTCGGCTTCGAGTTGTTCGACGAAGCGCAGCGTGAGATCCCAGTCCTGGCTGCCTTCGTAGCCTTCGCGAAAGCCGCCGATGGCGCGGAGGCGGGCGGTGCGGAAGACGGAAAAGTGGCAGGTGTAGTTCTGGCCGAGGAAGAGGTCGGGGTTCCAGTCGGGCTTGAAGTAGGGATCGAAGCGGCGGCCGGCTTCGTCGATTTTGTCCTCGTCGGAGTAGAGAAAATCGAGCGCTGGGTTTTCAGCGAGAGCGAAGATATTTTCGGCGAGGGCGTGTGGCGGGAGTTCGTCGTCGTGATCGAGGAGCGCGGTGAATTCGCCGGTGGCGAGCGCGAGCGCGGAGTTCGAGGCGGCGGAGATGTGGCCGTTTTCGGCGCGGTAGGTGACCTTGAGGCGGGCGTCGCGGCGGGCGTAATCGTCGAGGATGCGGCGGACGTGGGGAGCGGAGGAGGCGTCGTCGGCGATGCAGAGTTCCCAGTGCGGATACAGTTGCGCGCGGACGGATTCGATGGCGCGGACGAGCCATCGCTCCGGGGTGTTGTAGGTCGGGAGGAGGATGCTGATCAGGGGGCGCTGCGCGGCGGCGAGCGATTCGAGGCGGGCGCGGCGGGTGACGGTCTGCTCGAGCGTGGGTGTGTCGAAACGGCGAACCCACGTGGCGTAGTCGCGGCGGAGGGCGGCATCGGCTTCGGAGACGATCCGCGCGAGGGGCGCGGCGAAAACGCGCCAGCGGCCGTCGTCGGTCAGGGCTTCGAGCGTGCAGGGAGGGGCGGCGTCGGCGGGGAGCGTGTAGTCGACGACGAAGCCGCTGCGGAGGGCGTGCGGATTTTTCGGGTGGCCGGCGGCGACGTCGGGGCGGGCGAGGCTGGAGGTGGCGACGAAAATTTTGCCGTGAGCGCGGAGACGGACGCCGGCGATGGAGGAGTTCGACGTTGAAACGACCCAGCCGCGGATGGTGCCGGTGGGCGGGAGCGCGGACCAATCGGCGGGTTCGTCGAAGGCGTGAGCGAGCGTGGCATCGACCGCCGCGGCGGATCCGGAGGCGGCAATTTTTTTGCGGGAATCGAGGAAGGCGCGGCGGAGGGAGCGGAGCGGGCCGGTGGCCTGCCAGGAGAAGGAGCGCGTCATGCGCTGAATTTTGTCATCGCGGGCGGCGACTTCGCGCGCGGTGGTGTCCGCGCGGGCGCGGGTGGCGTCGATGTCGCGCGTGAGGTGGGCGAGCGCGGTGGTGGCATCGGCGAGCTGGCCGCGAAGAACTTCGATCTGGTTGCGCGCCGATTGAAGTTTCGCGTGCTGGTAGCTGGCTTGGGCGAGGAGGAGATTTTTTTCGGAGGAGGCGGCGGCGCTTTTCGCGTTGAGTGCGGCAACCTCGGCGTCGAGGCGGGCGATGTGAGCGAGGTGCGCCGCGATCGTGATCTCCTTGGCGCGAAAACGGAGCCGGGCGTCGCCTTCGGCGAGGAGGACGTCTTCGGAAAGGATGGGCGCCGGCGTCGCCTCGCTGGCGCTCGTCGCACCGGGGAGGATCGGGGCCGCGGCCGGAACGATCGGGACCGCGGCGGCTCTTACCTCCTCGTAGAAGGCGAGGAGGCCGGCGGTGTTGGCGGCGAGATCGAAATGCGCGTGGGCGAATTCGAGCGCGCCGGCGGCGAGGCGTTGAGCGAGTGCGTCGTCGGCGAAAACGCGCAGGCACTTTTCGGCGATCTCGGCGGGCGTGCCGGTTTCGAGGAGGAGCGCGTGGCGTCCGTCTTCCATCTCGCGGGCGAGGTTGGCGCGCGGAATGACGACGGGGCGGCCGACGCTGAGGAACTCGGGGATTTTCGAGGGGAGACGGTAGTCGTTGAACGCGTCGGCGGCGCCGGGCTGCACGAGCACGTCGGCGAGCGCGAGGAGCGGCTCGAGGCGGGCGCTGGACTTGGGAATGAAGCCGAGATCGATGAGGTGGCCGGCGTCGAGCGAGGCGAGTTCGCGGGCGAACGCGGGTGGGTTGAGGCCGGCGCGAACGAGTCTGCACGGCGTGCCGGCGTCGTTGATGAGCCGGACGGCGAGGATCAGTGCGCGGATGTCGGCGAGGTTTGCGAAGGTGGTGCTGCCGGGGAAAAAGATGACTTTTTCGTGCGGTGCGAGGCCGATTTCGGAGCGAAGCGCGGAGCCGGTCGGGCGGGACAGAGGGGCGATCGGGGCGATGCCGGGGAGGAGGCGATGGACGGGTTTGCCGGCGGGGATGTGGTCGCGGAGGCGGTCGGTGATGCAGGTGGCACCGTGGGCCAGCTGGAGGAAATTTTTGAAACGGATCGGATGCGAGAGCCGCGGCGAGAGTCGCGCGGCGAGGGCCTCGTCGGGAAGCTGCCGAAGCGTCTCGAAGGTTTCGTGCGCGAAACTTTCCATGAGGAAAATCTCGTTGTCCTCGAGGTGAATCAGGAGGGTGGCTCCGGCGTGGAGTTGGAGATAGGCGAGCGTGAACTCGCGGACGTTTTCGCGGGGAGTCCAGGCGTGAAGGACATCGGCGGAGCGGCCGTCCGGGAAGATCGGTTCGCGGCCGAGCGCTTGCGCGAAGGTGACTGGGCGGAAAAGCGGTGCGGCGATGACGGAGATCGTCTCGGGGTTTTCGGGGACGGCGACGACGCAGGCGTGACCGAGGAGCGTGAGCTGGCGGGCGAAAGCGCCGATGTGATTCAGGCTGTTGCTGGTGAAGTCGCCGTAGTTGACGAAGAGAAAGTTCACGCGGAGCGGAGGGAATCAAGCACGAGCGAAAACGGAGGAAGCGGGACGGGAGGATTTCCGGGAGCGTTCATTGCGGCGATCATGATCCGAGGGCAACTAAGCTAGAGGCGCTGCACGAATTCGAGAACGGATTTGGCGGTGGCAGCCCACGAGAAAGCGCGGCCGCGGGCGAGGCTGGCTTCGGCGCGTCGGGCGTAGCCGGCCGAGTCGGCTTCGAGCGCGAGCATCCTGGCGGCGAAACCTTCGGGATTATCGGGCGAGATGGAGTCGAGCGCGTCGCCGCCGAGTTCGGGCAGGCTGGCGCGGTCGCTGGCGAGGACGGGCAAACCGACCGCCATCGCCTCGGCGAGGGGAAGACCGAAGCCTTCGTGCCAGCTCGGTGCGAGGAGCGCGAAACTGGTGCGGTAAAGGTCGGCGAGTTCGCCGTCGGAAACGTAACCGAGAAGGCGAACGGGCAGACCGCGGTCGGCGAGCGCGGCGAGGCGAGCGTGGAGTTTTTCCGATTTCCAACCGGCGCCGCCGGCGATCGCGAGGGGCCGACGGAACGAGGAGCGGGCGAGATAAATTTCGTAGGCGCCGAGGACGCAGTCGTGATTCTTTCGCGGCTCGAGGGAGCCGACGACGAGCCATGGGGCCGTGGCGGACCAGGTGCGCGGCTCGTCGGTGGAGGGGAAACGGCTGGCGCCAGGGGAGAGCGTGTGCGGGCGTTGCGAGGTTTCGAGCCAGCCGGGAAGTATCTGTTCGAACTCACGGCGGGTGTTTTCGCTGACGAAAAGAAAACCGGCGGCGCGGGCGAGAGCTTGAAGGAGCTCGCGCTGGCAGAGGAGACGCGTGGCGTCGGTCGAGAATTCCGGGTGCATCCAGAAAACCAGGTCGTGGACGGTGTAGACCAGTTTCGTGCGGGGCAGGCGGGGCGCGTGATAGCTGAACGAGAGAACGACATCGGGATGGCCGAGAAGCGGCTCGCCGCCTTCGATCCGGCGCCAGAATTCGCGGGCAGCGATCGGGTTCAGGCCGCGGAGCGGCGCGGAGACCCGCGGATCGGAGATGAATGTGCCGCGCGAGGGGTCGTGGTTGATCCAGTCGCCGAAGTGATGATACAGCTCGAATGTGTGGCCGAGGGGAAGTCCGGCGGCGATGAGGGCGCGGGAAAGCGCGTCCGCATGCCAGGCGCAGCCGGCGCGCTCGACGCAGGTTTGGGCGACATCGAGGCCGATTTTCATGGGAAAGCGGAATGGCCCACGGAAGACACGGAAGAATTGGAGGAACGGGAGAAGGCGGAGGAGGAGGAGGGCCCGCGAATGTCGCGAAAAGGCGCGAATGGAGAAGGGACTTTTCTAATCACGGATGACACGAATGGAAATGAAGGCAGATATGGATTCGCGACGATTCGCGTGATTCGCGGGAGAAGTCAGGGGACGCGGCGGCGGGCGGCGGAATCGAGGAAGTGAGCGAGCCGGCCGGCTTCGAGTTCGAGGGAGAAAGCGTTGAGGCGGGCTTGGCCGCGGGCGACGAGATCCTGGCGGAGGCTTTCGCGGATCGCGAGGCGGCGGAGCGCTTCGGCGAGGGCGCGAGGGTCAGCCGGATCGACCAGAAGGGCGGCGTCGGCGGCGACTTCGGGCAGCGAGCCGGCGTTTGCGGCGACGATCGGGACGCCGAAGCGCATGGCTTCGAGGAGGGGGATGCCGAAGCCTTCGGAGAGCGAGGGGAAGACGAGGGCGCCGGCGCGGGACCAGAGCGCCGCAAAAGCGGCGTCGTCGAGATGGCCGAGGAAGGAGACGCGTTCGCGGAGGCCGAGGGCGTCGCGAATTTCTTCGAGGAGTTTCTGGCGGGCGTCGGGCGCTCCGGTGAGGACGAGCGGCCAGGCGCGCGTACCGGCGGCTTGGGCGTAGAGGCGATAGGCGACCAGCAGGGTCTCGTGGTTTTTGTGGGGCCAGAAATTCGCCGGGTATAAGAAAAAAGGAGACGCCGGAGCGCCGGGCGTCGGCGGCGCCTCGACGGGCGCGGGCAGGCGGTTTTGGGCGGGGATGTAGGTGTGGAAGCAGCGCGCGGGAGGAACGTCGAAGTGCTGCCCAAGTTTTTGGACGACGTGCCGGGAGATGCCTTGGATGAACGTGGCCTCGCGGACGACGCGAGCGAACCACTGGTCGCGGTAGTTCACTTCTTCGATGGGGAGCGCGGCGGGAACATCGCGGTGCAGCGTGTCGACGATCAGGCTGACCAGCGGAACGCCGGGGCGCATGAACTGGGTCACGCCGAAGGGCGCATAGAGGACGTCGAGCCGGGCGCGTCGGGGAAGGTCGTCGGCGAGGGCGAAGCGACCGGCGGGCTGCCAGATGGCGGAGGTGCGGGCGGGCCGCCCGCGCTCCCAGGGAAGACGGCGGAAAACGTCGAGGTGTTCGCCGGCGAGTTCGAGGAGGTGATCGCCGGGGCGGAGGAGCGGGGTGAGTTCAACGCGGAGGGCGGGCTCGGCGAACACGGCGAAGTTGAAAGCCGCGCCGCGCTGGCGGCCGATCTCGGCGAGGAACGAATAGAGGAAGGGTTTGATGCCGCCGTTGGCGCCGCCGGGCGCGAGGCGCAGGAGATCGATGCCGATGCGGATCGGGCGGGTGTGGGCGCGGCGGGCATGCTGTTCCGCGAGGATGGCGGCGCGATGATGGCGGCGGAGGGCGGCGGGGCCGAAGCCGAGGCGGCGGAGCACGGGAGAAAAAAAGCGGCGGCCTGCGGCGGCGGCGTGGGCGCGGGCATCGTCGAGCGCCCATTCTTTTTCGAGCGCGGCGGTGCGCAGGCCCCAGCGGGCGAGAAATTTTTCGGCGTTGCGGAATTCGTGGGCGCCGCGGCCGGTGGAAGGTGAGATATGGTGGCGGACGACGCTGGCGGTGGCGACGAGGTTGACGAAGCCGTCTTCGCGGGCGCGGAGGCAGAGATCGTTGTCCTCGAATCCGTTTTTGTAGGACGCGTCGAAGCCACCGGAGCGGAGGAACCACTCGCGGCGCACGACGCAGCAGGCGGCCGTGACGAGGGGATATTCGACGAGCGCGCCGCGAGCCTGGGCGTCGGCGACCGATTCGCGGTGGTGAACCGGATAGCCGCCGTCGCGGAAAATCATGCCGGCGTGATCGACTTCGCCGGTGTCGGCGGCGAGCTGGATATTGCCGACGATGCCGGCGCGCGGATGTTGCGCGAACGCGGCGAGCATGGGCTCGAGCCAGCCGGGGGTGAGGACGAGGTCGTTATTGAGGAGCGCGAGAAACTGACCTTGCGCGATGCGGGCGGCGCGATTGTTGGAAGCGGCGTAGCCGAGATTGCGATCGTTGAAGAGAACGAGGTGCGGCGGAGCGAGCGTGCGGAGAAATTCGCGGGTTTCAGCGCCGGAGCCGTCGTCGACGAGAATGATTTCGTGGGCGAAACCGGCGGGCAGCGTCGATCGCAACGAGGCAAGGCATGCCTGCGTGAGCGAGAGCTGGTCGAGGACGGGAATGATGAAGGAGACCTGCACGCGTCGGAGGTGGGCTGAAAGGCGACGAGAATCTAGTGCGCTGCGGGAGACGTGCCGCGCTTCTGCAACTCGGGGATCGCCGGGAGCAGGGCCTCGCGGAGGTTGGCTTCGGAATAGTGCGAGGCGACGAACTGCCAGCCGTGCTCCTGGATGTGGGACCAGTGCTCCTCGTTGCGATACAAGGTTCGAAGGCGGGCCACGAAGTTTCTGTCGTCGGCAATCACGAGGTGCGGTTTCTCCCACGACAAGCCTTCGGCGCCGATGGCGGTCGTGATCACGGGAGTGCCCAGGAACATGGCTTCCAGAATTTTTCCCTTCACGCCGCCACCGTAGCGGAGCGGAGCGATCGCGACGCGATGCGAGCGGTAGAGGTCCGCGAGAGCGGCGTCGGTCGCGTCGGCCACGAGGCGAATCGATCCACCGGCGATTTTGCGGATCTCTTCCGTCGGCTTCGCCCCCGCGATGGTCAAGCGCAGATCGGGCTCCAGACGAATCAGCTCGGGCCAGATGTGGCTGACGAACCATTGCACGGCGTCGACATTCGGCGGATGCCCGAAACCGCCGACGAACAAGATTCCGCTGCGGTCGGCGAAAGCCGGAATCCGCCGCTGCGGCGGGCCGAAGGCGAGCAAGGGAAGCGCGGCCGTTTGTTTTAGCGGGAATTGCGTTTTTAGAAACGCCACCTCTTCGGACGAAGGATAGAAAATCCAATCAACCTCGGCGAAAATCTGCCGTTCGATTTCGTCGTAGACACAACTTTGGGTGAGAAACTGCGGATCACCCAGACTGCCGTAAGCGCGGCGAAAGGTTCGGGAAAGGAGATCGTGGCCGTAGAACAATAGTTTGGCCGAGGTGCGGTGTCGAAGACGCGGCAACCAGGCGAGCGTGGTGTAAGCGCGGCTGAGAAAAACGTAGTCGATCTCGTGGCCGTGAGCGGTGAGCCAGGCCTCGCCGTCGGGCGCAGCGGATACACCAAAAGGAACTTCGACGCCCATTTCTTCGAGGGCTTCGACATACGACGGGCGCGAGGCGCCGCCTTCACCGATGAATTTGACCGAAAAACCGGCGCCCAGAAAAAAGCGCAGATAGGCGAGCAGGTTGCGAGATCCGGCGTCCTGATCGGGCGACGGCACAAAGTGGTCGATCACCAGGATCACCTTGCGATGCAAACTGCGCTCGCGGGCGCGGAAAACGCGTTGGCCGTTGCTCGCGTGCGTGGCGAGTTCGGTCGCCCAGCGCTTGAAAAAAATTTCCTGGTTGCGGACCTGGTTGGCTTTGACGCCGGCGGAGAGGTCGACGCCGTGGCTTTTGCCCTCGTGGTGGATCACCACGGCTTTGGGCTGGAAAAAAACTTTGCGACCCGCGGCGCGCACGCGAAAAGCCAGATCGGTGTCTTCGTAGTAAGCGGGCGAGTAGCGTTCGTCGAAGCCGTCGAGCTGCGACCAAAGATCGCGGGGAAGGGCGATGCACGCGGCGGAGCAATAGTCGGTTTCCCGCAGGAATCGAAACTCCGGAAGATCGGGGTTTTGGTTGCGGCCGTAGTTCCAGGCCGAGCCGTCCTGCCAGCAAATTCCTCCGGCTTCCTGAAGACTTCGGTCAGGGTAGATGAGTTTGGCGCCCACCAAGCCGGCATCGGGGTGAGCGTGGAAGACTTCGAGCAAGGCGGGTAACCAACCCGGCTCGACTTCAGTATCGCTGTTGAGGAAGACCAGGAAGCCGCCGCGGGCGAGAGTCGCGCCGGCCTTACAGCTCGAGAGAAATCCGCGATTGGCGGGGTTTCGGTGAAGTCGCAGGTTTCGGACTTCATGGAGCCGCGTGACATCGGGTTCCGGTGAGCAATCGTCCAGCAGGATCACCTCGTAAGAAAGATCGCGGGTGTGGCGCGCAATCGCCGCGAGACAGCGCAGAGCGTAGTTCGTCTGGTTGTAAACGGGGACGATGATCGACACGACGGGCTGCGAACATTCCGGCAGGGCGATGTCACGCGGATGCGGCGCGAGCGGAAGCGGATTTGCGGTGGACTGCGTCTGGACGATCGAGGGAGCCGCTGAAAGTGGTTGCGGGCGGATCGTGGGAGGAGGAGTCAATCCACCCTGACAGAAGACCAGTCGGTAGCCGAGCGTGACGGTGATTCCGTTGACCAGTTGAGCGTGGACTCGCACCCATTTCAGACCGGGTTTGGTTCGGAACACGATGGCGAAACTGTTTTCTCCGCCGGGCTCGGGCAGCGGATGAATTCCGGAAATCCGTCGCTTTCCCACGAGGGCGAATATCTCGCTGGCCGGACGTCCATCCGCATCGCGAAATTTCCCGCGAATCGTCACGTCCAAGCCGGTGCGAGCGACAGGAGTGCCGCGCGGCTGGTCGAGATGCCACACTGCATGCCTCAGCCGGTGCGGACACGGGCGAGCCAGCAAGGGACCGAGCAACCAATCGCCGAGCAAATTGACGGCGTGTCGCAAATTTTTCAGGACGTTGCGCAACGTCGTCCGCTGCAGAGAGAGAGACTGACGGTAGTAAGCCAGCTCGTGTTCAGAACGTGCCGATTGCGCCGCCAGGAGTTCGCGTTGGAGAGCGAGTTGTTTTCGGGATTCGACGAGTTCGGCTTCGATGCGACCGAGAGTGGCTGCCGTGGTGGAATTTTCGTGAGCCGCGCGGCGCTGCTCTCGGAAAAGATGTCGGCTGAGGTTTTCGGCCTGAGTCTCCACGGCGCCGGTCTGGGCGCGCTGCCGGGCAAGCGTCTTTTCCGCGGCTTGCCGATGACGAGCGGCGAGTCGAAGCAGGCGTGAGCCGGTGGGGTCGTGTTCATCTCCGGCCGCAGCGCCCAAAAGCCGGCTGGCGACTTCGGGCAAATGTTGAGCGAGTTCCGCGGACGATTCGACCTTGGGGAGCTGGGAAAGCTGGCGCAGCCAGCAATAGGCCTCACGCCAAGGCGCCTGGGCAGCGTCGAATTCGGGCGCGGCAACGTCCGCCGGAACGCAGGAAAATCGAAGGAGACGATTCCAGTCGTCGCTCCAGAAATGGGTGAGGGCGCCGGACTCGTAGTCGATGAGGCGAAACTCACCGCGTGCGTCGAGGAGAATATTGTGGCCGACGAAATCTCCGTTGCTCCAGCGCATCGTGGGCGGCTCCGCCTCGGCGCCGCGAAGGATGACGGGTTGAATCAACTCCCGCACCAACGCTCGGTCGACCGCGGTGAGTTCCGAATTGGCGCTGACCAGATCAACGAGCGTCTGCAATTCGCCCGCCCGGGCGGACGACGTCGAAATCTTGGATGTGTTGGCCAGCACGGCCTGGATTTTTCGCACGACGGCGAGCCATTCCCCGGAATCGATTTTCCCGTTCTGCACCAAGGCGTCGAGGGATGGTCCCTCGAAGTGACCCAGGCCGAGAAACTCGAGTCGGTCGTCGCGGACCCAGAAGAAGCGAGGCGGGCACGTCAGCCCGGCGCAGGCGGCGGACATCGCGACGGCGGCTTCGTGGGTGCGGCGCAAGTTTTCGCCGAAAATCAAATGGAAGAGAACGCGTTCGCCGATGCGAACGCGGGAGTGCCAGCGACGTTCACCGGCGCGTCGCGAAAAATTCGCGGGGTAATGGTCGAACTCCAGAAGGTCGGCGGCGGCGGCGATCCCGTGTTGCAGGAGTTCGGCGCGCAGTTCTCGGGCTTCGAGAGCCGGCTCGGCGGTAAAATCACTCATTCCAGAATGAAGTTGGAACTAGGAACGAAAAAAAGGGCGATGCACAAGTGCGCTTGTATCCGGTTAATTGAGAGCAGCTCTTCCCGCTGGGGCAAGGGCCGGCCGCCGACCCGCAAGCTGCCGGCGCGGAACAAGGCGGGGCGTTATGGGCTGGGCGCCCAGGCGGCGGTCACCAACTGATCGAAGAACCGGCACCAGGTGCCATCGGACAAAAGCGCTTCCATCACCAGCGGGTGCGTTTCGCCGGGCGGCAACACGTAGTCGAAAGCCAAACCGCAATTGAGCGCTGCGGCGCCATGCACTTGGGCGACGTCAGGACGCGGCAAATGATACCTCGCCACGGCGATCTTCCCCAACAGGTATCCGCGCACGCCGGCCACCGGGGTCAGGTCGGAGTTGAGCACCCAGCCGTTTATGATGCCTGCAGGCACGGCGCCTTTCCAGGATGCCGGAGGTTCGATGTAATAGACCAGTCGAGGAGGAATTTGGGAACGATTGACCGTGGCGCCGAGGTGGAGCTTCCGGCGCAACGCCCGCAACGGACTGGTGATTTTCCAGGAGAGCGATGCATGCAAACGGACGAGGCGTTGCTCCGCCCCGTGCGAGCGCAGCAGCGCTTCGTGCAGCTTCGCCGCCGAATCTTTCGCGCCCCGGCGTTCCTGCTCCAGATCGCGCACGAGAAGTTCCCGCTGTTGCTCGGTTTTGAACAGAACCCGGTGCGTGTGTTTGAGATCGCTTTCCAACGCGAGAACCTGCGCTCTCAACTTTGCGGTTTCGGCTTCCCGATGGGCGGGGGCGAGGTGGTCGAACGTTCCGCGAGCCGCGAGCAGCAGGCGTTCGTAGCGAGTGCGTTCGCCGTCGGAAAGCGCCCCAAACGCCGCCCGCGCGGCGGCCAGACCCGACTGCGCCCTGGCATGGCTGTGAGAAACGATCACGTAGTCGAAAACCGGTTCCGGCACGACGGCCATTTCGGCGCCGGCAAATGCAGCGCGAAGCAAAAACTCCCAATCTTCGCTCGCTGCGCGATTGGCCGGATTGAATCCGGTCAAGGCCGCGAAGGTTTCCCGTTTCACGATGAAATTCGTGTCGCCGAGCACGTTCTCGATCAATGCCAGCGGGCCGGCTTCATCGAGCGGGCAGAAAATATAGCCGCGGTAATTTCGTGCCTGTGGGTCGCCCTCGGCGCGCACCGCCCGAAACGCGCACGTGACGATCGGCGCGCCGCTGACCCGAAGCGCCGTGCCCAAGCGGGCGAGCATCGTCGGGTAGGGATGGTTATCGGCGTCGCAGAAAACCAGTGCTTCGCCGGTGGCGATCTGGGCCGCGGCGTTGCGGGCGGCGGCAGGGCCGCCGTTGGCTTGGCGGACGAAGCGCACCTTTCCGCTGTATTCACATTCCAACTCGGCGAGCGCGGATTGCGTCGCCGGCTGCCGCGAACCGTCATCCACGACGATGATTTCGTGGGCGGGCTGGGTTTGCTGTTCCAGGACGCGCAGCGTTGCCCGCAGCTGCAGCGGTTGCTCGTAGTGCGGCACGCACACGCTGATTTTCAGCGGAGAAATGGAGACGTTTTCGGGCGGTGGTTTCCATTCGGCGATTTCCCGCCAGCATTTTTCCGCCGCAACCGGAGAATAGACTGTATCCGCCGCGGGCAGACCCTGCTCGATCGCCTGCGCGAGGCGGGCGGCCAAATCCGTGGCGGTCGGAGACGCCAAGTGAGCGGCCGAGCCCACCAACTCCGGAATCCCTCCGCGATTTGCAGTGAGGATCGGCAAACCGAGCGAGAGGCATTCGATGACGGCGAACGGCGCGTTATCGGCGAGTGAAGGCATGACCACGAGCGCATCCTCCCGTTCGCGCAAGTAGGCGATCGCCTGGGCATGGTTCCAATCGTCGTGGACTTGGAGATCGATCGTCGGCGGCAGCTGGCGGCGCACGGTGGCAACGAGGTCGGCGGACGGGCCTATTTGGGTGACGTGATGCTTGCCGACCAACGTGACTTGAAGCGGGCGCGAGCTTTTCACGGCGAGTTGCTGGACGGCGGCGAGGAACGGCTCGATTCCCTTGCGGGTTTCCAAGCGCCCAAAAAAAACGATCTCTTTCAGTTTGCCTGGCGCGAGGTTGCGCGCAGGCGCTGAGGAACCGTCGAAAAGATAAGGCGCGACCCGCGTTTCCTGCGGAAGGCGCCAAGCGTGGCGGCCCAGCCAATCGAGCATGTAGCGACTGGGACTGACCGCCAAGTCGGCCAGGGCGACAGTGGTGCGTTCGAGTGCGTCGTCGATCAGGCTGTCTCCGCCGGTGGTGGGAAACTCGCCCATGCCCTCGCGAATCCAGTCCGAGGAACCGTGAGTGGTGACGATCAGGCGGGTGTCGGCGAACGCGATCCCGGTTCGTTTCGCCTGAACGCAGACTGCGCCGTTTCCCTGCCAGTCTTGAAAGTGAATCGTGTCGAAAGCCTCGTGGCGGAGCCACTGAAAGAGACGGTGAGCGGTTTGATGCCGGGTCGTATGCGGCATGACCGGCACGTCCGGCCCGGGAGGAAGTTCGTGGAGGAACTTCAGATCCGCACCATGTTCGCCGCGATAAGTCCTTTTCCAATACGGCCCGTTGGAATCATCGGGCGTGCCGGTATGAACGAGGGTGACGGTCTGCCCGTGTCGAACGAGGAAACGCGCCAAATAAAGACAATGTGTGCCAACGCCGCCGTTGCGGGTCGGGCCGGGCAGGTCTGGAGTGACTATACAGGTGCTGCTCAATGCAAGTAGTCATCGTCTTTGGCGCTGGCACGTGCGCGCAAGGTGAAAACGAGAAGCAATATTTACAGCAGGCGGAGTTCGATCCTGAGAAGGAGCGGGTTTTTTCGCGGACGTTGCACGGGTAAATGGAGCTGTGGATCGTCGCCGGTGGACGTGACCGAAAGGACAGTGCCCTCGACGGCAAGCACAGCGTGTCCCGCCGCGACGAGGCCGGCGAACCCACTCCCGGCGCTGCATCGCCAGCACGGTTCGTTCGTCGACTGATCGAGCAGTTCCACACGGAGGATTTCGATCCGCCCCGGACGTGAAATCGGATCCACGCGGACATACCGGGTCAAATCGCGAAAATCCAATGTCATCCAAACGCCGCGGGACAGAACGCGACGTCTTTTCCCGGTCTCGTCGAAATTTCCCTCGGATGCGGTGTAAACATCGACCGCGTCCATCGGCTGCAGCGCCGGGTTCGTGCAGCGTGCCTCCCATTGCGGATCGAAACCTTGCAGCCATTCCTTCGCCTCCGGAGAAAGCGCGGCAGGCAGTCTTTCTAGCGGGACGGCGAGAATATCGGCCGCTTCGCGGAGCGCGTAGCGCCGTGCGATTTCGAGGCGAGCCTCCGGTAGCGAGTGAAGAGCGGCGATCTTGGCGCGCGCGGCGTACGACTGTGCGACGAAATCCTCCCGCGCCGTCGCGGCCCGCAGCGTGTTGGGATGAAAACGATATCGATTCAGCGGGGCCGCGACGAAACTCAGGTCGCCATGCGCGAGAAGGCGGCCGTAGGTCACCCAATCGCCGCAGACGGGCAGCGAAATTTCCGCGCCGCCGGCGGCGAGCAGGGCGTTTCGAGAGAGCAGGCAGGCGCTGGCATTGGGAATCGTGTTACAGATGCCGAGCCAGCGAGCGGCTTCGAGCGGACCGTTTGAATCGTAATCCGTCTTCCACTGCTCGGTGTCGATGCGGTCGGTGTAGGCGAGGTAATTTCCAATCGAATTTCCGAGGTCATCGATCAATAACGACTGGGAGTAAACGATCGCGGTGCGGTCGGATGTTTCGGCGCGTGAAAGGAGCGTGGTGAGAAAGGTCGGCTCGCAGGCGTCGTCCGCTTCGGCGAACCAAAGAAAATCGCCTTTCGCGCGTTCGGCCGCGAAATTCCAGTGGCGGAAGGGACTGCCGCTCGCCGCAGGATGCAGAAACACCTGCGTTGGTATCTCGGATCGAAACGCTTCCAACCACGCCTGACTTCCGTCGGTCGAACCATCGTCGATTAAAATAAGTTCAGAAGGCCGGCGCGTCTGGGCCAGAATGCTATCGAGCCGGGAAGGCAGGAACCGCCGGTGATTATGGCAAATGACAACAGCGGTGACTTCCATGGCGGGCGCTACTCCGAGGTCTCGGATGTCTTGGCGGCGTCGGCATCGAAGGACGTCTCTCCCTCGGGCGGGAGCAAAATGGGCAACGCGAGAATCTCCGTCGAAAAGCGAAGTTGCACCTCGCAGGTCAGCGCCAGCGTCGGGTGCGCGACATGAATTGTGATCACGGCGAACTGAGGATCGTCGTCGAGGCTCCAGAAATGCGCGCCTGCTTCAGGCGTATCGATCAGTCCACGACCCGGCTTGAGATTTTGTCCGATGCGGTGGGAATCGAGCGAGAGAAGCGTTTGTTTGGTTGTTGGTTCACGGATGCTGAAAGCGGCGATTTCGAGCGACCCCGGAAGATCGGCGGGGTCGAAGCGCAGCCGCAACTCACCACCTGCCGACGGAAAATCGAATTTCAACAGGGTGAAAGCGCCGCCCGCATATTCGATCCGTTGCGAACACTCCTCCGCGAAAGCACCGCCGCTCGACCAGAAAAGTTGCGCCACCGTCCAAACCGCTTCGGAAGCCGGACGCGCGGGTGCGAAGGATGGTGACGGGAGAAGAATTCGGCGCTGGATCGGGCGATGGGCGCGAACGATCTCGCGAAGGCGGTTGGCGTGATGGCTTCCGTCGACTGCCGCGCGCCGCGGACCGTTGATGTCGTTCATTTCCGCGATTTGTCGAAGGATGGCCAATGCCTCCAGCCACGGCTTCGACGCCAATTCTTCGTCGAGCAGCGGCAGTCGGCGCGCTGGCATCGGGAGCTGCGAATAGGTTTTCCACCGCCACGCGTCCTCGGCGTAAAAGTGGGTCCGCTCCGCGAATTCATAGTCGATCAGCTTAACGTGGTCGAACGCGTCGACGAGAACGTTGCGCGCGATGAGGTCGCGGTTGGTCCAGCGGGTGGCGGCTGGTGCCGACAGCGCGCCGTCGCGCACGAAGGGAAAAACAATCTCCGCCAGGATTTTTTGGTCGAGTGGTCCGAAGAGGGGCGAGCGATGAAGGCGATCGAAAATCCGATCGAGTTCCTGACTGGCTGCCGCCGTGGAAGAGGCGCGGTGGGTGCGCTGCAGCGCGGAGACAATCTCGCGGACGAACGCGAGCGTCGCAGCCACGGAGCGGCGATCGGAGTCCACCTCGAGATTTTGACCGTCGAAAAACTCGGTGCCGAAATAATCCCAACCGTCGACGCGATAAAAAAAAAGGGGACGGCAGCTGAGTTCGGGACAGGCCTGTGCGAAGGCGGCGGCGCGGGCGTGCAGGTCGGAAAGGTTTTTTCCGACGGTGAGCAGGCCGAGGATTTGACCCTGCTGCGCGATTTTGAAGGTGCCGCGGGAACTGCGATCGAGACGAGCCGGGTTTCGCGGCAGGGGAAAGAGGTCGGACGCTCGCGACGTGTTGAAAAAAGTTCGTGCGGCGACGTGCTTCGCGATCGTTGCTGTCTCCGGCAACCGGTCATCGTCGAGCGGACGGTCACTGTTCATGGAGGCGGAGAAAGTTGCGCTGAGCGGCTGAGTGCAGGGAACGCTTCGTCAAACCGTGGCGGCTTCGGCCACGAGAAAATAGCTCGGAGCAAAAAAGCGCGCGACGTTCATCTGGGCGAAGGAGCGATAGTGAGAGGCAAGCGCGTCCTGGACTTCCGTCGGAAGCACGTAGCCGTCGGCGCCATCGTGTTCGAGCGGCAGGGGATTCAGGGCGGCGTGGGTTTCGAGACGCGCATCGGCCGGCAGAATGAGTTGGGGAAGTTTGTAGTCGGGAAAGGCACCGTAAACGACGACAGATTCAAACCCGGCCGCCGCGAACAATGTCCGATACTCCGCCAGCGAATAGGTGAAGCTTCGTAATTCCTTGCCGGTGGCAGCGCGGTAATATTGGGCGGCGAGCGCCCGATCGAGCACGGCGATGTTTGGAAGCCCGGTGTGGTCGTCACGCGAGCCGAGGAGATATTTCAGGCCCAGGCGGTTTTCGATTCCGACCACGAGTTTTCCACCGGGGGCGAGAACGTGACGAGCTCGCTGCAAAAACTCGCGCTGCAGTTCCATCGGAGCGCCGGAGCGAAATTTCGGCACCCACTCCAGCACGCCGATGCAGCAGACCAAGTCGAATCGCGTGGCGAAGTCCAAATCCATGAAATCGGATTGGATAAATGCGATTTGCCGATCGACTCCATCCTGAGCGGCGCTTGCGCGCAAAAACGCCAACCGTTCGGGAGTCGGCTCGATGGCGACGACGTGATGGTTTCGAGCCAGCGGCAAAGTGATTTGCCCCCAGCCGGCGCCGACATCGAGGACGAGCGCATTTGCGCGTGGCGGGAATTCGCGAAAGAAGAGGTCGCGCGACGGGTCCGTGACGATGCGATGAAGCCAGGGATTAGGTTTGGCGTAGTGGCGCTCGATGCACGCGCGCCAAGGTTCGCCGGCGGCGATTTCCTTTACGATCTGCCGCAATTCTGCGGCCGAGGTATCGTGATACGTTTCGCCGGGCGAATGCACCGACCAGCTTTGGCCAAAGGGCAACTGAACCGGTTGCTCATGGTGGTTGAAGTCAATGGTCACAGTGTTTCCGGCAGCCTTTGTTCGGTGATCCGGGCATGGAGGTTTGCGATGCCGAAGGTCCGATCGACGGCGTGCACGTTGAGTTCGATGGCGTCGTAACGGCGATGAATCACGAGCATCTTGTCGCCAAAGAAATGGGTGAAGCCGAACGACAGGAAATAGTGTCCTGGCATCAGATCGAGGTGGAACGAGAAAAGAATTTCGCGTTGCTCGCCGGCGCTCATCGCGCGAGCGGGTTGATCGCTGAAAAGAGTGTTGGTGCCATAGACCTCGACGCCGGAAACGTTTTTGACGGTAAGGGCGAAGATCGGAGCGGGGAAGACCTCGTAAGCTTCAAACCGGCAGCGCACCGTCACGGCCTCGCCGCTGTTGAACCAAGTCCGCGGACCACCTGCGGCGTCGAGCACTTCGATGTGCGCGATGCGGCCCAGTTCGCCGCCGTAGGCGAATTCGTGGCCGGAAAGGGGCGCGGTGGGAGGATTATCCGTCGCGAGGCTTTCCATCTTCGCCTCTGGAGCGGAGCCATCCGTGGGGGAGAGAGCGGGTGCGAGCGAAGGAGCAGCGGGCGCCGGTGCTACCACTCGAAAACGCGGGGTTTCGTCGAGGCGCGCTCGCGGGTTGGGTAAGGCGTCGTGCGGTGACGCGTCGGCGTCCGGCGAGGTCGTCCCGGGCGGAAGCGATGCCGCTTCGTATTTTTTATTCAACGCGGCAATGTCGTCGGCGATCGCGCCGACGGAGTTTTCCTGGGCAATTAATTTCGAGTAGAGATTGACCACGTCGTTGGCCTTCCCGGTGAAAACCAACCGGCCTTGCTCGAGGAGGATCGCCCGCCGGCAAAGTCGTTTCACCGAGGAAAGGTCATGCGAAACGAAAAGGAGGGTCACGCCCTGGGCCACGAATCGGTCGATCGCGCGGGCGCATTTCAGTTGAAAGCGAGCGTCGCCGACGGAGAAGGCCTCATCGACGATCAAAATATCGGCGTCGACATGGGCGACGACCGCGAAGGCAAGGCGCAACGCCATGCCGCTGCTGTAAATCTTGACCGGTTCGTCGACGAAGTCGCCGATGTCGGCGAAGCCGAGAATGTCGTCCAATCGTGCTTCGATTTGCTCGCGCGAGAGGCCGAGAATCGATGCGTTCATGAAGACGTTTTCCCGGCCGGTGAACTCGGGATTGAAGCCGGAGCCGAGTTCGAGCAGCGCGGCAACGCGGCCATGGGCCTGCACGGTGCCGTGCGACGGCTGCAACGTGCCGGCGATCAGCTGGAGCAGAGTGGACTTGCCGGAGCCGTTGCGGCCGACGATGCCGAGGCACTCGCCCTTCCGCACTTCCAGCGACAGATCGCGAAGCGCGTAGAAATCGCGAAAGGTCGACTTCGCCATGGCGTCGAGCGAGCGTTGCAAGCGGCTGCGGGTGGGAACGGTATTCGCGAGACCCTGCCAAATCGGAGAGGTGAGGCGCGCAGAAGGCGCAGCCCAAATCCGGTAGGCTTTGCTGAGATTTTGGGCGGAGATCGCGATGGCGTCGCTCATGGCAGGATCATGAGGCGAGGATCACAGCACGTCGGCAAACGCCGGAGACATCTTGCGGAAGAAACTGTAGCCGCCGACGCAGACGACGCCGCCGAGAGCGAACAGATAGGCGAGGTGATGGAAGTTTACCGGCTCATGCCACATCACGACGTCGCGCGCCAGATCGACGGCGAGGAGCAGCGGATTGAAGCGCAAAACCGTCCACACGCCGGGCGGAATCAGCGCCGGCGAATACACGATCGCACTCGAATACATCCAAGCCACGCTCATGACCCCGACGAGTTGATTGATGTCACGGAGGAAAACGCCGAGAGCCGCAAAGAACCAGGCGATCCCGAGCGCGAGCGGCACGAGGGGCAGGAAAACGACGGGCAGCCAAAAAATCTGCCAGTTCAAACCTGGGCCGAGCGTCGCGACGCCCACCAACACCAACGCCAGGCTGATCGAGGTGTGGAACAACGAGGAGCCGACGCTTGCGGCGGGCAGGATTTCCAGCGGGAAAACCACTTTTTTGACCAGGTTGGGATTGGAAACGATGAGGGTGGGTGCGAGCGCGAGCGTCTCTGAAAAGAGCTGGAAAAGGGTAAGACCCAGAAACAAGCCGAGGGCGAAGTCCAATCGGCTCTCGTCGGGTGTGTTGCCGAACCGACTCTTAAAAATGTAGCCAAAGATGAAAACGTTCAGCCCCAACATGAGCAGGGGATTCAGCAGCGACCAGATCAGGCCGAGATGGCTGCCCTTGTGGCGCAAGGCCACATTACGCTGGGTGAATTGCCAGAGGAGGTTCCTGCCTTGCCAGAGCGCCCGGAGCGGAGCGGTCGGATCAACCGCCTGCGACAGCGTAAGTTTTGACTGACTCACGCCCAAAAAAACACGTGGGACGACTGGAAGAGTAAAGCTAATCTTCTGCGCAATCGCGGTGGGAATGCTGCAGAAAGACAACGAATTTTAAACTTGTCGGCAGCCGGCTGCGCGCGGAGGTCATTTGGTTTTTCTTCGGAGGAGATTGATTTTTTCCACGGCTGACGGCGTGAAAAGGAGGATCGGATCGTGTTCGTTTGCGGCGGATTCGACGGTGAGACCGTCTTTCGTTGGATCGAGCTTCGCGATGCTGTGGACGCCGGTGAACGAATCGGGCGGAAGTGCCGAGAGCGTGTGGGTTTTGCCATCCGTAATCCGGATGGCGTGAATCGTCAGCCGACCTTGATCGTCGGCCGGATCGAGGCGCAAGGCGCGCAGTTCGCCCGCGGGCAACGCGAAACGCAAGGTCTCGCGGCGGTCGCTCGCTTCGTAAGCCGAGCGAGCGCTGTCGACCTCGCTGAAACCGCGGCCCGTATCCCAGAAAAGTTGAGCGACATCCTGGTGAGGTGAGGTCAGGTCGATTTCAATCGTCCACGGCGGCGTGACTCGGGCGAAGCGGATGGAATTGCGAATCAAGCCACGATTGCCGACGAACGAAAAGAACAGCGACAGCAAACACAGAAATCCCATGCTCGAGAGAGTGTGGCGCCACGGTTCGGGCCGTCGAAAAGCGAAGAAGACCGCGAGCAGGATGATCCAGAGCATCAGCGTGAGATAACTGGTGGAAAGCAGGCAGCGTTTCAGATTTCGATCGCTCATGCCTTCGGCAATCGACGGCCGGTCGAGCTGGACCTGGACGTTCGGATCGTCGGCTTTCGCGGTCACGATTTTCCAGCCCTTTTCCAGCGGCGTGATTGCAGCGATGTTGTGCGCCGCGAAGAATTTGGCGGGTGTGAAGCGGCGGATCTCCTCGTTGCGGCGATTGATCAGGCGGAAATTCGTGATCGTGAACTCGCCCGGGCCGGCGATTAGCGGGTCGAGGCGGATGTTGAACAGCGGCGCGTCGGCGAGAGGGAATGTATAGGTGAACGCCATTTCGCTGGGACCGATCGGCCAGCTGATTTTGTCGAGTTCGTTGAAACCGCGTCCGGTATCGAGGAAGATTTCGGTCGTGCCGGTCACGTTTGAGGCGCACGTGATCTCGAGATATTGCAGGCCGGAGGAAGGATTGTTGAGCGGATACCACTCGAGCGGGATTTCCTGAGGGATGAAGAAGGCGCCCACGGCGACGACGGCGGCGAAGAGCACCCGAAGCCAGGAGGGACGAAAGACATCGGGGGTGACTTCGGGCTGTTCCGGAGTGTCGGAAGACATCGTGTGAAGCGAGATCAACAATGCGCGGGCAGGGGGCAAGTGGCAAAAGCAGGATCACGGCTGCATCCGCCGAAGTGACGTCGGTCGACCCGGGGCGACCTAGAGCGTTTCAGATGAAATTATAGCCGGTCGCGGTTCGGATGTAGGAGCCTGCTTGCAGGCGATTCCGGCGAGCGCTCGTCGCTCATCGCCTGCAAGCAGGCTCCTACAGTGGCTACGACACTTTTTGAAGTGCTCTAGAACCGACTTGCAAGGATGACCCAAGGATGGTGCAAGGATGAACGAGCGATCTGGCTCAGAACCACCTTGTCACTTTGGAGCCATGGCGAAGGTCAAACTCAACTCAGCCCTGCAACACCTACGTGGCGCGATCGACGGCTACGTCTACAAGCACTACAGCTACGGGATCGTCGTCACCCGGATGCCGCGGATGAATCGGATCAAGCCGTCGCCTGCGCAGTTGGCGCAACGGGAGCGTTTTCGACAAGCGGCCAAACATCACCGAGCGGTGCTGGCGGATCCCAAGGCGAAACGGCGCTGCACCAAGGTCGCCCGGGAGAAGGGACTGCCGACGTCTGCTGTGACGATGTCGGAATTTATGAGAAAGGCTCCACGCCATCGCGGAGCGAAATGAATTTCAGCCGCGCGAGGGAAGCTTGTGGGGCGTTATCACCATCGCGCTGTTCGGGGCGATGGTCGGTTGGTTTTCCCCCGGCGCTCTTCGCACACTCCGGGTTTCTACTGTGTTTCAGAATAAAACAGTAGCGGCTCAGCGAAGTGACGTGGCTGCGGCTGTCATTCCGAGACTCCGAACCAACGCCAAGCCCATTGGGTGGCATTCGTCGATGAACTGTCAAATGCCTGTCGTTCTGAGCGCAGCGAAGAATCCATTTGGACTTTCGCACGCGCGTCGTGCCACGAAACCCGGACTGGATTCTTCACTTCGTTCAGAATGACAAACCGGGCGGTTCATCAGCAGCGAAGTGCTCACGGTCGACTCGCTGGTGCTCGCCGCTATCCGAACGAATTTAGCCTGACGTGGCTCAACGTTTCCGACGAAGCATGGACCGCAGAACCTACGCGATGCGCCGTCCGATGTAGACGCCGAGCAAGCTGAGCCCCATGCCGAGCGCGACGCCCAGAAAGCCGCCGATGATGCCAGCGATGGCGAGCGGCTTGAGCAGGCCGGGAGTTCTCACCTGATCGCTGAGCCGGACGGCGTTTCCGTATTGTTGGCGGGCAAAATCGACCTGAGTCTGACGAATGTTGGTCATCAGCTTTTGGTAGTTGGCCTCGAGTTGCTTGAGCGACCCCTGAATCTGAGCAATGACGGCGGTTTGATCTTTTGGGGCGGCCTCGATGAAGGACTTCATGTTATCCCGAAGATCGAGTACCCGGTTCTTCTCCGCTTGGATGCCCTTGACCTTCAATCCGGCATCGAGCGCCCGGCGGATGAGAAAGTTGTGAGCGTCGTTTGCCAGCAGGGAGTCGATCAGGCCTTGGTCGAGCACGGGAGAGTCGGAGCGTGGCTGCGCGGCTTGGGTTTTCACCCCGAGGACCACATTTTGAGCGCGCGTCTCGGTTTGCGCCAGCAGATCCTTGACGACTTTTTCATCTTCGAGCGCGTGTTGTTCCTGCTCGTTGAGTTGCCGCAGGTAGTAGTCCATTTTGGTCATCGCGACGCGACGATTTTTCGACAGGCCGTCTTCACGAATAAGGCCGAGCACCTCGTTCAGCTGGATTTGAGCGAAAAGCTCGGTCTGTTCGGACAAATCCTTGAAAGAGAAATTTGTGTTCGGAGAGCGGAAAGCGGCGGCGCTGTTTTGCTGTTCGGCCAGGTAGGCTCTCACATTGTCCAGATCGGCATTCAGGATCAGTTCGTATTCCGAGTAATCCGCCTGGCGTAACGTTTCGAAAGCCGTGCCGAAGGCAGCGGGCGTTTTGGTGTAGGTCCGACCAAAGTTTTCCCGGTAAACGCTGACGATTTCCTGGACGAGCTTCTCACGCTGTCCCCGCGAGAGCGCAAAGCTGCGATCGAGGGTGAGTGAAACCATGTATTCGTCGGGAATGTAGGTGGGCGGAGTTTGTCCGGCGGCACGGAGACGATCTCGATCTTTGATGATGTTGGGAGGGACAATCCCCTCGATGTTCAATCCGCCGCGAATTGTGCTCTGAAATTCGTTGGAGGTATTCAGGCCCAGCCGCCGAATGGCTTCCGCGACCACCGCGGGGGCGCGGAGATCGTCGGCTTGGAATGTCGATTTGTCGGGATATTGCCCGCGCTCAAAGCCGGGGAAAGAGAATACCACGCGCGTGGACGTCGAGATCGGCTGAATGAGACCGATGAAGAAAACGCCTGTCGCGGCGAGCGCCAAGCCGATGATCGACAAGCCGACCGTCTGGGCCGCTCCGCGCATGAGGCGATTGAACAAATCACGAAGAACAATGGGGTCGTCTATGTCGTCGACCGATTCGCGACGCAGGTTTTGAACCGGAGCAGAAGAGGAGGGTGACGAGGAAGACATGGTCAGGAGATGGATGGACAATCAAATGCGGCTATGTAAAGCAATCGGGAACGTCGGGTCTATCCGTAATTCATGGACGTCGAGGAGAAATGCGGCGGTGCGGACACAGGCCATAGTCGCACGCTGTTAAAGAAGCGCGGGCGGGTGGCCCTGAAAGGGCGCTATTCCGCACCTGGCCTTTGGATGAATTTTCACTCGCGTGCGTTTCCAACGACGCCATCCGATTATTGACCAACTGGGCGGCCTAACCGTCGCAGACGTGCATCCGAGAAGAGCTATCCCGCCAGCGTGACGAGCATCTCTATCGCGTGATGCACCTTATCGGGAAGCTCTTGCAGGGCTCAAATCCTTCGGCCGCCACGCCACCTGTCACGAAAAAATTCCTCGGCTGCTTTGTCGACATGCTCTCCTTCGCATGCATCCTCATGTGGCTCGATTTAGGTGCGTCGAACTGTGGGCAAAGGGCACACAGAATGTTATCGAAGAAGACATCAAGATAAGGGCGGGATAGTCGGCACGCGGTAAACTTCAGGCCGAAGACATTCGGCAACAGTTGGCCACTTCAAGCCAGGCAGTAGCGTGCGAAAAATCACTTTCATGTCGTCGCGAAAGTTCCGATGCCGAGCATAAACCAAGCTCATCCTTAGTTTTGTCGGGAGGCAAATACGGCGATAAAAGGTTTCAGGTTCGGATGCGGCCGCCAGCAAGTCCTCCTCCCTCCGAAAATAGAGCGACGCGAGATCGGTGATGCCAGGACGCAACTCGAGCACCGGAAGCAGTTCCTCCGGATAATCGGGTAAGTAAACAGGCGACTCCGGTCGAGGGCCGACAAGGCTCATCGCGCCGGTTACGACGTTCCAGAGCTGCGGCAATTCATCCAGCTTTGTCCGGCGCAGCACGCGGCCCAATGGAGTGATGCGGCGATCGCCGGCCACCGTGATGCTCGGACCGCCAGACGTAAGGAGCGACATGCTGCGAAATTTGAGCACCTTGAAAGGCCGACCTCCACGGCCGAGGCGAATCTGGCGGAAGAGCACTGGGCCGCCGTCAATCACCTTCACTATTGTGGCAATACACAGCAGCAGCGGGGCCAGCGTGACCAGACCGCCGGCTGCAGCGAAAAGATCAAAGCAACGCTTGAGCGACGGCCCCGTCATGCCCTCAAGCATTTCTGGTTCGCGGCCAGGACGGATTTGAGTGCGTTACAGACGTAGACCACGTCGTCGTCACTCATACGTGGGAAAAGCGGCAGCGAAATAAGCTCCGGGAAAATACTGGCCGCGACCGGCAGGTTCTGCGCTCGATAACCATATTTCACCTCGTAATACGGGTGCATGTGGAGCGGCTTCCAATGCACGCTTGTGATGATGCCGCGTTCCTTGAGTATTTCGATCACGCGCCCGCGGTCGATCGCGATTCGATCCAGCTGCAAACGGATGGGGAACAGGTGCCACGAGTGAATGCGATTCGCGGTCGTGGAGGGAAGTAGAAGTTCCGCTACGTCTCCGAGTTGCTGCTGATAAAGGCGGGCGAGTGCCGAGCGCCGTTCGTGCATCCGATCGGACTTCCTAAGTTGGTGAAGGCCAATGGCCGATGCGATGTCGGTCAGGTTATATTTGAAGCCGGGAGCGGAGATGTCGTAGGACCAGGAGCCTTGGGCGGTGAAGCGTTTCCACGCGTTATGCGAGATGCCATGCAATGACATCATTTGCATGCGTGAGGCGAGTTCGTCGTTGTCGGTGCAGATCATTCCACCCTCGCCAGTTGTGATGGTCTTATTGGCGTAAAAGGAGAAACAGCAGACGCTCGACTCAGCACCGACGAAGCGCCACGCGTCTTGGCTTTCATGGCGGTAAAAAGCCGGGCAGCAGTGCGCCGCGTCGTCGACGACGGCGAGGTCCTCGGCTCGGGCGAGTTCGAGCGTGCCTGCCATGTCGGCTACGAGGCCGCCATAGTGAACCGGTAGGACTGCGCGAATTCGGGCGTTGGGCTGGCGGTCGCGCAGAGCGCGGATGCGCCGCCGCGCGTCGTCGACATCCAGGCCGAAGTCATCCGGCCGGCAATCGACCAGAAGGGGCACGGCGTCGAAATAGCGGACGACCTCGGCGGTGGCGGCGAAGGTCATCGTGGGAACGATGACGTAGTCGCCGCTGCGGATTCCGATTGCTTCAAGGGCCAGGTGTAGCGCGGCGGTGCAGGAGTTGACCGCGATCGCGTGCTTCTTTGCCGCGTAGCGCGCGAATTCAGCCTCGAAAAGCTTCGTGCGCGGTCCCGTAGTCAACCAGCCTGAGCGAAGACACTCTACGACTTCGTCGATTTCTTCTTGGCCGATGTCGGGGACGAAGAACGGAATTTGGCGGAACTGGTTCACGGACGTGGAGGTTGGATCAGCACCAGAAAGTGCGTGTTTAAAAGGCGTAAACTTTCAAGCACGCCGCAGAGGATCGGCGACCACGCTGCGACGCGGCGGGCCAGCGGGGGCGCGAGCGTGATGCGCTGGGTCCACAGTGTGGAGGTCGGAAACAGTTCGCGCAGCCGGCTGACGGTGACGCCGCAGGTGGCCGGATTAGTCGGGTTGAGCCAAAAATCGTAAGAAAGGATCAGGCCTCCCGGCCGGGTGACGCGTGCCATCTCGCGCGCGACCGCGCGTTGCATCGCGTCATCGAGAATCGACGAGAAAACCGTGAACTGCGTTGTGACGTCGAACGCGCCATCGGCGAAGGGCAAGGTGGACGCGTCCGTGACGCGCAAATCCACCAGGGAAGGAAGCCGGTGGCGTGCGGCATCGAGGCGTTCTCGGACCAAGTCGACCCCAGAGCACCGCTCAGGCTGGGCGCCCCACTGAATCCAGCGTAGGATGTGACCACCGGTGCCGCATCCGACGTCGAGGAAACGCAAAGCACCCAGATCGTGCACACCGCCACGCCGTAATGCGCGCAGCAACGCGCGCTCGAGACGATGCACGGTGCGCTCGTTGGCCGGGCGGAGCATGCTGTAAAGTGAGGCGAAGACGTTCTTCTCACGCCGTCGGTATTCGTCGATGATGCGGTCGGATTCCACAGGAGCAGGTGGGGTGATCAGGTAGACGGCGCCGGTCGGGCCGATCTGGCGGCGCGGTTCCAACGCCTGTGCGTTGCTCCCGCCCAAGGGGCCTTTGTGGTCTGCACCGGAGCGCGTCCTACCAGAAGTAGCACGATACCGCGCCACACGCCTAGGCCGTGGACAAAGTGGTAAGCCAGAAAGGCGAACGGCAGCACGAGGACGTGCGCGGGCTGGCGGTAACGGACTGCCTGTTGTAGGCTAGAAAGGACGGCGAGAACTGCATAGAGAGCTAGGACCGCGAGGTAAGCGGGCCAGAGGATCGGGGTGATCGGCGACAACACCGCGCCGGCCACGAGGCCTAGGACGAACACGGCGGTGATCGCGTGGCGCCAAGTGAAGGCGTAAGGCGCGAGATACCAAAGGAACGGATTGTAGGGGGCTTCGCGTCCGATTTGCTTGCGGAGGAACGCGCCGAGCGATGGCTGGTTGAAGTAGCGGCTGCGAATCTCCGGGTTAAGCCACACGGTCCGTCCGGAATGAATGATCCGGCGGTTGAATTCGTAGTCTTGATTACGGGTGAGTCGCTCGTCGAACCAGCCGATGCTCTCGAAAAGCGCGCGAGGAAAATATCCGAAGGGAACGGTGTCTGAAGGGCCCTCTGACGCGCCGGTGCGGAAGCCCGAATTGCCCACCCCAAACCGGTGCGTGGTGAGGGCCTGCACCAACTGGGCCGAGAATCCGGTGCCGCCCGCCTCGGTTTGGCAAATACCCCCGACGTTCGCGGCGCCCGTCCGCACCGCCGTGGTGTGGCACTGCACGATGTAGTCGACAGGATACACCGTGTGAGCGTCGAGCCTCAGTATCCAGCTCCCGCGCGCAGCTTTGATGCCGACGTTCAGCGCGTGAGGAGTGGTGCGGTCGGGATTGTCAAGCAGCCGGATCCGCGGGTCGCTTGCGGCGGCGGCCGCGACGATAGCACGGGTGCCGTCGTCGGAGTCCCCGTCCAGCACCAGTATCTCGATAGCATACCCCGGGGGGACGTTAAGCGCGCGAACCGAATTCAGGCAGGCATGAATGAATCCATGCTCGTTGCGGCAGGGAACCAGAATTGAAATCAGGCTTTCCATAGCTTGCCGGCCGGCAAGGAAGGCAACCCAGCCATGACGTTGCGGGTATCGACAATCAAGCGGGCCCAAGCAGCGAGTTCGGCGTAGTTCACTGCTGCGTGGGCAGTGGCGATCAAGACAGCATCGTAATCGCCGATCAACTCCCGGGACCAGGCGACTGAGCGACGTCCGGACCAATCGGCGTGTTCCCGCGTCGGCTTGATTACGGGAATGTGCGGATCGTAGTAGTCGACGTTGGCGCCGGCTTTTGTGAGTTCCTCCATCAGCACGAAGCTGGGCGATTCGCGCTGGTCGTCGACATCGGCCTTGTAGGCCAGGCCGAGGACGAGGATCCGGCTACCGTTGACCGAGCGGCGGATAGAGTTGAGCGCCTCGGCAGTGCGTCCGACAACAAATCGAGGCATCGCCGTGTTGATCTCGCCGGCGAGTTCGATGAATCGGGTGTGCTGCCCGAATTCACGCGCCTTCCAGGTAAGGTAGAAAGGGTCGATGGGGATGCAGTGGCCCCCGAGGCCCGGCCCGGGATAAAAAGGCATGAACCCGAACGGCTTGGTTTTGGCCGCCTGAATGACCTCCCAAATGTCGATGCCCATCGCGCCGTAGACCACCTTCAGCTCGTTCACTAGCGCGATGTTCACGCCACGAAAAATGTTTTCTAGGAGTTTGGCCGCCTCGGCGACTCGGCAGGAGGACACCGGCACTACCGTGCCGACGATGCGCCGATAGAGATCCGCAGCCAATCGGGTGCATTCGGGGGTGAGGCCACCCACGAGCTTTGGCATTTTCGCCAGATCACTTTGAGGGTTGCCCGGGTCTTCGCGCTCTGGTGAGAACGCCAGATGAAAATCGATGCCGGCACTGAGCTTTGAACCCGACTCAAGGGCGGTGCGAAATTCGCCATCGGTCGTGCCGGGATAGGTGGTGGATTCCAAGACAACCAGTGCGCCACGCTTTAGGTGGGGCGCGATAGATTGAGCGGTCGAGATAACGAACGAGAGATCAGGCTCGCGATGCTTGTCAAGCGGAGTAGGGACACAGACGATCACGGCATCGGCGTCGCGGATGCGACTGAAGTCAGTGCTCGCAGAGAAGGTGCCCGACTTCACGGGGGGCTCGATCGCAGACGCGGGGATGTGCGCGATGTAACTTTCGCCCCGGTTCAGTGCGCTCACTTTCTCCTCGTCGATATCGAGCCCGACGGTGCTTGCGCCGACGCGAGCAAATTGGAGCGAGAGTGGCAGCCCGACGTATCCCAGGCCGATGACAGCGATTTGATTCATGGAAAATTGCGCCGAAAAGGGATAGTATTGGATTTCCGCCGGTGCAGAGCCAGACCTTTTTGCTAGCTAGGGTCCGGGGCTAGCGGCGGAGCACGTCGAGCAACTGGCGGCGAAGCTTCAGCGCGTGGCGGTAGGGCCAGGACGGGCCGAGTAAGCTGAACATCCTACGGGGCCAAGCCGGGCGAACGACTCGACCATCGGCAATGATCCAGTCCGCCTCCCGGAGGCCGAGCATGTGCGCGTAGCCGCCTGCGAGGCGACAGTTGATCTGCATCTCGAGCCCGCGGTATTGCGCGGCTCCGTGCTTGAGGTGGTTATAGTCGTGATTTTGGTGTAGCGCGGCGATTCCTCCGGTGCCGTCAATGACGGGAATGCGCCGCGAGCGAAGATACCACATGAACCAAGAATCCCAGCCAGGGCGACCGACGACCAGCGGGGGCATCTCGATCCGCAGCGTGCGCGGGAAGATAAAAAAATCCAAACCGCTGGGGGAATGGAGACGACCGTCCCCGCCGTAGCGCGCCCGCATCGCCGCCCACGCGGTATCGTCGGATGGGTCGAGTTCGTTCGGCACGTCGAGATCCCAGCGTCGACCACAGAGCATGTAGTGATCGAACGGCACGGCCGCGATCGCGCGATAAAGCTCGTCGAAGTAAAGCATGTCGCAGTTCGAAAACATCAGGGTCCGGCCGGTTGCGATCTGCTGGGCCCGCGCGAAAACGTCGCTCAGTAGTGGTGTGCCGAGTTCAGATCGCGCAACGTCGGGCACATGGCGGATGTCGGTGCCGGCGACGTAGGCCGCCACTTCATCGTCGCCGCCGAATAATAGAATTTCTGCTCGTGGCTGCAGTCGTCGCCAGCTGCTAATCGCGTTTTTGCGGCTTTTCCGAATTCTTTCGGTGAAAGGCTCCGGGATGGAGAAGATCGTCAGTTCGGGAGTCGCCATACGCGAAGGAAGGTAAGGTTTTCACGCCAGATTCGACGAAGAAGCTCGCCGACGCCTTCCGGTCCGTTGAGTCGCACGTAGGCGGCGACCATGCGGAGCCGGATCCAAAATTTTCGGCCGCCGTCCAGCGAGGCGGCGTAGCTTAGGAAACGTGCGGACAGCTGGGGCTCGCGCGCAATGATTTCCCGCAGGAGGGGGCGAAGCGGGCTGCTGTCGGCTCGGAGAGAATCGTGGAGAAAGCGTCGGGCAAAGTCGCGCCGCGGAAATAAGCGGCGCAATTCCGGACGCCAGGCGGGATCAGTCTCCAAGAGATCAAGAATTGCCGCGCGGGCTCGCAGGCCGTTGATCGCGGACGAGAGATTTGTCTGCTGGCCGGCCTGGGTCGCCGCGGAACTGAACTTCCGCCACCGGAAAAGCACGGCCGGAGTCACAGCGATCGAATGTCCCGCCCGAACGGCCTCGAATAGGAAGAGCAGATCGTCGCCGATTAGCGCCTCAGGACGATAGGGAAACTTTGCACCGAGTTCGCGCCGGAAGGCAAAGGTGAATGGATGAAACAGCCAGAACGGCACAGCCTGGGCCAACAGCAATTGTCGGAAGGTGAAGTGATCCTGACGGTCCAGTGACAGTTCTCGTGCGGCCCGACGGAGATACTGGTGACGGTCGAACTCATCAATGACCTCATAGCCGCATGCGTATATCGCGTGGCCGGGACGACGTGCAATGAAGCGCTGCAGCCGCGCGAGGGCCTCCGGCGCGAGGAGATCGTCGTCTCCCATGAGCCACACGTATTCTCCGCGGGCCCGGGTCATGAGGAAATTGCGGTTGCGCGACCAGCCGAGGTTCTGGTCCTGAGCGAAGACTTGCAACCGTGGATCGCGAATCTCCGCGAGCAATTCCACGATCTCCTTCTGCCGGGGCGAGTGATCCTCGGAAACGAGGACCTCGAGCGAAGGGAAGCCGTTTTCGAGCACCGAGCGAACCGCGGCGGCGAGGAACCCGGGGCGATTATACGCAGGGATCAGGACAGAAAAAAAAGGCTGCTCGCCGCTCATGCCCGGCCACCGTCGCTTCGCTCTTGCAACAGGCCCTTCCTCGCGAGCTCGTCCAGGGAGTGTTCGTAGCCGGCGCTTGATGTGGCTTGGGTGGATGCCCAGCGAACGAACCGGTCAACCCCGGTGGCAAAGTTCACAGTCGGTTCGAAACCAAGCAACGCGCGTGCCGCCCTAATATCCGCGAAGGCATGACGGATGTCGCCGACGCGGAATTGCCCGGTGACAACGATTTCCGAACGGCTGCCGAGCGCGGCGCGGATGGTAGCGGCAACCTCCTGCACAGTGGTGCGGCAGCCGGTGCCGATATTGACGGTATGGACGCCGGTGACGGGGCAGGTCGCGCACGCGACGACGGCCCGCGCGACATCCTCCACGTAGACAAAATCCCGCGACTCGCGGCCGTCCTCGAAAATCTTAATGGTTTCGTCGCGGCGCGCCAGCGACGAGAAAATCGACAGGATACCGGTATAGGGATTCGTCAATGACTGCATCGGGCCATACACGTTTTGGAACCGGAGGATGAAGGCGTCGTAACCGAATGTCCGCGCGAACAATTCAACAATGTCTTCCTGAACCATTTTCGTGAGTCCGTAAAAGGAAGCGGGAGAGCGCGCGGCCTTTTCGGATGTTGGCACGCTTTCTATTGTGCCGCCGCAGCCCGGGCATGGCGGTTCGTAGTCGCCCGCTTGCATGAAGGACATGGAGCGCAGCGGAGGAAACACCGGGCCGCAGTGCAGACAGCGATACTGGCCCTCGCCGTAGACCGCGCGGGACGACGCCAGGATAACCCGCCGGACCGTTGGAAACTTCCCGCTACCGAGAAGCTCCGCCAATTGTGCGGTGCCGCCGATATTCACCCGCTCGTAACCGGTGACATCATACATTGATTGCCCCGTTCCAGTTTCCGCGGCGAGATGGATCACGATGTCCTGATCCCGGAGCGCATCCGCGAACGCATCGGCGTCGCATACGCTGCCGCGCGTGAACTCGAAGGTGGGGCTCAACCTACCCGCATCGACGAATTCCCGCAAGTTGCGCACGATGGACTCGGCAGAAACCGATCCATGGATTTGGGGTGACAACGTGTCCAGCACCCGCACCGCATGACCATGCTCGGCGCACTCGCGCGCCACGTAGCGCCCGATGAAACCAGCTCCTCCTGTAACGAGAATCCTCATAGTGGTCGGAAATGTTAAGCTGAATCACGGACGCTAGAGGGTGCGCAATCTTATTTTCGGGCGACGGCCTGAACGACTATTGCACCGCGTCGGCGCGTCGGGCATATTCTAGGTGTGTTTGGCGCTCTTCGTCTCATCCTCGCAATCCTGGTGGTCGCTGCCCACTGCGAATTACCGCAGCAGTTCAATCCCGGCGTCGCCGCAGTGGTCGTGTTTTTTCTCATTTCGGGATTCGTGATGACCGCCAACGTGCGGCGCTATTATACGGCCCCCGGATCCTACTTCCCGTTCCTGCAGGATCGCGCCTGCCGGATTTTCCCACAATATTTGCTCTGGTTGGGGGTGACGGTCGCGTAGGTGGCGTGGGCTGGCTCCGCGCAAAAAGTGCTCGGAATGCAGCCGATCGCGGAAAACGTCGCACTTCTACCTCTGATGTTCGTCGTCTACGATCTCCAGCCTTGGATCAGCGGGACGGTTTATTTGAGCCAGTGTTGGTCGTTGTCGCTGGAATGGTATTTCTACATGGCGCTGCCTCTCTTGCTCGCGAGCCGCACCCGCTTTTCTCTGGCTTATGGGGCGAGCATCTCGATCGCAGCAGCGGCGGCCTTGAACGTCGTCAATCCCTATCGCCACGGGTATCACTTATTGCCCGGGGTCCTGTTCATTTTTTTGATTGGCTCGATCATCTACCAAGAATGTCAGCAGACTGGCGTCCCTCGCCGCACGCTGTTCTCCTTCTGTTGTGTGCTGCTCTTGGGAATTGCTACAAATTGGAACAGAAGCCTGACGTTTGAGTGGACGCGCGAAGTCCTCTTAGGATTGCTGGCGGGGATCCCGCTTGTCTACCTCCTTGGTCGAGGCCGGCCGGACAGATTAGACGATGCTCTCGGCAGCTTGTCCTATGGGGTCTTCCTGAATCACTACGCCATCCTCGGTCCCATTTATCATTTCAAGCTGCTGAAGGTGCCGTGGGCTATCTTTGGCGTGACGCTGGGGGTATCTATCCCGTTGGCGTGGTTTAGTTTCAGGGTCGTAGAATTGCCGTTTGTTCGGTTACGTCGAGCGTTGCGGCGTCGTCGGACGGCTGCTTCGCGTGAGCTCGTCCGGACGGAACTCGAAGTCTAAGATGCCTGGATCGCGCCTCCAATATCTGGATGCACTGCGCGGCTTCGCCGTGCTTCTTGTCATCCTAGTCCATGTTGGCCAATGCGCGCCTGCGGGCGAATGGTTCGTGTATTGGGCACAGTATGGCCAGTATGGCGTGCAGCTCTTTTTCGTGGTCTCAGCATTCTCACTGGTTTTGGCGCGCGACAGGCACGCGACGGAGAACTACTTCGATTTTATGATCCATCGTTTTTTCCGGATCGCACCTATGTATTATGTGGCACTCGTGCTCTTCCTCGCATGCACGATGCTCCTCGAACGAGTGCGACCTGATGCTGTCTTTTTTACCCCTGCTCGCGAGTATACATTAGGCCGCGTGGCGGCCAATGTATTACTAATCCACGGCGCCGTAGAGTCGGCGAATAACAATATTGTTTCGGGGGGGGGGGCGATCGGATGTGAGTTCCTCTTCTATGTAATTTTCCCGGTCATCGTCCAGCTCACGGCCGCTCAAGTTCGGCTGTTACCTGTTATGGCCGTTGTGGGCTGCGGCTGCCTGATGGCCGCCACTCGGCTGAGCTCCGCGGTAGAGGCGCATCGCGGTTTTCTTTATTACAACGTGCTATGCCAAGCACCCTGTTTTCTCTTTGGTGTCGCAGCCTACAATTGGCGCGAGGACAGGCGCTTTGCGTGGGTGATCGCGGGGCTTGCGCCCTTAAGCTTTTATCCTAAATTCCTCAGTTGGATGGTTAGTTTTTGGGGCTAAATCGGCGGGTTCACACGGGCAGCGGTGTCACTGGTTTCAACTGCGGCGCAGTTGTACAAATCCACTCGTGAAGACGCAGGTAACCGTCACGTAATTGTTCGGCCCAGCCGCCGCGTAGAGAGACTTGTATTTCCTTTTGGCGACCGGACTGGACGAGCCGGGCCGCGATCAACAGGAACCAGCGGCGACCGCGTTTGGCCTCGGTATGCTTGTGCGGCACGATGAAGCGCACGAACAGAACCCACAGATTACAGACCACCAGCAAAAGCCGAGCGGCCAGTTCGGTTGTGGCGCGGGCCTTCGCACAAAAACCACTGAAGCCCCACTGGTTCTTCAGTTCGTCGAACACGTTCTCGGTGTCGGCACGGTCACGGTAGAGTTGCTGGATTTGCCAGCAATCGTACTCCGAGGGCAGGTTGGTCACATAGACCGCGAACTCGTGTTTGTTGTGGTCCCAGAACTCGCCACTCTTGGCCGACGGCACCAGACTTTGAAGGCAACGGGCAAAGACGACCCGTCGTGGACTCTGCCAGCCGGTCAACTGCAGGGTTCCCTCGGCCAGTTGCCACGCTCCCAGGATCGCCGGTCCTTTCCAGTCGTCCGTCGGCACCTCGTGCAGCGCGGTGCGGACTTTGGCCGTCAGCTTCAGTTTGAACAAATACTTCGGTCGCTCTGCCGCTGACTCGTGCCAGGACATCACCGCGTCATGACCAAGGCCCAGATCGCCCCGGTTCAACCAGATCTGCCGATCGCCCAGCCAACGCTGCGCGTCCTCTATGGCCTCCTGCCATTGCGTCGCGGTCACCGTGTCACCGGCACGAAACCGATACGCCGGACATAGGCGAGTGCGGGCCACTACTCCCAACAGCGGATGAAAACTGCGCCGCCCTGGCTTACCGGGATTGTAGCCGACCTCCGCTCCGTCCTGATGGCCGTACTTCGGATGCACCGTCGAGTCCCAGTCCATGATGATCTGGTCGGGCAGCGCGCCCCACATCGGCTTCACCTGGCGCGCAATCCACTCCGCGCCGAGCACCGGATCGACCGACTTGAAAAACCGTCGCACGGTATCGTCGCTCACCACTGCCTCTATTCCGAACAGCTCTGGAATCGTGGGATCTTCGCGCAATCGTTCTATATGCGAAAACCGTCGGCCATCCGTTAGCGCGGTCAGCATGAACGACTGGATAATATCATACACCGGCGCCGCGTTCGGACTCGTACGTGTCACCGGGCAAGCCGCCGCGAGCTTCTCCGCTATCCCTATATGCTTCGTATATGCTGCCCACGGCGCCAGCCCCCCGAACGGTGTCAGCGCATCGTCGGTGACCGATAGTCGCACCCGGCCGCCAGCAGTCGGAAACGTGAAATCCCCCTCACCTATGGGGTGAATCTTCTCCTGTTTGCTCAGTTCGTTCATAGTGCTGGGTTCAAGCATCTTGCCCGTTTTCCTCAGGCTTCAACTGAGGATTTTAGGTTTATGGCTTGGTCCGCCTGCACAGTCTTCCTTGGGGGTGGAGCATCACTCCGCTCTGTGCCGCCGTCGGCGCCACGAGCTTGATAGTGCTATTCCGGGCCGTTCCCGTCGGTTTTGCTGGGCTCGCACGACTTGGTCGCTGGAGCTTTTCCATTTACTGCGTCCACTATCTATTCGTCCGGCTGGTCGGAGAGCCACTAGTATAACGTTTCCCTGAAAGGTGAACGATAGCTTGCCACGGCACAAGAGAGGTGCCAGGATGCCGATCCATGGCTCAATCGACTGCACGTGCCGCCTTGGCGTTGTCGGATA
>JBEHYR010000052.1:0-42450 GCA_048498075.1 Verrucomicrobiota bacterium | reverse complement strand
GCTCGCCCGCATCAGCGACGCGAATGCGGGCGAGCCGCCCGCGCTCCTACGGTCTATTTCTCCAACTCGCGGCGGACGGCGAGGAGTTCGCGGCGGTGGGCGGGCGTGGTTTGCGGGTAGCTGAGTTTCAGCTTGCCCAAGGTGTGAACGATGATGCGCGAAACGATCAACCGGGCGTTTTCCTTGTCGTCGGCGGGCACGACATACCACGGCGCGTGCTTGGTCGTCGTGCTCGCAAGGCAGGCTTCGTAGGCTTTTTGATACTCCTTCCAGCGTTTCCGCTCCGCGATGTCGGCCGGGGTGATCTTCCAATTTTTGTCCGGGTTCTCGATTCGCGCGAGGAAGCGCTTTCGCTGCTCCTCCTTCGAGAGGTGGAGAAAAATTTTGATCACGCGCGTGCCATTGCGATGGAGGTGCTTTTCGAAATCGACGATCGATTCGTAGCGGTGGTCCCAGATTTTGTCCGGGTCGATGAGATCCGGCGGCAGCCGCTGCGCCTCGATGATTTCCGGATGCACGCGCGCGATCAGCACCTCCTCGTAATAGGAGCGATTGAAAATGCCGATCCGGCCGCGCTCCGGCAGGCAGACGGTGGTGCGCCAGAGAAAATCGTGATCCAGCTCCTGCGCGCTGGGATGTTTGAAACTAAAAACCTGGCAGCCCTGCGGGTTGACGCCGGACATCACGTGCTTGATCGCGCCGTCCTTCCCGGCGGCATCCATGGCCTGAAAAATCACGAGCAAGGAGTAGCGATCGTGGGCGTAGAGGAGACTCTGCAACTGACTGAGTTCGCCGATATGCGACCGCAGCGCCTTCTCATAGTCGCCGTCGGACTGGTAAAAGGGTTTGATGTGCGTCGGCCACTTTTTCAGGTCGACGGATTTGCCGGGACGCACGCGGAAATCGGCGGTTTTGATTTCGTTTTTCATGAGGCAGAAAAGCACGCTGAAAGACAGAAGAATGCGGTCGAAGTCTCGCGCGAATACTGCCTGGTCCGCCTTCCGCGCAAATTCGGCTCCCGGGCTAGTTTCACGTGATACGTGAAACTACAGCATTTCCGGAAATGCCGCGGCCGTGTCGGTCCTGAAGATCTCGCGACCATCGTTTGTCATTCTGAACGAAGTGAAGAATCCAGTGCGCGCTTCGTGGTACGACGCGCACGCGAAAGTCCAAATGGATTCTTCGCTGCGCTCAGAATGACAGACATTTGGGAGTTCATCGGCGTAGGCCACCCAACGGCTTGGCGTCGGTTCGGAGCCTCGGAATGACAGATGATTTTTTAAAGTTATCTACACGACTTAAGACTAGCCGGCGAGAGTCGGCCGCGTTCCGTGGAGATGGACGCGCGTCGGAATTTGCGGGGAAGTTCATGAGCGGTCCTTCGTCGCGGGTTCACGAACCTCGCTCGTGGCGCGCACGAAAGGGCGAGGTCGCGGCGAGTTTTTCCCAGAGCGCGCGCTCCTCCGCCGATACGGATTCGGGCACCTGGATGCGCGCGATCGCGTAAAGGTCGCCGCGCGTGCCATCGCCGCGCGGAAGGCCCAGGCCGCGGAGCCGGAGGTGATTGCCGGCGGAGGTGCCAGCGGGCACGCGAATGGAGGTGGAGCCGTCGAGCGCGGGGATCGTGGCTTTCACGCCGAGGACGGCTTCCCACGGCGCGAGGTTGAGATCGGTGTAGAGATCGACGCCCTGCACCTCGAAATCCGGATGACGCGCGAGCCGCACGCGCAGAAAAAGATCGCCGCGGCCGCGGCCGCCGCGCTTCGCGTTGCCCTGGCCGGCGAGACGAATGCGCTGGCCCTCGTGGACGCCGGCGGGGATGCGGACCTGGAGCGTCTTTTCGCCTTCAGGATGGCCGCGAGCATCGAGATGACGAAGTGTGAGCCGACGCACGGCGCCGTGCACGGCCTCCTCGAGCGTCACGAGCAAATCGGCCTCGGCGTCGCTGTTGTCAGCTTCGAATTCCTCTCCGTCGAAATCGTAGCCGCCGCGTCCGCGACGCGAGTTGAACCGCTCGCGGCCGCCGCCGAAAAACGATTCGAAGAAGTCGCTGAAGCCGGTGCCGTCGAATTCGAAGTCGGGCGCGCCCGCACCGGCGGACGCATAGCGGCGCGAGGCGCCAGGCGTCGGTGGCGGCGGCGCGCCGTTCGCCTGCCAGTCGACGCCGAGTTCGTCGTAGCGCCGACGTTTTTCCGGATCGCTGAGGACTTCGTAGGCCTCGTTGATTTCCTTAAACCTCGCCTCGCCGGTCGCCTTGTTTTTCGCGACGTCGGGATGATGGATGCGGGCGAGTTTGCGGAACGCCTGCTTGATTTCCTCGGGCGTGGCGGAGCGGCTCACGCCGAGCGTTTCGTAGTAGTCTTTGAATTCGACGGCCATGCTGGGTCTAGACGTGCGCCGATCCTATGCGGGTTTTCCCGCAGCACAAATCCGCCGTGCAGCTGCCGACGAGTTCGCCGGTCAGTTCGCGGCGACCGGATGCTCCTCGGTCGGCAGCGGGCGGATGACGTAGTAGGTCGTCCGGCCTTCGCCGACGTTGCGCAGCCCGTGCTCCTCGTTGGACGCGATGAAAATGATCGAGCCCGGACCGGCGACGTGCGCCTGGCCCTTGATCGTGGCTTCGAGACGTCCTTCCTTCACGAGGATGATTTCTTCAACGACGTGGTGATGCGGCGCGTGCGGGATCTCGCCCCGATTCAGCGTGGTGACGTGGAGCTTGAAACTCGCGCAGGTGACCGTGGGCGCGTCGGTGAATTCGCGGCGTTCGCCCTTGGGCGTCGGGATGACGGCGATTTTTTCCCAATCGAAGACCTGCGAGCGGAGCTTGTCGGGCGAGGCCGACTCGGCGGCCGGTTGCGCGGGGGCGGTTTTGGTGGCGGCGGTCTGGAAGTTGAAAACAAAATACGTGGCGGGCAGGTCGCCGACATTCCGCAGGGCGTGGTGATCGTTCGACGCGAAGAAAAACACCGAGCCGGGTCCGGCCTCCTGCTCCCGACCGTTGATGTGGGCGGCGACGCGGCCCTCCTTCAGGATGATGAGTTCTTCCTGGGGATGCTGGTGCGGCGGATGCGAGACCTGGCCGGGATTCAGCGTGCTGATGTGGCTCTCGAAACGCTCGAACGTGGCGGTCGGTTGATTCGCGACATCGCGGCGCTCGCCGACTGGCGTCGGTTTTGCGATCAATTCATCCCACGAAAAAACGCGCGAACCGAGCGGGGCGTCGGCGGCGGCGAAGGAGGAGGCGGCGGTGGCCATAAGGAAAAGCGACGTGAAGAATTTCATCGGGGCAGGGGGAAAACTCGCAGGAAAGGACGGCCGGGCGCGGGGAAAGTTGCTCGATCCGCGCGCCGCGGCAAGCTCGGCGCAGCGCGAGTGAGTGGCTTGACGTGGGAGCCGGCGGCAGCTCCGTTGAGGCATGGCGACTCCTGCGTTGAAAATCGAAATCCTCTCGGCCGGTTCCGGTCCGTCTCCGAAAACGAATGACACGGTGACGGTGCACTACACCGGCTGGTTCACGAACGGAGTGAAGTTCGACAGCTCGGTCGACCGCGACGAACCGTTCTCGTTCACGCTCGGCGCGAGCGAAGTCATCGCCGGCTGGGATCAAGGCGTGGCCCAGATGAAAGTGGGCGAGAAGGCGAAGCTGACGATCCCGCCGGAACTTGGCTACGGCGCAGCCGGTTATCCCGGTGCGATTCCCCCGAACTCAACTCTCGTCTTCGAAGTGGAGCTGTTGGGAATCGGATAGGCCCTTCGAATAAAACCCGCGCGCGAAATTGCGCCTTCAGGCGATGGCACGCAGGGCGGCGCGGACTTTGGCGCTATCGAGCGGCTTCAGCAGGTAGGCGTCGATGTGGAGTTTCGCGAGCAGGCGGATTTTATCGGGGTCGCGCTCGCCGGACGTGACGGCGACGCGCAGCTTGTCGAATACCGGATCGCCGCGAATTTCTGAGAGCAGGGTGACGCCGTCGACATCGGGCATGCGGAGATCGAGGAACATCAGATCCGGCAATGACCCCCGGCGCAGGCGATCCAACGCGCCACGTCCACTCGCGCTTTCGGCGACGGCCCAGTGCCGCTCGGACTTCACGATCGTGGCGAGCGCGGTGCGGGCCACGTCGTCGTCGTCGACGATGAGGGCGCATTTCGTGAGCAGGTCGCGGAGCACGGGCGCCGAATCGTCGAAGTCGGGCAGCGCGGCGAGGACGGGCCGCAGGGTGGCGAGCGTGCGCTGCGCGTCGAAGGGTTTCAAGATGTAGCCCTCGATCCCGAGCTTCGCGAGTTCGACGATCGTGGTCCGGTCGCGGCTGGCGGAAATCACGATGACTTTCAGCAGGCGGAAATCCGGATCGCGGCGCACGCGACGGAGAAACTCCAGGCCGTCGACCTTGGGCATGCGCAGATCGACGAGGCAAAGTTGCGGGCGCGGGCCGTTGCAGAGTTGGTCGAGCGCCGCTTCGCCGTCTCCGGCTTCGGTCACAACCCAGTCCGGCTCTTGTGCGAGAATGGTCCGCAGCGCAGCACGTTCGATTTCCTGATCGTCGATCAGCAGGATTCTCTTGCTCATGTTGAAAAATTTCCGGCGATGCTCGTCGGACGCAAGCGGGCGAACTCCGCTTCGGCTTGCGCCAGCAGCGGCGCACATTCGTCGAGGGTGCCGCGGTCGGCCTCGGTTTCCAGCGCGGCGAAGTGGCGGCTCAAGCCGGCGGCTCTTCCATAAAACGCAGCGCTTTTCAAGGGATGCGCGAGTTCGCTCACTTCGGCGGCGTCGCCGGCGTCGAACGCGGCGCGCAACGCGGCCATGCGCGCCGGCGCCTGCTCCCAAAAAAGCGCGGCGAGTTGCGCGGCGGGGGCCGTCGCGAAATTTGCTTCCGGCATCCGCGCACGGCTGGCGAGTTCGTCATCGAAAGTGGCCAGCAATTCCGCTTCCGAAAGCCCGGCCGGCCGGAGGTCGGTCGGCGATTCGGCTGCGAGCACCGGCGCGAGTTCGTGCTCGGCGAGCCACGCGGTCGCCCGGGCGAGCGCCTCGAACAAGGCGCGCTCGGCGAGCGGCTTTTTCACGTAGTCGTTCATGCCGGCGGCGACGCAGCGTTTCCGGTCGGCGTCGGAGACGTTGGCGGTGGCGGCGCAAATGTAGATGTGCGGGTCGAGCACGCCGGCGTCGCCGTTGCGAATGGCGCGGGTGGCGCGGAATCCATCCATGACGGGCATGCGTCCGTCCATGAGCACGAGGTCGAAGCGCTCGCGGCGGAGGCGCTCGATCGCGAGCGCGCCGTTTTCCGCGAACTCCGCCACGTGTCCGAGATGAGTGAGCAACGCCTCCGCGACGAGACGGTTCACGGGATCATCCTCGGCGCACAAGATGCGCAGGCGGATCGTGGACCGAGGACAGGGCGATGCGGCGTCGTCGGCGGGGGCGGGCACGGCGGCGGAGCGGCCGATCGCGAGCGGGACGGCAAAAGTAAACGTCGAGCCCTGGCCGGGAGTGCTTTGCACCGTCACGCTGCCGTGCATCGCGTCGGCGAGCGCCTTCACGATCGAGAGGCCGAGGCCGGTGCCGCCGTAGCGGCGCGTCGTGGAGAGATCGGCCTGCTCGAATTTTCCGAAGAGCCGCGCCCGATGCTCTTCCGAAATCCCGCAGCCGGTGTCGCGCACGGAAATGAGCAGCAGCCCGGTGGCCTGGTCGATCGGGCGGCAGTCGATCTCGACGACGACTTCGCCGTGTTCGGTGAATTTCAGCGCGTTGTTCTGCAGATTGCCGAGCACCTGGCGGAGCCGCGTGGGATCGCCGACGAGGACTTCCGGCACCGCGGCGGCAATCGTCGAGGTGAAGGCGAGGCCTTTGTTTTCGGCGCGCAGCCGTGCGGCCTCGCAAAGATGGGGAAACGCGTCGCGCGGACGGAACGGAATCGATTCGAGCGTGAGCCGGCCGGCTTCGATTTTGGCGGAGTCGAGGATGTCGTCGAGGAGCCGCAGCAGGGTTTCCGCGCTGTCGCGGGCGACGGCGGTGTATTTGACGCGGGTCGCTTCCGGCGGCGCACGGCGGAGGAGGTCGAGCATGCCGATCACGCCGGCGAGAGGCGTGCGCAGTTCGTGGCTCATCACGGCGAGGAATTCGCTTTTCGCGCGTGTGGCGGCCTCCGCCGCGTCGCGAGCGGCGCGCATGCGCTCTTCGGAGAGCGAGGTCTGGCGCGCGCTTTCGCGGAGGCGTTCCTGGGCTTGGAAAAAGCCGATGAGGAGCACGCAAATAAGGAGCGTGATCAGGACAGTGGGGAGACGGGCCTGGCGGATTTCGGAGGTCCAGGTGGCGGCCGCGACATCGAGGTCGAGAGTGATCGAGCGGCCGTCGGGAAGTCGCATGACGGGCGCGGAACCGGACATCCACGTGCCCCAGCGATCTTCCACCGGGCCGAGCGCGAAGGCTTCGTGGCGGGCAAGCGCGGCGAGATATTCCAGCTCCGCCTCCGTGTAGGTTTGGCCCGGCGGCGAGTAGTCGGGCGAGGTTGGCGGCTCGGAATCGACGAGGAAAAATGCCTGCCCATCGCGCAGGCCGGTGAGCATCGCGAAACGAATTTCGCTGTTCGCCTGGCGCAGGCCGATCATCGCGGCCTTCAGGCGCCGATAGCTCGGATTGGTGAGATCGGACGAATCCCAATGGAGGTTGGCCACCAATTCCGGATCGATGGCGGAAGCCGCCAGTCGCGTGTGCACGAGAATTTCGCGGCGCATGGCGGCGTCCTGGTGTTTCGCCGTGTGCTCCGCCATCAACCAGCCGGCGATGACGACGACCCAGACCGCGGCGTGGCAAAGATAACGCCGCCGCCGCCAGGCACGGCCGGTGTCGGAGGGCAGCCGCTGCTTTTGCAGGATCGCATGGTGCAGGTAAATCATGAGCGACAGCCCGATCGCGAAAGCGGCGGCCAGCGCATACGACGCTGTCACCGAGGAGAAAAGAGCGGCCGATGCCGGAGCGACCCGCAACAACGTCGTCGAAAAAACGTAGAGCGGCAGCAACCCGCCAAGCAGACGGAGCCGCCACGCGCTGCCGCGCGATGACCAGGTTCGCGCCGAGACGAGCAAAATCCAGCCGGCGCCGAGCGAAACGGCGGTGCCGACGGCGGTCAGAAAAACCGCGAGTCCAGTGGGGCCGAATCGCCAGCCGGCGAACCCCGCGGCGAGCGCGAGCGAGGCATGCACGGTGACTCGGGCGGCGGGCGATGTGCGTAGGAAGTGGCCGGAACCGCCGACAAAGGCGCCGACGAATTCCACCAGGATCGCGATCCCGGTTCCCATGGCGGCGTATTCCGCGGAGACGGCCCAGACGTTTTCGCCGAGGTCGATGGCGATCAACGCGGCCCAGGCGCGGGCGATTTGAGTGAGCGCGAAAAAGGCGAGGAGCGACCAGCGGCGCGTCGGTTCGACGCGGGCGAGCGCTCCGGCCCCGATCGCCGCCATCACGAGGAATCCGCTCTCGACCAGGAGGATGTAGTCGAGATTCAAGGCTGATGCCGCGCCGAACGAGTGGAGGTCATCGCAGAGGTTTTCGGCTCATTTGCGGCCAATCTTGAGCAGGGACGGAGGCGCGCGTTTCGCAGGTCGGCTCGCTGCGGCGGAGCCGGACATGAAACCCGTGAAAAGGATCAGCGTCTTTGGTTCGCATGGCGTTTTCCGAACAAGCGGCGAAGGCATGGGAGCGGTTGCCGGCCGGCGAATGGGACGAGGCAGCGGCGCGACATCTCTTGCGCCGCGCGGCATGGACGGCACGCCCGGAGGAAGTCGCGCAGGCGGCCGAGGAAGGGTTGGCGGCCACGCTCGAGCGGTTGTTTCCCGCGCGCCGGTGGGAAGTTCCGATGACGCCGTTGCTGACGCGCTTCGCGGCGGAGGCGCCGGAGTTGCTGGCGAAGGCGCGGGGCGCGACGGGTTTCGAAGGTAGGTTGCTGCAAAAGGAGCTGCGCGAGCAATCGCAGGCGGCCTTGCAGGAGTTTCGGATCGAGTGGTTGCGGGCGGCGGCGAAGCCGGAAAACGCGGCGCGGGCGAAATGGGGGCTGTTCCTCGGTGACGTGTACGTCGTGAGCGCGGAGAAGGTGCGCAACCCGGTGTTCATCCGGCAGCACTGCGATTTGCTCGCGCGACACGGATTCGGCCCGGCGCCGGCGCTGACCAAGGCGATCTCGCGCTCGCCGGCGATGGAGAAATATCTCGATCTCGAGCAAAACCGGCGCGAGGCGCCGAACGAGAATTTCGCCCGCGAACTCTTCGAACTCTTCGTGCTGGGCGAGGGAAATTATTCCGAGCAGGACATCAAGGAAGCGGCCCGGGCGTTCACCGGCTATCGCGTGCGGCCGGCGACGGGGGAGTTTCGCTTTGCGCCGGGGCAGCACGACGCGGGGGAGAAAAAAGTTTTTGGGCGGACGGGACGGTTTTCGGGCGATGACGTGATCGAGCTGGCGTATGCCCAACCCGCGGCGGGGGCGTTTCTGCCGGGCGAGCTGATAAAATTTTACCTCACGGATGAGCCGCAGCCGAAGGAGTACCGGACGGCGATCGGCGAGGCGTGGCGCGCGAAGCAGTTCGATTTGCGCGAGCTGGCGCGGCTGTTCTTCGGCAGCCGAATGTTTTTCGCGCCGGAGTTTCGCGGTAATTTCATCAAGAGCCCGATCCAATTTTATCTGGGGCTGGTGCAGGATCTCGGGCTCGCGGTGCCGCCACTCGCGCGCACCACGCTCGCGCCGCTGCGCCGGATGGGGCAGGAGCTTTTCCAGCCGCCGAACGTGCGCGGCTGGGTGGGCGGACGGATGTGGATCAACTCCGCGACACTCGCGGCGCGGCGGCAGGTCGTGCCGCAGATTTTCGCGCCGCTCAATGAGGAGGTGTTGAACGCGGACGAGGTGCGTGCGCTGGCGGAGGCCCGGACGGCCGGTGAGGGAGAGGTGACCGTGCCGGCCGCGTGGTCGGAGGCGCGCGCGACGCGGGCGCCGGAGACGGTGGCGGACGAACTGGCCGCGAGGTTTTGCGGAGGCGGTTCCGCGGCGGAGCTGCGCGGGGTGTTCAAGGAATTTTTGCAGGCGCATCCGGGCGCGGCCGGGGTGCGCCATGCCGCGATCGCGGCGCTGCAATCGCCCGCGTATCAACTCTGCTGAGTCGCATGAAAAATTACACCACGCCCTTTTTGCCGAGCACGCGGCGCGAGTTCATGAAGTGGTCGGGCCGGGGCATCGGGCTGCTCGCGTTCAGCCGGTTCGCGCCGTCGTTTCTCGTCGAGTCGACGCTGGCGGCGACGCCGGCGCCGGAGAAGGACCGCACGATCCTGGTGCTCGTGCAGCTCGCGGGAGGAAACGACGGATTGAACACCGTCGTGCCGTATGAGAATCCCGACTACTACCGGCTGCGGCCGACACTCGCGGTCCCGAAGCCGGAGGTGCTGCGACTCGACGATGCGTGCGGCCTGCATCCGGGCTGCGGGGCGTTGCACGAACTTTTCGGCGAGGGGAAACTCGCGGTGGTGCAGAACGTGGGTTACCCGAATCCGAATCGCAGCCACTTCCGCTCGGCGGAAATCTGGGAGACGGGGAGCGAGAGCGGGGAGTTTCTTTCGACGGGCTGGCTGGGGCGTTTTTTGGACAATGCGTGCGGCGGTGGGCCGACGACGAACGACCCGGCCGCGGTGCACGTGACGAGCGGACTGCCGCAGTCGCTGGTGGCCGAGCGAGAGCATCCGACCTTCGGAGTGGAGCCGGGGTTTCACGGCGGGCGCGACGGGGCGAGCCTGCGGTTGCTGGAAAATCTCCTTCAACACGACGGCGGGCCGGGCGACGAACACGACAACGCCGGCTTCCTGCGGCACACGATGATGGATGCGCTCGTGACCGAAAAACGCGTGGAGCGCGTGCTCGGGGGCTACCGGCCGGAGGCGGCGTATCCGGCGACGGCGTTCGCGAATTCGTTGAAGAGCGTGGCGGCGCTGATCGCGGCGGGAATGTCGACGCGCGTGTACTTCGTTTCGCTGAGCGGATTCGACACGCACAGCAACCAGCTCAAGCAGCAGGCGACGTTGTTGCGCACGCTATCGGACGGGCTGGCGGCGTTTCAGCGCGATCTCGCGGCGCACCGGCTCGACGGCCAGGTGACGACGATGACGTTTTCCGAATTCGGGCGGCGGCCGGGCGAAAACGAAAGCCGTGGCACCGACCACGGCACGGCGGCGCCGCTCTTCGTGATGGGAGCGCGCGTGAAGGGCGGGCTGCACGGAGCGGCACCGTCACTGAAACTCGAGCACAACCAGGATCTGACGTTCACGACGGATTTCCGGCAGGTTTATGCGACGCTGCTCGACCGCTGGCTGGAGTGCCCCTCGAGTCAGGTGCTGGGCCACGCGTATAAGCCACTCGGATTCGTCGGGTAGGACGCGTGAAGCGGACCGGTATCGAGGTTCGCGGATCAGACTGACGGTCGCGGCAAAGTCCCTGCGCTTCCGCGCAGGGCTACAGGCGCATTCGTGGCCCGCTGTGGGGACACCGGGACGAAGGGGCGACCGGTTACGCGACGCCCAAAAGCTAGTTTCACGTATTACGTGAAACTAGCTTTGAGGGCGGGTGGTGGGTGCGGAGGGGGCGGGGCGGTTTCTGGACGGGGCGGGGTTTCTGGCTTAGGTGTGCGCATGCAACTCTCCGGTATTCATCACCTCACGGCGATCACGGCCGATGCGTCGCGCAATTTTGCGTTTTACACGCGGACGCTGGGCCTGCGGCTCGTCAAGAAGTCGGTCAACCAGGACGACGTGTCGGCGTATCATTTTTTCTATGCCGACGGCGCGGGCTCGCCGGGCACCGACGTCACGTTCTTCGACTGGCCGGCGGCGCGCGAGCGGCGGGGCACGCACAGCATCGTGCGGACGGCGCTGCGCGTGGGCAGCGGGGAGACGTTGAAGTGGTGGGCGGCGCGGTTTGCGGCGGAAGCGGTGAAGTTCGAGCCGATCACTACGCGGGATGGACGGTTGACGGTGGATTTCGAGGACTTCGAAGGGCAACGGCTGAACCTCGTCGTCGACGAAAATCCGCGCGGGGCCGCGCACCCGTGGGCGAAGAGCCCGGTGCCGGCGGAGCATCAGGTGCTGGGGCTGGGGCCGATCACGATCAGCGTGCCGCGGCTCGAGCCGACGGAGCGCGTGCTCACGCAGGTGCTGGCGATGCGCCGCGTGCGCGGCTACGCGGCGACGACGGGAACGGAAGTGCACGTCTATCAAATGGGCGAGGGCGGCGCGGCGGCGGAGTTGCACGTCGCGGTGGAGCCCGGCCTGCCGATCGCGCGGCAAGGCGCGGGCGGCGTGCATCATGTGGCTTTCCGAACGACGGCCGCGGACTATGCGGCGTGGGCCAAGCGGCTGGCCGAAGCGGGCATGCCCTCGAGCGGGCCGGTAAATCGCTATTATTTCCAGAGTCTCTACTTTCGCGAGCCGAACGGGATTTTGTTCGAGATCGCGACCGACGAACCGGGCTTCGCCGTCGATGAGCCGGCGGAGACGATGGGAGAAAAGCTTGCGCTGCCGCCGTTTCTCGAGAGCCGGCGAAAGGAGATCGAGGCGGGGCTGAAGCCGATCGGATAAACGCATGCAGGCACCCGAGCCGGCTGCAGCTCCGGACGGTTGCGCCAAGTTTTCGCGGTGCTGAACCTGCGGAGGATTCGTTGGTCAACGAGGGCAACCCCCTCGAACAATGCTCCATCGAACGAAATCCCTCTTCGGTAAAAAACTTTCGGCGCTGGACGGCCAGATCGGCCATGTGCGGGACTTCTATTTCGACGACGAGAGCTGGGCGGTGCGTTATCTTGTTGCGGATACGGGGCCGTGGCTGGCGGGGCGGAGGGTGTTGTTGTCGCCCCATGCGCTGGGTCTGGTGACGGATGAGGTTGTGAAGGTGAATCTCACGCGGGACCAGATCGAGAAGAGCCCGCCGGTGGACACGCACAAGCCGGTCTCGCGGCGCTACGAGGAGGAATATTACCGTTATTACGGCTGGCCGGTTTATTGGGATGGCGGACAGATTTGGGGCATGGGTGCGGTGCCCATCGCGGTGCCGCTACAACCCTTGCCGGCGCCAGCGGCCGCGGAGAACGCCAGCCGGGACGAGGATCGGCATCTGCGGAGCGTAAAGGCGGTCGTCGGCTATGAAGCGGAGGCGGCCGATGGCGCACTCGGATCAGTGAAGGATTTCGTGGTGGATTTTCAGAGCTGGGAGATCCGGCAACTCGTCATCGACGCGAGGCACTGGTTTGCGCACCACGAAATCGTCGTCACCACGGCGAAGGTGGCGCGCATCAGTTACGAGGAAGCGAAGCTCTTTGTTGGCGTCACCAAGGCGACTCTCACTGCGGCGCAGGAATACCTGGAGCCGGCGGTGCGGGCCGACCGCAGCTAATCATCAAAACCATGACAAAAAAAATTCCGAAGAGAGAAACCTTGCGAAAGAAAGACAAAGACACGCCGACGCGGACGGAGGCGACGCCCGCGGCGATCGGCGGAAGGAAAACGCGACCGGATCCGCTCGATGAACTGCCGGAGTCGGCGCGGTGGGATCCGGTGATCGAGTCTTCCGTCAGACAGGCGCCTGAGGTGCTGCCGGACGACGAGGAAAACAACGACGGTCGCAACGAGACCGCGCAGTTGGTCGAGGACGGCGTAAGCGCCGCCGATGACGAGCAGGCGGAGCAGGGGCGCCGCCGCGATCCGGACAGGTGACGCGAGGATTTTTAACGGGAACCGGAGACGCAGCTGCCGCGGTGGTGGGTGGAGCCCGACGTGTCGTCGGGCTGAATTGGATATGCGGCGCGGTGGAGGTGAGAGAAATTTTCGAGCAGCCCGACGGGGACGTCGGTCTCCATCTTCCGCCGGTGGACGGTCGGTCACATGCCCGGAAAACCACCGGGGCCGCCTTTGCCGCGCATGGCTTCGAGCTGGCGCATCATCTTTTTGCCGCCGCCCCCTTTGAACATGCGCATCATCTTCTGCATTTCCTGGAATTGCTTCAGGAGCTGATTCACCTCGACGATCTTCGTGCCGGAGCCGTCGGCGATGCGCTTGCGGCGGCTGCCGTTGAGCAGTTCGGGTTTCCGGCGTTCCTGGAAGGTCATCGATTTGATGATGGCTTCAGTGCGCGCCATTTGTTTGTCGGCGCCGTCGGGGAGCTGCATGCCGCTCATGCCGGGAATCATGCCCATGAGACTCTGCATCGAGCCCATTTTTTTCACCTGCTGCATCTGCGCGAGGAAGTCCTCGAGGTTGAAGTCGGCCTTGCGGAGTTTCTCCGCCATCTTCTCCGCTTCCTTCTGATCGACGTTCTCCTGAACTTTTTCGACGAGCGAAACGACATCGCCCATGCCGAGGATGCGCGAGGCGAGGCGGTCCGGATAAAACGGCTCGAAGTCGGCGGTCTTTTCGCCGGTGCCCACGAATTTGATCGGCACGCCGGTGATCGATTTGATCGAGAGCGCGGCGCCGCCGCGCGCATCGCCGTCCATCTTCGTGAGAATGAGGCCGGTGAGTTGAAGGGCGTCGTGAAACGCCTTCGCGACGTTGACGGCCTCCTGGCCGAGCGCGCCGTCGGCCACGAGCAAGATCTCGTCGGGCTGCACGCGGGCGCTGAGTTGCTTAACTTCTTCGATCAGGTCGGCGTCGATCTGGAGGCGGCCGGCGGTGTCGAAAATGATGCAGTCGGCGGTCGCGGCTTGCGCTGCCGCGAGCGCGGCGGCGGCGATGGCGGGGACGTCTTTCGAAGCGCGGTCGGCGTAGAAGCCGACTTCTTCCTGCTTCGCGAGAATCTCGAGCTGGTCGATCGCGGCGGGGCGATAGACGTCGCACGCGGCGACGAACGGGCGGTAGCCGCGTTTTTTGAGGAGCTTGCCGAGCTTGGCGGTCGAGGTGGTTTTGCCGGAGCCGTGCAAACCGACCATGAGAATTTTCAGCGGGCGCGCGCCGGAGAGATTCGTGGCGCCTTCACCGAGGAGGCGGACGAGTTCGTCGTGGATGATTTTGACGATTTGCTGGCCGGGGGCGATGCCTTGGGTGACCTGCTGGCCGACGCACTGCTGCTGGACGCGCTCGACGAATTCGCGGGCGACCTTGAAGTGGACGTCGGCGGAGAGCAGCGCGGTGCGCACTTCGGCGAGCGCCCCGGCCATGTTTTCCTCGGTGAGCGTGCCGACGCCTCGGAGGTTGCGGAGTGCCTGGCCAAGTTTTTCGGTGAGCGATTCGAACATGAAGGGAAAAGGAGAACCACGAATGGACGCGGTTGCACGGAAATTTCCAGCCGGGCGGTGCGGTGACAAAGAGGCGCGCAGGTGACGCGTCCTGCGTGCGCCCCGCCCGCGGGCCAGCGGCCCGCGCTCCCCGGCTCAACCCGCGACCAGCGTTTGCTCGGGCCCGCCGCGCCGCGGCGCGAGCTGCCGGATTTTTTCGCGCATGCCCTCCGCTTTGTAGGGTTTCACGATGTAGTGATTGATCGCGAGGCGCGCGGCGCGTCCGACGGTCTCGCGGTCGCTGATGCCGGTGCACAGGATCACAGGCAGATGGCGCAGCAGGGCGGAATTGCGAATCCGCTCGATCAGCATCAGGCCGTCGACCTTCGGCATTTTGAAATCGAATACGCCGAGATCGAAGCGCCGCTTCGGCTCGGTCAACAGCCACCACGCCTCGGCGCCGTCTTGCGCCATGGTGAGTTCGATGTCGGGAACATCGAGCAGGAGGTCCCGCAGGAGATTGCGGCAGGGCTCCTCATCGTCGGCTACGAGGATTCTCATGACAGTGAATAAGCTGGATAACGGCAAAGTATCGGCGGGGCGGGGCAATGCTTTAAGCAAAAGTGTCACAACTGATTTCACACTGGCCAAGCGCAGGCGCTTTCCGGATAACCGCCGCGCCCATGAATCCTGTTCTCAAGCTCTTGATCGAAGGCGGCAGCCTCACGACCGGCCAGATGGCCCAGGTCGCGGGGATCAGCGAAGCCGAAGTTCAACAGCACCTGGAACAGCTGAAAAAAGATAAAATCTTCCTCGGCTGGCGTCCGGTGCTCGATCTTTCGCACGAGGCCGCCGCCGCCGCCGCCGCCGCCATTCGCGCGGTCATCGAGGTCAAGATCACGCCGGAGCGGGGCGGAGGCTTCAACCGTTTCGCGGACCGGATCGCGCGCTTCGACGAGGTCGAGTCGTGCTACCTGATGTCCGGCGGTTACGATTTGCTCGTGTTCGTGAACGGCTCGTCGCTGCAGAAAGTGGCGGGCTTCGTCTCGGAAAAGCTGTCGACGATCGAGGGCGTGCTCTCGACCTCGACGCACTTCATGCTGCGTTGCTATAAAGAGCAGGGCTTCCTGCTCAACGGCGACGAAGCGCAGACCTCACGCCTCAACGTCTCGCCTTAAATTCTCCGTGGTAGGGGCGGCTCTCCGAGCCGTCCGCGGATGGCGTCGGCAACGCGTCCCTACCGCCTGTAATACCATGGACACCCAATCATTCGTAGCGCGCCATGTCGCTGCGCTGCCCAAGAGCGGCATTCGCGATTTCTTCGAACTCGTCGCCAAGATGAAAGGCCAGGACGTGATCTCGCTCGGCGTCGGCGAACCCGATTTCGTCACGCCGTGGCACATTCGCGAAGCGGCGATCTTCGCCCTCGAACGCGGCAAGACTTACTACACGTCGAATCTCGGCCTCATCGAACTGCGACGCGCGATCTCCACTTATGTGGAGAAACATTTCAACGTCGGCTACCGGCCCGAGGACCAGGTGATCGTGACGGTCGGCGTGAGCGAAGCGCTCGATCTCGCGTGCCGCGCGTTCATCAATCCCGGCGAGAAAGTGATGTTTCACCAGCCGTGCTACGTGAGCTATCATCCGAGCATTTCGCTGACGCACGGGCAGGGGATCGCGGTGCCGACCTTTGCGAAAGACAACTTCGCGCTCACCGCCGAAGCGCTGCGCGCCGCGTGGCAGCCGGGCGCGAAAATGCTGATGCTGAATCTGCCGTGCAACCCGACCGGCGGCACGTGCGACCGCACGCAGCTCGAGGCGATCGCGAAATTCTGCATCGAGAAAGATCTGCTGGTGCTCACCGACGAGATCTACTCGGAACTCACCTTCGACGGAACGCACACGAGCATCGCGAGCCTGCCGGGCATGGCAGAGCGGTGCATTTTCCTGCACGGTTTCTCGAAGGCCTTCGCGATGACCGGCTGGCGCATCGGCTACGCGTGCGGACCGGCGCCGCTGATCGACGCCATGATGAAGGTGCATCAGTACTCGATGCTCTGCGCCTCGATCATCGCGCAGGAGGCGGCGCTCGAAGCATTGCAGCGCGGCTGGGACAGCGTGCTGAAAATGCGCGAGCAATACCACCGCCGGCGCGATTTGATCGTGCGTCGGTTCAATGAAATCGGCCTCACGTGCCACTCGCCGCGCGGCAGCTTCTACGCGTTTCCCAACGTCGCCGCCACCGGGCTGAGCGAGAAGGATTTCGCCGTCGGCCTGCTCCAAAAGGAAAAAGTCGCCGTGGTGCCCGGCACCGCGTTCGGCCTGAACGGCGCCGGCCACGTGCGCGCATGCTTCGCCACGAGCTACGAACAAATCGTGGATGCGTGCGACCGGATCGAGCGGTTCACGCAAGCGACGCGCGCCCGCGCCGGTTGACCGGGCTACGGGGATTCCCGATAGCGCGAGACGGCTTTTTTGTTGCGGCGATTTCGGCCCCGGTCGGCTAAGGACCGGGGCTGCTTTTTGCCCCCATGAAAAAAATTCTTTCCCTCGTGATGATCGCCGCGGCGCTCGCCAGCCGCGTTTTGGCCCAGGACTTCGAAGGTACGGTGACGTGGAAAATGAAGGCCGAGATGACGGATCCCAAAATGCAGGCGCAGATGGAGCAGGCCCAGGCCCAACTCGCCTCGCCCGAGATGCAGGCCAAAATGGAGCAGGCGCGCGCAGCGATGAACACGCCGCAGATGCAGGAGATGATGAAACAAAATCCCGCGATGCGGGCGATGATCGAGAAGCAACTCGCGAAGCTGCCGAAACCCGCCGCGGCGGGCGGCGGTCCGGGCGGAATGTTTCCGCACCAATTCGTCTGCAAAACCAAGGGCGTCCGCGTGCTGATCGCCGTCGAGGGCGGAATGTTTCCGATGGAAACGCTCGTGCTCGGCGACAAAGGCGTCGCGTACCGCATCGATCGCGCGCAGCGCACCTACAGCCGCATCGACACGAAAATGCCGGAGCGCAAAGAGGCGCACGAGATTCAGTTCAAGGTCACGCCAACTGCTGAAACGGCAAAAATCACTGGCTACGATTGCACGCGCTACGACATCGAGCAGACCGGCAGTCGGGGGCCGGTGATGCACTATTCGGTGTGGGCCACGAAGGACATCAAGGGCTTCGACATCAAAAAGCTCGAGGCGATGCGAGTGGGCCGCGACGCGGGGCCGAATTTCATGACGCAGGTCGACGGCGTGCCGCTGAAGGTCGAGATCAATACGCCGCAGGCGAAGATGGTGATGCAGGCGGAGTCGATCACCCGCGAGTCGCTGCCGGCGTCGACGTTCGAGCTGCCGGCGGGGTTCACGGAAGATCAGATGTGAGAGCAGTCCCGCTTCTGCCGAAGCGGGCTACGGTGACGGTGTCGATGTAGCCCGGCTCGGGAGAGCCGGGACCGAATTAGTTAAGTTCTAGCTCGGCTCGGCGCATGGCGGGCTTTATGCCTGCGCGTTCACATCATCATGAATCGCACTGTCGCCATCGTCGGCCGACCCAATGTCGGCAAGAGCCGTCTCTTCAACCGGCTGGCGCGGAAGCGTATCTCCATCGTGCACGACCAGCCCGGCGTCACTCGCGACGTCATCTCGGCGGAAATCGCCGAAGGCGGCTACACGCTCCTCGACACCGGCGGCATCGGCTACAAGGGCAAGGACACGCCCGCGGCGCTGACCGCGGCCTCGGAGGAACAGGTGAACTTCGCCATCGCGACCGCGTCGCTCATCCTCTTCGTGATCGACGGCCTCGAGGGCCTAACGTCGCTCGACGAAAAAATCGCCGGCATGCTCCGCAAGAGCCGCAAGCCCGTGCGCCTCGTCGTCAACAAAGCCGACTTCGATGACGACAAGGTCCAGCTCGACGAAGCTTACCGGCTGGGTCTGGGCGAACCGCTGCGCGTCTCGGCCGAGCACGGGCGTGGCGAGTTGGAACTGCGTGAAGCGATCGTCGAAGTCCTCGGCGAGGAATCCACCGGCGAGTCGATTCGCGATCCTAAAAAAGCGCTCGGCGTGTGCTTCATCGGCCGGCCGAACGTCGGCAAATCCTCCCTCAGCAACCGGCTCCTGCAGAGCGACCGGCTGATCGTGAGCGAGGTGCCCGGCACGACCCGCGATGCGGTCGAGCTCCCGTTCGACTTCAAGGGCCGCGACGGAAATCTCTATCCGTTTCGCTTGATCGACACCGCGGGCATCAAGGCGGCGACAAAGCTCGCGTCACCGGTGGAATATTTTTCGCGCCTCCGCTCGCTCGACGCGATCAAGGAAACCGACGTCGTGCTCCTCGTGCTCGACGCTCTCGAAGGCGTCACGCAGCAGGACAAGGCGATCGCCGGCGAAGCCGTGAAGGAGCACAAGCCGATCGTCATCGTCGTGAACAAATGGGATCTGGTGAAGGACGCGTTCGCGAGCAAGGGCGGTTTCGAGCCCTACAAGAGCGAGCGCGACTACCGGGAAAAATACGAACACGCGCTCTTCGAGCGGCTATATTTCACGCCCGGCTCGCCCGTGATTTTCGTGTCGGCGATGAGCGGCTACGAGATCGACCGCATGCTGAATTCCGCCGTGAAGCTGAATCGCATGCTCGATACGAAGCTGCCCACCGCTAAGCTGAACAAGGTGATTGGTTTCCTTACTGAGCGCACGCCGCCGCCGGCGGTCGGCGGAAAACGGTTTCGCGTTTACTATGCGACGCAGACCGGCAACCGGCCTTTTCGCATCAAACTTTTCTGCAATCGCGAGGAGCGGCTCACGGAGCAGTATCGACGTTACCTCGAAGCGGGACTCGTGGAGGAGTTCGACCTTGCGGGCTGCCCGATTTATTTCGACCTCGTCGGCAAGGAAAAGCACGAGCCGGGCACGTCGTTCTCCGCGATGCGCGACGAGCAGGAAAAAACGAAAGCCCGCGCCGTGGCGCCGGTGCCGAAATGGAAGGCGCGCGAACTCAAAGACAGCAGCGGCGCTGCTGCCGACGACAATTCCCATGAAACCCTCGAAGACTGATTATCGCGGCGGCGAAGCCCTGGTGTTCGCCACCCGCGCTCTCGAATTGACGGTCACGACCTCGGTCGGGCCTCGCGTGGTCTCCTTCCGCTCTCTCGCCGGAAAGAAGCGCAATCTGCTGCTCGAAATTCCCGAAGGCACGCCGCGCGACAACGGCTACGAATTCCGCGGCGGCCATCGCCTGTGGCATGCGCCGGAGGATCTCGTGCGCACCTATCAGCCCGACGACGAGCCGCTCGCCGTCACCACGCTGCCTGGCGGCGTCGCGCTCACGCAGCCGGTCGAGCAGAAGACCGGTATCGTGAAAGGCATGACGATCGAGGTCCTCGGCGAACGCACCGTGAAGGTCACGCACACGCTGACCAATCGCGGCCTGTGGGCGATCGAGACGGCGCCCTGGGCGCTGACGATGTTCAAAGCCGGCGGCTACGGCGTGCTGCCGCTGCTGCCGAAAGGCAGTCACGCCGCCGGCGACATGCTGCCGACCTACACGCTCATCCCCTGGAGCTACACCGATCTCGCGCTGCCCGTCTGGAATCTTCATCGCGACTTCATCGGCATCGATGTGAACCAGGCACCCGGTTCGCAGAAGCTGGGGATTTCGAATTACCCCGGCTGGTCGGCCTACTGGAACGAAGGCACGACGTTCGTGAAATCCGCGCCGGTCGTCGCGGGCGCGACGTATCCGGATCTCGGTTCGGCCTTCGAGACTTTCACGAACGGCAAGATGATCGAACTCGAGACGCTGGGCGTATTCAAAAAGCTCGCGCCCGGCGAGACCGCGACGCACGTCGAGCACTGGACGCTGCTCGACGGTTTCGCAAAACCGAACACCGACGCCTCCTTCGCCAAACTCGCCGCCGCGGTGAACGCGTGGCGGAAGAAATTGTAGGAGCCTGCTTGCAGGCGATCACCGCTCCTGTGCGCAAGGTCGCTTCTCCATAAATGGCGCCCCTCAAACTCGCCTTCCTCGGCTCGGATGCGATCGCGCTGCCGTTGCTCGACTGGCTGGCGGGCGAGGGGCAGGCGTTCGCACAGGTCGCGGCGGTGTTCACGCAACCAGACCGACCCGTCGGCCGGGGGCAAAAGATCGTGGCGAACGCGATCAAGACATGGGCACTCGCCCGGGGACTGCCGGTTTTTCAACCGGAGAAACTCACGGACGACGTCCGCGCCGAATTCGCCGCGCTGCAAGTCGACGCCGCGCTCGTGATGGCTTACGGCCACATCCTGCGCGACGATTTCATCGCCACGCCGCGCCTCGGCACGTTGAATCTTCACGCGTCGATTCTGCCGAGTTATCGCGGCGCGTCGCCCATTCAGACGGCGATCGCCAGCGGCGAGCGGGAGACGGGCGTGTCGCTCATGCGCATCGTGCGGCGACTCGACGCCGGGCCGGTCGCCGGGATCGAACGCGTTGCCATCGCTCCGCTCGACACTGCGGTCGAGGTGGAAGGGAAACTTGCCGCCGCGTGCATTCCGCTGCTCGCCCGCAATCTCCCGCGGTTTGCGGACGGAACCTTGAAGTTTGTCGTCCAGGATGAAGCCGCCGCGACTTTTTGCCGACGCCTCGAGAAAGACGACGGCGCCCTCGACTTCGCCGCGTCCGCCGCCGTGCTCGCCGCGCGGATCAACGGCCTTTTCCCCTGGCCGGCCTGCTCTGTCGAAATCAACGGCGTGCCCGTGAAATTCGGCCAGGCCGAGGCCGATGAAAAGTGTCATCTATTAAATGACACTTTGCCAGGGACGATCTTGAAGGGGGACGGGGAGGGAGAGAGGGACGGCCTGTTGGTCGCGACCGGCGACGGGGTTTTATGCGTGCGCAAATTGCAGCGGCCCGGCGGACGGATGCTCGCCGCGGGGGAGTTTCTGCGCGGATTTCCGATCGCGCCGGGGACGCGGCTGGCTTCCGGTGCATTGACGACGCTGGTGGCGAAGGAGCCGTTCAGGAAAAAGTGATGTTCGCGGGAACGTCACACGCGCGCTTGTTTTCGCTGAATCGTTTTCCCAATCTGCGCTCATGTTGAAATGTTTGTTGTGGAGCTGCGTATTCGTCGCGACCGCGGCGGCGCAGACTCCGTCCCAACTCGAGTTCGCGAATCTGCGCGAAGATGTGCGCGGGCTCGTGCAGCGAGTGGGCGAACTCTCCCTTCGCGTCGAGCAGCTCGAGCGCGAGAACGCCGATCTGCGCGGCAAGGCCGGCGAGGCGGAGAAGTCCTTTGTCACGCTCACCCAGCTCAACGACGCGATCGCCGCGTTGAACCAGAGCATCCGCTCTTCCGCCGCGAGCACGAAGGCGGAGACGCTCCAGCAAGTGAGCGGGCAGTTGGAGAAACTCGCGAAGCAGACGAACGCGGCGATCGATTCGCTCGCCAAAGGCATGGCGACGCGCGCGCCGGTGCAGACGACCTTCGCCGACGATTACGCCAAAGAGGGCGTGAGCTACACCGTGCAAAAAGGCGACACGCTGGCGTTGATCGCGAAGAAAACCGGCGCCAAGACTCAGGACATCGTCAACGCCAACAAAATTTCTGATCCGTCGCGCATCAACGCCGGCCAGACCCTCTTCATCCCCGGAGGCAAATAATCCATGTCTGCAGCACCCAAGTCCCGCCTTGGTCGCGGCCTCGGCGGTTTGATCGCCAGCGCCGCGCCCGCCGCCTCGAAATCCGCCGATGCCGCGCATCCGGCTTCCCCAGCCGCGCCGGCGTCCACGCCGCCGCCGGCCGGCGCACCGGGCTACCAGGAAATCGCGGTGCATCTGATCGAACCGAGCCCTTATCAGGCGCGCCGCGACATCACGCCGGAGCAATTGAGCGAACTCGCCGACAGCATCCGCTCCGAGGGATTGTTGCAGCCGGTGGTCGTGCGGAAAAAAGGCGACAAATACGAACTCATCGCGGGCGAGCGCCGCTGGCGCGCATTCCAGCAACTGAAGATCAAGGCGATCCCGGCCCGCATCGTCGACGCGAGCAACGCGTCGTCCGCGGCGCTCGGGCTGATCGAGAATTTGCAGCGCGAAGGGTTGAATCCGATCGAAGAAGCGCACGGGTTCGCGAGCCTGATTCGCGATTTCGACCTCACGCAGGAGACGGCTGCCGATCGCGTCGGCAAAGCCCGCGCGACCGTGGCGAACTCGCTGCGGCTGCTCGCGCTCGACGGAGAACTCCAGGGTTTTGTCGCGCGCAATCTGCTCAGCGTCGGCCACGCGAAAGTGTTGCTCGGCGTCGGCGATCCGGCGCAGCGCACGGTGCTCGCGCGGCGCGTCATCGAGGAAGGCTTGAGCGTGCGCAGCACGGAAAAACTGGTGCTGGAGCGCAAGTCAGCCGTCGCGGCGCCGGGGGCCGGCGCATCGCGCACGAAAACGCGCAGCCTCCCGGCGAAGGACGCGGAAGCGGTGGCGGGCATCGAGAAGAAGCTCACCTCGCACCTCGGCGCGCGCGTCGCGGTGCTGCACACGCCGAAGAAAGGCCGCATCGTCATCGAGTACCGCGGCAATGAGGATTTGCAGCGGCTGCTGGAGAAACTCGGCATCGAGGCGTAACGGCGTTTTTCCGCGGCTACAAAAAGCCAGAAAACGCTGCGGAAAACGCCCGGGCTTTCCGGGCATTGACAAACCGTGCGGCCGCCTGATGCTCTGACCCTTTCATGAACATTCTCCTCGGAATCCTGACGTTCATCCTGATCCTCGTTTCTCTCTTTCTCGTGCTCGTCGTGCTGGCGCAGAAGGCCAAAGGCGATGCCGGCATGGGCGCGGCGATGGGCGGCGGCATGGCCGAGGCCGCGTTCGGGGCCGATACGGGCAACGTCCTCAGCAAAGCCACCATCAATGCGGCGATCGCGTTCTTCGTGCTGGCCCTCGCGCTCTATCTCGGCCGGCTCCATCAGCGGACGCATCCGGCCAGCGGTGGCGATGCACTGCCGACGATCGCGGCGCCCGCGGCGGTGAAACCGATTGCGCCAGCTCCCTCGGCTCCGGCAAAGGCCGCGCCCGCGGCGACAGCTCCGGCGACGAACAGCGCCGCCACGCCTGCTCCGGCCACGGAAAAGAAGCCCTGATCCGCATGGCAGCGTCCTGCAATTCGCCCGCCGGCTTCTGGCGGGCGTTTTTTATGGCCGCAGGGCTCGCGGGAGCAGCGGCAGTCGCGGCGCCGCCGCAGAATTCGCCGCCGCCGCTGTTGCGGCTCGGCAAGGTCGATCAGGCGGACGGTCGCGAAGCGTTACAGTCGCTGCGGCGGCTGGGGATTTCGGGCGACTATTTTCTGGAGTTTCAACTGCGGGTCATGCCACGGCGCGGTGAAGAGCGGGTGATTGCGGGGAAACTTTGGGGCAGCCGCAACGAAAACGGACCCGTGTCACGCGTGAGTCTTGCCGTCGGCAAGGCCGCGGGTGAAACAGCCGAGCGGCGGCTGCTGATTCAAAACGGCCCGCATCCCGCCGCGTGGCGCCGCGACGCGGCCGGCCGCATCGAACAGCTGGGCGTCGATTTGCTCTTCGAACCGATCGTGCCGGAGGCGGACATGACGGCGTTCGATCTGATGATGCCGTTCATCTACTGGAACGATTTCACCTACGAAGGCCTGACGCGGTTTCGCGGCCGGCCGGCGCACATCATCCTGCTGCGTCCGCCGCCGGACTTCGCGGCGCGGCACCCGGCGTTGAAGGGTGTGCGGGTGCAGCTCGATGCGCAGTTCAACGCGCTCGTGCAGTCGGAATTGCTGGGCGAACATGACGTGGTGATGAAAACGCTTTCGCTGGTGGATCTCAAAAAAGTCGGCGAGCAGTGGATTCCGCGGACGCTCGATCTGCGGGACGAAGCGACCCGGAACAAGACGCGATTCGATGTGAGCGCGGCGGCGTTGAACCAGAATTTTTCGGCTGCGCTGTTCGAGCCGGCCCAGTTGGGCACCGACGTGGCGCCGCCGGCGGGCGGGGCGGTGCAGCGCTTTTCACCATGAGTACGCCGATTCGCGGCGTGGTTTTCGACCTCGACGGCACGCTGGTCGACAGCATGCCACTCGTATTTCGGGCCTATGCCTACGCGCTCGCGCCGTATCGCGCGGGGATGACCGACGAGCAGCTTTCGGTGCACTTGGGTGGGCCGCCGGAGAGAATCGTTCAAAGTATCCTCAGCGAGCCCCGGGAGATCGCAGACGTGCTGCAGCGGTTATATGATTTTGGCGTGAAGAACTGGCGCCTCATCCGGCCGTTCGACGGCATGCGCGACACGCTGGAGCGGTTACGCGCCGCGGGCAGCGCGGTGGCGGTCTGGACCGGACGCGAACGGGCGTCGACCGAACTCCTGCTCGAGGAGCACGGGCTCGAGCCGCTCGTCGACGCGTGCGTGTGCGGCGACGATTTTCGGTCGCACAAACCGGATCCCGAAGGCCTGGCGCACGCGCTCGCCCGGATTGGAGTGCCGCCGGAAGCGGCGATTTTCCTCGGCGATCACGATGTGGACGTGCTGGCGGGAGCGGCGGGGAGCGTGCGGACGGTGCTGATCACGCACGGACGGACCATCGGCGAAGATATCCGCGGCAAGGCGTGGCGAGTGGTCGCGACGCCGTCCGCCGCTTATGAAATCGCGATCGCTGCGGCCGCCGGAAAACTCCAATAGCCGCCGTGTTCGGGGCGTGGGGAATTCTAAAGGTAACTGTAAAGGACTGAAAAATTTCGTTGCCCACGGCCCATGTCCGTGTGTGCTGACGGTGCGCCACTCACTTCAACTGTCCGATCTTTGTAACCATGGCTACCCGCTCCAAGAAAAGCTCCGCCCCGCTCACGTTCGATCTGCCGCTCGCCCTCATCGCAAAGATAAAGTCCACTCGCAACGGCCATGGCCTGCAAACGGCGAGCGAAGTCGTGAGGCTCGCGATGGAGCGCTTCGACTTTGAAAAGTGCGAGCCGACGACGGTGCCGCATCGCCAGATTTCGGTGCGCATCACCACCGATCAGAGATCGATGCTGAAGCGCTACGCGAAGAAAAAGGACACCAGCGTCGGCGAGCTGCTGCGGCTCGCGCTGGAAGATCTGCCCGCGAAGCCGGTGAAGAAGAAGTGACGCCCGGGCGCAGGCCCTTGAATTTAGGCGGCGGTCGTTTGACCGCCGCTTTTTTATTGCCGGTTTGGGAGCGGGACGTGCCGGCACATTTGTCATTGGAGCGTTGCCGTGGAGTAAACATCCGCGAAGCAAGGCCGGGGCATTTGACCAAACCGCCGATGAGGCCTTCTCACCTTCCTGGTCCATTGGGATTTTCGCACGCGCGTCGTGCCACGAAGCGCGCACTGGATTCTTCACTGCGTTCGGAATGACAAACCGGGCGGTTCATCAGCAGCGCAGCGAAGAATCCATTTGGACTTTCGCATGCGCGTCGGGCCACGAAGCATGCGCTGGATTCTTCACTTCGTTCAGAATGACACTCCGGGGATGGTTTGCCTCGAAGTGGACGGACCACTCGCTCACGCTCGCGGTTACGTGCCACCAAGCCGAAGCACGCTTCGAGGTCGTCCGCCCCACGCGCGCGAAAATGAACCAGGCCGTTCGCCGGCCCGCGGGCTTGCTTTCGCCGGAGGCGTTTCGTTTTAGTGAGCGCCGCATTTCCTCATGAGCACCTCCCCGCTGCCACTTTCCACCTGGGCCAAAAACGTCGCGCCTTCGCCGACCCTCGCGATCGACGCGAAGGCGAAAGCGCTGCTCGCCGCGGGCGAGGACGTGTGCGGCTTCGCAGCCGGCGAGCCGGACTTCGACACGCCGGAGCACATCAAGGACGCTGCGATCGCCGCGCTGAAGGCGGGCAAGACCAAATACGCGCCGACGCCCGGCATCATCGAACTGCGGAAGGCGATCGTCGAGCGCTACGCGGCAGAGTATGATTTTTCCGCGACACCGGAGCAGGTGATCGTCTCGCCCGGCGGCAAGTTCAACTGCTACCTCGGCGTGCTGGCCGTGTGCTCGCCCGGCGACGAAGTGATCGTGCCGGCGCCGTTCTGGGTGAGTTATCCGGAGATGGTGAAGCTCGCCGGCGCCACGCCGAAGTTCGTGCTCGCGGACGACACCACGGGCTTTCGCCTCACGCCCGCGATGCTCGAAGCGGCCATCACGCCGAAGACGAAGCTCGTGATCCTCAACTCGCCGTCGAATCCGACGGGCGCCGTCTATAGCCGCGAGGAGCTCGCGGCGCTCGTCGCGGTCGCCGTGAAGCACAATCTCTATCTCCTCTCCGACGAGATGTACGAGCACCTCGTCTACGACGGAGCGAAACCGACCTGCGTCGCGACGCTCAGCGAAGAAGCCAAGGCGCGCACGATCATCGTGGCGGGTTTTTCGAAGACCTACGCGATGACCGGCTGGCGCATCGGCACGACGGTGGCGCCGTTGCCGATCGCGAAGGCGATCGCGGAACTGCAGAGCCAGATGTCGTCCAACGTGACGACGTTCGGTCAATACGGCGCGCTGGCGGCGTTGAAGGAGAAGGAAAAGACCGCGGCCGCGCTGAAGACGATGATGACGGCTTTCGATCGCCGCCGGAAATTCCTGCACACCGAGCTCAACAAAATTCCCGGCGTGTCGTGCCTCCTGGCGCAGGGCGCGTTTTACCTTTTCCCGAACATCTCGAGCTTCGGACTCGAGGATGTGGATTTCTGCGCGCGTCTGCTCGAGACGGAAAAGGTCGCGGCCGTTCCCGGCAGCGCGTTCGGTGCCGAAGGGTATTTGCGGCTTAGCTACGCCACGAGCGACGAGATCATCGCGAAGGGCGTGGGCCGGCTCGCGAAGTTCTGCGCGACGTTGCGCAAATAGTGCGGGCGGGCGTGGCTTCGCCGAAGCGCGGCGACTGGGCTCAGTCCGGCACGCTGGCGTCGGTGCCGCCGGGCGAGGGCACGTCGCGGGGGCAGACCGACGTGCAGAAGCCCACAGGCAGTTCGCCACGTGGAGAAAATTTCCAGGGTGTGCGACCGGCCGCCGTTCGAGGCGCAAACGGTTCGTCCGCCCTTCGCGAGGCCTTAGCGCGGAAATTTTTCCGGGAGTGAACGGGCGTTTCGCCGATCGTTCAACTCGCGTCCCAGTCGAGGACGATTTTTCCACTGCGGCCGGAGCGCATCAATTCGAAGCCCTGCTGAAATTCCCGGAAGGGAAAGCGGTGCGTGATGACCGGCGAGATATCGAGGCCGCTCTGGATGAGGGCGGTCATTTTATACCACGTCTCATACATCTCGCGTCCGTAGATGCCGCGGATCGTGAGCATGTTGAAAACGACCTTGTTCCAGTCGACGGCCGCCTTCTCCGGCATGATGCCGAGGAGCGCGATGCGACCGCCGTGGGCCATGTTGTCGATCATGTCGGCGAGGGCGCGGGGGCTGCCGGACATTTCCAAGCCGACGTCGAAACCTTCTTTCATGCCGATGGCGTGCTGCACATCGGGCAGGGTTTCGCGGGAAACATCGACCACGCGCGTGGCGCCCATGCGCTGCGCGAGCGCAAGGCGCGTGGGATTCACGTCGGTGACGACGACGTGCCGCGCGCCGACCTGCCTCGCGATCGCGGCGGCCATGCAGCCGATGGGACCGGCGCCGGTGATAAGGACATCCTCGCCGATCAAGTCGAACTGCAGCGCGGTGTGGACGGCGTTGCCGAGCGGATCGAAACAGGAGAGCACGTCGAGCGGGATCGACGGATCGACGTGCACGGCGTTCGTGGCGGGGATGCAGAGGTATTCGGCGAAGGCGCCATCGCGGTTCACGCCGACGCCTTTCGTGTCCTTGCACAGATGCCGGCGACCGGCGAGGCAGTTGCGGCAGACGCCGCAGACGATGTGGCCTTCGCCGTCGACGAGGTCGCCGGGTTTGAAGCCGCGGACGTTTTCGCCGACGGCTTCGATCACGCCGACGAATTCGTGGCCGACGACCATCGGTGGCTTGATGGTTTTTTCGGCCCAGGCGTCCCAGTTGTAAATGTGGACATCGGTGCCGCAAATGGACGTCTGCTTGATTTTGATCAGGACGTCGTTGATCCCGGGAACAGGGACCGGGACTTCGGTGAGTTGGAGGCCGGGGCCGGCTTGCAGCTTCGCAATGGCTTGCATCGTTCGCATGCGGCGAAACTGCAAGCGCGGCGCATCGCCTGCAAGCAGGCTCCTACACGGCAAACAGCTGGGCGCCTTCGAGCGCGAGCAGGCGGAGTTTCGTCTTCACGCCGCCGGGGCCGGAGAAGCCGGTCATTTTTCCGTCGGCGGCGACGACGCGATGACAAGGGACGATCAGCGGCCAGCGGTTCGCGCCCAGCGCGGCGCCGACGGCGCGGCTCGCGGCGGGCGGCTGGCCGATGGCGGCGGCGATTTCACCGTAGCTGCGCGTGAGGCCGGGCTTGATGGCGAGCGTGGCGCGAAGGACGGCGAGATTGAAGGCGGGGATGTCGGCGAAATCGTAGCGCAGGTCGGAAAAATCCTGGAGTTCGCCGGCGAGGTGGCGGCGGACGCGATCGATCACGGCGAGAATTTCCGCCGGCGGCGTGGGGGCGTCAGCGGATTTTTCGCGGGCTTCGGGGAGACTGAAGCTGGTGAGGCCGGCGTCGTGCCACGCGAGGGCGCAGCGGCCGATCGGAGTGTCGAAGCTCACGCGCTGCATATGAGTTTGCATCGTGCGGGGCTTGCTTGTCGTGTCGAAAGGAAACTCATGGCGAATGGCTTCTACAACGCGTTCGACGTCGAAACCCACGGCGCCGAGCGCAAGACGGATTACCGCAGCGCGTTTCAGATCGATCGCGACCGGATCATCCACGCGCACGCCTTCCGCAAGCTGCAGTCGAAGACGCAGGTTTTTCTATCGGGCGAGTATGACTTCTATCGCACGCGGCTGACGCACTCGATGGAGTGCGCGCAGATCGGGCGCTCCATCTGCCACTACCTCGCCACGCGGGGCGGCGTGCTGCGGCCGGATTTCCATATCGACGGCGATCTGGTGGAGGCGGTGTGTCTCGCGCACGATCTGGGGCATCCGCCGTTTGGACACTCGGGCGAGCGGACGCTGCAGGAGTTGATGGCGAAATGGGGCGGGTTTGAAGGGAACGCGCAAACGCTGCACCTGCTGACGAGCACGATGTATCAGAATGAAAGCGGCGTGCGGGGCATGCAGCCGACGCGAGCGCTGCTCGACGGCGTGCTGAAATACAAAAAACTTTTCTCGGAATTTCCGAAGCCGCCGCAGAATCATTTTCTATACGATCCGCAGATCGTCGAGCGGCAGTTCGTCTTCGGCGGCACGGCGATTCCGGCGACCGTCGCGGCCGGGGAACAGCTCAACGGCTTCAAGAGCATCGAGTGCCAGATCATGGACTGGGCGGACGACGCGGCTTACTCGCTCAACGACATCGTGGACGGCGTGACGGCGGGTTTTCTCACGATCGAGCGGATCGAAAACTGGGCGGCAGGCGAGGCGATCGACGCGCCACGGCAAAAACTGCTGGACGGGTTGTTCAGCGCGATCCGCGCGGACAATCTCGAACGCATGGTTTCGCAGAAGGTCGGAAACTTCATCCGCGCGTGCCGGCTGCGGGACCGCGACAATTTCATGGCGGCGAAGACGAATCGTTACCGCTTCGAACTCGTCGTGGCGCGGGAGGTCGCGGCGGAGGCGGAGTTCTTCAAGAAGATGGCGAACGACATTATTTTCGAAAGTCCGCAGCTCCAGCAGATCGAGCACAAGGCGCGGCGCGTGCTGTTCGACCTGTGGGATTCGGCGTGGCGGAACTACGTCGAGAAAGGTCCGCGCGTGATCAAGATTCTGCCGACGCGCGTCGGCGCGCTGATCGACGCGGAAACGACGCACGCGGGCAAGGCCCGGCAGATTTGCGACTATCTCGCGGGCCTCACGGACGGAATGATCGTGCGGACGTATCGGCGACTGTTCGACCCGGAGTTTGGTTCGATCCGGGATTTGAGCTGAAGCAAGCAGGAGGCCGAGATCCCGCTGCGCCCGCAGCGGGCTACGGAGTGGGCGCGGGGGCGAGATGACCGGCGGCGACGGCGTCGGCGATCATTTGTTCGGCGTAGCGCCAGATTTCGGCGGCGCCTTCGGCGATGTGGCGGTTTCGCGCGAGGACGCGATCATGCGTGATGCCGTGGCGATTCCACGCGGCGCCCTCGGTGAGGCAGTTAAGGAGCATCGGTTGGAAGCGGTCGAGGGCGAGGGCGAATCTGGCTTCGGGGGTTTTTCTTTCCTCGAACTCGTCCCACAGCGCGCGGAATTCGCGGCACTGATCCGGGGGCAGAAGCCCAAAAATGCGATCCGCGGCGAGGGCTTCGCGCGCATGCTGGTCGACCATGCGGGCGGTATCGTAGGCGTAGGTGTCGCCGGCATCGATTTCGACGAGGTCGTGGATGATGAGCATTTTCAGCACGCGCAGGATGTCGAGGTTCGGCGTGTTCGAATGCTCGGCGAGGACGATGACACAGAGGCAGAGATGCCAGGAGTGCTCGGCGTCGTTTTCGGCGCGGCGGCTTTGCGAGTTGAGCGTCTGGCGGAAAATTTCCTTCAGTTTGTCGACCTCGACGATGAAGCGGATTTGCTGGGCGAGGCGGGTGGCGACGGCGGTCATGGTTGGAGGAGCGGGGCGAGGACTTTCGTCCAGGCGGCGTAGCCGGAGGCGTTGAGGTGGAGCATGTCGGGTTTGAAAAATTCGGGCCGCGGATGGCCTTCGCCGTCGAGGAGCGGCGTGGCGAGATCGACGAAGGTGCAGTGCGGGTGCGCGGCGCAATCGCCGGCGACGAGCTCGTTGGCGCGGCGCATGGCGGGCGCGAACCTGGCGCGCGAGGGGCTCAGCTTGATCGAGAGATAGAAGAGGCGAGCGTCGGGGAGCGCGGCGTGGATTTTCTCGCGGAAGGCGGCGAAATCGGCGGCGACGCGCTCGGGAGACTTGCCGGCGGCGATGTCGTTGTCGCCAGCGTAGAGGACGATGGCGCGCGGGTGATAGGGGATCGCGATGCGATCGGCGTAGAAAACGCTGTCGGCGAGTTCGGAGCCGCCGAAGCCGCGGTTGATCACGGGCACGCCGGGAAAATCGACGGCGAGCGAGGACCAGAGGCGGATCGACGAACTGCCGATGAAGAGGACGGCGTCGTGCGGGGGCGGATGCGAGGCGTCGTCTTGGGTGAGGGCGGCGATTTCGGAGGCCCAATGCGCGGGAGACGCGGCGGCGATTTGGACGGTGGCGAACGCGAGAAGAGCGAACAGGGAGCGGAGAGAAAACATGGGGGAAGAAGGGCGGAGGCGGGCTGAAGCCCGCCCTACTTTCAGGCGGTGGCGTTTTCGGCGTCGGGGGGAACGGGTTTCGGGGAAAGTTTTGCGGTGAAGCGATCCAGGTAGAGATAAAAAACAGGCGTGATGTAAAGCGTGAGGAGTTGCGAGACCACGAGGCCACCGACGACGGCGAGGCCCAGCGAGCGCCGCGACGCGGCGCCGGCACCCCAGCCGAGCGCGATCGGCAGCGTGCCGGCGAGGGCGGCGAGCGAAGTCATCATGATCGGGCGGAAGCGCACGACGCAGGCTTCGTAGATCGCTTCTTCAGCGGGCTTGCCGCGGTGACGACGCGCTTCGAGGGCGAAGTCGATCATCATGATCGCGTTTTTCTTCACGATGCCGATGAGCATGATCAGGCCGACGTAGCCGTAGATGTTCAATTCCTCGTGGAAGAGCAGCAACGTGAGCAGCGCGCCGAAGGTCGCCGCCGGGAGGCCGGAGAGGATCGTGATCGGATGGATGAAGTCCTCGTAGAGAATACCGAGCACGAGATAGATCACGATCACCGCGACGAGCAACAGGAGGCCGAGACCTTGCAGCGAACTGGTGAAGGCGGCGGCGGTGCCTTGGAAGGCGGAATCGATGCCGACGGGGAGGTCGCGATCGGCGAGTTGTTGAATCTGTTCGGTGACCGCGCTGAGGGAGACGTTCGGGCCGAGATTGAAGGAAATCGTGACGGCGGGCAGCTGGCCGAGGTGCGCGACGGTGAGCGGCCCAACGGTGGAGCTGAGTTTCGAGACCGCTTCGAGGGGCACGAGTTTGCCGGCATTGTTGCGCAGATAGAGCAGGGAGAGTGAGCGCGGGTCGCGTTGGTAGCGGTCCTCGAGTTCGATGATGACGTAATACTGGTTGGTCGGCGTGTAGATCGTGGAGACCTGGCGCGAGCCGAAGGCGCTGTAGAGCGCATTTTCGATTTGCTCGGCGGTGACGCCGAGGCTGGAGGCCTTGTCGCGATCGATGTCGATGAGCAGTTGCGGGCTGGTGACGAGCAGATCGGAGGTGACGTCAACCACGCCGGGAAGCGCGGCGACCTTGGCCTGGAATTCCGGGGCGATGCGATAGAGTTCCTTCAGGTCGGTGCCATAGAGGGTGAATTGGAAAACGGAGGACGACTGCCGGCCGCCGATGCGGATCGAAGGCGGCACCTGCGGGATCGCGCGGATGCCGGGAATGCCGGCGAGATCGCGGCGCAACATCCGCGCGATCTCGTCGGCGGACGGGCGGCGTTTGCGGTCGATGAGCCGGAGCGTAAAGCGGCCGTAGTCGGTCTGGCTCGTGCGCGACGAGTAGGCCTCGACGAAGGGATTTTTTTTGACGATGGCGGCGGCTTCGAGCTGGTAGCGATTGCGCGCGGCGAAGGAAACATCCTGGGAAGTTTCGATGGTGATGTTGATCCGGCCGGTATCGTCGGTCGGGATGAATCCCTTCGGCACGATCAGCAGCGTGACGACCGTGAGCACGATCATCAGCGTGGCGACGAGGAGCACGATCACGCGGTGCCCGAGCGCGGCGCGCAGGGTGCGCTCGTAGAGGCCGAGGGCGCCCTGGAAAATGTTTTCCGTCGCCTGGTAGAAGCGCCCGTGTTTCTGGTCGTGCGGAATCGACCGGAGAAACCGGCTGCACAGCATCGGCGTGAGCGTGAGCGAAATCAGGCCCGAGACGAGAATCGCGGCGCTGATGGTGACGGCGAATTCGTGGAGCAGCCGTCCGAGCACGCCGCCCATGAACAGCACGGGAATGAAGACCGCGACGAGCGAGATCGTCATCGAAACGATGGTGAATCCGATTTCGCGCGAGCCGCGCAGCGAGGCGGCCATGACGGGTTCGCCCTTCTCGACGTGGCGCACGATGTTTTCGAGCATGACGATCGCGTCGTCGACGACGAACCCGACGGAGAGGGTGAGCGCGAGCAGCGAGAGGTTGTCGACGCTGAAGCCGGCGAAATACATCGCGGTGAACGTGCCGATGATCGCGATCGGCATCGCGATGCTGGGGATGATCGTGGCGGCGACCGAGCGGAGAAAGAGAAAGATCACCAGCACGACGAGCACGATGGCGAGCAGGAGCGTGAACTTCACGTCGGCGACGGAATCGCGGATCGCCTCGGAGCGGTCGATGAGGATGTCGAGGTTGACCGACGCGGGCAGTTGCTGGCGGAAGGAGGGGAGCAGGGCCTTGATGCCGTTTACGACTTCGATCGTATTCGTGCCGGGCTGACGCTGGATGGCGAGGACGACGGAGCGGGCGTCGTTGAGCCAGCCGGCGGATTTGTCGGTCTGCACGCTGTCCAACACGCGGCCGAGGTCGCCGAGCCGGACGGGCATGCCGTTGCGATAGGTGATGATGACGCGGGCAAAGGAGGCGGCGTCCTTCAACTGGCCGGTCGCCGTGAGGGTGACGGCCTTGTCGTGGCCGTCGAGCGTCCCGACCGGAAGATTGACGTTGCTGGTGTTGAGCGCGTTTTCGACTTCGTCGATCCCGATGCCGCGCGACGCGAGGGCGCGGGGATCGAGCTGCGCGCGGACCGCATATTTCTGCGAGCCGTAAACCTGGACCTGCGCGACGCCGTTGACGGTGGAGATGTGTTGGGCGAGCTGCGTCTCGGCGTATTCGTCGACTTCGGAGAGCGGAAGAGTCGGCGAGCTGACGGCGATGATGAGAATGGAGTCGTCGGCCGGATTGGTTTTGCGAAAGGACGGAGGACTCGGCATGTCCTGCGGGAGCCGGCGTTGCACACTCGAGATGGCGGATTGCACGTCGAGGGCGGCGCCGTCGACCGAGCGATCGAGGCTGAACTGGAGCGTGATGTTCGTGCTGCCGAGGGAGCTCGACGACGTCATCGAATCGATGCCGGCGATCGTGGAGAGTTGTTGCTCGAGCGGAGTCGCGACGGCGGAGGCCATGGTCTCGGGACTCGCGCCGGGAAGATTCGCGGAGATCGTGATGGTCGGAAAATCGACGTTGGGCAGATCGCTCACGGGGAGCGAATGGTAGGCCACGAAGCCGAAGATCGTGACGGCGACGGTGAGCAGCGACGTCATCACCGGCCGGCGAATGAAGAACTCCGGGACGCTCATCGGGTCTTCCCGGTTTGGGCGGCGGCGGCGGGCGAGGCGGCCTTGTCGGTTTCGGTTTTGATGGCGACGCGCTGGCCGGGAACGACGCGAAGCTGACCGACGGTGATGACGGTTTCGCCCTCGGCGAGGCCGCGGCTGATGACGGAACCGCTGCCGAACGTGCGCTCGACGACGACGGGGCGAAGCTCGGCGGTCTGGTCGTTTTTCACGACGAAAACATGCTGGCCGGCCTGGTCGCTTTCGACGGCGGCGGACGGCACGACGATCGCTTCAGGCGTCGCGAGCGTGAGGCGGACGACGACGAATTGCCCGGGCCAGAGACGAAGGGATTCGTTGGGAAAAGCGGCTTTCAGGCGGATCGTGCCGGTGCTGGTGTCGACGGCATTATCGATGAAGTTGAGTTCACCTTTTTCTGGCGCTGGATCGGTGCCGCCGGCGGGGGTGGCGGCGACGGGGATGGGGCCGGCGGCGCGGTAGCGGGCGATCTCGGCGAGGTAGTGCTGGGGCACGCCGAAGGTCACGTAAGTCGGACTGAGCTGGTTGACGACGACGAGTGGAGTCGCGCTCGAAGAAGTGATGAGATCGCCCTCGTGGGCGCCGTAGCTGCCGGTGCGGCCGGAGATCGGCGCGTGGATGGAGCAGTATTCGAGCTGCAGCCTGGCGTTGGCGACGGCGGCCTCGCCGGAAAGAACCTGGGCGGAAGCGCTGCGCTCGGCGTCCTCGATGGATTGAAACTGTTCTTTCGAGATCGCTTCGTCGGCGCTGAGCGAACGATAGCGATCGGATTGAGCGTGGGCGTTTTGGAATTGAACGCGCGCCTTCTGCAAATCCGCTTCGGCGGAGCGAAGCGCGTTTTGAAAGGGACGTGGATCGATTTCAAAAAGGAGATCGCCCTCCTTCACGTCCTGGCCCTCTTGAAAATCGATTTTCAACAATGTGCCCGTGACTTGCGAGCGCACGGAGACGGTGCGGCTCGGCTCGACCGCGCCAATGGCGTCGAGCGTCAGGGGGACGGGTTTGCGTTCGACCTTGCCGACGAGGACGGGCGCGGGGCCGGGACCGCGGCTGGCGGCTTTGGATTTATCGGAGCAGCCTCCCGTCAGTGTGGCCAGTGTGGCGAGGATCACCAGGATCGGCGCGATTGCGCGCAGGGGAAAGGAGCGGAGTGAAGGGCGGGCGGAGGGCATCGGAACGAGGATGGCGAACGGACGCTAGACGTTACTGAGAGTTGAAGGACACACACGCGGGACTTTTATTTGCGCGGGACTGTTTGAATTCCCGATTGCGGTGTACGAGCGAGGTGCGCAGGGCGGCAGGCATTCGTCATAACTCCAACGTTTTCCTTGCTAGAGTCGGGTCGCAAGATTTCCCTCGGAAGCATTTTTCCTCCCATGAAAGTCCTCGTCGCCGACAAGATCTCACCCAAAGGAGTCGCCTACCTGCGGCAGCAGCCGGGCATCGAAGTGATCGAGGCCTACGGCTCTTCGCCCGAGAAGGTGCTGGAGCTCGTGAAAGACGTGCACGCGATCGCGGTGCGCTCGGAAACGAAGATCACGGCGGCGGTGTTCGCGGCGGCGCCCTTGTTGAAGGTCGTCGGCCGGGCGGGCGTGGGCGTGGATAATGTCGACGTCGATGCCGCCACCGAGCGCGGCGTGATCGTGATGAACACGCCCTCGGGCAACACGATCGCGACGGCGGAGCTGACCTTCACGCACCTGCTCTGCGGCGCACGGCCGGTGCCGCAAGCGGCGGCGTCGATGAAGGCCGGCCAGTGGGACCGCAAAATTTTTTCGGGCATCGAGCTGTTTCGGAAGACGCTCGGCATCGTCGGTCTCGGCCGGATCGGCTCGGAAGTGGCGAAGCGCGCGCAGGCGTTCGGCATGCGCGTGCTGGCTTACGATCCGTATCTCGCGCCGAGCCGCGCGAAGGCGATGCAGATCGAGTCGGTCTCGCTCGACGAACTGCTGAAACAGTCGGACTACATCACCGTGCACATGCCGCTGACCGACGATACGCACTACATGATCGACGAAGCGGCACTGGAAAAGTGCAAGAAGGGCGTGCGGCTCTTCAACTGCGCGCGCGGCGGCATCATCAAGGAAGCGGCGCTGCTGGCGGCGTTGAAATCGGGCAAGGTCGCCGCGGCGGGCCTCGACGTTTATGAGGACGAGCCGCTGGCGAAGGAGAGCGAATTTCGCACGCTGCCGAACGTCGTCCTCACGCCGCACCTCGGCGCGTCGACGGCCGAGGCGCAGGAATCGGTCGGCATCGAAATCGCCGAGCAGATCGCCGACGTGCTCAACGGCGGTGTGATCCGCAATGCGGTCAACGTGCCGTCACTCGACGCGGCGACGGTGAAAGTGCTCGGGCCGTATCTCGATCTCGGCGCGAAGCTGGGCACGCTGGTGCAGCAGATCTCGCCGGCGCAGATCGAGTCGTTGAAAATCACTTACTGGGGCAAGATCGTCGACCTCGATGCGAACGCCATCACGCGGTCGATTCAACGCGGCTACCTGCGCCGGATCAGCGGCGAGGAAGTGAATTTCGTGAACGCGCCGATCCAGCTCGAGCGGCTGGGCGTGAAAGTCGACGTCGTGAAATCGACGGGCGATTCGGGTTACACCGAGCTGATCCACGTCGAGGCGATCGCGCCGGGCGGCGGCAACACGTCGGCGGCGGGCACGCTGGCGGGCAAGGCCAATCAGCCCCGCATCGTGGGGATCAACGGCCGCGAAGTCGAAGTCGCCGCCGAGGGAAAACTGCTCGTCCTCGAGAATCTCGACCAGCCCGGCATGGTGGGCGAGGTCGGCACGATTCTCGGCCAGGACAAGGTCAACATCGCCGACATGTCATTGAGCCGGCTCACGCCGGGCGGCACGGCCTACATGGTCGTGCGCGTCGACAACGAGCCGAGCGAGAACGCGCGCCAGGTCATCAAGGGCCACGCGGCGATCAAGCAGGCCAAGTTCGTGCAGTTGTGAGTGAACGTTTCCCCGAGTCCAACGTGGTAGGGCGGGTCATCCTCGACCTGCCGGGTCTGGCGAATCCGCGCCCAGCGGAGCGATAAGGATAAGGCGCCCTACCACGATGCTTCCGTCGCTCGTCATTTTCGCCGCGGTCGGATATCTGCTCGGTTCGCTGCCGTTCGGATATCTGGTCGCGCGCGCGAAGGGCGTGAACATCTTCGAGGTCGGCAGCAAAAATCCGGGCGCGACGAACGTGCGGCGCGTGCTCGGCGCCGGGCCGGGGAATCTGGTTTTCGCGCTGGATGCCCTGAAAGGCGCCGTGGCTGCGTGGCTGCCGCTCGGCTGGTTTTGGATCGGGCGCCAACACGAAAATGTGCAGGTGTTCGATGGCGCGATGGAGCAGGTCGTCGGCCTGGTCGCGGCGTTGCTCGGCCACAGTTTCTCGTGCTTCACGAAATTCCGCGGCGGTAAGGGGGTGGCGACGTCCGTCGGCGGGCTCGTCGTGTTGATGCCGATCTGCGTGGCGATCGCAACGGTGACGTGGTGGATCGTGTTTCAACTGTCCCGCTACGTCTCGCTCGCCTCGATCGTGGCGTCGCTTGCGCTGGTGGCCGCGGCCTACGCGGTGGGACGGCCGGCGCTGCTCTGCGGTCTGGCGATCATCGTCGCGGCGTTCGTGATCCTGCGGCACCGGACGAATATCGCGAGGTTGCTCAACGGCACGGAAAACAAGTTCACGAAGAAAGAGGCACCTGCAAAATCATGAGCGCTCCCGCGATCATTCGCATCGGTATCTGCGGTTTCGGCACGGTCGGGCAGGGCGTGTGGAAACACTTCGAGCGTTCGCGCGTGGAACTCGAATCGCGGCTCGGCGTGCGGCTGGAGCTGGCGCGCGCGTCGGTGCGCGACCTGAAGAAAAAGCGCCCGGTGCCGATCGCGGCGGCGAAGTTGACCGACGATCCCGTCGCGATCGCGGCGGATCCGACGATCGACATCGTCTGCGAACTCATCGGTGGCACGGACGTGGCGCGCGACGTCACCTTGGCGGCGCTGGCGTTGGGCAAGATCGTCGTTTCCGCGAACAAGGCGCTCATCTGCAAACACGGCGCGGAAATCTTCGCGATGGCGCGGAAACACGGCGGACATTTTCTGTTCGAGGCGAGCGTCGCCGGCGGCATCCCGATCATCAAGGCGCTGCGCGAAGGGCTCGTCGCGAATCGTTTTCCGCTGATCTACGGCATCCTGAACGGCACGTGTAACTACATCCTCACGCAGATGGAGGAGCACGACACGCCGTATGCGAGCGTGCTCGCGGAAGCGAAACGGCTCGGCTACGCCGAGGCGGACGAGTCGCTCGACGTCGACGGCTGGGACGCGGCGCACAAGGCGGCGGTGCTCGCGTATCTCGCGCACGGCATGTGGGTGCCGACGAGCCAGATGGTGGTCGAGGGCATCTCACGGCTGACGCCGGCGGACTTTCGGCATGCGGCGACATTTGGCTACGGCATCAAGCTGCTCGCAATCATCTCGCGGGATTTCGCGCATAACGAACTGAGCGTGCGGGTGCATCCCACGCTGCTGCCGGAGAGCCACATCGTGGCGAACGTGAGTGGAGTGTTCAACGCCATCTCCGTGCAAGGCGATGTGGTGGGCACGACACTCTACATCGGCCGCGGCGCGGGCCAGGATGCGACGTCGAGTGCGGTGATCAGCGACATCGTGGATGCGGTGGCGTTGTTGAAGAATGATCGGCGTGCGTTCGTGACTGCGCGGAAAGAAATTGTCGCACTGGCGAATCCGAGTGCGCGCTGCCAACTCGCACCGCCGGAGCGGATTCATGGGCGATATTATTTGCGGCTGACCGTGAAGGATCGGCCTGGCGTGCTCGCCAGGGTCGCGTCGGTCATGGCCGAACAAAAGGTGAGCATCGCGAGTCTGGTCCAAAATCGCGCCGACCGGCCCGACGCGGCGTCGCTGGTCCTCACCACGCACGACAGCAACGAGCACGCGATCCAGACGACGATCGCGCGGCTGAAAAAGCTGCCGGTGGTGCTCGAAGCGCCGCTGCTGCTGCGCATCGGGCAATTCAGTGAATAGGTGGGCGAGGGGAGTTGAGAGACCGGAGTCCCTCAACTCCGCCAAACTCCAACCTCACTCGACTCTCATCTCTCAACTCTCAACTTCGCCAAATGGCACGCATTGTTCAAAAATACGGCGGCACCTCGGTGGGTGACGTCGATCGCATCAAGAATGTCGCGGCGCGGATCAAGGCCATCCGCGACCAGGGCAATCAGCTCGTCGTCGTGGTATCGGCTCGCGCCGGTGTGACGAATGAGTTGATCGCGCGCGCGAAAGCCGTGAGCGGCGGCGGGATGCCGAGCGAGCGGGAGATGGACCAGTTGTTGTCCATCGGCGAGCAGGAGACGATCGCGCTGACGGCGATGGCGTTGCACGGCATCGGCGTCGATGCGATCAGCTACACCGGCGCGCAGGCCGGGATTTTCACCGACGAGGTGCACACGAAGGCGAAGATCAAAAAAATCAACGCGCAGTCTCTGGCGAAAGATCTCGACGCCGGGAAGGTGATCATCGTGGCGGGCTTTCAAGGCATCAACGAGGACGGGCAGATCACGACGCTGGGCCGGGGCGGTTCCGATCTGACGGCGATCGCGCTCGCGGCGGCGATTCAGGCGGACAAGTGCGAGATTTATACGGACGTCGACGGCGTTTACACGGCCGATCCGCGGGTCGTGAAGACGGCGAAGAAGCTGCAGGAAATCAGCTACGACGAGATGCTCGAGCTGGCCTCGCTCGGCAGCAAGGTGATGCAGACGCGCTCGGTGGAGTTCGCTGCCAAATACAATGTCGTTTTCGAAGTCAGATCCTCTTTTAACCACAACCCGGGAACCATCGTGAAACAGGAAGTCGCTTACATGGAAAAGGTCGTCGTCCGCGGCGTGGCCGTGGACAAAGACCAGGCAAAAGTCGTCGTCAGCAACATCGCCGACAAGCCGGGCACGGCGGCGCAGGTGTTCAAGGCGCTGGCCAACGCCGCGATCAACGTCGACATGATCGTGCAGAACGTCGGCCGGCAGGGTGTGGCGAATCTGACGTTCACGGTGCCGCAGACCGAGACGGCGAAAGCGCTGAAGGTGCTCGAGTCGGTCTTGAAGGAAATCGGAGGCACGGCGCACGTGGACGAGAAGATCGCGAAGCTCTCCGTGGTCGGGGTCGGCATGCGCACGCACAGCGGCGTGGCGGCGACGCTGTTTTCGGCGCTGGCGGAGGCGAGCATCAATCTCGAACTGATCAGCACGTCCGAAATCAAAATCTCCGTGGTGATCGCGCGCGACCAGGCGGACGACGCGGCGCGCGTGGCGCACGCGGCGTTCGGATTGGAAAATCTGTGAGGGCGGGCGGGTTATCCCTAACCCGCCTTTGACGTTTCGCTGCACGGCGCGCTAGGGCTAACGCGCCCTATCTCATGAAATTCATCTCCACCCGCGGACAGACTCAACCGCTCCGGTTTTCGGAGGCGGTGGCGACCGGACTTGCGCCCGACGGCGGACTTTTTCTGCCGGAGATGCTGCCGGATTTTTCGCGCGACCTGACGCGTTTCGAAAAACTCGGCTACGCGGAATTGTGCTTCGAGTTTCTCCGGGTGTTCGCGACGGATATCCCGCCGGCGACGTTGCACGCGATCGTGGCGAAATCCTACACGACGTTTTCGTGCCCGGAGATCGCGCCGCTCAAGCAGCTCGCGCCGAACCTGCACGTGCTGGAGCTGTTCCACGGACCGACGCTGGCGTTCAAGGATTTTGCGCTGCAGTTGCTCGGCAATCTTTACGAATACCAGTGCGCGACGCGGCACGAGACGATCAACGTCCTGGGCGCGACCTCCGGCGACACCGGGGCGGCGGCGATTCACGGGCTGCTGGGCAAGCCGGGGACGGCGATCTTCATTCTCTATCCCGATGGGCGCGTGTCGCCGTTGCAGGAGCGGCAGATGGCGTGCACGGGTGCGGAGAACGTGTTCGCGCTCGCGGTCGACGGCACGTTCGACGATGCCCAGGCGGCGTTGAAGGAAATTTTCGGCGACCTGGGTTTTCGCGCGCGGCACCGGTTGTCGGCGGTGAACTCGATCAATCTCGCGCGCGTGCTGGCGCAGTGCGTTTACTACCTCCACGCGTGGTTGCGGCTGCCGTGGGAAGACCGTGGCAACGTGGAGTTCGTCGTGCCGACGGGAAATTTCGGCAACGTGCTCGCGGGTTTTCTGCTCCAGCAGATGGGCGTGCCGATCCGCGGCTTCAAGGTGGCGACGAACCAGAACGACATCCTCTACCGGCTGTTCACGACGGGCGACTATCGCGTGGGCGACGTGCACCCGAGTCTCGCGCCATCGATGGACATCCAGGTGGCGTCGAATTTCGAGCGATTCCTCTATTACAGCGTCGGCCGCGATTCGGCGCGCGTGCGCGAGGTGATGGCGACGTTCAAGACGACGGGCGGCTATCGGTTCGAGAATTTCGATCGCGCGACGTTTTCGGCGTCGCGCTGCACGGACGACGAGATCGCGGGGATCATCCAGCGCGTGCATCGCGATTATGGTTACGTGGTCGACCCGCACACCGCGTGCGCGTTCAAGGAGCACAATCCGGCGCGCGTGAACGTGGTGCTTGCGACGGCGAGCCCGGCGAAGTTTCCCGACACGATCCGCGCGGCGATCGGCATGGAGCCGACCGATGCGAGCCTGGAGCAGTTGAAAACGCGTCCGATCGTGAAGCACCTGATCGAGGCGACACCGGCGGCGATCCGCGAGTTCATCGAGCGGCACGCGGTG
>JBEHYR010000051.1:0-42868 GCA_048498075.1 Verrucomicrobiota bacterium | reverse complement strand
TCGGTCATCCGCAGCGATCAAGCGACGCGCTCCCGGATGAAACCCATTCTCGCCCCGTCCCGGCGCTTATGCCGACCTATTTACGGGACACTACACTAGCGCGGAATCTCGCGTTGATCGCTCGGTCACTTCTTATCTGATCCGTCGCGCGTGAACCGCGCTGCAGCCAATCACCGCGGCGGGTTCGTTTCGCGTCGTGCTTAAGTCAGCCTAAACACCGCGGGATTGTCGCGGGATTTCTGCAGATCGTGAGTAGAGCAGGTGCTCCGCTCCGGGTGTGCTTCTTGGGCTTCATCAATCCGCGCCTCGCGGTCGATTTGCTCTACTGGCCGCGCAGTGCCAAGCCGACTGGCGGGAATTCCCATCGAGAAACTGTTCGACGGGCCAGGTATCTGCGCTCTCCTTCCAAAGGAGGAGATAATCCATATCGACGGCCTCTTTCCTAAATCATAATGTCGCGGCACGGATAGCGCATGAATTCGTTGAGCGTAGATTCGCGAGATGTCTCTTGCCCGAATGTCTATTGTCGCCAATGCCTTCCCGGATTCCCGCAGGGCGGGACGTGATGAATAGTGGTTCAAGCGAAATCGCTGGTCTTAACGAATCGATCGAATCGCTTCGGGCTGAGCTGGCGAGCTGTCGACGGGAGCTGGCCGAGCACCGGCAACGGGCCGACCAAGCGAATCGATCCGGCGAGACCGAGGCGGACAAACGCCAGTGCCTGCTCGCCACACTCGAGTCTGCGCAGATCGGCCTATGGGAGGGAGAGATAAAGAATTTCGCGCTGGCGGAAGTGTGGTCGCCCCGCTTCAGGGAAATCTTCGGCGTGTCGCTCGAAGCCGAAGCGTCACAGGAGCTTTTTCTTAAGTGCATTCATCCCGAGGACCGCAAGGACGTGGAGCGGGCAGTGCTGGAAGCCGTAAGCGGGGCTGTCGGTGGCAGGTATCGGGCCGAATATCGCATCGTCAAACCGGCTGACGGGTCCGTTCGGTGGGTAAAGGCTTCGGGCCAGGCCTTCCTTTCCCGCGACGGGAAAGTCGATCGGTTGATCGGGGCGGTGCTGGACGTCACGGACGGAAAACAGCTCGAAGAGGAGAAGGTCCGGCTGCAGGCGGAGTTCAGCGACCTCTTCGAAGAGGCTCCGATCCCTTATGTGCACGAAGGCGTGGATACGCGTTTCATCCGGGCGAACCGCGCGGCGAGGAAGCTGCTGGGGATCGAGGCGGGCGAGGTTGGCGACACCTCGGGGAGTAGTCTGGTGGCGGATACGCCGGAAAACGAGAGGCGCAGGCAGGAGTCGCTGAGCCGGGCCGGGACGGGGCGTGAGTTTGGTCCGGTCCTGCTGGAATTGCGGCGGCCGGATAACGGTGCACCCGTCTGGGTTCATCGTTGGTCAAGGCCCGCCCCCGATGGAAACTACACCCGCACGATGTATTGGGATGTCACAGACTGGGTGCGGATGGAACAGACCAAGGCAGCCCTCGAATCCACCCTGGAGTCAGGGCAGGTGGGGGATTGGGAATGGGATTTGGAGCGGGACGCTTTCCGCCGGTCACTGCGTCACGATCAGTGTTTCGGGTATTCCCGTCCGATCCCCGAATCCGAATGGAGTGTGAACCGGTTTTTCCAGCATGTTCATCCCGAAGATCGCACGCGGGTGGAAGAAGAAGTGCGCGAGGCGATCGAGGTTTCGGAGTATTGGAAATCGGAGTTCCGGGTGGTGTGGCCGGACGGAAGCTTGCACTGGATCGCCGCCCGGGGCAGCACCGACCGGACGAGTGAGGGCAAGGCCACCCGCTTGCTGGGGCTCGTGATGGACATTACGGATCGCAAGCGCACGGAGGAGGCTCTGCGTGCCTCCGAGCAACTGGCCCGCGGGCAAGTCGAGGCGCTCAGACAAACCTTGGACGCCCTGGCGAAGGAATCAGATCCCGACCGGCTCGTGGAACATGTTTTGCGTACCGTCGCCGCTCAACTGGGAGCTCACAGCTGCAGCGTATGGCGGCGTGGTGCCACCAGCGGGCAGATTCATTTCGAACACTCCTTTGAAGACGGAAGACTCTTGAACAAGTCCGATGCAGTTCTCCGCGGAATAGATCTCAGCTTGCCCACGGAGAACTTCCGGCCCTGGTCGGAGGTCTTTCGCACCGGCAAGCCCGGCCTCCTGCAGGACATCCGGGAGCTGCCTTTTTTCCCCTGGCAGACGCGGTTGATTTCGTTGGGTGTCATCACGGTCTTGATCGTTCCCATGGCGATCGCGGGGCACGTTGAGGCCGCGATCGGCGTTCGCTTCACGGCCAAGCGCTTGTTGACCTCCGAGGAACTGGATCTGGCCCAGGCGCTGGCGAATCAGGCGATGCTGGCCATGCAATTGACCCGGCTATCCGCGCAAAGTCGCGAGTCGGCCGTGATCATCGAGCGCAATCGCTCAGCCGAAGCGTTGCAGGCGTCCGAAAAACTCGCGCGCGGGCAGGTCGAGGCGCTGAAAAAAACCCTGGATGCGTTGGCCAGGGAGGCGACCCCCGACCGCCTGGTCGGGCATATCATGCACACCATTACGGAACAATTCGGCGCCCACAGCAGCAGCGTGTGGCGACGGGACAGCGCCCGCGGGCGAGTGGTCTTTGAATTCGCCTTCGAAGACGGCAGGGTCGTGACCAAGACCGACCCGCGATTTTCGCGGATGGATCTCCAGTTGCCGATGGAGGATTCCTGGCCCTGGCCGGAGGTCTTTCGCACCGGCAAGGTGAGTGTAATCGAAGACATTCGCAGCGTGCCGCCCTTTCCGTTGCGAGACCGGTTGCTACCGCTGGGGATCATCACGGTTCTTTTCATTCCCATGACGATCGCCGGCCGGCTGGAAGGCGCGATTGCTCTGCGGTTCAAGCAAAAGCGAGGATTTCGCACCGAGGAAATCGAGCTCGCCCAGGCGCTCGCCAATCAGGCCATGCTCGCGATGGAATTGAATCGGCTGTCGGTCGAGAGCCGTGAATCCGCCGTCATTTCGGAGCGCAATCGCATGGCGCGCGATATTCACGACACCCTCGCCCAAGGCTTCACCGGCGTGATCGTTCAGCTCGAAGCGGCGAAGGGTGCAGCAGCCAAGGGCGATGCGCCGACGGCGGCCAAACGCGTGGAGCAGGCCAGTGAACTGGCGCGATCGAGTCTGGGCGAAGCGCGGCGATCGGTCCGGGCCTTGCGGCCGGGTTCACTCTGCGACGGGACGCTTTTGACCGCGCTGGACGGTCTGCTGAAACAAATGGCCGATGGCACGAAACTCCGGGCGGAATTAAGGATCGTCGGCGAGCCGCAGCCCATCGTCCCCGCTTGGGAGGAGACTCTGCTTCGCATTACGCAGGAGTCGCTCACCAATACGATCAAGCATAGCGGCGCCCGAACCTTTGAGGCAGTCCTGAGTTTTCAGCCGGCCCGAATCCAACTGCGCCTGGTGGATGACGGCCTGGGGTTTGAGCCCGGCGGGGAAACGGACGGCTTCGGGTTGATCGGCATGAGGGAGCGCGTGACAGAAATCGGGGGACGATTTGTCCTGCGCTCCAGTCCCGGCGCGGGCGTGGAAATTCTGGTCACGCTGGGTGCGAACGATCACGCCGGCTCCAGTCTCTCCCATGCCGCACAATAAAAAGTCCGCGGACACACCAAGGCGCCCGGGCGCCAACTCGTCTCAACCGAGTCCCGGCCAGCCCGCCGCCCCCGAGTCCGTGATTCGTGTTTTGGTCGTCGACGATCACACCGTCGTGCGCGACGGCCTCTCCGTCATCCTCGACCAAGAACCGGGACTGCAGGTGGTCGGGCAAGCCGCCAATGGCCGCGAAGCCGTCGAGCTATGGCGCGAACATCGCCCGGACATCACACTGATGGATCTGCAGATGCCCCTGCTCAATGGGGTCAGTGCCATCGGCGAAATCAGAAGCGCGCACCCGGAGGCGCGTATCATCGTTCTTACTACGTTCGATGGCGACGAGGACATCTATCGGGCGCTGCGGGCCGGGGCCAAATCCTATATATTGAAGGATATTCGGCGCGAAGACCTGTTTCACTGCATCCGCGAAGTGCATGCCGGGAAATATTTCCTGCCGCCGGAAGTCGCCGCGAAGCTGGCGGGACGACAACCGGCCGATGAGCTGACGGCTCGAGAGTTGGAAGTGCTTCGCCTGCTGGCGGAGGGAAAATCGAACAAAGCAGTGGGGGCATCGCTGTCGATTGCCGAAGTCACGGTGAAAAGCCATGTGCGCGCAGTTTTCTCCAAACTCAATGTTTTGAGCCGCACTGAAGCCATCGCGGTGGCGAACCGGACTGGATTGTTCCCTCGCTGAACGACTGCGGGCAAGGGGCCTCCGCCTTTAGCAGGATGGATTTCTCCGCCCAATGTTCACTTTTTGCGGCCGCTTTTCCGTGCGTTTATGCGGCATGCTCTCGCGATTCTTTTCAGCTGGCACCGGGCTGATTGACGCCTCTCCGCCCGGCGGTCGTGGGGCCGGGGTTGACGGAATCGCTTTGGATTTCGCTCTCAACTCGAGGAATTCGAATTACGACCGGCCGTTGAAGCCCAGCGTTACACTTTTTCATAAATCTCAGCCAACCTGTTTTCAGGTTTCGTCTGATTGGCGTAAGGATCGGGATGAATCGATTATCGTGCCGGAGGCTGGGCTGAAACGTAACTTCGCCAATGGCGTTACAGGCCACGACCAGTTTTACTTGCAGCGATCCAAGCTGCGCTTCACTTCCAACCCTCGTCGAGCCGGACTCGGGGCTGGGCAACGTCGGTCGCTTCTTCCGGGGTCTTCGAGCCCGCTGCTCAGACATTCTCCAAACGGAGGCCGCGACCGTGGATGAGGTCGAAAGTTTGCTCCAAGCGGCCACCAGCAGCGGTGCGGCCGGAGCGACAGCTCGAGTGGCTGGCGACGCAAATCGAGCCGAAGAGCATTTTCGTCGGGCGCTTGCTCTCTCGATCGAATTGGCGGACCGGCTGACCGGCGACTGTTCCGATGCGAAGCGACACGAGGCTCTCCGCCAAAGCGTGAGATACGCGCTGGAATGCGGAGAGGTGGGGGAAGCCAGGCGCATACTGGCCACGGGCGAGTGGACGGCCGGCTCGCCTGCAGCCGTTGATGAGTTGAGGCGATTCCACGATCCTTATACTTGGGAAGATAGCTGGCTGATTGCGGCGGTGCGGCGCGACCCGCCAGACGAGAAGGCGCTGGATGTATTGGCGGATCGTTATTGGCAGCCCCTGTTCGGGCGCTGCCTGGTCCTGACCGTGAATCACCACAAAGCGAATGACTTGGCCCAGGAAGCGTGGTGCCGGGTCTTGCGGTCGCGGCACGCCCTTAACCCCGGCGGAAACTTTCCCGCCTACCTAGCCACCATTGCGACCAACATCTGGCGCGACTGGCACCGATCGGCCAGACGGGCCGGGCCGATGGCGGAACACCAGATGGCGTCGCTCGACGCGGCCATGGAGGACGCCGGTGGCAACCCCACATCGCTGGCCGACATCCTGCCGGACTTGAACGGATTGGAGGCGGAGCAAAGGAGGCGGTTGCTGCTGGATATCGATCACGCCCTCGAGCGGTTGGCCCCGCTCATGCGGGACGTCCTGGTGTCGCGGTTCATCGCGCACGAGTCGTGTGCTGAAATCGGCCAGCGCTACGGGCGGACCGAGCAGTCCGTCAGCGGCTGGGTGCGAAAAGCCATTCAGGAAATGAAAGTTTTTCTTGCGGAGTCTGGCTGTGCCTCGCTCCGAAAGGAGTCCCATGATTGAAGACAAATCGGTTGAGCAACTCCTGCGTTGGCGCCTGGCGCAGGCCGAAATGGAAGCGCCACCGGCGCCTCGCGCCTCGCGCCTGCTCGAATTGGCGCGACCGTGGTGGGAAACCCGGCCGGAGCAGTTCCGGGCACTGTGGGCGCGCCTGGGCACGATTCAGGTCGTTTTCGGGCACGCCATGGTGGAGCCCAACGCGCGCCGAGGCAGCGGTTATCCCGTCCCGGCGCTAATGGAGCGCGCTGGAGCATCGGACTTGGAAACGTCGGTGCGCGTGCTTTACCTCGGCACCCACACCAACCGGATGTCGCTGCGGTTTCATTTGGAGGCCCAGCCCGATCGCCCCGAGGCCGGCTTTGAGGTAACTTTCGTTTCCGATGCGTCCGGGCAACCTTTGTTCAGTATCCATGCCTTTCGGTCGGTGGATAATGAATACAGGCTGGATGCCGAATTGTCCGATGAAATCGCCCGCGCCTGGAAGCATCTGAAAGTCACGGACCGGATGCCGTTCAGGTTGCTCCTGCGTCTACCGGCGCGGACTGGATAGTTCGCCGCCCATGTCACCGTCAACGCCATCACGTTTCGTCTGGTTTTGGACGTTCTGGCACTGGAGCCGGGAGAGCCACCGCGAAGGCTTGCTCCTGCGGAGTCCGCTGAACGGGATCGGGGGACATTGGGACGAATGGTTTCGCAACCAGGCGACGGAATACGACCGCCGGGCCATCCAGGAGGCAGGCCAGACCGAAACCTCGCAGCGACAGTTCATCGGCTGGCTGCTGAAACATTGGTCCCGTGAAGCATTCGCGGACGGTAATCGATCGATTTCGCGCTTCGCCCTCGGCGAGCTGGGGCAGTTCCCACCTTTCAATGACTGGCCATCGTTCGCCAGATACCGCGCGGGCTACAATGTGGTCGGGATCTCGGCCGTGGTCCTTGCGGAGGGAAGCGCGGGGGAACCGGAAGATGTCCGGGCGATTGAGGCCATTGCCCTGCCCGCCGATGCCACCGCCCGACCGGTGGTGGCCGATGGATTCCAAATTGATCAACCCGAGTTCACCAGGTCCAGACTGGCCGCCATGAGCATGCTGGGCGGGAAAGGCCTGTTCTGCTTTCTCGCTCTCTGGGTGATGGGCGGTCGCCGGCCGTATCCGCGCTGGTGGCAGGTTTTGCTCTCGCTGGGCTGGGTTGTCGTTGGCGGCTCAATCATCTACCTCCTCGTCGGTCCTGACCCTGGAGATAGCTTGGGTTGGATCAGTGTGACGTTGTTCAGTCTGTGGAGCGCCTTGCTGCTGCACGCCGTCTCCGTCGTTGGAGTGCACGGTCTGGCCGCATGGCGGGGGGCACGCGGATTGAGGTCTGTCCTGGTGCAAAGCCAGGTTCGGCTGCGCATGAAGGGCGGGTTGACCCTTCAAGGCGGATCAGCCGGATTGGCCTTCTGCCTCAATATCCTGCAGTCCGTCTATCGGAACCACCGGCCGGCGAGGCGTAATTCCTGGATATGGCGTCGACTCTTCGGCCAGCTGGAGTCCGCCAGCCGGCTTTGGGCTGCCACGGGGGCAATCACCGGGGACGGATGGCTAAAGCCGGTGATCCTGGGGCCAAAGATTCGTGCATGCCTCCAGCATGCCGAAATCAGGTACATCTTTTCGCCTTATCAGTGTGAGGGAAAGCAGCGAACCGTTGATCGAATGACTCCGGTAGCGCCTCGCGCCGTCCCGCCTGGGGCATCGTCCGCGGTGGGCATTCCCCGGCTGGGATTTGCGGCCGAAACTCACCTTTTGGCCAGCCGTCGCGGCTTTCACCTGGCCCAAGCCCTGCAGACCATCGGAGGCTTTTCGAGCAAGTGGCAAACCACGATGAACGGCTTGGCGGTTTTCATCAGCACCATCATGGTGATTGCGCTGCCTGATCTGCTCGGCATAATAAACCCACCTCTTGCGCCGACCGTCGTCGCCCCCGGTTCTCCCTCCGCCTACTATCTCTGGGTGAGTCTCAACACCAGGCAGGCGGGATATTTCCGAGTCGTTCTGGAATCGGGTTTCTGGGCCAATCGCCGCGCCGACGTGAAAAATTACAGTGGGGCCAATGCCTCGGTCCGAGCTGAAGTCTCCTTGCACCGGCTCGACGTTCAGACCGCTTACGACGACGAGGATGGAGTTGTCTGGATTGAGCGACGGTATCGTTTCCTGAACCGCGAGTTTGCCCTGGATGACCGTGTCGGGCGTTACACGCTTTCTTACCTCACCCGGATAGACCATGAATAATACCTGCGATTCTGACTCCGTTGGATTCCCTCGCGCAGGAACGGGAGGGGGGGAACGTGCGCGGCGTTCGCCGACTTTTCTCCTGGCGCTTCTGTTCCTGACTTTTCTCACCAGTTGCAGCGATCGCAGCGCAGTGCATGTGCTCTTGCAGTCCAAGCCGGCAGAAAAGGGGTCTTCGCTTCGCTTGGAGATCCAAGGTCAGGTTACAGGGCCACTGACCGGACTTCATTATAAGTGGCTGGCGGTCTCCGGGCAATGCGAGCCGCAGGAATCCGAGGTGCCCTTGACCGTTTTTCGGTTTGCTGAGGGCGTGAAGCAGGATCGCGTTTTCGTGGAAGTGTGGCGGGACGGCAGACGAATCTCGCAAAACGAACTTGCCGTAAAATTTGCCGGTGAGGTTGCGGAGGTCGCGGCGACCGAGCAGGAACCCCAGATTCAAATCGAAATTACCGGAATCCCGCCTTGGGAAGCGGGAGGGGAAGACACCCGGGCAGACATTGCCGGCCGCGTGCGGGGCAAGATACTGCCTGAATACCGCGTGGTCCTTTACGCGCTCGCCTATGACAGCTGGTATATGCAGCCGACCGCCCATGACCTGCATACGATCCAGGCCGACAAGACGTGGGCGAGCTGGACTCATACCGGCGAGCAATACGCTGCGCTGGTGGTCAGTCCAGGATTTGTGCCTCGGGTGAGATCGGACATGCTTCCGGCAGTCGGGGACAAGGTTCTCGCGAAGGTGATTGTCGCGGGAATCAGGAAGTGACGGCGCTAACCGTTACCTCATTGAGGTCGCCAGCCTTGGCTGATCGGTAGCTCTTGGGTTTGGGTCCGCGGCTCGAGTGTCGGCCGTTTCCTCCTCCGCACGGGCCGGGCTCCAGGTTTTTCGTCACGGCGGAATCTCGCGCTTCCTTTTGCTCGGCCCGTGAATCTTCCGGGCAGGCCGGCGGCTCAAACGGCCGTAAGACATTTTTTCGACGATGGGAGATATCTCCCAATATTCCCGCGCGTGCTTTGAGCGCCCGTTGCATTTCCGCCGACCTGCACACGATCACCGGAGCCAAAACGAGAAATGCGCCAGTCCCGGAAAGGGCGCACCAACTAAGGCGGTCAGCCGGAAGAAACGGTCAGTCGTATTTTCAGACGCGCAGGACGCGGCGTAATTGTATCCATGAAACACTTCCCTGCGTATCGCGCTTACGCCCGGCGATGGGAACTTCCGCCGCAAGCAATATTCGAGAAAACGGCGAGTGCATCCTTAGCAGGAGAAAAATCTCCATCCGATGCTCTCTTTGCGCCGCCGCCTCATCCGGCAGTTTTGCGCCATGATCACCCGGACCAATCCGGTTTTGAATATATACGTCCAACACAAAAATTACCATGAGCAACTTCACCACCGTCGACGGCACGAAACTTTACTACAAGGACTGGGGCTCCGGGCAGCCCGTGGTCTTCAGTCATGGCTGGCCGCTCAACGCGGATGCGTTTGAAGACCAGATGTTCTTCCTCGCTTCGCACGGCTTCCGCTGCATCGCGCACGACCGGCGCGGCCACGGGCGCTCCGACCAGCCCTGGCACGGCAACGATATGGACACCTATGCCGACGACCTCGCCGCGCTCGTCGGACATCTGCGTCTGGAAAATGCGATCCACGTTGGCCACTCGACGGGCGGCGGCGAAGTCGTGCGCTACCTCGGCCGGCACGGCTCGAAGCGCGTGGCCAAGATCGTGCTCATCGGTGCCATTCCGCCGGTGATGGTGAAGAAGGCGTCGAATCCCGGCGGCACGCCACTCGAAGCCTTCGACGCGATCCGCGCCGGCGTCCTCGCCGATCGTGCGCAGTTTTTCAGCGAACTCACGCTGCCGTTTTTCGGATACAACCGGCCGGACGCGAAGATTTCAGAGGGCGTGCGCGCGGCCTTTTCGCACCAGGGCATGCTCGCCGGATTCCCGGCGGCGTATTTCTGCATCAAGGCGTTTTCCGAAACCGACCTCACGGAGGATCTCCGGAAGATCGACGTGCCGACGCTCATCCTCCACGGCGACGACGACCAGATCGTGCCGATCGCCGACTCGGCGCTGCTCTCCGCCAAAATCGTGAAAGGCAGCGTCCTGAAGATCCATCCCGGCGGCTCTCACGGCCTGTGCGTGACGAGCAAGGATCAGGTGAACGCCGACCTCCTCGCTTTCTGCCGCTCCTGAATCATCCGCCTCAGCCACCTGCCAGATTCCACGCCCATGAAAACTCTCCTCGCTCACCGCCGCTTCCGGTTCCGTCCGGCCTCGCTCGTGTTCGCCGTCCTGTTGCTTCGAAGCTTCGTCGCCGCCGCCGAGCCCGCGGCACGCGTGCCCGAAGACCCGAACCTCGTCTGGACGCCGAATCACGTCGTGCTCGTATCGAAGGAAGTCGCGCCCTCCGTCTTCGCCGTTTATCCCGACGACGCCGAGGCGAGGAACGCCGCCGGCGTTGCCGTTGCGACTTCGGGCGGATTCGTGGTCGGCGACAAAGGCGTGCTGGTCATCGAGAGCATGCTCAATCGCCGCCTCGCGGATCAAATGCTCGCGCTGATTCACGCACGGACATCCAAGCCGATCCTCTACCTGGTCAACACCAGCTACCACGGCGACCACTCCTACGGAAACCAGTTCTTCCCGGCCAGCGTGCAGATCGTCCAGCACGTCGCCACGCAGGCCTACATCCAGACCCACTTTACGGCGGACGTGGAGTTCATGAAGACCTACTTCGGCCGGGACTCCGGCATGGATGAACTCAAGCCGCAGCGTGCGCAGATCCTGCTGCCGGACGGCGCGCGGGTTCAGTTCGATCTCGGAAACACGCGCGTGCAGGTGATGCACCTCGGCTTCGCGCAGACTGACGGCGATCTCTTCGTCTGGCTGCCCGCGGAAAAAGTTCTCTTCACCGGCAACCCGATCATCTCCGGTGGCCCTTCGCTCCCGTGGCTGCTCGACGGCAAACTGGATGCCTCGTTGACCACGATGCGCACGCTGCTCGCGATGATGCCGCGTGACGCGGTGATCGTCCCCGGCCATGGCAGCCCGACCGGGGTGTCCGCGATCGAGTATCCGGTCGCCTACCTCGAGGAATTGAAGACGCAGGTGCGCACCGCGATCGCGGACGGCTTGACCGAGGAGCAGACCGTCAAGCGTCTCGCCGAGAGCATGAAGGCCTATGCCGGATACAGGATTTTCCCGTGGGTGCATTCGCAGATCAACGTCCCGAAAACCTACGACGAAATGAAGGGCCGGCTCTGAGCCGATCCTCCTGCCCTTTTTCCCAACCACACACACAACCACAATGAACACTTACCATAAACTCTACACCCCCTCCGACGCCACCGTCGTCTTCGTCGACCACCAGCCGCAGATGCTCTTCGGCATGGCGAACGCCGACCGGGCCGCGTTGATCAACAACGTCACGCTGCTCGCGAAGGTCGCGAAGGAGTTCGGCGTCCCGACCGTCCTCACGGCAGTCGAAACCGAATCGTTCAGCGGCTACGTTTTCCCGCAGTTGCTCGACGTGTTCCCCGGCCAGCCCGTCGTCGAGCGCAGCTCGATGAACTCGTGGGACGACGCGGGTTTCCGCCGGGCGATCGAAGCCACCGGCCGGAAGAACATCATCATGACCGGCCTGTGGACGGAGGTCTGCATCACTTGGCCGACGCTCGAGATGCTCGGCGCGGGCTATAATGTTTACGTCGTCGAGGATTGCTGCGGCGCCACGTCGTCGGTCGCGCAGGAGGCCGCGCTCTCCCGGATGGTTCAGGCGGGTGCCGTGCGCCTCACCACGATCGCGGCGCTGCTGGAGTTCCAGCGCGATTGGAAAAACAAGGAGCACTACAACGCGCTCATGGGCCTCCTGAAACAGCAGGGCGGCGCCTACGGCATCGGCGTCGAATACGCCTACACGATGGTGCACCACGCGCCGCAGTCGGCCCTGAAGCCGCAGGTCGTGACCAAACACTCCTGACGCGGAGGTCGTCGGTCGCCGCCAGAGTGGTCGGTGCCCCGACGAAGATTTCCATGCCGATCCATATTGCCATCACCCGTCGCGTTCGGCCCGGCCGCGAAGCCGAGTTTCAACAGGCGCTTCGCGAGTTCTTCCAAGCCTCGCTTTCGCACGAAGGCGTCCTCGGTGCGAATATGCTCGTGCCGCTGCCCGGATCGACGACGCGCGAATACGGCGTCATCCGGACGTTCGCGAGCGAGGCCGAGCGCGACGCCTTTTACCGCTCGCCGGCCTTCGCCGCATGGGAAGCCCGGGCGCGAGCCTTGACCGAGGGCGAAGCGGCTTACCGGCAGATGCACGGACTCGAGGCGTGGTTTCGCAGCGCAAGCCCGCCTCCCCCGCGCTGGAAGATGGCGCTGGTCACGTTCGCCGGCGTCCTTCCGCTCTCGCTCGTCCTGACGTTGCTGCTTGGCCCCATGATCGGGCCGTGGCCGCTACTGGTCCGCAGCGCCGCGTTCAACGTGCTCATGGTTGGCGGACTCACCTGGGCGGTCATGCCGCTCCTCATCCGGATCGTCCGTCCATGGCTGAGCCCGAACCCCAAACACAAATCAGCGCCATGAAACAGGAAACCGCACCATCACTGATCCTTCATCACGGTCGCATCGCGACGCAGGACGAACGCCGCTCGTTCGCCGAGGCCGTGGCGATCCGCGACGGCCGCTTCACCGCGGTCGGCACCGATCGCGAAATCCTCCCGCTCGCCGGTGCGGATACGCAGGTCGTCGATCTCGGCGGGCGCACGGTGATTCCCGGGCTCAACGACTCGCACCTGCACGTGATCCGCGGCGGGTTGAACTTTAACCTCGAGCTGCGTTGGGACGGCGTGCCGTCGCTCGCAGACGCGTTGCGCATGTTGCGGGAACAGGCGGCGCGCACGCCGGCTCCCCAGTGGGTGCGCGTGGTCGGCGGGTGGAGCGAATTCCAATTCGCCGAGAAACGGCTGCCGACCCTCGATGAAATCAACGCCGCCGCGCCGGACACTCCCGTCTTCATTCTGCATCTTTACTGCCAGGCGATGCTGAATCGCGCCGCGCTCCGCGCCGTGGGCTACGACCGCCACACGCCCAACCCGCCCGGTGGTGAGATCCAGCGCGACAAGCACGGCGATCCCACCGGCCTGCTGATCGCGCGGCCGAATGCTGCGATCCTCTACGCCACCCTCGCGAAGGGCCCGAAGTTGCCGCTCGAATACCAATACAGCTCCTCGCGCCAGTTCATGCGCGAACTCAACCGGCTGGGGCTCACGAGCGTGATCGATGCCGGCGGCGGCTTTCAGAATTATCCGGAGGACTACGCCGTCATCAACGAACTCCACCGGCGCGGGGAGATGACGCTGCGCATCGCCTACAATCTCTTCACGCAGAAGCCGCAGCAGGAGCGGGAGGACTTCGCCCGCTGGATCCGGATGGCAAAACCCGGCGAGGGCGACGATGTGCTCCGGCTCAACGGCGCCGGGGAGATGCTGGTGTTCAGCGCGACGGACTTCGAGGACTTCCTCGAGCCGAGGCCCGATCTGCCGTCGCGGTTGGAGACGGATCTGGAAGGCGTCGTCTCGCTGCTCGCCTCGCACCGCTGGCCGTTCCGCCTGCACGCGACCTACGACGAGTCGATCACGCGTTTTCTCAACGTATTTGAGGCCGTCGATCGCGCCGTCCCCCTGAAGGGATTGCACTGGTTTCTCGATCACGCCGAGACGATCAGCGAGCGAAATATCGACCGCGTCCGCGCACTCGGCGGCGGCATCGCCGTGCAGCATCGCATGGCGTTCCAGGGAGAGTATTTCGCCGCCCGCTACAGCCGCGCTGCCGTCGCGCACACGCCACCGATCGCGAAGATGCTGCGCGCGGGCGTGCCGGTGGGCGCGGGCACCGACGCCACCCGCGTCGCCAACTATAATCCGTGGGACTCGATCTACTGGCTGGTGACCGGCCGCACGGTCGGCGGCTTCGAACTTTATCCCGAGGACAACCGGCTAAGCCGGATGGAAGCGCTGCGTCTCTACACCGTCGGCAGCGCGTGGTTCTCGAGCGAGGGCGATCGGAAGGGAACAATTGCTCCGGGCTTTCTCGCCGATCTCGCCGTCCTGTCCGAGGATTTCTTCTCCATTCCGGACGAGCGCATCAAGCGGATCGAGTCCGTGCTGACCGTATTAGGCGGGGAATTCGTGCACGCGGCCGGCGACTTCGCCAATCTCGCGCCGCCTCCGCCACTCGTGATGCCGGACTGGTCGCCGGTGAAGTTCTTCGGCGGTTACGGTGCGCCGAAGTTTTATGCGAACGGCTCCTACTTCGCCGCGCATCCCGCGGGCTGCGGGTGTCCCATTCACCGGCCTCATCCCGCCGGCTGCGGCTGTCCGGCCCACCTCTTCAACTCCACCAGCGTGCTGGGCCGGCTGCTTGGCCAGGCCAGCGGTCCGGCGGACCGCGCCTTTGGTGCGACGCCCAACGGTTTCTTCGGCGTCGGCTGCGACTGCTTCGCGTTCTAACCGCGGAATCATCCCATGAACTCACCGACCCTCAAAACTGCGTTCGTGAACACGCTGAATGCGGACGCCGACGGATGCGTCGCCGCTTGGGGCCTCCTGGGCCTGCGGGCCGGAGCCGGGCTGCTGATCTTTTATATTCACGGCTGGCACAAGCTGGAGGGCGGTCTGGCCTTTCTTCGCGCCGGCACGCCGTGGCGCCTTGCCGAGGAAGTGGCGGCGATGCATTTCCCTGCGCCGCTCGCGTCGGCCTTCGCGGCGACCGCGGCCCAGTTTCTCCTGGCACCCCTGCTGGCGGCCGGCGTTTTCACCCGCTTGAGCGCGGCGATCCTCACCGCCGTGCTGGGCGTTGCCATCCTGCAGAACCTGCTCGCTGGCCGCGATCCGCAACTCGCGCTGCTCTACACGCTGGTGGTGGCCGCCTTCATCTTCATCGGCGGAGGCCGGTTATCGATCGACGCCCGGCTGATCGCGCGAGCCCGCCGCTGAGTCGTCCGCCGCGTCGCCAACACCTTCGTCTCTGTCAATCCATCATGAATACACATCCGTCACGCCGGTCTTCCGGTTTCATTCGCTGCGCCCTGATCGCATTCGCCCTCGGGTGCGTCGTCACGGCACACGCTCGCGTCGTCCCGTTTCCCCCAAGCTTCAAAACTCGCACGGTGGCCGCGCCGGACGGCACCGAAATCTTCGTGCGCTCCGGTGGCACCGGCCCGGCCGTCGTGCTGCTGCACGGCTACTGCGATACGGGTGACATGTGGGGGCCGCTGGCGGTGGAACTCGCGAAGGACCATTTCGTCATCGTGCCTGATCTTCGCGGCATGGGAAAATCGTCCCATCCGCCCGCCGGCTACGACAAGAAAACCCAGGCGGGCGACATCCGCGCAGTCGTCGAGGCGCTGGGCGTCGATCACGCCGCGGTCGTCGCGCACGACATCGGCAACATGGTCGCCTACGCCTACGCCGCGAGTTACCCTGGCAAGGTGGATCGGCTCGTGCTGATGGATGCGCCGGTTCCCGGCGTCGGACCGTGGGAGGAAATCCTGAAGACGCCGCTCTTGTGGCATTTCAACTTCGGCGGTCCGGACGCCGAGCGCCTGGTGCAGGGCCGCGAGCGGATCTACCTCGATCGTTTCTGGAATGAGTTCGCCGCGCATCCGGACCGGATCGACGAGGCTACGCGCGCCCACTACGCCGCGCTCTACGCGCAGCCAGGCGCGATGCGCTCGGGTTTCGCGCAGTTCCGCGCGTTCGCCCAGGATGCGGTGGACAACCAAGTTTTCCTGCGCACCAAGCTCGCCATGCCGCTGCTGGCCGTCGGCGGAGAAAAGTCCTTCGGCGCGACGATGGCGGTCGTGATGCGCTTCGCGGCCGTCGATGTGCGCGAAGCCATCATCCCGGACGCGGGCCATTGGGTGATTGACGAAAACGAAGCCGCGACGGTCGCTTTGGTGAGCGGCTTTCTGCGGGAGAGTGAAGCGATGACGGCCGACCGCCGGCTGACTCCGGACGAAATCCAGCGGACGAGCGCCGTTGCCGGCGGCACGGGCACTTCCGGCAAGGCCGGAATTCAGACCGTGGTGCTCAAGGGCGACCCGAATACCGCCGGGCTCTACACGATCGTCCTGCGAATCCCCGCGCACACCCGGATCGCCGCGCACGATCATCCGGACGACCGCGTGGCCTCGGTGCTGGCGGGCACGTGGTATTTTGGATACGGCGACACGTTCGATCCGGCCGCCGTCAAGGCCCTGCCTGCCGGCAGCGTTTACACCGAGCCGCCGCATCGCGTGCACTTTGCCGAAACCCGCGACGAGCCCGTCGTGTTGGAAATCACCGGACTCGGGCCGTCGGGGACCGCCTATGTCGATGCGGCTCAGGCTCCCCAGGTTGCGGCGCATTGAGGCGGCGACTGCTCCGCCCCGACCAAATCAGCCGGAAGAAATGAGTCATGCCCGCCGTGAAAACCACGCCGTCTCTGCGCAAGCTTCGGCCGGCTATCGTGACGGCCATCGCGCTGATTGCTGGCCTGGCGACGGGGCAGGGCGCCGACGTAGGTTACAAGCCGCTGCGCTACGACGAGGATTTCTCGGTGCTTCGCGATCCGTCGAAACGCGATGACCCCCTGGATGGCCTGAAATTCATCCCGCTGAGTTCCGCCGCTGACGACTGGCTGACTTTCGGCGGCGAGGGCCGGTTGCGTTACGAATACTACCGCCATTCACTCTGGGGCCAGGGGCCGCAGGACGACAACGGCTACTGGCTCGAGCGCCTGATGCTCCATGCGGACCTGCATTTGGGCGAATCGCTCCGGCTCTTCACCCAGGTGAAGAGCGGGTGGGAGGACGGGCGCGTCGGCGGACCGCGCCCGACGGACGAGGACCGGCTCGATCTTAATCAGGCGTTTCTCGACGTGAGTCTGCCGTCCACGCGCGGCGAGGCCCTCACCCTGCGGGTTGGTCGGCAGGAGCTTTCCTTCGGCTCGTCGCGGCTGATCTCGTTTCGGGAGTCGCCGAATGTCCGGCTGGCCTTCGACGGAGTGCGCGCGATCTGGCAGACCGGCACCTGGCGCGTGGATGCGCTGGCGGTGGAGCCCGTGCAGACTCGCGCCGGGACCTTCGACGACGGCAGGGACCGCCATCAGAAGCTATGGGGAATTTACGCGGTGACGCCGTTCTCCGTCCTCCCCGGCGCTCACGTGGACATCTATTATCTGGGCTTGAAACGCGACGCGGCGCGGTTCGACCAGGGCACCGCGCGCGAGGAGCGCCAGACCATCGGCTCGCGAGTGTGGGGGAAGGCCGCGGGCTGGGACTACAACTTCGAATTCGTTTATCAATTCGGCACCTTCGGCCCGGCCTCGATCGCCGCCTGGTCCGTCGCCTCCGACACGGGCTACACCTTCGCGGCCGCCCCGCTGCAACCACGCCTGAGCCTCAAGGCCGACATCGTGAGCGGCGATCGCGACCGGAATGATGGAACGTTGAATACGTTCAATGCCCTGTTTCCACGTGGCGCTTATTTCAACGAGAGCGCCTTGATCGGTCCGGCGAATTTGATCGATCTCCATCCGGGGCTCGAGCTGAAGCCCGCCTGGAACGTGGTCGTGTCGGTCGACTGCGATTTTTTCTGGCGAGAGAGCCAGCGCGATGGAATCTACGGTCCTCCCGGCAATCTCCTTCGCTCGGGTCGGAACACCGACCGCCGCTATCTGGGCCAGCAGCCTTCGCTCCATGCGAATTGGCGCGCGGGCCGCCACTGGAACCTCGACGTGACCTACGCCCGTTTCTTCGCCGCGAAGGCGATCGGGGAAACCGGACCGGGCCGGGACGTCGACTACTTCGCCGCGACGGCGACCTACCGGTTCTGATCTTTTCCGCGGAGACCTGCCGGCACGCCGACGGAGACCGCACCCCTGCTCAACCACCACCAACCACCAGAGACCATCATGATCCTCACGCTCTTCACCCTGGCGCACGTCGCCATCAGTCTGGCCGGAATTCTCGCCGGCTTCGTCGTCCTGTATGGCTTGTTGACCAGCGGGCGGCTCGATCGCTGGACGGCTTTTTTCCTGGCGACGACCGCGGCTACGAGCGCCACCGGATTTCTGTTTCCGGTCCACCACTTCCTGCCGTCCCACGCGGTCGGCCTCATTTCGTTGGTCGTGCTGGCCGTCGCCGCCTACGCGCGGTATGGCCGTCGGCTCCGCGGTCCCTGGCGGACGATCTATGTCATCGGCGCCGTGGCGGCCCTCTATCTGAATGTATTCGTCGCCATCGTGCAGGCGTTTCTGAAGACACCTGCCCTGAAGGCCCTGGCGCCCACTCAGACGGAGTTTCCGTTCAAGACCGCGCAGCTCGTCGCGTTGGTGGGCTTTGTCGCGCTCGGCGTGGCCGCGGCGATCCGGTTCCGCAGCCGGGCCGCGCAAGCGATCTCCCTCGAATAAACTACCCCTCCCACCATGAAAAACGGACTCAAAAACAAACGCGCCCTCATTACCGGCGGCAGCCGCGGTATCGGCGCGGCCATCGTCAAACGTCTGGCTCATGAAGGCGTCGATGTCGCCTTCACCTATGCCAGCTCAACCCGCCAAGCCAACGCCGTCGCGGAAGCCGCTCGTGCACTCGGCGTTCGCGCCCTCGCCCTCCAGGCCGATAGCGCGGACGCCGGCGCGATCACCGGCGCGGTCGAGCGGACGGTCAGGGAATTCGGTGGCCTCGACATCCTCGTCAATAACGCTGGCGTCTTCCTGATGGGCGCGATCGACACGTTCTCGCTCGCCGATTTCGACCGGACGCTCGCCGTCAATGTGCGCGCGGTGTTCGTGGCGACGCAGGCGGCGGTCCGGCACATGAAGGAAGGCGGGCGCGTCATCAACATCGGGAGCTGCAACGCCGAGCGCATGCCGGTTGCCGGTGGCGGCGTGTATGCGATGAGCAAGTCCGCCTTGCAGGGACTCGTTCAGGGTCTCGCGCGCGATCTCGGACCGCGGGGCATCACGATCAACAACGTGCAGCCGGGTCCGATCGACACGGAGATGAATCCCGCGGGCAGCGAGTTTGCCGCGATGCTCGTGAAGCAGGTGATGGCGGTGCCGCGCTACGGCACGGCGGATGAAGTCGCCTCTCTCGTCGCCTATCTGGCCGGTCCCGAGGCGTCCTTCGTGACCGGCGCCAGCCTCACCGTCGACGGCGGTTTCAACGCCTGATCGGTCGTCCCGTCAGGCCCCGCAATCTTCGTCCATTCACACTATGAACCTCGAACTACACGATAAAACGGCGCTGATTTCCGGCTCCACCAAGGGAATCGGTTTCGCCATCGCCCGCCAACTCGCCGCGGAAGGCGCCCGGGTCGTCGTCAACGGCCGCTCCGACGCAGCGGTGGCCTCGGCCGTGCGGCAGATTCGGCAGGAGTTGCCGGAGGCCGAGGTCAAGGGATTTGCCGGGGATCTCGCTACGGCCGAGGCGGTGCAGGCGCTTTTCCTGCGTTTCCCGACAGTGGACATTCTCGTCAACAATCTCGGCATCTTCGAGCCCAAGCCGTTTGAAGAGATCCCGGACGAGGACTGGCGGCGGTTCTTCGACGTCAACGTGATCAGCGGGGCTCGTCTGAGCCGCACGTATGTCTCCGGCATGAAGCAGCGGAAGTGGGGCCGGATCATCTTCATCAGCAGCGAGAGTGCGATCCAGATCCCGGTGGAGATGGTTCACTACGGGACCACGAAGACGGCCCTGCTCGGGCTCTCGCGCGGGATCGCGGAATCGTGCGCGGGCACGGGCGTGACGGTGAACGCCGTCCTCCCGGGTCCGACGCGCTCGGCCGGCGTGGAGGAATTCGTTACCCAAATCAGCGGCCGCCAGTCCTTCGACGCGTTTGAAAAGGAGTTCTTCTCCAGCGTCCGGCCGAGTTCGCTGATCAAGCGATTCGCGACGCCCGCGGAGGTCGCCACCCTGGTGATCTTCGTCTGCAGCCCGCTGGCCGCGACCATCACCGGCGCCGCGCTCCGCGCCGACGGCGGCGTGGTGCGCGCCTGTTTCTGATCACGCCGCCAACGCTGCCCATCATGACTACGGCCATCCTGATTCTGGCGGGTTTGGTGATCCTGACGGTGTGGGATGACGCCTCCGGAGCAGGGCGGCCCTGAGTCGGACGAAACGCCCCGCATGAAGTCCGCCCTTCTCGTTGTCGCCGCTCCGGAAATGCGCCTGAGGTTGCTGAGGCTGCTCGGCCGTCATGGCTGGTCGGTCGATGCAGTTGAACGTATCGAGAGCGCGCTCGCGTTGCTCGACCAGGCTCCGCGCGATGTCGCCGTGATCGACTGGGAGATCGAACGCGGCGCGGAGACCTCGCTGCTGACGGCAATGAAATCGCATCCGGGATGGCGGTCGGTCCCCGCGATCCTGATGCACGACCGCGCGACTTGGGCGGAGCTGGCACGAGCCCGTGAGCTGGGCGCGAACGATTTCCTGGTGTGCCCTTTTGTGAGTGAAGCCGCGCTGAGGACGTTTGACCGCTGGGTGCTGGATCGAGCGGGGCCGACACCGACCAAAATCGAAAACGCGGGCCGAAACGCGTGAGTGTCAACACACGATCCGTCCGCGATATCGTTGGCATCGGCAATGGCGCGGAGCGCCGCCAAGTCGTCGAGGCATTCTGAGAACCGCGGTTCGAATCCCCGTGGGGACGCCATGCAAGTAATTACTTGGCAACGAGCCTGAGCCTTCAAGACCCGACCGCAGATTTGCCGTTGACGTGGCAAATCGGTCATGAAGAGAGAATCAGAATTCGTCATCACACCCCTTCGAATCCCTCCGGGGAAATCGTTTTTCGCGTCACCGGCTGGCGAGACGGCAAGCGTATTCTACTATGGTCACGATGAAGACCCGCTTCCTCATCCCATTGACGCCGCAAACGGCCGATCAACTTCTGGGCCGTCTGTTCCGACGGGAAGCCGACCGCACCGTGACCGATTCGGTCGCTGTGTATCCGGACGGAGAGCGCTGGCAGAGTTGGAGGAAACGATGAAGGTGCGAGACAGCGGGATGCCGGGGCAGGACTATTGGGAATCGTTGCTCGACGTGCCGATGATTCTGGAACGCCTTGGCATCGACCAGCGCATCAACACCGCCGTGGAAGTGGGCTGTGGCTACGGCACATTCACCGTGCCGGTCGCGGAAAAAATCTCCGGCACGCTGCACGCGTTCGACATCGAGCCGACGATGATCACCGCCACCGAAGTTCGCACGCACGACGCCGGACTCGGGAACGTGAATCCGTCACTGCGCGATGTGATTGCGGACGGCTTCGGCCTCACGCCGGGCAGCGTCGACGCGGTGCTTCTTTTCAACATCCTGCATGCGGAGAACCCGACCGTCTTGCTGCGTGAAAGCGCACGGCTTTTGTCCCCGAACGGTCGCGTGCTCGTGATTCACTGGCGTTCGGATATCCCGACGCCGCGTGGCCCCGATCTTTCGATTCGCCCCCAGCCCGAGCAGATTCTCGCATGGGCGAAGGAAACGCGCGCGCTGGAACCGGACGCAGAACCCGTGATCTTGCCGCCTTGGCATTTCGGCTTGTCGCTCCGGCGCCGTAGCACGCGATCGTCATCACCGTAAGTGAAGCTGGAGCAGCTTGAGATTGTGCCCGCATCACGAAACGAAAACACGCCGCGACCGAGCGGATCACCCATGGTGTCGCCAACGATCACGTGATCGAGTAACTCGATCAAGCGCTTGGGCCGCCTCGCGAAGCTTCCGCGTGACGTATAGGTCAGCAGAACTCGGGGCGGCATTACCGCTCGGATGATTGTGCGCGACGGTCAACGCACCCGCGCCCGCCCGGATCGCGCCTCGAAAACTCACGGCAGGATAACAACGTGGAGTCACCGTGCCGAGGGCGATGAGATGCCTGCCCATAGGTTGGTTCTTACGGTCGAGGTAAACACAGGGGAAGGCCGCTTGAAGCGGATTTTCGTCGAACGCGGAACGCGGGTAGTCGGCGCCCTTCTCCGCCCGGTTGAGTTGCACTTCATCGCCGAGCGAGACCAAGGAGTAGACGAGTTTAGCTTCGAACACGCGCATTGTGAGCGCTCGCCCGAGCCTGCGTTTACCACCCGCGGCTCGACGCCGAAACGGCCGCCATCACTTCGCCCGCGCCCCAACCGTTGCCGCGCCAGATTTCAACCACCCGCCCTTCGTCGTCGATCAGCGCCGTGCAGAGCGTGTGATCGAGCGTGACGCCGTTGCGTTCCGCGTAGACGGCAAATGACTTTGTCAGCTTCGCGATCTCATCCTTGCCGCCCGTGGCAAACTGCCAGACCGCCGGGTTGGCTCCCACTGCGGCGCCGTAAGCCTGGAGAATTTCGGGCCGGTCGAACTCCGGGTCCAGCGTGATGCTCAGCAGCCGCACCCGCGGCACCCACTTCGGCTCGGCGAGAATCGCTTTTTGAAGTTGCGCGAAACGCAGGGCCATCGCGGGGCAATACTCCGGCACCGGGCAGCGGGAGAAAATGAAGGTGACGACCGTCAAGTGGCCGCGGAGTTCGGCAGCAGTAAAGGGGTGGTTGGTTTCGCTCGTCAGCGAAAACTCCGGCACGACGTCGCCTTCGCGCAAGCGGCCATGACCCACACTCGCCGTTTTTGTTGGTGCGGGCGCCGCATCGTGTCCGCCGATCGTAAAATCCGTTGCCCTCGAAGACGTGCCGTTCACCCGCAGACGAAAGCGCACGCGATCGCCCGCCCGGAGCGCGGCGGCCTCACTGGGATTCGCGACCCCAAATCCCATCGTCATCGCGGGCATGAATCCCGGAATATCCTCGTGCGCGACGACGATTCGGCCGTCGCGGTCGAGCGGGGCGCGAATCACGCCGCTCACCGCGAAGACCTTTTCCTCCGGGGTCGCCCGTGCCGCAACGAACGCCGCCGCCGTCGCAGCGATCAGCCCTCCGATCAACAAAAGGGAACGCATTTGCATGCCGGCATTGTGCCGCAATGCCCGCCGGCCCGCCTTGATGCACGTCAAACCCCGCGGACTTCTTGCGGCTGCCCCAAAAAAGCAGGCCGCCTTGACCTGCATCAAGGCAGGGGCTCGGCGTTAACGATATCTTCGCTGCATTCTTATGCAGACCAACTCACGTATTCTCCTCGGTAGTGCCGTTCTCGCGGCGCTGATGCTGACCGGCTGCGGCCAGTCTGAAAATTCTGCGGGCGCGACAGCGGCCGCCCCCGCCGCGGCGCCCGCCGCAAGCGCGCCCACCGCGGCGAAGCCCGCCTCCGGTCGGGCCATCGCGTTCACGGCCAACGATACGATGAAATTCAACGTCACCGAAATCCGCGCCACGCCTGGCGAAGCGCTCGCCGTGACGCTCACCAACGAGGGCACCGTGCCGAAATTCTCGATGGGCCACAACTGGGTGCTGCTCGCCGAGGGCACCGATCTGAACGCCTTTGCCACGGATGCCGCGACCGCCGCGACCACGGAATACATCCCGGCGTCGTTCAAGGATCGCGTGCTGGCCTCGACCAAGCTGCTCGGGCCGAAAGAGTCCGAGACCGTCACGTTCTATGCGCCAAAGAAGCCCGGGCACTACCCATTCCTCTGCGCCTTTCCCGGACATATGCAGGTCGGCATGAAGGGTGAATTGATCGTCGAGTAATCCCTCAACCCTGCAACCCGCGGCGACCACACCATGAAATCTCTCCGTCACCTCATCGCGCCCGCGGCGTTCGCCGCAGTGCTCGTCCTCACTGGCTGCAATCCTCCGGGAAAAACCGACACCACCGGGAGCCGCGCGACCGCCGATGCCAAGTCGCCGGCCGCGCGCACTTACGTCGCACCGGGCGACAAGGACGAATTCTATCTCTTCTATTCCGGCGGGCACTCGGGCCAGGTCTTTGTCGCGGGCCTGCCCTCGATGCGCCACATCACGACGATTCCGGTTTTCGGAAAATATCCCGGCACCGGCTACGGGTTCGACGAAGAAACCAAAGCGATGCTCGGCGACTACACCTGGGGCGACGTGCACCATCCGGGCCTCTCCAAGACCAACGGCCTTTACGATGGCCGCTGGCTCTTCGTGAACGACAACGCCAACAACCGCATCGCCCGAATCGATCTGCGCGATTTCAAGACCAAGCAAATCCTCGGCCCGATTCCCAACTCGATGGGTAATCACGGTTCGTCGTTCGTCACCGACAATTCCGAATACGTGCTCGTGGCCACGCGCTTCTCCACGCCGCTCCCGAAGGGGCGTTACGCCGATCCGGCCGATTATGAAAAGGAATTCAGCGGCGCGGTCAGTGGTATCCGCGTCGATCCGACATCGGGCACGATGAGTGTCGGCTGGCAGATCATCACGCCGCCGCTCGACTGGGATTTGGGCTCGACCGGGAAAGGTCCGAGCAGCGGCTGGGCGTTTTGGACCTCCTACAACACCGAGATGGCGCACGATCAGCTCGAGGCGAACTCCACGCAGAAGGAGCGCGACTACGCCGCCGTGGTCAACTGGCGCGCCGCCGAAGCCGCGGTGAAGGACGGTCGCACCACTACCCTCGACGGCGTGCAGGTGATCGACCCGGCGAAAGTGCCCGGCGTGCTTTATTACCTGCCCGTGCCGAAATCCCCGCACGGGATCGATGCCGATCCATCGGGTCGCTGGATCGTCGCGTCCGGCAAGCTGCAGCCCATTGCCTCGGTTTTCGATTTCACGAAGATCCAGGCGGCCATCGAGAAGAAGGATTTCGAAGGCGAGTTCCGCGGCGTGCCCGTGATTCGTCACGACGCCGTGATCGAGGGCGAAGTGCCCGTCGGCCTCGGCCCGCTGCACACGCAATACGACGGCAAGGGCAACGCCTATACGTCGCTCTATATCGAGTCCGCCGTCGCGAAATGGAAATTGCCGCCGTGGACCGCGGAGGAGAAAGCGGATTTGAACAAGGTCGTGACCGATAAAATTTCGGTGCACTACAACATCGGTCACCTGGTGATTGGCGGCAGCGACACGACCCAACCCTACGGGCGATACCTCGTCGCGATGAACAAAATGTCGAAAGGCCGGCACATCTCGGTCGGCCCGTCGCAACCGGAGGACAGCGAACTCATCGACATCGCCGGTGCGAAGATGGAGGAAATCTACGAAACCTTCAGCGAACCGGAGCCCCACTTCGCGCAAATCCTGAAGGCCGACGCGATCAAGCCCATCGAGGTTTATCCGAAAGCCGAAAGCACCGATGCGAACGCGGTGTGGGACGCGAAGGACACGGGCGTCACCCGCCACGGCAATGTCGTCGAGGTGAAGATGATTGCGATCCGCAGCCACTTTACCCCCGACCGGATCGACGCGAACGAAGGAGACGAGGTCGTGATCCACGTCACCAATGTCGAGCAGACGCCCGACATGATCCACGGCCTCGGCATCGTCGAGCAGAACGTCAATCTCGTCATCGATCCGGGTGAAACGAAGACCGTGCGCCTGAAGATGAAGAAGGCCGGCGTGTTTCCGTTTTACTGTACGAACTTCTGTTCCGCGCTGCATCAGGAAATGCAGGGCTACCTCGCGGTGAAACCGGTGAATTACGCGGACAAGTAACGTCTCCCTGAAATTTGCGCGGCGGGCTCACCGCATCCGCCCGCCGCGCCGTCGGCCGCTCTGCCATGAAAGAATTTTTTCGTCGCGAACACGTCTTTCTTCGCCGCCCGCTCAACCTGCGCTCGCGGTTGCTGCTCCTCGTCGCCGCGGTGGCGGTCGCCGCCGCGTCGTTTCTGCCGCTCTGGCAGATTCGGCTCGTCGCGCCGCAATACCAGGAAGGCCTCGCGCTGCACATCTACGCGCACAAGCTCGTCGGCGGCAACGAGGGTCAGGATCTGAACGAGATCAACACGCTGAATCACTACATCGGCATGAAGCACCTCGTCGAAGAGGACTTCGTGGAGATGAAGTGGCTGCCGTTCGCCTTCGGCATGTTCGCCCTGCTCGCGCTACGTGCCGCCGCGATCGGCCGCATGATCGGCCTGGTCGATCTCGGTGCGCTGTATTTTTATTTCAGCGCGTTCTCGCTCGGGAATTTCTACTTCCGGCTCTACGCTTACGGCCACCATCTGGATCCGCATGCGCCGATGACGATCAAGCCGTTCACGCCGATTCTGCTCGGCAGCCAGCGGATCGCCAACTTCGTCCAGACGAGCCTGCCGCAATCCGGCGCGCTGCTCCTCTGGCTCTTTCCGCTTTTCATCGTCGCCGCGATCTGGAGTTCGCGCAAGGAGGCGCCGTGAAACCTTCCGGCGTTGCGCTGCTCATCGCGCTGTCCGTGCCGCTCCTCGTCCGAGCCGGCACGGCGGGCGACCGGCTGCGCGCGGAGATGGCTGCGGCCTCGCCCGGCGCCGTGTTGCAGGTTCCCGCCGGGAGCTACGACGGGCCGTTCGTCGTTTCGAAACCGCTGCACCTTCTCGGCGCGCCCGGCGCGGTGCTGCACGGCGACGGCAGCGGCAACGTCGTCGCGATCCGCGCGCCCGATGTGGAAATCACCGGCTTCGTGGTCCGCGGCTCCGGACGCAATCTTTCCGAGGATCACGCGGCGATTCATGTCACGGGTGCCCGGGCCATCATTCGCGACAACCGAATCTTCGACATGCTGCACGGCGTTTACGTGCGCAAGGCGAACGATTGCCGCATCGTGAACAACGTCATCCTGGGCGATGGGGCGGCGGACGACGTGATTGCCGATCCGGTGATTGCGGGGCTCAAGGCCGGCGACACCGCCAGCAGCGAGCTTTGCGGCGTTCCCGATCCGCAGGACCGGCGCGGCAACGGCATTCATCTCTGGAATTCTTCGGGGCACGTCATCGCGGGTAACACGATTCGCGGCACGCGCGACGGGATCTATTTTTCGTTCACGACCCGCACGCTCGCGCAGGACAACACGATCACGCACGTCCGCTACGGGCTGCACTACATGTATTCCGACGAGAATGTTTTCGAGCGAAACGTGTTTTCCGAAAACGCGGCGGGAGCGGCGCTGATGTATTCGAAGCAGCTCGTGCTCCGCGCCAATCGTTTCGTTGCGAACCGCAACCACCGCGCCTACGGACTCCTGCTGCAGTCGATCGACGACACGCGCATCGAGGGCAATACGATCGAAGGCAACACCGTCGGGCTCTATTTGGAAAACGGCAATAACGACACGATCCGCGGCAATCGGATCGCGGCGAACTACGTCGGATTGCGGGTCAACGACAGCACCGCCGACAGTCGATTCTCGGAAAACACGTTTGCCGACAATATCCACCCGCTCGAAACCAGCGGCGGCAACACGGCCAATCAGTGGACGGTCGACGGGCGCGGAAATTATTGGGACGACGCGGTCACGCTCGACCTGAATCGCGACGGCATCGCGGACTTGCCGCACCGCGAAGCCGATCTTTTCGGGCTGTGGCGGCGAACGTTCCCGGCGATCGGGCTGCTGTCGGCCAGTCCGGGCGAACGCCTCCTGCGCCTGATTCATGCCCGGCTCGCGCTGCCGGGGCTGCCGGGGATTACCGACTCGCGGCCGCTCACGCAGCTCACTCGCACACCATGATTCTCACCCGCAATCTTCAAAAAGCCTTCGGCCCGCAACGGGTGCTCACCGGCCTCGATTTCGCGGCCGAAGCGGGCGCGGTCACCTTGCTCGTCGGGGCCAACGGCGCCGGCAAGACCACGGCCCTGCGCCTGCTGGCAGGACTCGCCGAACCCGATGGGGGGACCGTGGCCATCGCCGGCCACGACTTGCGCCGCGCGCGGCGCGAGGCGCTCGCGCACGTGTCGTTCCTGCCGCAAGCGCCGCGGTTTCATCCGCGGCTCACCGCGGTGCAGGTGGCCGGTTTTTATGCGCGGCTGCGCGGCCGCGACGAGGCCGCGGTGACGGCGGCGCTGGCAGCGTGGGGGCTCGTCGAATTCGCCCGCGTGCCGACGGGAAAACTTTCCGGCGGCCTGCGCCAGCGGCTCGCGCTGGCGGTTTTCGCGTTGGCGGATGCGCCGGTGTTGCTCCTCGACGAGCCGGGCCTGAGCCTCGATCCCGAGTGGCGGCAGCGGCTCCAGCAATTTCTCACTACGGAGGCCCGCCGCGGCCGCACCGTCCTCGTCGCCACGCACCTGCTGGGCGAGTGGGAAGGCCGGGCCGATCGCTGTGGGTTGATCGAGGCCGGCCGATGCGCGGGCGAGATTTCACCGGACCAATTGCGCGACGCTTTCTTTGGCCGTTCCTCCATCCCGGCCGCAGCGCGTGAAGCGTTCGCGGCCTGCGCCTGACCTGACATGAACGCCCGCCCACTGCCTTCTTTTTTTAATGTCGTCCGCGCCGCGGCAGGCCGCGAGTTTCTGAGCCACCGGCTGAACCGCTTCCTGCACGCGCACGTGGCGCTGGTCCTCGTGGCCGGGCTGCTGCCCTTGCTCACGCCGGGCGAGGCGCTGGCGCGCGGGGCGGCGTGGTGGCTCCTGCACGCGGTGCTCTACGCGGTTTCGCTTTCGGCCTTGCTGCTCGGACTCAGTTCGGCCCACGCGGAAGTCGAGGAGTTCACCTGGCTGCTCGGGCAGCCGGCGGGCCTCGGGCCGTGGCTCGCGGGGAAAGCGGCCGCGCTGACGGTGCTCGTCGCCGCCGCGGCTGGATTGCTCGCGGTGCCCACGCTGCTCGCGGGCGGTGGCACGCGCGAACTCGCCCTGGCGACCGGCGGCGCCGCAGGCGTGAGCGCCGTGTGCGCGCTGGTCGGACTCGCGCTCGGCTTCTGGATTCGCGACAGCGTGCGCGGGCTCATTGCGGCGGTGGCGGCATGGTTCGCATTGCTCTTCAGCACGGACCTCCTGCTCCTCGCGCTGGCGGGCGCGCCGGTCGCGCAGCAGCAGCCGGATTTTTGGGTGGCGGCGCTGATGGCCAATCCGCTCGACGCTTATCGCGTGACGGTGCTGTTCGCCGTGGAGCGGGCTGCATTCAGTGGCCTCGACGCCGGGCGCCTCACGGGCTGGTGGGTGGGTCATGCGACGGTCTGGCTGGGCGCCGTGCTGGCACTGTGGGGTGCGGCCGCTGGCGGGTTCGCGTGGCTCGGAGTTCGCCGCCGGTCGGATGGATGAGGGCGAACGATGCATGCCGGCATCCGGCGGTTCCACCGGATGAATGACGTCGCGGGACGCAGAATTGAAGCGGCGCCGTGTTGAACGCTGCGGTCGTTTTTTTCCCCATCGAGACGGGCGCACACCGAGCTGCTGCGGCGGAATCGATCGCGGCGAAGAATTTCGTTTAACGATCGAGGCAGACGTCAAGAGTGCGGTCGTGAACGCATCGCCCGACGCGCAACTCGAACACCGCCACACGGCGCTGATCGCGAGTTTACGTCGTTGCCGTATGTTGGACGGCGTGCCGGCGGACGATCTCAGTGCGATCGCGGAGGGCTGCGAGCTGCGCAGTTTGCAGAAAGGCGAGGTGTTGTTCCTCGAAGGGCAGTCGGCGCAGGGTTTCTACGTGATCCAGCTGGGCCAGATCGGCGTGTTTTTCGTCACGCCGGAGGGTCGGGAGCAGATCTTCTCCGTGTTTCGCGCGCCGGAAAGCTTCGCGGAAGTGGTGATGGCGATGAATCGTTTTCCAGCGAGTGCGAAAGCGCTCGAATACTCGCGGGTGATTTTGGTGCGCAAGGCCAACTTCCGCGATCTGCTCGCCCGCAAACCCGATCTCGCGCTGCAAATGCTCGCGTCGATGAGCATGCACCTGAAGGAGCTGCTGCGATTGCTGCAGGACTCGCGGGGGCGGCAGGTCGAAGCGCGTCTCGCCGAATGGCTGCTGCAACAAAGTCCCGCCGCCGCCGCCGGCTGTCCGGCGGTTTTCGACCTGCCGGTGGCGAAGAAAGTTATTGCGAGCCAGCTCGGCGTCACCAGCGAGACCCTGTCCCGCACCTTCGCCCGCTTCCGCAACGAGAAGGTCATTCGCGTGGTGGGGGCCAGGATCTTCGTGCTCGATGGAGCGAAGCTGCGCGCCTACGCCGAGGCGACGGTCTGAACCGCGCCAGGAATCGCGCGCCGATTTGAGGTGGATCAAGTCTCCTCGCGAATGGGCGTGGCGAACTCGCGGCCACTGAATAGCCTGCCGTCATGCCAACGACGAAAATCCAGGCTCCGGGCGTTTCAGGAGCGGCGGCGGAGGGCGTTGCTGGCCAGCTCCGGTGCGACCCCTCCGCGATGATTCTCGGGGTTCCTGCCTCGCGCGGGATCGCCTCGGGTTTCGCGGTGCTCTGCCGTTGCCATGAGCCCTTGGTGGCGCCGCGGCGTGCGTTGGCGGATGCCGAGCTACCGCAGGAGATGGAGCGATTCGAAGCGGCCGTCGGTGCGATCGACGAGCAGTTGGGAAAACTCGCCGCAAATCTTCGCGAAACTTCCGGCGCGGCAGAAGCGGCGATTTTCGAGGCGCAGATCCAGATGCTGCACGATCCGCTGCTGCGCAAGGAGGTCGCGGGCCGCTGCCTGCGCGGCAAGATCAACGTCGAGGCCGCGGTGAGCGATGCGGCGGAAAAACTCGTGGCGGCGTTCGGCATGATCGACGACCCGGTGTTTCGCGAGCGCGCGGCGGATGTGCGGGATGTCGCCCGCCGTCTGCTCGGCCGCCTGCTGGATCGCGAAGAACCCGAATTTGGCGAACTGCCGGACGGCAGCATCGTGATCGCGCACGAACTGCTGCCGTCGCTCGCCGCCGGGTTGGGCAAAAATAAAATCCGCGGGCTCGTCGCGGAGCGCGGCGGCACGACGGCGCATGCGGTCATCCTGGCGCGCTCGCTCGGCATTCCCACGGTGATCAACGCCGAGGATGCGACGAAGCGTATCCGCCCGGGCGATCCGCTCATCGTCGACGGTCTCGCGGGCCGCGTGTTCGTTCATCCCTCGGAGGAGGTCCGGCGCGAGTATGGCCGGCTCGCGTCCGATCTCGCTGCGCAGAGAAACGCGTTGAAGGAATTGATCGACGTGCCGGCCATCACGCGTGACGGGGCCACGATCAAACTGAGCGCGAATGCCGGCAAGGTGGCGGACGCTTCCGCGGCCGCGGCCTATCAGGCCGACGGCATCGGGCTCTACCGCACGGAATTCGCTTTCCTCGTGCATGCGCAGTTTCCCACGGAGGAGCAGCAATATCGGATCTATCGGGCGGCGGCCGAGCTGATCGCTCCGCGTGAGATGATCGTGCGCGTATTGGACGTCGGCAGCGACAAGCTCCTGCCGTATTTCCCTTTGCCGCCCGAGGCGAATCCCTCGCTCGGCCGCCGGGGCACGCGACTGCTGCTCGGGCATCCGGAGATCTTGCGCACGCAGTTGCGGGCCATCCTGCGTTTGAGCGCCACGCATCCCGTGTCGTTGCTGTTTCCAATGATCGGCGGACTCGACGAATTCCTGGCGGCGCGGCGCGCGGTGGAAGAGGTCAAGGGCCAACTGAGCGCGGGAAAGTTGTCCTTCAATCCGGTGATCAAGGTGGGCGCGATGATCGAGACTCCGTCCGCGGCCATTACGGCTCGATGGATTGCGCGGGAGGCGGATTTTCTGAGCGTGGGCACGAACGATCTCGTGCAGTATCTGCTCACGACGGATCGCACGAGCAGCGAGATGGCGGGTTATTACGAACCGCTGCACCCGGCGGTCATCCAAACGCTGAAGGTCGTGGTCGATGCCGCGACGGCGGAAAACAAGCCGTTGTCGGTGTGCGGCGAGATCGCGGGCAATCCGGTCTACACGGAATTGTTACTGGGCCTCGGCGTGACGGCGTTGAGTGTGGCCCCGGGCGAGCTTTTGGAAATCAAACGCGTCGTGCGCTCGCTCAGCATGACTGCGGCCAGGGAGGTCGCGATGCGCGCCCTGGCGGCTGGGACGATCGGGGAGGTCAAGGCCTGCGTGACGGGCGGGTCCTCCGGGATTGGGATGAGCGAGGAGCGCGTCCAGCGGCGGGCCTTGCAGCGCTGGCGGGGCGAAGGCGGCGCGGGAATTTAGCGGACCAGCCGCTCCGCGGATGAGACCGTAGCGGCCGACACTGGTCCTTTCATCGCGTTACGATAGATCCTGTGCCACGGACGAAACTGTTCGAACGCGTGACTGGCCGCGAGCACCGCGTGGTCGTCGTGGCGACGGCCGATGATCTGCAGGCCGACGGGGAGTCCGAGTTTGTCGAGTCCGGCGGGGATCGACGCCGCGGGGTTGCCGGAAAAATTCACCGGATAAGTCAGGCACCAGCCGATGCAGGGATCGACCGCGCGCCCGTTCACCCTCGTCGGGCCGACCGTGCGGCCGCTGGTCGCGTTGCGGACGGGCGGTGCCGCCAGCGTCGGCGTGACGAGGAGGTCGTAGCGATCGAAGATGGTTTGGAATGCGTCGAGAAATTCGGAGCGGATCAGGTCATCGAGCTTGTAGTCGACCGCGGTGATCTTGTCGCCTCGCTCGATCAACTGGATGAACTCCTCCGGCAGTTCAGCGCGATGCGCGCCGAGCAAATCGAGTCCGTCGCTTTTGAATATCCGGGCGATCTCGGCGTAGAGCACGCTCATCTGCCGGTTCCACAAATCCGACCATTCCTGCTGCGGGCGGGTCACGCCGAGCTTGACCGTTTCCACGGTGGCGCCCGCGTCGACAAATCCCGCGAGGGCCGTCTCGACCACGCGAGCCACGTCCTCCTCGACCGGAAACACGTCGAGATTCGGGCTGTAGGCGATCTTCCATCCCTTGATGCTGCGGCCCGACGCCTGCACGTAGTCGATGCCGCTGTCGGGCAGACTGAATGGATCGCGGGGATCGTGCCGCGCCATGACGTTCAACATCAGCGCCGCGTCCTCGACCGTCCGGGCGATCGGCCCGGCATGAATAAACGGCGTGTGCGAAAGAAACGCATCGGGCCGCGACGCGGCGGCCACGCGTCCAAAGGAGGCCTTGTATCCATACACTCCACACCATGCCGCCGGAATGCGGATCGAGCCGCCCGCGTCGGAGCCCTGCGCCAGCGGCACGAGCCCGGCCGCGACCGCGGCGGCGCTGCCGCCGGACGAGCCGCCGGCGTTGCGCGTGAGGTCGAACGGCGTGCTCGTCGGACCGAACAGCAGGTTGTCGGTGATGCCTTTGTGGCCGAATTCCGGCGTGTTGGTCTTGCCCAGAATGATCGCGCCCGCGTCCTCGAGCGCCTGCACGTAGGTGGCCGAGACGTCGGGAACGAATCCGGCGCACGGCTTGCAGCCGAAGGTGTTCGGCGCGCCGGCCCGGTAATCGAAGAGATCCTTGATCGCCACGGGCACGCCGTGGAGCGGCCCGACCGCTTGCTTCGTGGCGAAGGCCTGTTCGGCCGCCTTTGCCTTCGCGAGAGCCTCGTCACGGAACAGATGCACGAACGCGTTGATTTTCGGATTGATTGCCTCGATGCGCGAAAACAAATGCGAGACGACCTCGACCGGTGAGATTTTTCGAGCGCGATAACGGCGCGCGAGTTCGCTCGCGGACAAATAGCCAAGGTCAGTGGTCATGGTTGGGTGGGCAACGGAGGCAGCTTGAACCGGTCGCGAGGAACCCAGCGGGTGTTGAAGCGTTGCGTCCAGTCCGGTTGCAGGTCGAGCGCGCCGCGGTCCACCGGCGGCGGTTGGCCGGGCAACGGCGTCACTGTATTTCCTGCAACCGTGTTGGCGTTTTCCTCTTTGTCCCAGCCGCGGGCGACGAGGAAGAACGTCCGCATCGAGCCGGCGGGGATCGGCGGAAAGGCGTCCGCCGGACATTCGAGCGTCAGTGCATCGCCGCCGTTGAGCACGGCGATCTTGCCGTCGGGCGCCGCGAGAAGTTCGCTCACGTCGCCATAGCGCGTGCACCAGCCCTCCACCGTCGTGAGCCACGGCGGCCGGTCGGTGACATCGCTGAAAACGGGCACGTGCGTGTAACCGTCGGACGCCAGTTGCATCCGGGAAAAGCCGCGCCACGCGAGGTTGGCCGAGGTGAAGGCGTGTTCATGCACCTGTGTCGCGGGCAGTTCGCGGCGCTTCATCAAGGCGATCCGGTCCCAATAAATTTGAAACGTGGTCGTGAGCCGCAGCCGTCGCGTCCCCGGCGGAAGCCCGTGCGGCAGATCGCAGACGTGCGTCTTGTCGCGGCCGTCGGGGATGCCGATGTTCACCGCGATTTTTTCCCAGCGATCGAGCGAAGTCTCGGCCTCGAGCGTGGGCCAGACCAGGCTGGCGGCGTCGGTCTGTGAGAACGCGATGTTCGAGCTGGCCGTCCCGAATTGCAGCAGGCCCGTCACCGCCAGCACGAGCGGCTCCTCGGTGGGAATGCGGCCGAAATCCAGCGTGTAGTTGATGGGCCGGCACACTCCGCGCAGCGGCGGCGGGAGCACTTCGCCGGGCAACGCATAACGCCCGTCGATCTGTTGCAACACCGCCGTGACATCGCGCCCGGCGCTGTCGTGCGCGCTCAACAGCGGCAGCGCGTCCGACGCCGCCCACACCGCGGACGGAGCGACCGGCGGAGGCATGAAGCTGTCGGTCGGATGCACCTCGACGCCGGCGGGATGATCGACGGCGATGAGCCTGAGCGAGTCGAAGTAGTCGACCTCGCGCAGTTCGCTCGTGATCGTGAGCGCATAGCGTCCATCGCGCGGGCGAAACTCCCGGGCATCCCCGATTCGGACAATTTCATCGGGATCGGCGGGCCAGGTGAGTTCGCGGTTCAAGGCCAGCCCCAAGGCGCCCGAGCCCAGAAAGTCGGTGACGAATCGGAATTCGTTTCCGTCCCAGGCATACAGATACGGGCAGGAGCCGGTGGCGATGGAGCTGAGTCGTTTCACCTCCAGCCCGCCGGCCGGCGGGACATCGATCCGATTGTCCACCGTGCCGTCCGGCCAGACCACTTGCACGGAGTCGAGGCGGCGCAGATCGCCCACGCCAATCTCGACCGGCAGTTCCCGCGTGACGATGCGGTGGATCACTGTGGCGCCGGCGCGCACCTCGACCGTCGAGCCGATGCCACCGTGGTTGGCCATCGCGAGCGACGTCAGGCTCAACTTCAATTGCCCGCCGACATTTCCGCCGTCGTTGCGCAGGACAACCAGCTCGCCCTCGCCGGTGGTCAGAAGCAGATCGCTGTCGCCGTCGCCGTCGTAGTCGATCGCCAGCCCGTCGCGAATCGGCGGGAGCGTCAGTTGGTCGAGCGAAAGCTCCGCGGTCACGTCGCGCCAACTGCGGCTGCCCGTGTTTCGCCAGATTCTGATCCGCCCGCGCGCCGGGCCGGATCGATCGCTGCCCTCGGCGCAGAAATCCAGCCGGCCGTCGTTGTCGTAGTCGATCAACGTCGCAGCCGCCACGACGAAGCCGGGGTGCTCGATCGTCACGCTTCCCGGCTGGCGACCCATTTTCAGCGTCGTGTGCCCGCTCCCGACGAGCACGACGTCGGGTGCTCCATTGTTGTCGAGGTCGTCGATCAACACCGCGCCCGCTTCCGGCCAGGGGCCGGGCGGCTCCGGCATCGGCTGAAATCGCGCCGCGCGCTGGTTTTCGTAGACGCGGGTGGCGTTCGCAGTCCGGGCGACGACGAGATCCACGCCGCCGTTGTCGTCCAAGTCCGCCGCGGCGACGCCGACCGCGGGTCCGCTCGAAGTCACGCCGGCGGCCGCCATGACCTCCGTGAAACGTCCGTCGCCTTTATTCTGCCAGAGCTGCAGGCCGGTTTCGCCGGTGACCGTCAGATCGAGATCGCCATCCCCGTCGAAGTCCACCCAGCAGGCGTCGTTACCCCGCACCCCGGACAGTCCTGCTTTTTCGGTGACATCCGCCGCGTTGCCCGCGTCGCTGCGCTCCAGGAGCCGGGCGCCTGACTCGCCGATAATGAAGACGTCCGCGTAGTGTTTCAGATCCTTCTTGAGCCGGTCCTCGCTGGCGACCGAATCGTGGAAATGACCGACCCGAATCACGGGATGACGGCCGACCGGCGCGGCGGCGATAGCGGAACCGATCCACCGCATCGTGCCGTCGGCGGCGGTGGCGAGCAGGCGAGCCGAACCGTCGGCGCGAAGGGCGATAAACGTGTAGCGGCCGTCGGCATCGATCTCCAGAGGCGTGATGGCCACGAGTGCGCGATCATCCGCCGCGGGGATGGCCGCCGCGGTCGCTTCGACGAAGCGCACGGTCGTGTGGCTCGCGACGGCGTCGTCGTCCGATGGCGATGCGGCGGCGGGCGCCGGAGCTTCGGCGCGAGTGTAGACGCAGGCTTCCAGCAGCAGCGGAGAAGTCTGGGGATCGCCGAACGCGTCGCGCAGCCGTTTATAAATGCGCAACTCTTCGCGGTAGCCGGTGAGATCCTTCTGCTGGCGCGCATACATTGCCAGTTCGAAGTGGGCGGCGGCGTGCTGCGGGTCCAGCCGCGCCGTTTCGCGATACTGCGCGATGGCCTCGGATTCGCGTCCGAGCGCCTCGTAGGTTTTCGCCAGTTGATACCGCACGGCGGCCGTGAAGGGATCGAGGCGCGTGACCTGCTCGAGCGGGGCGAGTGCACCGGCGGCGTCGGCTTTGCGCAAATGTACCAGTCCAATCAGATACTCGGTCGCCGCCGATTCGCCCGCCCTCGTTCGCAGCTGTTTCAAACCGGCGAGCGCCTGGTCGAATTTTCCATCGAACAACAGGGCTCGCGCGAGATTGCGCGCGGCGACCGCATCGTCGGGCTGCGCTTCGAGGGCCGCGCCAAAGGTCGCGATGGCTTTGGGGTAATCTCCGTTTTCGAGTGCGGCCTTGCCGATGTTCATCCGGCGGAGGGCCTCCGCCGGCGGCGCCGCTGACTCGTCGCCAGCGTGAGCCACGGCGATGCTGAAAAACAACGCGAAGAAAATCAGCCGGCCGTGCGACCGTGCGGTTTTTTGAATATGGCGTTCGCGGCAGACCCGATCGGTCCGGAAAATCCGAGGAAGGGGCACTCGCATCGGCCGGCTAAATTGCAGTTCCGCCGGTGGACGCACAGGGGAATTCCCGCCGGCCTTGATCCAGATCAAGCTTTGGCCTGAAAAGGCTCCTCTAGCCGCGGCTGCGCCGTAGCGTGGGACGACTCAACCCCGCCGACTCCGCATGAGCGATTTCGCCCCTCCGCCGCACGGTCATGACGTCAACAACTCCGCCGGCGATGGTCCTTCGCCGCTGCTCCAACAGGTCGCGAACGGGTGGACCTCGCGGCTCACTTTTGTGGTGATTCTCGGGCTGGTCGTCGAAACCGCGACCGGCTTGTGGGTGTTGTTCGCGCCGTTTTCCGTCGCTTCGCAATTGCTGGTGCTCGCGCACGGCGTCGCGGGTTTGCTCCTCGTGGCACCATACGCCGTGTATCAGGCGCGGCATTTCCGCGATTGGAGCACGCAGACGCTCTCGGTGGTCAAGCTGATCGGCTACGCCGCGATGGCGCTCACGGTGACCTGCATGGCCAGCGGAGTCGTGGTCACGGCGCAGGCGCTCTTCGGCCGGCGGCTCTCGCCGCTGTGGGATCAGATCCATCTCGTGACCGGGCTCGCGACCGCCGTTTTGATCGTGCTGCACCTCGTCTTTTCCTATTCGCGCCGGCGGGAGAATCTGCGCCGGGTCGAAGGCTTTGGCCGCCGGCTTCGACGGCGATGGGTCGTGGTAATAGCGGGCGCGGCCGGACTCTACTCGATCACAATGTTGGCAGCGAGCCTTTGGCCGCGGGTGCCGGTCGATCTGCCATTGCCCGCTGGATACAGCCTGCCTCAGGACGCGCAAAAATTCGCCGAGTACCGCGGCAGCATTTTCGCGCCGACCTACGCCCGCACCGCCAGCGGCGGCCTGGTCAACCCGGCCGTGTTGGGCAACTCCGCCTCGTGCGGCACGGCGGGTTGTCACGAGCAGGTTCTCGCCGAATGGCAGCCGAGCGCGCATCGCTTTTCCGCGATGAACCCGCCGTTCCGGGCGGTGCAGAAAAACTTCGCCCACGATCGCGGCGCCGCGGACACCCGCTACTGCGCCGGCTGCCACGATCCCATTTCGCTCTTCGCCGGGGCGAAGGACGTCACCAACGTGAGCCTTTCGGCGCCGGGCATGCAGGAGGGCAGTTCCTGCGCGGTGTGCCATTCGATCTCGCACGTCGATCAACGCGGCAACGCCGATTACGTCGTCACGCCGCCCACCAAATATATCGGCGAACTGGGCGAGGGCCTGGCGAAACGCGTCTCCGATTTCCTGATTCGCGCCTATCCGCGCCAGCATCTCGTGGACTACAACCGGAACCTCCTGCGCACGCCGGAATTTTGCGGCGCCTGCCACAAGCAGTTCATCCCCGAGGCGCTCAACCGGTTCGGCGTGAGCCCGAGCCAGAACCAGTTCGACGAGTGGCGGAAGAGCCACTGGTTTCACGAGGACGCGCCCGACAAATCGCTGAGCTGCCGCGACTGCCACATGCGGCTCGTGCCGAATTCCGCCGATCCCGGCGCCGGCCAGGCCGGCGATCTCCGGCGCACCGCCGATGACGGCGCGCACCGCCACCATGGCATGATCGCGACGAATCTCTTCATGCCCGAAGTGCTCAAGCTGCCGCACTGGCAGGAGCAGCGCCGGCTCACCGAGGAATGGATCAAAGGCGAAACGGTGATTCCCGAGATCGCGAAACTCTGGCCGCCGGGGCCCGTCGCTTCCATCGAACTGATGGCTCCGTCGACGGCCGCGCGGGACGAACCCATCGAGGTGCAGGCGATCGTCAAGAACCGCAAGGCCGGTCACCAGTTCACCACCGGGCCGCTGGATTTCATCCGGTCGTGGATTCATTTCACCGTCAAAGACGCGACGGGCGCGATGATCGCCGAATGGGGCGGCATCGATCCGGCCACGCACGATGTCCTCGATGAGCCTGGTGTATTGCACACGGCCGGCCGGCCGCGCGACGAAGGCACGATGGTGTTGGAAGGCATTCCCCTCGACAGCGACGGCCAGGCGCTGGTGCGCCACGATCTCTGGCGCAAGGCCGGCGGTCGCGGCCAGCGCGTGATCTTTCCCGGACATGCGGATAAACAAAGTTATCGTTTCACGGCGCCGGCCACGGCCCGCGGACCCCTCGTTATCACGGCCGACCTCGACTACCGCCGCTACCGCCAGGAATTCTTGAACCTCGTCGTGCCGGACATGGAACGCGACTCGGGCGTGTATCAGCCGACCGTGGTCGGCGATTCCGCGACCCGCCGCATTGAGCTGAGCGCTGGTTCCTCCGCGGGTGGCGCGCCATGACGCCAGCTCGTCGTCCCTCCGGCCTGTCGGTGCGGCAGCGCAAACTCAGGGTGTGGACCGTTGCGATCGTCGCCGGTACGTTGGCGCTCGGACTCCTGGTCTGGTGGATCGACCTGGTTAGAGATACGAGCCGCGTGAACGCGCGGCCCAATGTTTCTGCCGCGTTCAAGGAGGCGGCGATCGCGCGGGAAACGCCTGTGCGTTTCGCCGACGTCACCGTGCCCGCAGGCTTGCTCCGTTCCGATCCCGTGAGCCCGCGGCGACGCGCGCTCCCCGAGGACAACGGCTCCGGGCTCGCGTGGGGCGATTACGACGGCGATGGCTGGCCTGATCTTTACGTGGTGAGCCACCGCGGCGGCAACCGACTTTACCGCAACAACGGCAACGGGACTTTCACGGAGGTCACCGCCAAAGCGGGCGTCGGAGATCCGGATGGATTCGGCATGGGCGCCACCTGGGTCGACTACGACAACGATGGACACCTCGACCTCTCCGTGACCAATCGCGGGCCGAACCGGCTGTATCGCAATAACGGCGACGGCACGTTCACCGACGTCGCCGTGAAGGCCGGCGTCGCCGATCCCGGCTGGGGCATGGGCGTCGCGTGGGGCGACTTCGATCGCGACGGATTCATCGACTTTTATCTGTGCAACTACGTCGCCTACGATTCCGACGGGCATGAGCCCCCGCCGCCAGCGCCGGGCACGACCGACGCCTATGATGTTCCCTACACCCTCAATCCGAATTCCTTCACGCCCCAGCCGAATAAATTATTTCGCAACCGCGGTGATGGAACCTTCGAGGACGTCACGACTCGTTGCGGGGTGGCGGACGCCGATGGACGGAGCATGTCCGCCACGTTCGTCGACCTCGATGGTGACGGTTGGCTTGACCTCTACGTGAACAACGACGTGTCGCCCGACCGCCTCTACCACAACACGGGCGGCGATTTCGGCCCGGATAGTCCGGTGACGTTCCTCGATTTTTCCGCCGTCGCGGGAACCGCCGACACGCGCGGATCGATGGGACTCTCGGTCGCTGAGATCGGCGACCTGGACAACGCGCAGGACGCACTGCCCGATCTGTTCATCACGCACTGGGTGGCCCAGGAAAACGCGCTCTATCAAAGTTTGCTGACCTCGAGCGGAAAACTGGAATACCGCGACAAGTCCCGCGAGTTCGGCCTCGGGGAGATCTCCATCGAACGCGTGGGCTGGGGCAGCGCGTTCGTCGATCTCGATCTCGACGGACGGGTCGACATCGCGGTCGTGAATGGCAGCACGCTCGAACAAACCGAAAATCCGCTGCTGCTGAAACCGGAGCCGATGTTTCTCTTCACGAACGACGGCAAAGGCTTCAAGGACGTCGCGCAGCTGGCCGGCACCGCCACCGCCCGCACCTACAACGCGCGCGGACTGGCGGCGGCCGATTTCGACCACGACGGCGACGTCGACTTGGCGATCTCGACGAACGAAGGCGACGTTTACCTGCTGCGCAACGACACGCACACCGGCAATCGTTCGCTAGAGATCCAGCTGAAGGGCCGCGCCGCCGATTGCTTTGGGGCGAAAGTCGAAGTCTGGACCGGCTCCCATCGGCAAATTCGCTGGTGGGCCGCGGATGTCTCCTATCTCAGCGCCCACGCCGCCGAACTCGTTTTCGGTCTCGGCTCGGCCGATCACGCCGACAAGGTGCGGGTCCAGTGGGTCGACGGAAAAGTCTCCCTTCTCTCCGCGGTGGCTGCGGGCGTCGTTCAAATCGACCACGCTTCCGCCGTCCCGGAAGCCGAACGTCCGTCGCCGCATGCGCCTTGATTTTTCGCGGCGGTGCCGCTGGGTCTTCGCCGCAGCGGCGACGGCTACCTTTGGGTTGCGGTCTGCTTTCGCGGCGCCAACGGCCACATCTCCGCGCTGCGAACTCGGGACTCAAAGCGGTCAATCGCGAAGACGAATCTGCAGGAACAAAATCAGGAGGACACTGGTGACCTTGAACACACGACGGACGTCGAGGCGGACCGCCGTGGTGAACAACATCCAGCCCGCGAGGGTGGCGCCGGCCAGTCCCAGCTGGAGAGCCTGGGGATTTCAGACGGCGTCACCGTCGTGGCCGATCGCTTCGACGGGGCAGCCTTGGATGGCTTCCTCCGCAAGCGCGATTTCCTCGGGGGTTTGCGGCTGGCGATGGACGAAGGAATAGCCGGATTCGTCGTGGCGCGCGAAGATCGTCGGCGCGGTTTCGCGGCATAGGTCGCAGTCGATGCACTGGGCGTCGACGTAGTAGCGGCCGGGCACGTTTTGTGGAAGGCGGTCAGCAGGTATGGCCATGGGAGGATTGGATTTCGAGCGTGAGGCTACTCCCGAATGGCTTGCCCGGGAAATTCATTAGCCGTATGGATTGATGCATTACATGAATGAGTATCTGCCGACCACGCCGTTCGATCTCTACGAGCTGCACCTTTTTCATCTCGTCGCGCAGCACCGCAGTTTCACCAAGGCCGCCGAGGTCGCTGGACTGACCCAGAGCGCTGTCACGCGGCAGGTGCAGGGGATCGAGGCGAGCCTCGGCCTGCCTTTGTTCGAGCGGACGACGCGCAACGTGAAGCTGACGCCCGCCGGGGCGGCGTTGTGGCGCGAGTCGGTGCGGCTGGTGGGCGACCTCGACCAGACACTGAAAACGCTGCGCGAGGAATTTACCGGCGCGAAAAAAGAGATTCGCGTGGGTGTGTCCCGCTCGGTCGGCCTCGCTTACCTGCCGGGATTTTTTCACGCGAATCTCCGGCGGCTGCCGGACGTCGGCTATCACGTTTCCTATCTGCCGAGCGCCGAGATTTTGACCGCGCTCGAGGCGAACGAACTCGACGTGGGCGTATTGTGCCCGCCGCGACGGCTGCCGCAGACAGTCCGCGTGACGCACCGTTTCAACGATACGTTCGCGCTGATCGGCGGCGCCGCGGCGGCCGCGGAGTTCGCGGCGCAGGCGACGCGACGCGCGAACCGCGTGGCGTGGATGAATCGGCAGAATTGGTTGCTGCTCGACGAGCGGGCCAACACCGGGCGGCGACTGCGCACGTGGATGGCCCGACAGGGTTGCGACGTGCAACCGGGCATGCAGCTGCCCGGCTTCGATCTCATCATCAACCTCGTCGCGCTCGGGATGGGCGTGAGCTTCGTGCCGGTGCGGGCGCTCGCGTTGTATGGCGGGAAGCGCTCGCTGCGCCGGCTGCGCTGGCCGGATCGCTTTGTCCGCGAGTTGGTCGTCGCGGTGCGTCGGCACCGGAAATTGCCGGAGCATCTCGCGCAGTTTATCGACAACGTGTTGTTCTGATCGGGCGGCGATGATTTTTGCTCCGGCTGCTTCGTCGCGTCCGAGTCGACGTTCGAAGCCGTCGTCGCTCCGCGCTTATCGGCGGAATTTTCGGACGAATTGATCTGCATCAATGCGTGCGAAGGCGGTCGGCCCGATACTACGGGCGTGAACAGCATCCTCGTCTCGTCTCCTGAACTTTCCGTGCGCGATGCCGCGGCGGCCGGGCCATGCCCGACGGAGCTGGACGCCCGCGGATCGACGCCGCCGGATCGCCT
>JBEHYR010000050.1:0-42992 GCA_048498075.1 Verrucomicrobiota bacterium | reverse complement strand
GGAAAATTGAAGCGAGGACGAGTGGCTGGCTCGGGTCTGGGATCGGGCTCTCAGCCCTGAGCTATGGGCTTTCAGCTGTTCGAGGTTCAGTAACGTTTTTCTTTTCGCAGGTGCAGGATGATGAGGCGGGTGTCGGCGAGCGCTTCGTAGGTGTGCTCGAGGATGGCGTCGAACTGGAGGCTGCTGCCTTCGGCGAGTTCGAAGGTCTCGTGCGGGAGCGTGAGGCGGAGGCGACCGGAGACGATCCAGCAGACCTCGGTGTCGTCGTGGTGAATCTCGGGGCGTTTCACGGAGGCGCCGGCGGGCGCTTCGCCGAGGAGGGCGACGACGTTGGCGAATTTGATGGTGCGGAAAGTGAACTGGTTGGAACGGTAGCTCGTCTCCTGCACGCGGTGCGCGAGGTCGGACTCGGTCATCGCGAGGAGGTCGGTGGCGCTCAGGCCGAAGGCGCGGGCGAGGCGGAAGAGCGTGTCGAGTTCGGCGGTGGTTTGGTTGCGCTCGAGTTTCGAGATGACGGCGGGGGAGACCCTGGAGCGCTCGGAGAGGTCGGCGAGGGTGAATGCATGCTGTTCGCGCAAGCGGCGGATGACGCTGAAATCGAATTTCGGCGGGGGCGGAAGGGAACGGCGGGGCGAGGCGGTGCGGCGGGCCATGTTTCGTTGAAAGGTAAAAATAAAGGTTTATTTGCTGTCAACGAAAGAGCCAATGCGCGAGATCCCGCGGCGCAGGGCGACCGTCGGGCCGGCCGAGGAAAAAAGCGGCGTCGAGCCGCCGCGGTCCAAGAGAGCCTCAGACGAGTTCGCTGAGGTGCTGGGCCTCGGGGCGCAGGGGGACGAGATCGAGGAGATTGACGGGCTGGTTGCGGCGGATCGATTCGACGCCGGCGATGCCGACGAGGATCGAGGCGGCGCCCTGCTCGTGGCCGGCGAAACGGCCGAGCGGGTCGGTCTGCGGCGAAGACGGATCGTAGAAGGAGCGGCAGAGAATTTCGTCGGCGCCGCCGTGGGCGCCGAGCTGCGCGGGCACGGGCACGAGGTAGCTGTTTTTGAAATGCGGATACACCCGAATCCACTCGCCTTCGGCTTCGGCGCCGGGTTTCTCGTCGAGTTTGAAGTCCTTCGGGCGGACGGCGCGGTTCATGTGCGTGCCGATGAACTCGTGGTATTCGAGGCGGCCGCGGTCGCCGTTGAAGCAGACGCGCATGCCTTCGCGCGGGCTGTAGCAGACGAGCGAGTAGGTGAGCAGCTCGCGCGTGCGGTAACGGACGTTGAGCGACATCTGGTCGTAGATGGTGATGTCGTCGCGAAAGACATTGCGGTCGCGGAGATAGCCGGAGTCGGCTTCGCCGGCGCGATAGATGCGGCGGAAGGGTTCGCTTTCGTCGAGATCGAGGCGGAAGGGGTCGTCTTGCGCGAGCGGCTCGCCGGTGTAGCGGGCGTAGCGCGTGAGTTTTTCGTCGCCGCGGTCGAGGGCGTTTTGTCGGCCGTAGAAAACGAGGTCGCCGTAGGCGAAGACCTGCTGGGGAATCGCATCGAGCCACCAGTTCACGAGGTCGAAGTGATGCGTGCTTTTGTGGACGAGGAGCGTGCCGGATTCGTCGGCGTGCGCGTGCCAGCGGCGGAAGTAGTCGGCGCCGTGGTTGGTATCGAGGAGATATTCGAGGTTGATCGAGTGGACGCGACCGATGGTGCCGGCGGTGAGGATTTCCTTCACCTTCGAGCGGAAGGGCGCCCAGCGGTAGTTGAAGGCGACGCGGACGCGGCGGCCGGTGGCGCGCTGGGCCTCGAGAATCGCGCGGCATTTGGCGGCGTCGATCGTGAGGGGTTTCTCGGTGATGACATCGCAGCCGGCGTGGAGGGAGCGGATGATGTAGTCGTGATGGGCGGAGTCGGTGGTGCAGACGAAGACCACGTCGGGCTTCGTGGTGCGCAGCATCTCGTCGAAGCGATCGGCGGTGAACGCGGGGACGGCGTGGTAGCTCCACTCGCCGGCGAGCATGGCGTTATAGTAGGCCATGCGGGCGGGGCTGAGGTCGCAGAGAGCGACGAGTTCATTGGCCGCGGCGTAGGTGGTGACGAGCGGCTCGATGAAGCTGATGGCGCGGCCACCGGTGCCGACGAAGGCGTAACGGGTTTTGGACATCGCAAAAAGGGGAGGGAATCAATTTCCGGCGGCGCGGAGGAAGGCGCAACGGGAGGTGCGTCGGACGGTCTGAGGGAGACGCGAGCGGCCCGTAACCGCAAATGGACACAAACGAACACGAATTCAGGCTGAAAAACGCCGTTGAACCACAAAGACCCAAAGGCACAGGGAGGCGAACCGGAGAACCTCGGAGAAAATGGTTTCATCCGGCAGGCGAGCTTCCCGACGAGAGCAGTTTTTTTGAAGGCGTTTTCTTTGTGCTTTCTGTATCTCTGCGGTTCAATTCCAACCGTGCCTTTTGGGTTCAGAGGACGCGGCGACGCGGAGCGCGGAGAGACGGTCGAAATTGGGTGCAACCAGCGCGGCGGCGGCGTGTTTTTAGGGCAAACGACTTCACCTTAACCCATTTGAAAAATGAAACTGCTCCTCTCGCTTTTGCTCTGGTCGCTGCTGCTGGTGTTGTGCTGGCCGGTGGCGCTGCTCGTGTTGGTGCTCTGGCCGTTTCTCTGGCTGCTCTCGATTCCGTTTCGAATCGTGGGCGTGGCGATGGCGGCGTTGCTGGCGCTGGTGAAGGCGCTGCTGTTTTTACCGGCACGGGTGTTCGGGTGGCGCGGGTGAGGTGCGCGGGCGGAGGTCGTCGCTGTGCTTCCGCGCAGGGCGACGAAGAGCGTGGAGGTCAGCGGACGGTGTCGTCGCCGAGCGGACGCTGCGTGGCGACGAGCGGGCTGGGCGGAATGGCGAAGGATTCGGGGGCGTCGGGGTGCGCGGGGTCGAAGGTGGGGAAATCGTCGACGATGAAGTCCGCGATGGCGAGGTGAGCGCGGCGGAGGCCGAGGACGGTGCACTTCGCGAGTTCGTAGCTGCCGTAGGGCGTGTGGTGCGTGTTGTCGATTTTGCCAGGCTCGGGTGAGACGAAGGCGACTTTCGAGCGCTCGGGACCGAGGGCTTCGTAGAGGCGGACGCTCATCGCGTGGAGATCGATGAAGGCAACGCCGAGCTCGGTCGCGGACTGGCGCGCAGCGTCGGCGTAGTCGGTGAGCGAGGGAATGATTTTGCCGGCGGGGTCGAAGTCGCGGCGCTCCATCGGTGAGACGATCACGGGGATGCCGCCGCGGGCGCGCACGGCGTCGACGACGGTTTTGATTTCGGCTTTGTAGGTGGTGAACGGCCCGCCGGTGGCGGCGGCGATTTGCTTCTGGTCGTTGTGGCCGAACTGCAGGAGGAGCGTGTCGCCGGGGCGCATGACGCTGAGAATTTTGTCGACGCGGCGGCGGGCGAGGGAGTCGCGGTAGGTTTCACCGGACTCGCCGTGATTCGCGAGGGCGACGCCGGGTTTGAACCAGCGCGGGAGCATCTGGCCCCAACTGTTGTAGGGCTCGCGCGACTGGTCGCAGACGGTGGAGTCGCCGAGGATGAAGAGCGTGGGCGTGTCGGCGGGCGCGGGGGTGATTTCGAGCGACGAGAGGGCGGGGTGGGCGCCGTTGAACTCGAGCGTGAGGCGGCGATCCCAGGCCCACGCTTCCTGCGTGGTCTCGCGTGGGGCTTTGAGTTTCACCTCGCCGGCAGGCTTGCTGTCGAAGGCGGGGATATGCGGAGTGCGAACGTTGACGGTGAAGGTGCGCGTGGCGACTTCGCCGGCGGCGGTGTCGATGCATTCGACGAGGAGGCGGCGCAGTTCGGCTTTGACAGTGGTGCTGGTCGGCGCGGCGGCGTCGGAACCGCCGAACGTGACGGTGACGCGGTAGTTGCCCTCGGGCACGGCAGCGGAGAAGTAGAAGGGCGCGTCACTCGCGAGGCTGCGCGCGTGGGCGGTGAGCGTGGCGCCGGGTTCGAAACCGTATCCGGTGGCGTCGTCGTAGGGCGTGGCGGTGAGGACTCGCGTGACGCCGGCGTCGGCCGTGGCCGGAGCCGCAGCCGCGGAGCCGAACGAAAAATTCCAGGCGCTCCGAGCTTCGGCGTGCACGGAGCACGGCAGCAGGGCGGCGACGAGCCGTGCAGCGACCGCGAGGGAAGCAGGAGCAAAGGCGCCGGCCATGCGGGTCGAATTCACTGCCAGGCGAAAAAGAGTGGGGCGGCGCACCTAGACGTGGATGAATTTGATGACGGCCTCGGTGCGAGAGCGGACGCCGAGCTTCGCGTAAATGTGCTTCAGGTGACTGTTGACGGTCTGGAGGCTGATCGCGAGCTGGTTGGCGATCTGCTTGTCGATGCAGCCGCGGGAGAGCAGTTGCAGGACTTCCTTTTCACGGGAGGTGAGCTGTTCGACCTCGAGGGTGCGAGGGGAGCTTTGATGAAAATTTTCGACGACCTTGCGTGCGACGAGTCCGGTGAGCGGAGCACCACCGCGATGGGCCTCACGGATGGCGGCGACGATGTCGTCGGGCGGAGAACTTTTGAGGATGTAACCCACGGCGCCGGCGGAGAGAGCCTGCAGGATGCTCTCACTTTCCTCGCAGATCGTGAACATGAGGATGTGGGTGCGGGGCAGCAGGGACTTGAGCCGGCCGGTGCATTCGATGCCCGAGCGATCGGGCAGCTGGATGTCCATGAGCACGACCTCGGGCGCGGCGGCGGGCAGGGTGGCGAGGGCGTTGCTCGCATTCCGGCACGCTCCGACGCAGGTGAGATCGGGATAGCGTGCGATCAGGTGCTGGAATTCCTGGCGGATGCCGGCGTTGTCTTCGACGATGGCGACGGTGATGGGGTGTTCAGGCGGGGGCACGAGAGGACAAAGAGGAGGGAGGGCAGCGAACGGAAATCAGGACGCGCGTGCCGGCACCGGGGTTGCTCTCGACCGACACATTTCCGCCCAGCTCGGCGAGGCGGGTGCGCATATTGCGCAGGCCGTTCCCGGACTCGTCGTCGGGTGCGACGGGGGCGAACCCCACGCCATCATCGGTGATGGCGATGCGGAAACAGCGCTCGATGAATCCGAACTCGAGATTCACGTGAGAGGCGTGCGCGTGTTTGAGGATGTTCGTAAGGGCTTCCTTCGTGACGGCGAGCAGATGATGCTGGGCGTCGGGCCCGAGCGGCAGATCGGGAATCGGGGTCGATTCGTGAACGGTGCAGGTGACGGAGGATTGTTGAAAAATCCGGAGCGCATAGCGGCGGAGGAACGCGGTCAGGCGCGGGAGCGAAGCGTCTTTCGAGGCGACGGTCCACACGATGCTGGCGAGTTCGACGTTGAGGCGGCGGGTGTGGCTGGCGAGCGTCGCGAGGCCGGCGGGAAGCTCAGCGGCGACGGTGTGGCGGAGACGCTCGACCAGCAGGCCGGTCTCGACGAGACTGCCGCCCAGATCGTCGTGCAGGTCGCGCGCGATGCGCGTGCGTTCCCGTTCGAGCGTCTGTTCCTGCTCCAGCCGAAGAATGCGCATTTTCAACTGGCGCTGGGACCAGTGGTGAACCGCGAGGGCGAGCAGGATGCACAGCAGGAGCAGCGCGGCGGCGAGCCACCAGGGGTTTTGCCACCAGGCGGGCAGCACGCGAAACGAGAGGGTGGCGCCGGGCTCGTGCCACGGACCGAAGCCGTTGGCGGCGGTGACGCGCATGCGATACGTGCCGGGCGCGAGGCCCGAGTAGCTCGCGGAGCGGTTTTTGTGGGTTTCAAACCAGCCGGGATCGGCGCCCTCCAACTGATGCCGGAGGTGGATGCTTTCGACCGACGCGAAGCTGAGGGCGGAGAAACGAAATTCGATGCGATGCTGGCCGGAAGGGATCGCGAGGCTGGCGGCGATCGGGACGGGTCGATCGTCGACGAGGATCTCATCGATGAAGACCGGCGGGGGCGGCAGATCGGTATCCAAAAGATTGGGATCGACGGCGACGACCCCTTGCGACGTGGCGAACCAGAGGCGACCATCGCGGCCGCGGAGAGCCGAGGGGAAGTAGTTGATGCGAGGGGCGAGCCCGACGAGGCCCTGCTCTTTTCCGAAACGTTGCGAGACGATGCGCGTGGACTGGCCACGCGCGACCGCGAGAAACTGCGCTCTCGGCGCGAAGTAGAGGCCGCTGCGCGACTCGAACCAGAGATTGCCGCGGGCGTCCTCGAGGAGGCGCGAGATGAGTTCGTCGGGCAGGCCGTCCTTGCTGGTGAAGGGTTTGAAGGTGCCGTCTTCCTGGAGCAGCAGCAGGCCGCGAGCGGTGGCGATCCAGAAGGCGCCGGAGCGGTCGACCAGCAGATCGTGGATGGGCTGCTCCGCGAGTCCGCGGGCAGGGAGAACGCGAGTGCAGCGATCGCCGTCGATGCGATAAAGTTCGCCGCTGAAGGTGCCGGCCCACACGTGGCCCTCGTGGTCCTCGACTATCGAGCGCACGGTTTGCCCCGAGTAGCCGTCGGCGGCAGTGAAGAGACGACTCTGTCCGTGACGGTAGCAGCCGAACTGACTCGGAGACGCCGCAAACCAGATCGTGGCATCGCTGGAGCGATACAGCAGGTGCATGTTGCTCTCGGGCGCGGGAAGTTTTTCAGGTTCGTCGGTGAACGGCGGCTTCGCGCGGAAAAGCCCGTCGTGGCCGCCGCACCACAGATTACCCTCGAGGTCGAAGCAGCCGGTGCTCAGATAGAGCGGTTCGCCGCGACGAGTCAGATTGAGCGGGAGCGGGCGGTCGTTCTGACCGAGGCGCATGATGCCGCCGCTGTTGTTCGCGAGAAAGATCTGACCGGCGTTATCGCTAAAGACGGCGTTGCTGGCGTCCTCGCCCAGACCGGTTTTGATGTTGAAGAGCCGGTAAGCGCGATTCTTCAACTGGCCGAGGCCGCTGCCGCTGGTGCCGACCCAGAGATTGCCTTCGCGGTCCTCGTTGAGGAAGAGGACGATCGGATACGGAGTCTTGATCAGCGAGAGCTGACCGGCAGCCCACGTGTAGAGGCCGAGGCGACCGGAGGCGAGCCAGAGGGTGCCGTGGCGATCTTCGAACTGGCACTGCAAGGTGGCGAAAGCCTGACGCCAAGGCGCATCGATGAGATGGGTTTCGATCTCGCCGCGCGAGAGACGGAGCAGTCGCGTGGGCGTGCAAATCCAAATCGAGCCCGCGCGCCCGCTGGCGATTACCATCGGTTCCTCGATGCCGACGTTGACGGGCACGAGCCGATCGTCCTCGTAGCGACCGAGGAAGCGGCCGGTGGCAACCCATGTCTTGCCGTTGTGATCGAGGGCGAAGGTCACGCGACCGGTGCGGCGGGAGAACCCCTCGCTGGCGCCGAACGAACGGCTATGTCCGGCCTCCCAGCGGAGCATGCTGCCATCGAGCAGGGTCACCCAGAGCGCGCCACCGGGCTCGATGAAAATTTCCACCGGCTGCCGCCCCGCGAGCAGCGCAGACACAGGATGCAGGGTCGCCACGCCGTCGCGCCACCGTACCACCTCGCCGCTCGTGGGCAGCAGCAGAAGGGTCCGCGGATCTTCCGAGACCATGGCGCGGATGCTCTGACCGCCTGGGCTATAACGTGCGGGCAACAACACTTCCTTGAACTGATCGCCGTCGAACCGGCAGAGGCCTCCGGTGGTACCGAGCCAGAGAAAGCCGCGCTCGTCCCGGCTGGCGGCAACCACGATGTTGTTCACCAGTCCGTCATCGGTGGTCCACGTGCGGGTGGCGTAATTTTCCAGCACCGGTGGCGCGGCCTCTGCGGCGAGGCCGGCCGCAAAAAAGGAAAGCGCGAAACCAAGGCCCGCAGCGAGTCGACGCGGGCACGTGCCGAAACGAAGGGGTGGCAGGAAACCGGAGCGGGATTTGGCCGTGGAGAAAAGCAAGGGGACGCGGCGGATTGGAGGTGGTCGCCAACTCGGATGACCGGACGGAAGACGCATGAAATTTGTCGCGGTCACCGCGGAAAAGGCCGGCGGCGGGCGGTCCGTCCGATTGCACATCGGGTGCGGGCGAAGGAGGCATGCCTTAAACGAGGGATGAATTTGGTGCGCCCGATTTGTTAGGATCGTGATCGCTTCGCGTGTGGCCTCGCCCGCGCTCCCCGCTTCCTCCCGCTTCCTCCGATCCCCGTCTGCCGCGTCCTCCATGAGGCTCACGTATTTCCGTCGTTTGATTCGTTTCGCCTTCCTCGCGATCGCGGGCGGCGCGGCGTCGCTAGTGGCTCAGACCGCGGGTGAAGCAGCGGCGCCACTTCCGGCTGAAACCACCGTCGAAATCAACGGCGTCGCGATGGCATTTGTGTTGATCCCCGCCGGCTCGTTTGCGATGGGCGCGAGCGAGTATGTGGGTGACGGCGACGAGTCGCCGGTGCATCGGGTCACGATCAGCCGCCCGTATTATTTGGGAAAATACGAGGTAACCCAGGCGCAGTGGCAGGCGGCGATGGGCGAAAATCCCAGCCATGTCCGCGGCCCGCAGTTGCCCGTGGAGAGTGTGACGTGGCACGACTGCCAGCGCTTTCTCGGGCGCCTGGCCGAAAAGACCGGCCGCACCTTTGCACTGCCGACGGAGGCGCAGTGGGAATACGCCTGTCGCGCGGGCACGACGACCTCGTGGAGCTTCGGCGCCGACGACACGCTCGCGGGCGATCACGCCTGGTTTCGCGCGAACTCCGGCGGCGTCACGCATCCGGTCGGCACAAAGGCGCCCAATGCGTGGGGACTTTACGACATGCACGGCAACGTCGGCGAATGGTGCGCCGATTATTATCTCAAGCACGCCTACGCTGACGGCGACGTGACCGACCCGCAGCAGGCCCGGGCGGCGCCCGACAGTTCGCCGGTCTGGCGCGGCGGCGCCTGGGGCGACGGCACGGATTATCTCCGCTCCTCCTACCGCAACGTCAACGGACCCGACAATCCGCACGCCGGCATCGGCTTGCGCTGCGTGATGGTGGTGCCGGTCGCCGCGCGCTGAGCCCTCTTTTCCCGATCCTCTTTTCCCCTCTCCCGCTTTCAACCCTGCGTCCCGTTTCTCCCCAATGCTCATGAGCCCCTCCGCTTCCGCCCTCCGCCGTTTTGTGCGAACCCTGGCCGTCCTGCCTCTCCTCCTCGCGTTTTCGGCCGTCCTGTCCGGCGCCGACTGGTATGTGGCCACGAACGGCAGCGACAGCAGTGCCGGGACGCTGGCGGCGCCCTTTGCCACGCTGATGCAGGCGCAGGCCGCGGCCTCCTCGGGCGACACGATCTATGTGCGCGGCGGCACGTATGCGAGCTTCACGATCGCGGCGACGGACTCGAGTTACAACTACGTCCACCGGTTCAGCAAAGCCAACCTCACCTACTCGGCCTACCCGGGCGAGACGCCGGTTTTCAATTTCGCGAGCATGCCGACGAATCTGCGGGTCTGTGACTTTCATATCACCGCCGCCAATACGGTGATCCGCGGCTTCGAGGTAACCGGCACGCCGGTCGGCACGCAGAAGCAGTCGGAGTGCTTCCGGATCGAGGGCAACGGCACGAACTGCGATTTCTACGACTGCGTCGCCCACGACAATGCGGCCAACGGTTTCTATTTTGTCACCGGCGCCACCGGCTCCTGCACCCGCTGCGACGCCTACAACAACATCGGGCCCACCACCGACAACATCGGCAACACCGACGGCTTCGGCGCCCATGGCAACGGCGTGGTGTTCCGCTACTGCCGCTCCTGGCATAACAGTGACGATGGTTTCGACTGTCTGACCTCCGCCGGCGCGAACACCTTCGACCACTGCTGGGCCTACAACATGACCGCCGGCGGCGATTCGAACGGTTTCAAGATCGGCGGATATGCGAGCGGCAATGTGCCGACGGTCATTCCCGTCCACACCGTTTCCTACTGCCTGGCGGCCAACAACGGCTCGCACGGTTTCTACGCCAACCACCAGCCCGGCCAGTCCGCCACTTGGACGCACAACACCGCCTACAACAACGCGGCGGGCAACTTCGACATGCTCGAGCGCACGCTGCAGCCCAATCCGACGGAACCGGGCACCGCGGCGAACGACATCCCGGGTTACCGGGAAGTCCTTCATTTCAACGTCGCGTATGTCCGCTCGCTTACGGTGGATGACAACACTTCGCCGGAAAATGAAACCAACAACTCCTGGACGCTCCCGGGTGTGACCGCGCAGGCGTCGGATTTCCAAAGCCTCGATGCGACGCAGATGGTCGGTGCACGGGTGAAGACCCTGATGCCTTTCCTCACCTTCATGCATCTCACCAATGGCAGCCCGCTGACCGGTCTGGGCTGCTTCGACCCTCCGCCATCCGCGCCGTCGGATCTGGCCGCCGGCTGGATCTCGGCCTCGCGGATCGATCTCTCCTGGACTGCCGCGTCCGGTGCGACGACCTACAACATCAAGCGTGCGACCACCAGCGGCGGTACCTACACGACCATCGCCAGCCACGTGACCGCGACGAACTACTCCGACACCGGCGCGCTGCCAGGCTCGAGCTACTATTATACCGTGACAGCGATGAACGATGTCTCGTTCGATGAAAGCGCCGCCAGCAACGAAACCGGCGCGATCCAGGGCCCCACAGCGACAATAGTGGGTGTGAGCCCCGACACCGGTTCGTCGAACACGGACGGGATCACCAGCGCCACGGCGGTGACGCTGAACGGTATCACGGGCGACACGACGGGCGCTCTCGCGGCAGGGAGCCTGGTGACGATTTCCCTGGAAGGGACCGGTATCATCGGCACCACGACGGCGGCCGGCGATGGCAGGTGGACTTTCGATTACACGGGCGCGACCCTGAGCGAGGGGCCGCATGCCTTCACTGCGGTCGCATCGAACGGCGGCTTCACCGGTCTGACGTCGGCGCCGCTTAGCGTGATGGTCGACACGCACGCGCCAGCAGCTCCGGTCATCGCCTCGGCAGGCGGCGCACCTCTGGCTTTCACCGGCACGGCGGAGGCCTCCAGCCTCGTCACGTTGACGCGCAGCGGCGTCGGTGTCATCGGCACCGCCCTCACGGATGGGAGCGGCCACTGGACGTTCGCTTCGTCGATCACGCTGGAGTCGGAAGCGGTGTCCTTCACGGCGACCGCCACGGACGTCGCCGGCAACGAAGGCCCGGCGTCCGAACCTGCGGCCTTCGATCCCAACATCGCGGCTCCGGTCATCACAGGGATCGCCCCCGATAACGGCATTTCCGATTCCGACGGCTTGACGAACGATCAGGCGTTGACGTTCACCGGCCAGTCCGACCCGGGCGTGACGGTTAACATCATTCAGCGCGGGCTGGGCGTCATCGGCAGCACCGTCGCCGACGGCTCGGGCCACTGGGTCTTCGACCACTCGGGCGTGACGTTGGCTCACGGCAGCTACGTTTTCAATGCCACGGCCACGGAGGGCGCGAGCTCGAGCCTGTATTCGGCGGACTTTCCGGTCACGATCGATACCGAGGCTCCGACCGTCGGCTCCTCGGTGCGGCAGTCGCCGGCCTTTCCGACGATCACGGGCTCGATCGCGTCGGTGGTTTATCGGGTCACTTTCTCCAAGCAGGTTTACAATGTCGGTCCCGGTAGTTTCGAGCCGACCTTCACCGGCAGCGCCGCCGGCACGATCTCGGGTGTGGCGGCGGTCAGCGGCACCGTCTACGACGTCACGGTGGGTTCGCTCGCCGGCGAAGGCGACCTGCGCGTCGAACCCAAGCCCGACAACGGCATCACCGATGCGGCGGGCAACGGCGTCGCCGCCGGCTTCCCCTCGGGGCAGGCCTACACGCGCGCCGCGGTTTCGCTCGGCAACGGCGTCTGGACGCGGGTCGCCACGGACGGCCTGTGGAGCGACGAGGCCAACTGGCAGGATCTCGTCATCGCGGATGGGGCCGGCAGTAGTGCTAATTTCAGCACGCTCAACCTCACGGCGGCCAACACGGTGAAACTCGATTCGCCCCGGACGCTCAATAGCCTCGCGTTTGGCGACACGGCCACCGCCACGGCGGCGAGTTGGATCGTCGACAATAACGGCAGCGCCGCCAACACGCTGACGCTGGCGGGCACCACGCCGACGATCACCGTGACCGCCTTGGGCACGGGCGCGACGGTCACGCTCAACGCGATTCTCGCGGGTTCAGCCGGCGTGACCAAGAGCGGCGCGGGCACGCTGATTCTGGCCAAAGCCAATCCGCTGACCGGCTCGCTGAGCCTCACCGCCGGCACGCTCCAGGTCCCCACCGGTGGCAGCCTCGCTCTCAACGCCGCGGTGAATCTTTCCGGCCTCTCCACGCTGAGCATTCCGGGCGGCAGTTTTTCGACCACCGGCGCGACGTTGATGACCTCGAGTAATTTGACCGTGACCGGCGGTGGCAGCGCCAATTTCGGCGGCGGCCTCACGCTGACGAGCAACAAGGATGGCGTCATCACGCTTTCGAACGGGACCCTCACCGCCCCGGATCTCAACATCCTGCGCAGCACCGATGGCACGATCAATTACGCCTTCGGCTTCGTCGTCTCCGGCGGCACGGCAACGCTCGGCACCTTGGAACTGGGTTCGTTCAGTTCCAACGGCCTGGCGTCCGTCGAGGGCGGCACGCTCAACGTCACGGGCCCGGTCACCGTCGGCAACCAGACCGTGAGCAGTCGCGGCGGCGCCATCCGGGTGACCAGCGGCAGTTTCTCGGTGGCCGACACCACCTACGGCCTGCTCCTTTCCAAGGTCAACGGCGCGAACGCCGCCAACGTCGCGACCGCGACTTTCACCGGCGGCGTCAGCACGCTCGGGAAAATTACTTTTGGCTACGACGCAAACGTCACCGCCGGCTCGGCGACCGTCACCCTCAACGGCGGCACGCTTTACCTCGGCAGCGGCGGTATCGTAAAAAATGGGACGAGCGGCATGACGACGACGATGACGTTCTCCAGCGGCACGCTCGGCGCCGCGGCGGATTGGTCCACCGCGCAGAACATCGCCATCAGCGGCGCAGCGACGATCAAGGCGGCCGACGCCGCCAACGCATCGCACGACATCGCTCTTTCCGGCGTGCTCTCCGGCAGCGGTGCTCTCACGAAAAGCGGCGATGGCACGCTGACCCTCACCGGCACGAACACACGCACCGGCGTCACGACGATCAACGCCGGCACGATCTCCACCAGCTTGCTCGCCAACGGCGGCAGCAACAGCGGTCTCGGCGCCGCCGCGCTCGCGGCGACCAACCTCGTGCTCAACGGTGGCACGCTGCGCTACACCGGCCCGGCGGTCTCCATCAACCGCCTGTTCAGCGTCGGCGCCAATGGCGCGACCATCGACGCCTCGGGCACGGGCGCGTTGAACTTCAACAGCACGACGACGCTGGCCGTCTCCAGCACCGGCAACCGCACGCTCACGCTCACCGGGGGCAGCACGGAGGCGAACACGTTGACACCGCCCTTGCCGAATCCTTTGTCCGGCACGACCGCGCTCGCCAAGGCCGGCCCCGGCACCTGGGTGCTCGCGGGCGCGAAGACCTACACGGGTGCGACCACCGTGAGCGCGGGCACGCTGCTCGTGAACGGCTCGATCACCAGTGCGGTGGCGGCCAGCGCCGGCACTTTCGGCGGCTCCGGCAGCAGCACCGCCGCGGTTGTCGTCGGCACGGGCTCCGGCACGGGCGCGATGCTCGCTCCGGGCAACGCGGGCATCGGCACCTTCACCACCACCGGCGCGCTCACGCTGAATTCAGACGCGACCGTCGCGATCGAGTTCAACAGCACGGCTGGCACCACGGATGAAGTCGTCGCCAACGGCGTGACGCTGGGCAACGCGACGCTCGCGCTCACGGATCTCGGAGCGGGCGCAGCGCTCGCCGGCGGCACGAGTTTCACGCTGATCGACAACACAGACAGCGGCGCCGTCAGCGGCACGTTTCTCAACCTCGCCGAAGGCGCGACCCTCGTGGCGGGCGCGAACACGTTTCAAATTTCCTATCTGGGCGGCACGGGCAACGACGTTGTGCTGACCGTCCTGACGGCGCCGGTCATCACGAGCGCCACCTCAGCGGGCGGCACCGCGGAGTCGTCCTTCAGCTACACGATCGCGGCGAGCGGTTCGCCGACGAGTTTCAACGCGACCAATCTGCCGGCGGGTCTCTCCATCGACACCACGACCGGTGTCATCTCCGGGACGCCGACGACGGCCGGCACCTCGACGGTGGCGCTGAGCGCGACGAACGCCGCCGGCACCGGCACCGCGGATTTGACGTTGGTGATTTCCGCTGCCGTGCAGTCGGCGCCGACGATCACGAGTTCCACCACCGCCACCGGCACCGTGGGCTCGGCGTTCAGCTATACAATCGTCGCGAACGCCTCGCCGACGAGCTACGACGCGACCGACCTGCCCGAGGGCCTGAGTATCGACCCGGCGACCGGAATCATCTCGGGCACGCCGACCGCGGCCGGCACGTCGACCATCACGTTGAAAGCCACGAATTCCGGCGGCACCGGCACGGCGACGCTCACGCTCACCGTTGCCTATGCGACGCCCGCGATCACGAGCGCCACGACCGCGAGTGCCGGGGTGGATACATCGTTCAGCTTCACGATCACCGCATCGAATGCGCCTGTCAGCTTCAGCGCCACCGGCCTGCCGGACGGCTTGAGCGTCGATGCCAACAGCGGCGTCATCTCCGGCACGCCGACGGCGACTGGCACGTTCAGCATCGCGCTGGGCGCCACGAATCCCGCCGGCACCGGCACGGCGACGTTGACCCTCACCGTCTCGGCCGCTGCACCGGTCATCACGAGTGCGACCACCGCCGACGCGACGGCGGGCGCGGTGTTCGGTTATCTGATCAAAGCCACCCACACGCCGACCAGCTTCAACGCCACCGGCCTGCCCACCGGCCTGAAGGTCGGCACCGCCACCGGTGCCATCACCGGCACGCCGACGGCGACCGGCGTCTTTCCGATCGCGCTCAGCGCGACGAATGACGGCGGCACGGGCACGGCCACGCTCACGCTGACAGTCGCGGCGGCGGCGCCGGCCATCACGAGTCCGCTGCGGGCGAGCGGCCCGCTGAGCACCGCTTTCAGTTACGCGATCACGGCGACGAATTCGCCCACAAGCTACAGCGCCACCGGCCTGCCGACCGGCTTGAGCGTCAATACCGGCACCGGCGTCATCTCCGGCACGCCGACGGTGGCGGGTATTTCACAGGTCACCCTTGGCGCGACCAATGCCACTGGCACCACGACGATCAAGCTGGTGCTGGCGATTACGAAATCGACTTACTACGTCGCGACGACCGGCAGCGACACGAATGCCGGCACGCTCGCCGCGCCGTTTGCGACCATCACCAAGGCGCAGGCCACGGCCTCGACGGGCGATGTGATTTACCTTCGCGGCGGCACCTACAGCGGGTTCGCCATCGCGGGGACCGACAGCAACTACAACTACGTCCACCAGATCGGCAAAGCCGGGATCAGCTACCTCGCGTATCCGGGGGAGACGCCGGTCTTCGATTTCACCGGCACGGCCGTGAATCTTCGCGTCAACAGCTTTCATGTGACCGGCGCGAATGTGATCTTCGACGGTATCGTCGTCACGGGCACGCCGGTCGGCGCGCAGAAGCAGTCCGAGTGCTTCCGCATCGATGGCAGCGCCGCGAGTTGCCACTTCTACAACGTCATCTGCCACGACAACGCGGCGAACGGTTTCTATTTCACCAACAACGCCAGCGGCTCCTGCACGAATTGCGACGCCTACAACAACGTCGGGCCCACCGCCGATTCGATCGGCAACACCGATGGCTTTGGTGCGCACGGCACCGGCGTGATCTTCCGCTACTGCCGCTCGTGGCACAACAGCGACGACGGCTTCGACTGCCTGACCTCGACGGGTGCGAACACCTTCGACCACTGCTTCGCCTACAACATGACGGCGGGCGGCGATTCGAATGGCTTCAAAGTCGGCGGCTACGCCTCGGGCAGCGTGCCGGCCAGCGTTCCCGTGCACACGGTCATGTATTGCCTGGCCGCGAACAACAACTCGCACGGGTTCTACGCGAATCACCAGCCGGGCCAGTCCGCCACGTGGACGCACAACACCGCATTCAACAATGTCGCCGGCAATTACGACATGCTGGAACGCACGCTGATGCCGATACCGACCGATGTCGGTAGCGCCGCCAACGACATCCCCGGCTATCGTGAGGTGCTGCACTACAACGTCGCGCTCGGACCGATCACGATCGCGAACGATGCCAACCCCGTCGAGAACACCACCAACAACTCGTGGACGATCGGGGCGACGGTCGATGCGAGCGATTTCCTGAGCGTCGACTCCACCCAGATGACGCTGCCGCGCTACGGTGGACTGATCCCGTTCATTTCGTTCATGCATCTCGCGCCGGACAGCGATCTCGTCGGCCTCGGCTGCTTCGATCCCGCGCCTGACGCGCCCGCGAGTGCGACGGCGGCGTGGGTCTCGAGCACGCAGGTCAACCTCTCCTGGTCGCCGGTCGCCGGTGCGACCAAGTATCTCGTCAAACGCGCGACCACGGCCGGCGGTCCCTACACGCTGCTCGCCACCGGTGTGCGCGCTACGAGTTACAACGACACGGCGCTGCCGGCGGGCACGACATTCTACTACGTCGTCACGGCGATGAACGAATCCGCCTTCGACGAAAGCGCTCCGAGCGCCGAAGCCGCCGCGGTGCAACCCGCCGTGGCGGTGACCGCAGTCTCCCAGGATACCGGGCGTTTGAATACCGACACGGTGACGAGCGATACCACGCTCGTGCTCTCGGGTGTCGCCGGTGCGAACGACAGCGTCGCCGTCAGCCGGGTTGGGACGGGTGTGATCGGCGCCGTTTCGGCCGATGGCGCCGGTGCGTGGAATTTCGATTACACGGGGACCACGCTCGCGCAGGGCACGCACGTGTTCCAGATCGTCGCGACCGATTCCGGCAGCGGCCTGAGCTACACCTCCGATCCGTTCTCGATCACGATCGACACGAGCGCGCCCGCGGCGCCCGTCGTCGCCAGCGCGGCGTCGACCCCGCTCATGATTTCCGGCACCGCCGAGCCGTTCAGCCTCGTGACGGTGACGCTCGACAGCTCGGTCGTTGCGGGCACCGGCCTGACGAACGCGAGCGGCAACTGGTCGGTCACTTACGAACCGGTGGTTTCCTCTGGACCGCACATCTTCACTGCCACGGCGGCCGACATCGCGGGCAACGTCAGCGACACGTCGGCGACGCTGGCGGTCGATACCAGCATCGTGGTCCCCGCCATCCTCGCGGTGCAGACCGACTCAGGCAGCGTCGCCAGCGGCGCGCTGACGTCCGACAAGACCGTGAGCTTCTCCGGCACCGCGGGCGCGGGCGACACCGTCACCCTTATCCGCACCGGCGCCGGCTCGCTCGGCACCACGGTTGCCGACGGCAGCGGGAACTGGATCTTCGACTACACCGGCACCTCGCTGACCGAAGGCACGCTGCTCTTCACCGCCGTCGGTTCGAACGGCGGCGGCAGCAGCTCCGCCTCGGAGACGTTCACCCTCACGGTCGATTCGATCGCGCCGTCCGTGTCCTCGATCGTGCGGCAAACCCCCGCCACGGCCACGGTCACCTCGGCGGTCGCCAGCCTGGTGTTCCGCGTGACCTTCAGCGAAAGCGTCAACAACGTGGATACGGCCGATTTCGATCTCACTGTCACCGGCACGGCCGCGGGCACGATCGCGAGCGTCTCCGCGGCGAGCGGCTCGAGCTTCGACGTCACCGTCAACGCCCTGTCCGGCGTCGGTACGCTGCGGCTCGACTTGAAGGCGACGGGCACGGCGATCGCCGACCCCACGGGTAACCCGGCCGCCGGCTACGCCGCGGGCGAGACGTATTCACGCGTCCTCTCGGTGGCGGGCAGCGGCGTGTGGATCAGCACCGCCGCGAGCGGCTTGTGGAGCGACGCGCCCAACTGGCAGGACGCCACGATCCCGAACGCCAGCACGCACAGTGCGAACTTCAACACGCTCGATCTCACCCATGACACGACCGTGCATCTCGATGCGGCCCGCACGATCAACAGCCTGACCTTCGGCGACACCGACGCGGGTTCCGCGGCGAGCTGGGTGATCGACAACAACGGCACGACGGGGAACACGCTCACGCTCGCGGGCACGACGCCCACGATCACGGTCAACGCACTCGGCGCCGGCGCCACCGCCACCGTCAGTGCGAGACTCGCCGGCACAGGCGGGCTCACCAAACAAGGCGCGGGCGTTCTGGTGCTCTCCGGTGCGAATACATTGTCGGGAGCCTGGACTGTTCTCGGTGGCACGGTCCGCATCGACACCGGCGGCACCGCCGCGGTGAGCACCGCCAACGCCAGTTCGACCGGCACGCAGATCAACGTGAACGGCGGCACGTTCACCGCCTCGGGCCTCTCGACGCTCGGCGCCGTCGGCGGCGGCATCACCGTCGACGCGGGCTCGGCGACTCTGACCGGCGGCGCCACGATCACGACCGACAGCGGCACGCTGCGCGTCAACGGCGGCACCGTCTCGACCGGCGCGTTGAGCATCACCCGCAATTCGTCCTCGGTGGATAACTACGCCGCGGGCTTCATCTTTGCCGGCGGCACGACGACGTCGTCGACCATCACGCTCGGCACCGGCAATTCCTACGGCTCGCTCTCGGTCGAAGGCGGCGCACTCACGGCCAGCGGTGCGATCATCGTCGGCACGCAGACCACGGCGGGGCGCGGCGGCTACATGCGCGTGACCTCGGGCACGTTCACGTCCACCGACACGACGAGCGGCCTCGTGCTCTCGCGGATCAGCGGCACGAATGCCAACAATGTCGCCTCCGCGACCTTCTCCGGTGGCGTCAGCACGATCGAGAAGATCACGCTCGGCTTCGCCAGCACGGTGACCGCCGGTTCCGGCACCGTGAATCTCACCGGTGGCACGCTCTACCTCGGCAGCGGCGGCATCGTGAAGAACGGCACGTCCGGGATGATCACGACCGTCAATCTCGCGAGCGGTACGCTCGGCGCGAAGGCCAACTGGTCCACCACGCATCCGATCCTGTTGGCCACCGACGGCGACGTGACGCTCAAGACGGCAAACGCCGCCGGCACCTCCTTCAATATCACCCTGTCGGGCATCGTTTCCGGCAGTGGCAACGTCACGAAAACGGGCGCCGGCACGCTGACTCTTTCCGCCGCGAACACGTTTGGCGGTGCGATCAATCTCAGCGCGGGCACGCTCAATCTCACGGGCAGCCTCGCGGCGGGATCGACCGTGACGGTCGGTAGCGGTGCGACATTGGCGGGTACGGGCACGACCAACAAGGATGTGACGCTCAACAGCGGCGGCATCGTCTCGCCCGGCGGCGGAGCGGCGGGCACGTTGGCGGCCGCCTCGCTCACGTGGCAGCACGGCGGAAAATTGCTGCTCGACCTGGGCACCGCGAAAGACGCGCTCACGATCGCGGGCGCGCTCGAAAAAGGCACGGGCGGCACCGGAAATTACGAGCTGGCGGTCACGCCGGGCACAGGCTTCGGCGCCGGCAGCTACACGCTGGCGACCTTCGGCTCGACCACCTTCACCGGCGCGGACTTCACGGTCACGGGCGTAAGCGCCTACGACACCGAGGTGCAGGTGCAGGGCACGAGCCTCGTGCTGATCGTCACCACGCCGACCGCCTTCTCGACGTGGGCGGCAGGCGCGGGCCTCGCACCAGGCCAGCGCGGCGCGTCGGCCGACCCCGACGGCGACGGCGTCCCGAACTTGCTCGAGTTTGCCCTCGGCCTGAACCCGACGGTCGCCGGCGCCGCCGGTGGCAACACAGGCGTCGTCACTGTGGCCGGGGAGCGCTATCCGACGATCACCTTCCGCCGGCGTCAGGCGCTCGGCGATGTGACGCTCGAAGTGCGGGTCTGCACCGCGCTGGATTTCAGCAGCACGCTTGGAGTCGTCGAAGTCTCCGCCGGCGATAACGGCGATGGCACCGACACCGTGGTCGTGCGATCCGCGGTCCCGCTGTCGCAGCAACCCCGCCAGTTCTTCCGCCTCGTCGCCAACCAACCCTGAGTCGCCATCGTCATCTTGAGGTTTCCCATGCATCTCCTCCGTCACCTACCTGCCGCGACCGCCGGCCTCGCCTGTCTTCTCGCCACGCTCGTGTCGCTCCCGGCGGCGACCACCGCGTCCACCACGCCCGTCGGGGTCATGAGTGCGAGCCTGCCGGTGGGGAACAATCCCATCGCGCTGCCGCTCATCGCCGCGGATTTGTTCACCGGCACGGTGAGCGGCAATACGACTTCGGCGCTTTCGTTTGCGACGGGCAGCCCTGCGGCGACGTTGACCGCCGGAAAAAAATACTACGTCGAGATCGAAACCGGGGCGCTCGAAGGCGAGCGCCTCGATGTCGACACGGCAGCCACGCTCAGCGCGGGCGGAACCACGGTCGTGCTGGATCTCGGCGCCAACTCGGCGAGCACGAGCACCAGCCTCACGGCGGACACGCTGGCCGGCGCCCTCGGCGTCGTGCGGGCGCATGCGACGCTCGGGTCGGTCAAGGGGTTGTTCAGCCCGGCGCTGACGGGCAACAACAGTGCGGCCCTCGCCGACAGCGTGCAGTTGCACGTGGGCGGTGCGCTCCGGCTGTATTACCTCCGCGGCGACGGCGTGACGTGGCGCGAATCGGGGAAGGCGGTCGACGAATCCGGCCGGGTCATTCCGCCGGACACCAGTTTCATTCTCGTGCTGCGCTCGGGCGCCCGCACGTGGGATCACACCGGCGTCGTCCGCCGCAATGTCTTCCGGGTGCGTCTCGCAGCCGGTCCGCGGTCGCTCGCCACCGGCTTTCCCATCGACCTCTCGCCGGTGCAGTTCGGCGGCTTCGTCGACACCGGCATCGCCGCCGACCGCCGCTGGGTCGGCAACGACAGTGCGGCGCTGGCGGATACGCTCCAGATTTTCGACCGGGCGGCGGGCATGTTCATACTGTCCTATCTTCGCGGGAATGGCATCGCCTGGCGTCACCCAGGCAACCTGACGGAAGTGCAGAACGACGCGCTGATCGGGGCGACCGGCATGGCCGTCCTCACCCGCGCCAACGCCGACGCGGACTACCTGATCCTTTGCCCTTACACGCTTTAACCAACTCCACTTCATTCCACTCCTTATCCTCATGAAAAAAATCCTCGTCCTTAGCCTCGGTCTGCTCGGGCTGACGCTGGTCCCGCTCCGGGCCACCACTTACGTTTTCGAAAACTTCAACACCACTTTGCTCGACGGCACCGCTCAGCCTTGGACCGGCATGCTCGAGGTGGAGTTGGGCGCTTTCATCAACGGTTTCACCCCGACGAATGCCAACCGCGATCTCTGGCTGGGCAACTGGGTTGCCGAGACCGGCGGTTATTACGACGCGTCGGGACCGGAATGGTCGGCCGCGCTTAATTTGGCGGACAACGCGACGCTGAGCGTCGGCACGCAGTTGTATGTCTGGGCCTTTGATTTGCAGTCGGGGGCATCCGCACAGAGCGCGCTCCTCGTCGACGGCGCCTGGAAAACCGTCTCCAACTCGTCGCTCGATCTGACCACGAATTTCTTCGGTTTCAGCGCCGGCACGAGCGCGCTCGTAGGCGCCTTCGACTTCAACGCGCAGACGGCGCGCACGGCCACCGCGAGTGCGGTCCCGGAGCCCGGAACCTCGGCTTTGCTGGCGGGGCTGGCCGTGCTGGGCCTGGTCGCGTGCCGCCGCGGCCGGCGCGTCAGCCGGACGCAATGATCGCCGGTTGTTTTTGAGCGCGACGCTCCATTTTTGGTTAGGGGGTTAGATTGGGCCCGGCGTATGGACGCCGGGCTTCTTTCGTTCCCGGAGTTCGCGTCGCTGCAGCGCCGCGAATGCCGGCACGTGAGAAATAGCCTCGCGAACGGTCCGAGATTAAGTCTGCACCCAACCGGAAGGCCAGCGCGTCAGTCTGTGCAACCTCACCCCTTCTCCAAAATATGAAAACATTGCTGTGCACCGCCCTCGTTCTCCTTGCTGGCGCGGCTTCGATCGCGGCGGCCGAACCGCCGCGCGAATGGGTCGACCCGGATACCGGGCATCGCGTGATTCGGCTGTCGGACGAGCCGGGCAGCGCGTCGCTGTATTTTCACCAGAACGCCTATTCGCCCGACGGAAAAAAGATCGTCATCACGACGCACCAGGGGATCGCGACGATCGAACTGGCGACACGGAAAATCGAGCCGGTCGTAACGGGCGAGGTGCGCGTGATCGTGGTCGGACGGAAGAGCGGCGATGTCTATTATTCGAAACGCGAGGAGGAGAAAAATTGGATCTACGCGACGAACCTCGAGACGAAGGCGACGCGCAAGATCGCGGCCGTCCCGCGAGGCGGCGTGGTGACGCTCAACGCCGACGAGACGCTGATGGCCGGCACCTTTGCGGAGGAGGACGAGCGAGGCTGGCAGCGTGGCGAAGCGAAACCGGAAGCGGGGCCGAACATGGCGAACACCTCGGGCGGGCAGCCCGCGGCCGGCGGCGCCAAGCCCACGTTTCAGGCGGAATATCAGGCGAAGTGGCCGGACGGCACGCCGATGACGTTTGCGGAGGCGAAGGATTTCCGGCTGCACGAGCAGCTCATGCGGGTGCGCGCCGGGAAACCGCGGTCGCTCTTCACGCTGAATCTGGCGACGGGAGAAATCAAAGTCGTCCACCGGGAGCGCGAGTGGCTGAACCACGTGCAGTTTTCCCCGACCGATCCGGGGCTGATCATGTTCTGCCACGAAGGCGTGTGGCACGAAGTCGACCGCCTATGGACGATCCGCACCGACGGCACGGGTCTCACGAAGATCCACACGCGCACGATGAACATGGAAATCTGGGGCCACGAGTTCTTCAGCGGGGACGGGAAGAACATTTGGTATGACCTGCAGACGCCCCGCGGCGAAGTGTTCTGGCTCGGCGGCTACGAGTTGGCGACGGGGCGGCGCACCTGGTATGCGCTCGAGCGCAACGAATGGTCGGTACACTACAACGTCTCGCCCGACGGCACGCTCTTCGCCGGCGACGGCGGCGACAACGAGATGGTGGCGCATGCGCCGGATGGGAAATGGATCTGGCTGTTTCGGCCGCACGGGATTCCGGATGTCGCGGGCATCAAGGCGCCGAACGCGGAGAACCTGATTCATCCCGGGCGTTTCGCGGGCGAGCGGCTCGTGAACATGAAGGCGCACGACTACAAGCTGGAGCCGAACGTGACCTTTTCGCCGGACCAGAAGTGGATCGTGTTTCGCTCGAACATGCACGGCGCGACGCAGGTTTACGCGGTGGAGATTGCGAAGGCGAAGTAGCGCGACATCGTGGAGCGAAATAACGAAGGTGGCACGCGCTCCCTTCGGCCGGCGTTTTTCCCGCTGAGTTACAAAAATATTCGCCTCATGAATTCTTCCCGCCTGCGCCGGTTTGCTCTCGTCATGATCGCCGCCATTTCCGCCTCCTCCGCCCGCGCCGCCGATCCGGCCGCGCCGACACCCGATCCGGAAAGCGAGACGGCGCGCGAGCAGCGGCTGGAGTGGTTTCGCCACGACAAGTTCGGCCTGTTCATCCACTGGGGGCTTTACTCGATTCCGGCGGGCTACTGGAAAGGGGAGCGTTCGCCTGGGATCGGCGAGTGGATCATGAACCGGAGGCAGATTCCGGTCGGCGACTACGCGCAGCTCGCGACGCAGTTCAACCCGGTGAAATTCGACGCGGACGCGTTCGCGCAGCTCGCGGTGGATGCGGGGATGAAATACGTCGTGATCACGTCGAAGCACCATGATGGCTTCGCGCTGTTCAAGAGCGCGGCGAGCCCGTTCAACGTGGTCGATGCGACGCCGTTCAAGCGCGACATCGTGAAGGAGCTGGCGGAGGCGTGCGCGCGGCACGGGCTGCGCTTCGGCGTCTACTATTCGCAGTCGCAGGACTGGCACGAGCCGGGCGGCGCGGGCAACAACTGGGATTTCCCGGCGAACGAGGTGAAGGACAAGAGCGGCGCCTTCGACCAGTATCTGCAGCAGAAGGTGGAGCCGCAGTTGCGCGAACTGCTCACGGGCTACGGCCCGATGTGTCTCATCTGGTTCGACACGCCACAGATGATGAGCGAGGGCGACCGGGCGAAGCGACTGACGGATATCGTGCGCAAGCTGCAGCCGGCGACGTTGATCGACGGGCGGCTCGGAAAGGTGGGCGATTATCGGAGCACGGGCGACAACGACATTCCGCCGAAAGCCTCGACTGCGGCGTGGGAAGTGCCGGCGACGCTCAACCACACGTGGGGTTATCGCAGCGACGACCACGATTGGAAGTCGCCGGGCGAGCTGGTTTTCAAGCTCGTCGACATCGTGTCGAAGGGCGGCAACTACCTGCTCAACATCGGGCCGAAATCGGACGGCACGATTCCCGAGGCGAGTGTGGCGAATCTGCGGGAAGTGGGGCGGTGGCTGAAGGCGAACGGCGAGGCGGTTTACGGCGCGGGGATTTCGCCGTTCGGCGAGGAGTTTGGCGAGCCCGCGAAGGAGTTGACGGATCGCGCGGGCAAGCCGGTGTTCCTGACGTTTCACGCCTGGCGATGCACGAGCAAGCCGGGCAAACTCTACTTCACGCTGTTTCACGCGGAGCGCGATGGAGCGCAGGGCTACTTCGCGTTGCCGGCGTTCAAGAACAAGATCAAGGCGGTGTACCAGCTCGACGATCCGGCGCACAAACCGCTCGAGGTTCAGACCAGCGAGAAGGGCGGGCGTTCGTTCCATCCGTCACGCTTTGTGAACGATTCGATGGGGATGGTTTATGTGGTGGAGATCGAAGGGGAGCGCGTGGAGCGGTGAGTTTTTTTCTGACCGCGGATGACGCGGAGCGGCGGGCGTCGAACCGTACTGGTGAGAAGGATGCGCGAGGCGGCGCGTCGGAGACCCCGCCCTAGACACCTGACCTCTCAATTTCCGCGGGGACGGACGTCGCTGCGGAGCGGACTCGGCGCGAGCGTGAAGGTGTCGGGGGAATCCGGATGCGCAGGGTCGAAGCCCGCGAAGTCGTCGGCGATCAGGTCGGCGAGGGGAAGCTTTGCGTCGCGGATGCCTTGGACGACGGCTTTGGCGAGTTCGTAGGCGCCGTAGTTGTCGTGATGCGTGATGTCGTGACCGCCGGCGCTGAAGGCGAGCGGGGATTTTTTTGGGCCGAGCGCTTCGTAGAACGCGACGCTGGCGCGTTCGAGGTCGATGAGGGCGACGTGTTCCTCGCGGGCGACTGCGCGGACCGCGGCCGGGTAGTCGCCGTGGGTGTTTTTGATTTTTCCGTGGTCATCGAAGACGCGGCGCTGCATCGAGGTGACGAGGACGGGCGTAGCGCCGCGGAGGCGGGCCTCGGCGATGAAGGCGCGGAGGTAGGCTGGGTAGGTCGTGTGCGCTTCGGCGTAGGTCTGCGGCCAGGACTTTTTTTCGTCGTTGTGACCGAACTGAATGAAGAGGTAGTCGCCGGCGCGGAGCTGGAGCAGGAGCTTCGTGAGGCGGTGGCCGAAGAGAAACGACTTCATCGTCTCGCCGGACTCGGCGTGATTCGCGAAGGCGACTTGCGGCTTGAAAAAACGCGGCAGCATCTGGCCCCAGCTCGCGCCGGGCTCGTACGGCTGATCGGTGACGGTCGAGTCGCCGGCGAGGAAGACGGTGGGTGTGCCGGCGGGGGCGGGCGCGACCGTGATGGAACGGACGTGCGGAGCGGGGCCGTCGAATTCGAGCGTGAGCTTGTCGTCCCAGCGGAGGAGGCCGGTCTCGCGGTCGTTGAGGATCACGTGGTCGCCGCCGGGAGCATTTTTTTCGGGCGGCGCGAAGCGGGGGTTGCGGACATTCACGATGAAGTCGCGCGTGACGAATTCGCCGGGGCGGGTCGTCAGTTTTTCGAGGAGGAGCTGGCGCGACTCGGCGCGCAGCGTGTTGTCCGACGCGGCGTCGGCGGAGCCGAAGGTGACGGTGACGCGGTAATTGCCTTCGGGCACGGCGACGGAAAAATAGAACGGATGCGGCGCTTCGCCGCCGGCGGGGACTGCGGACCGGGCGGGCGCGGTGGCGAGGTCGAAGCCGTAACCGCGCTCAGCGGTGAAGGTATCGGCGGCGGTGAGACGCGTGAGGTCGAAGGTGCGGGCGGACTCGGCGGCTGCGGCGGAGGCAGCGAGCGTGACGGCCGCACAGAGGCGCAAGAAGGCGAGAAAGGATTTGAACATGGGCGTCAACGGAACGTGGGGCGAGAGGGACGGCGGGAAAGTTGGCGGAGGCGGACCGTCCAGCGGGCACGGGTGGAGGAACCTGCTTGCAGACGGTTTTGGCGTGCGAGGATCGAGCATCGCCTGCAAGCAGGCTCCTCCATCGGAGGAGAACTATTCGACGTCGGTGCGGAAAGGGGACGCAGGGAGATCGGCGGTGTTGAAGAGGTTTCCGGTCGGAGCGTTCGCCCACGCATAGCGGACGGCGGTGGGTTGCGGAACTTCGGGCGCAGTGACGACCACGTTGTCGCCGGCAATCTCCGCGGCGGCGGGATGGAAAACACCATCGCTGCCGGCGATCGTGAAGCCGACGAGCGGGCCGTCTTTCGCGACGAGCCCGTGGTCGAGGTGCGAGAAGCGGACGAGCGCGCGGGAGCCGTCGATCGTGAGCGCGGCGTAAACCGGGCCGGAGTATTCGACGGGCTCGTGGTAAGCGAGCGCGCGGGCGGCGAGCGCGAGGCGGGCGCCGACGGGCTGCTTGCGCGCGGGGTGGATGTCATTGGCGTCGCCGCAATCGAGTGTGACGACCATCGCGGTGTTGCGCGTGTGCTGCCAGGCGAGGAGCTGGGCCTCGCGGATCTCGGGCGTCTGCTCCTTGAACGGGGCGATCTGTACGAAAAGGAAAGGGAACTCGCCGATGCGCCACTGGCTGCGCCAGTCGGCGATCAGCGCGGGCAGAAGGGTGCGATATTGCCGCGCCCGCTGGTAGTTCGCTTCGCCTTGATAGAAGGCGACACCGCGGATCGCGTAGGGCACGAGCGGCGCAATCATGGCGTTGTAGAGCATGGTCGGAGCGTTCGGGCCGGCGGCGAGATTCGTGGGCGGATAATTTTTTCCGTCGAGCGGCGGAGAAAAATGACAGAGCCAGTCGCCCGCGAGGGAAACGGCGGGGAATGCGCGCGACGGCGAGGCGAGTTCGAGGGGCAAAGTTTTGTCCCAGATGCCGCCGCCGCCGCCGGTGTCGAGCACGCGTACGGCGATGACGTTGCCGTGCGGTTTCAACGCGGAGCCGGGGACGCGGTAAACGCGAGGCGTGTTATACAAATAAGTGGAGCCGACGGCGGCGCCGTTCACCCAAGTCGTGTCGATGTCGTCGACGGCGCTGAGGTGAAGTTCGAGGTCTTCGCCGTGCCAGGTGGCGGGGAGATCGAAGGTTTTTCGAAACCAGACGATGCCATCGTAGCCGTCGTGGCCGGCGTCTTCCCAAAGCGTGGGGAGATGCATCGTTTCCCAATCGACGGGCGTGAAGGCGGGAGCGGCCCACGCGTGGTCGGCGCCGGCGGGGTCGGTGTGTTGAAACCAGCGGTCGAGTTTTTGCGCGTAGGCGCGTTCCGCGGCAGCGGGGTCGGCGGCGGTCGCATGGAGCTGCGTGAGGACTTCGCCGAATTCGGGAAAATCGCGCAGGCCCTCGAGACTCGTCCAAGCCTCGGCGGGCGTACCGCCCCATGAACTGTGGATGATGCCGACCGGCACGCCGATTTTTGCCTGCAGATCGCGGGCGAAAAAATAACCGACGGCGGTGAAATCGGCGGCGGTGGCGGGCGAGCAGACGGTCCAGGAAGTTTTGACGGTGGAGCGCGGCGCGAGCGACGTGGTTTGCTCGACGTAGAGCTGGCGGATGAGCGGGTGGTCGGCGGCGGCGACTTCCTTTTCCCAGTCGACGATCGGTTTTTGCGGCGGGCGCGGACCGAGCTGGCGCTCCATGTTGGACTGGCCGCCGCAGAGCCAGACTTCGCCGACGAGGACGTCGGAGAAGTTGAGAGTTGAGGGTTGAGAGTTGAGAGCATTGGTGGCGCTGACGGTGAGATCGCGGGGCTCGGCGCTGGCGGCGAGCGGGGCGAGGTCAAGGCGCCAGTGGCCGGAGGCGTCGGTGATGGCGGATTTTTCCTGGCCGGCGAAGGTGACCGTGATTTTTTCGTCCGGCGTGGCGGTGCCCCAGATCGGCACGGGCTGGTCGCGCTGGAGGACCATGTGATCGCCGAAGGGCGACGCGAGCTGGAGGGCGGCGAGCGCGGGCGAGGCGAGCGCGGCGAGAAGGCCGAGGGCAGCGCAGTAGAGACGAGCAGGGGAGGAGGCCATGGGCGAAGCGTGAGAGGGGCGGACGAGCCCGCAACGTGGCGCGGGGTTTTATTTTTTCAACGGCACATCGGTCTCGATGACCTTGGCGGGCCCGAGTTGGATGACGTCGCGTTTCACGTGGCGGAAGAGAATTTCAGAGTCGGGCGTGGGACGGCCAAAATACGGGCCGGCGGTGAGGATGAGGCCGGGAAGGGCGTCGGTCATGCTGACGCCGGTCGCGGCGACGGTGAGGTTCGAGCGCCAGACGAGTTTGCGCTGGCCGTGGACGAGCGCCGCGTAGTCGTAGGCGGAGACGACGACGAAGTAGAGATCGCCGGAGGCCTGCGACGTGAGGAACTCGTTGCGCGCGGAGTGGTCGCCCGGTCCGTCGCCGTAGACGATGCGTTGCGAGAGCTGGCGCTGGAACGTGCGGCCGCCGACGAGGGTGGCGCGCTCGAGCAGATTGTGAAAGGCCTTTTCGGGAAACAGCTGACGCTCGTCGTAATCCATCGGCATGTGCTCGCCCCAGTGAAAAAAGAGCGTGAGCGTGGGGCGGTGGGTTTTGTCGGCGGCGAGGAAACCATTCGTGGTGAGCGAATGCTGGAGGAGGCGGCCGAGGTAATTTTGGGCGGGCGGATGCGTGCCGGCGACGGGGTTGCCGCGTTCGGTGAGGCCGGTGGCGACGCCGAGATAGTACACGGGTTTTTCCGCCGTGGCTTCGGGAAGCGTGCGCCCGTAATCGGTGAACTCGGTGACGACGGTCATCTCGAGCTGGGGATTTTTTTGGAACGATTTCGGGAGGAGTTCGAAACTGAGGCGACCGGACTCGCGGCGGACGGCGGGCGTCATCTCGGGGAGGGCGAGCGGCGGCTCGGCGGCCAAAGCGGCGGTGGCGAAAACGAGGGGGAAGAAAACCAGGAACGCGATGGGGCGCGGGTGAGCGTGGAGCATGAGAGGGAAGAGCGGTGGGCGGGTGGTCCCTGCGCTTCCGCGCAGGGCTACGAGGCGGAGGCGGGGCGGGAGAAGGTTCGGTTGGGGTGAAGAGGGACGGCGGGGCGGACGGCTCGGAGAGCCGTCCCTACCTAGAACGAGAGGTCGGTGGTGGTTTCGAGGCGAGTGTCGGCGATGGCGTTGCAACGACGGGTTTCGAAATCGTGGACGTGGTGCAAGACGAACGTGGGATCGTTCCCGCTACGGGTGGCGTGGAAATTTTCGAAGGTGGCGCCGGCGACGTCGTCGAGCACGACAGCGGGGCGACGATCGGGCGTGGAGAATTCCGTGGTGAAATCGCGGATCGAGAGGCGAGCGACGTGGCGGGCGTAGATCGCGCCGGCAGGCAGGAGGCCGAACATGCTCGGCTCGGGATAGCCAGTGGCGTGTTCGGGCACGGCGAGCGGATCGCGCGGGCCGGCGAGACCGGGCTCGGCGCCGCGGAGAAAAAAGGGATTCACGAGCGCGGCGGGTTGTTGCGCGACCTGCTCGGGCGTGAGGCCGCCGCGGGAGGCGACGTGGATGTCTTCGAGCGTGACGTCTTCGATCGGATGATCGGGCAGTCCGGCGAGGAGCACGGGGAAACGTCCGTCGGTGTCGGAGGCGACGACGTGGCTGATTTTCACGCGGCGAATCGCGCCGATGGGTGCGCCGGCGGGACCGCGCGCGCGATGGCCGAGGCGGAGGAAGATCGGCGAGTTGGAGACTTCGCGCAGGGTGAGACCGGTGACGACGACGTCCTCGATGACGCCGCCATCGACGGTTTCGAGCGCGAGGCCGCGGGAGCGGGTGAAGGTGCAGTTCGCGATGACGATGTTGCGGAACGCGCCGTTCGATTCGGTGCCGAGTTTGATGCGGCCGGTGGGTCCGTCGCGATCGGGCGCGGCGGTCATCGTGCAGCCGTACGTGCCGTCGAGGACGGTGCCGGCGTCGAAGCCGCTGACGGCGCAGTTCACGATCGTGACGTCCTCGGTGGCGCGCGGGGCGCCGAGGGCGTAGCTGGTTTTCAGGACGATGGCGTCGTCATGCGGGGCGTTGACGGAGCAGTTCGAAATGCGGACGTGACGGCAGGCGTCGAGGTCGAAGCCGTCGCGGTTGGTGTCGACGAGGAGGTTGTCGAGAGTGAGGTGATCGACGCCGGTGGCGAGGAGGGCGAAGTGGCCGCCGTTGAGAATCGTGAAATCGCGGAGGATGACGCGGCGGCAGTTTTTCAGGGCGAGGGCTTTGTTGCCGAGGCCGTCCATGGACGAAGCCGGAGGAACGGTTGCGGGGAGAGCGGGGGTAGCGAGGTCGCGGCGCGCGGGAGGGCCGCGGCGGGTGAGGCCGCGGGTGCCGTCGATGCGACCGGGACCAAGGATGGAGACGTCTTCGAGGTCGACGCCCCAGAGCAGACTGTTGTGCCAGTGGCTGTGGCCGAAATCCTGATACGCCGTGGAGTCGGACGGCTCGGCGGCGTCGTAGTGGCCGAGGGCGGGCGAAGGTTCGGCGGCGACGAGGACGGCGCCGGACTCAAACTGGAGCGTGAGGTGGCTGCGGAGCTGAATCGAGAAACTGAGATAACGGCCAGCGGGGAGAATGACGGTGCCGCCGCCGGCGGCGGAGACGGCGGCGATGGCGGCGTTGATGGCGGGCGAGTCGAGGGTGATGCCGTCACCGCGCGCGCCTTGATCGCGGATATTGACGGTGAGGGCGTGGGCGGGCGTGGTGGCGGCGAGGGCGAGCAGAAGGGAGAGGGGCGTGAGGAATCGGGAGCGTTGAGAAATATTCCGATCGGAGAATGGCCACAAAAGGGCGCAGAAGGCGCAAACAGCGGAGGCAACACACCCCGCCCTGTCGGGCACCCCTCTTGATAGAGGGGACTTCGGCTGCGGGACGTTTTTGAAATACTCGGCGGGAGTCAGGCTGGAATTCCCTCTAATAAGAGAGGTGGCGCGAAGCGCCGGGGCGTGTGGCGTGAGCATCGGCGCGGAGGAGCGGATCAGCGGTAGCGGTAGAGTTTCACGCGCTGGAGCGTGGGGCCGTCGGGGCCGAAGCGGAGGCCGGAGCCGGATTGGCGGGCGGCGGCGAGTTCGGCGAGGCGGTAGTTGAGGAGGATGTCGTCGCCGCTCATTTTGCGATCGCCGATCCATTGGCCGTTTTTCACGGAGCCGGTTTCGGCGTCGGCGATGCCGGCGATGGGATCGCCCGGCGTGCGCGGCGAGAACGTGATTTGCACGTCGGTGCCGGCGACGAGGAATTCGTCGGGCGCGAGGGCGAGGACGAGCGCGTAGCCGAGTTCGGTGAGGAAACTCTGGTCGCGCGAACTGCGGCGGAGATCGAGGTGGAGCGTGTAGTCGCCGAGGGCGAGGTCTTGCGTGGGTTTGTTTTTATTGAGCCAGGCAGCGCCGATCGTGCCGGCGGATTGGTGGGCGAGAATGAGCGGCGCGAGGTCGCGGAGGACGGCGTAGCCACGCGCGAGCGGGAGCGCTTCGAGATCGGTGGACTGCGGCGCGCCGGGCAGCGGGCGGAGGGTCGTGAGGCGGCCGGTGTTGTCGATGCCGAAGGGCGAGTAGCCGAGCGAAGCGTGCGCGCCGATGGCGTAGAAGGCGTTGGCGACGCCGGCGGCATCGCCGCGCGACTCGGGGACGAAGAGGGGATTATCGACCCGGTGAAAGGCGGCGACGTGGTCGTCGAAATTTGGGAGGTAGATGTCGGGACAGTTGAGATCGATGGCGGGCGCGGCGGTTTTCCAGAGATCGAGCGAGAGCGGCTGCGGGCCGCCGGTGGGGTAATCGCCGGGGCCTTTGTCCTCGGGTTGGACGATCCAGGTGTTGGTAAAAACGGGAAGCGCGAGGGCGGCTTTGCCGGCGGTGGCCATCGCGCCCATGTAACGCGCATAGTGCCAGGCCATGAAAAGTTCGTCGGTGGCGGGCGTGGCGCCGAAGACCTCGGTCCAAGTGCCGGCGGTTTTGGCGCCGGCGGCGCGCCAGAGTTTTTCGAGGGCGGGCGAGAGCGGCGCGGGTGGACGAGCGAGGCGGGCGAGGAGTTCGCGGGGCACGGCGGAGGCGAAGGCGGCGTTGGCGGCGTCGCCGCGGTCGCGGGAATCGCCGAGGACGCCGACTTCGTTTTGGAGCTGAAGCATGAGCGTCGTGTGCGCGGTGTCGGCCGACGCGAGGTGCTCCAGGAATTTCACATAGGCGTGGGTGTCGGCGGCGAGAGCGGCGTCGCCGAGGGGCGTGAGGATTTCGACGGAGGAGCCGCTGGCGATTTTAACGAAGGGGAAGCGCGCGCGGTCCTGTTTTACCCAGGCGGGCGCGAAGCTGGAGAGGCCGTTTTTCCAACTGCCGAACCAGAGGAAGACGATGCGCTGGTTGTTTTTTCGCGCGCCGTCGAGGAGCGCGTCGACGAGGGAGAAATCGAATTTGTTTTCCACGGGCTCGACCCAGGCCCACGCGACGGCGACGAGGACGGTGTTGAGGTTGAGGCGCGTCATTTTCGGCCAGACGGTCTCCATGTAGGGGAGACTGGAGGATGCGGTGTTGGCGATCTCGCCGCCGCGAATGAGATATGGCTGGCCGTCGACGATGAGCTGGGTGGCGGCACCGCGTTTTTCGAGATGCGGCAGCGTGGGGGACGCGGCGGCGACGGTGGCCGCGAAGAGAGCAAGCAGCAGCGAGGCAAAAAGGGGCTTCATGGGGCGCAGGAGTCTGACGCGGGGAAGAGTGCGAAAGAATCGCGCGACCGGCGGAATCGCCAGCGGCTTGGAAGCGGACTGTTGGGGAGGAGAGGAGAGGGACGCACGGACGGCGGGGTTCGGAGACCCCGCCCTACAATTATTTCAGCTGCACGTCCCAGACTTTCGAGCGGCGGGCGGTGCCGTCGGGGCCGGTGACGTCGAGGATGGTGACGTAGCTGCCGGGTTTGGCGAAGGTGTGAATCGGGTGCTGTTCGGTGGAGTTGGTGCCGTCGCCAAAATCCCATTTCCACGCGGTGATCTGGCCGACGGAGAGATCTTTGAAGGCGACGAGGCGGCGGTCGAGGTCGACGATTTTCCAGGACCACTGCGCGGCGAGCTTCGGCTGGAGCGAAGGCTCGAGCGGCATGAGCTTGAAGGCGCAGAGTTCGGAGGCGTCGCCGTAGGAAGTGCGTTTCGGCGAGAGAACCCAGAAGCCGCGCGGCGTGGGGCCGTCGTAGTCGATGACGATCCAGGAGAGGCCGATGATTTTGTTTTCCGAGAGGACGGATTCGACGGCGCGCTGCGGTCCCTCGGGGCCGGCGTAGTCGAAGGGCGTGATCCAGAATTCGAGCGTGAGCTTGCCGGACTCGCCGTGCTTGAAGTGGAAGGACTGCGCGGAATTGGCCCAGGGCATCTCTTTCATCCAGGTGCCGGACGCCCAAGCCATGCACCAGTCCTTGTTCACCGCGGGGGTGAAGATGTGGTAATTCTGCGCGTGGACGCCGTGGACGGCCCACTTGAAATCGTCGACGCTGATGCGGTCATCGGGCGCGGCAGCGGCGGCGCCGACGTGCTCGGTGTTCCAGAATTCCTTGTGGCCTTTGGCGATCAGCGGGCCGCCGGAAGCGTCGCCATCGACGATGATCTCGAAGGTGTCGTTGTGCAGGCCGGGATCGGCGAAATCCCAGAAATCGTCCTCGGCTTCGTAGAGAAAATAGAGGCGGTTGAGATTTTTCACCCAGCCCACCTTCACGCGGACGGCGAGCGTCTTGGCGCCGGCGGCGGGCGGCGTCTTCGAGTCGTTGTGCATCTGATCGAGGCCGACGACGTAGCTCTCGGGGACCATCGCCCAATCGGAGGGATCGCCGTCGACGCGCGGGATCTGGTCGGCGGGGAATTGAAAGACCTGGTAGGTGATGTTCGGTTTTTCGAGGGCGCGGGCGGGGAGACCGGCGAGCAAAGAGGCGAGCGCGAGGGGGAGGATGCGGCGGAGAACTTTCATGGAGAAACGGATTGAAACGCGAAGATCGTGGACGCGAAGGGCGCGGAGGAGGCTGCGGTAGGGACGCCTCTCCGAGGCGTCCGATCGGGTGGGAGGGGTTTTCGCGGACGGCTCGGAGAGCCGTCCCTACCGGTTCGAGTTCAGCGGAGGCCGGAGATTTTCAGGACGAAGGCGTGCTCGCCGGGGGCTGTATCGGGAAGCTGGACGCGGAGGCCGCCGTCTTCCATCGAGGAGGCGAGGTCGCCGTCGTAGCCGAGCAGGGTGACGGCGGAGGTGTCCTTGCCGGCGAGGGATTTGATCAGCACGGAGTGATCGGCGGGCCAGGCAAAAACGATGGCGTAGAGTTCGCCGGCCTTCGTGGTGAAGCGCATGTCCTCGGCGGTGTAGGGCTGGCTGCGGACATCCTTCGCGCCACCGAACTGGCCGGTCTCGTGCTTCTCCTCGGTCGATGGACCCTCGCCGTAAACTTTCCACGGACGCGTGCCGTAGATCGCCTCGCTGTTCACATCCATCCACTTCGCCATGCCCTCGAGGAATGCGACCTCGTCGGCGTCGAGTTCGCCGTTGCCGCGGACAGGAACGCTGAGGAGGAGATTGCCGTTTTTTGAAACGATGTCGCAGAGCATGCGCACGACCTGGCCGACGGTCTTGTATTTATGCTCGTCGAAAATGCGGCGGTCGTAGTGCCACGAGCTGATGCACGTATCTGTTTGCCAGGGCTCGGGGCGAATGGCCTCGGAGACGCCGCGTTCGATGTCGGGCGTGACGGCGGGGGCGTGGGCGGGTGTCATCTTTTTCGCGAAGAGGACGGCGTCGAGTTTGCCGGCGTGGGCGGCGACGCTGGCGTTGTAGTAGTGCGCGGCGAAGTCGAGGCCCCAATGGCCGAGGGGAAGCTCCTCGTCGTCGAGGTAGACGAGGTCGGGGTGGTATTTGTCGACGAGATCCTGCGCGCGGAGGAACCATTTCGCGGCGTAGCCGTTGTCGTTGGGCGGAATGGATTCATACCAGTGACCGTCGTTGTCCCAGTGCCAGGCTTCGGCTTCCTTCGCGGTTTTCAGATCGGCCGACATCGGGATGCGCAGGCCGCCGTAGAGATCTTGCGGGTCGAGGCCGTCCCACCAGGTGCCCTTGCCGTCGGCCTTGGTGAGCGTGGCGGCGTCGTAGGGGATGCCGGCGAGCGGGCCTTCGATGTCGTGATGGTAGGCGGGCTGGAACCAGTGCCAGGTGTGCGAAGAGTGGTTGCTGACGCCGAAGCGGAGGCCGGCGGCGCGCGCGGCCTTGGCCCAGGTGCCGACGATGTCTTTCATCGGGCCGACGCGCGTGGAGTTCCACGGTTGGTATTTGGAGTCGTAGGTGTCGAAATTATCGTGGTGATTCGCGAGGGCGAAGAAGTATTTCGCGCCGGCGCGGCGGTAGAGGGCCATCATTTTCTCGGGCTCCCATTTCTCGGCGGTCCAGAGATGGTCGAATTCCATGAAGCCGAACTTCGAAGGGTGACCGTAGTGCGCGACGTGGAAGTTATAAGTTTCGGTGCCCTGGATGTACATGTTGCGGGCATACCAGTCGCCGCGCTCGGGGACGCACTGCGCGGACCAATGCGCCCAGATGCCGAACTTCGCGTCGCGGAACCAGTCGGGCGTATGGTTGTTTTTCGCGAGGGAATCCCAGGTGGGCTGGAACGGGCCGTCGGCGATTTTGATGGGCGTGGCGGCGGCGAGTTTTTCGGCGTCCGTGGGCCGCGGCGCGAGGAATGCGATCGGCGGATGGGCCGGTTTCGGTTCGACGGCGGCCGCGGCGGGCGTGGGTGCGGGTGCGACGCGTTTGGCGACGAATTCCTCGGTGGCGAAATCGCCGACGACGCGTTTGAGCTTCAGTTCGTCGCCTTGGAGGGCGCCGGTGTAGGCGATCTGAATCTCCATGCCCTGGGCGGCGATTTTTTCGGAGAACGAAACGGTGTTGCCGGAGATTTTTCCGGCGACGAGCGGCGTGGAGCCTTTCTCGCCCATGCGCTCCCAGTCGGCGGCGCCGGTGAGTTTTTCACCGTCGGCCGTGAGATGATACGTGTATTTTTGCGGGCCGACCTGAGTGTCGAATTCGGCGGACCAGGCGCCATCGATATCGGCGGCGCGGGCGAGAGTGAGCGCGGCGAAGAGGAGAGATGAGAGGCGGAGGAGTCGGGGTAACATTTTCATGGCGGATAAACGGTACGGGAGGTCTAAAAAAAGCAGGGGGAAAGGCGAACCATCAGACGACACCTGACCGGGAGAAGCGAGATTGGCCGATGCCTGGTGGCGAGAGACAGGTCTAGGTTTCGCCGGACAGTAGGAGTGGCAAGCGGTCTCGCGCATGTCCGCATTTAGCTGTTCGATTCCGCGAACCCAAATCCGCCACGCCGCGTCGATCTCGACGCCCACCGGCGTCACCCCCAATGAGCGTTTCATTTCTGGCCCGCTTGCCCGGCACTCTCGTCATCGCGGTCGCACTGGGGATCGGCGCGCTGTTTTCGAGGGCGGCCGCAGCGTCGGCACCGGCCGCTGCGGCGGCCGACACGTTCGCTCGCGATTTCCAAGCGCCGCCGGAAGCGGCGCGGCCGCGCACGTGGTGGCACTGGACGCAGAGCAATGTTTCCCGCGAAGGCATCACGAAGGATCTCGAATGGATGAAACGCGCCGGGATCGGCGGGTTCATGCTGGCGGACGTGGCGTTCGGGCGCGGGCAGGATGTCACGCCGAAGACGCCTTTCGGCACGCCCGAATGGTATGAGGCAGTCCGATACGCGGCGAGTGAGGCGGACCGGCTCGGGCTGGAGATGGCGATTTTCAGTTCGCCGGGCTGGAGCGAGACGGGCGGCCCGTGGGTGAAGCCGGAGCAGGCGATGAAAAAGCTGGTGTGGAGCGAGACGGCGGTGACGGGCCCGGGGCGATTCTCCGGAAAACTCGCGCCGCCGCCGAATAACATCGGGCAGATTCGCAACACCGGTGCGAGTTACTACACGAGCGATTCGCAGGATCCGCCGTTTTACGCGGACAGCGCCGTGGTCGCGTATCGGACGCCGGCGGACGAAATCGATGCCGGCGCAGCGAAGCCGAGCGTGACGACGAACAACGGCCCGGTGGATGGCGCGCCGCTGCTGGACGATCAACTCAACACGTTGCTCACGATTCCGGCGCCGAAGGACGGCGGCGCGGCGTGGGTGCAATTCGAGTTTCCGCGGGCGTTCGCCGCCCGTGCAATCACCCTCGGCGGTCGCGGCGGCAGCGCCAATGGCATTCCGGTGGGGCGCGTGCTGGCGGGCGATGATGGCGTGAATTTCCGCACGCTGGTGACGCTGCCCGGCGAGCAACTTTACCGGCAAGGAATGGTGCGCACGTATGCGTTTGGGCCGACGACGGCGAAATTTTTCCGGATCGAACTCACGGGCGCGCCACTCGGGCCGGCGGCGACGATGAGCCAGGCGCCGGCCGCGCCCGCGAAAGAATATGTGTTGAGCGAGGCGGTGCTGCATGGCGGCGCGCGCGTGAATCGTTGGGAAGAGAAGGCGGGATTCAGTTTCTTGTTCGAATACGAAACCGTGCCGACGCCGGCCACGCCTGCGGCGACCGCGATCGCGTCGCGCGAGGTGATCGACCTCACCGCGAAGATGAAGCCGGACGGCACGCTCGAGTGGGATGCGCCGGCTGGGAACTGGACGGTGTTGCGTCTCGGCTACTCGCTCACGGGCGCGAAAAACCGGCCCGCGACGCCGGCGGGCTCGGGCTACGAAGTGGACAAGCTCAGCCGCGAGCACGTGGACGCTTACATCCACGGCTATTTCGATCCGCTCGAAAAAGCGCTCGGGCCGCTCTTCGGAAAGAGCCTGCGCTATGTGATGATGGACAGTTGGGAAGCGGGCACGAACAACTGGACCGACGAGATGGCCGCGCAATTTCGCGCGCGCCGCGGCTACGATCCGACGCCGTATCTGCCGGCGCTCACGGGGCGCGTCGTTGAAAACGCCGACGTGAGCGACCGTTTCCTGTGGGATTTCCGCCGCACGCTCGCCGACCTGTGGGCGGACGCCCACTATGGCACGATGGCGGAGAAACTCCGCGAGCGCGGGCTCGGCATCTACGCCGAAGCGGCGGGCGTGTCGCTCGAGATGCCGGAGGACACGTTGCTCAACAAAAGCAAAGTCGAGATCCCGATGGGCGAGTTCTGGGTGCGCGACCTGCATCCACGGCTGATGTATTTACAGGACGTGCGCGGCGCCGCGTCGGCGGCGCATGTTTACGGCAAGCCGCTGGTGGCCGCGGAGGCGTTCACGGGCGGCGGCTACGAAGCGCCCTACACGTTGAAAAAAGTCGCGGACTACTGGCTCGCGCAGGGCGTGAACCGCCTCGTGTTTCACACCTCGGCGCACCAGCCGCTCGATACGAAGCCGGGCAATACGATGGTCGGCACGCACCTGAATCGAAACATCACGTGGGCGGAGCAGGCGGCGCCGTTCTTCACTTATCTCGCGCGTGAATCGCAGATGTTGCAGCAGGGAAAATTCGTGGCGGACCTCGCCTATCTGCTCAACGAAGGCGCGCCGTCCACGCCGCCGATTTGGGGACCGGGCACGCAACCGACGCCGCCGGAAGGATACGACTACGACTTTATCAACGCCGACGTGTTGCTCCACCGGATGACGGTGGCGGACGACGGCCGGCTCGTGCTGCCGGACGGGATGAGCTACCGCGCCCTCGTGCTGCCGCTGACCGATCGCATGCGGCCGGAGCTGGTTCAAAAAATCGGCGAACTCGTCCGCGGCGGGGCGATCGTCGTCGGGCCGAAGCCGGTGGGCTCGCCGAGTCTGATGAACCATCCGGCCGCCGATGCGGAGGTGCGCGCGGAGGCGGCGGAGATCTGGGGCGATCTCGATGGCGTGAGCCGCACGATCCGCTACGTCGGGAAAGGCCGCGTGGTCTGGGGCTGGTCGCCGGGTGCGGCGCTCGCGGCGGCGAATGTGACCAAGGATTTCGAATACGTGCGCGGGCTCGACGCCGAGGTCGCGTGGCTGCATCGCCACACGGCGGACGCGGACATCTATTACGTTGCCAACACGACGGACGAGCCGCGGGAGTTCGACGCGCGTTTTCGGGTGAGCGGCCGCGAAGCGGAGCTGTGGCACCCGGACACCGGGGCGATCGAGCCGGCGGACTACACGATCACGGGAGACCGCACCGTGGTGCCGTTGCGGCTGGCCGAGCGCGAAGCGGTTTTCGTGGTGTTTCGGCGCGCGGCGGCGTCGGCGATGCGGCGGGCCCTGCCGGTGCAGGTCACGACCATCGCGGAAGTCGAGGGCGCGTGGGAGGTGGCGTTTCCGAAGGATCTCGGCGCACCGGCGACGCTGCACCTTGAGAAACTGGCATCGCTCACGACGAACGCCGATCCTGGCGTGAAGTATTTCTCCGGCACGGCGACGTATACGAAGACGGTCGTCGCTCCACGGGAGTGGTTCAGCGACGGAGGCGCGCTCGTGCTCGATCTCGGCCGCGTGAGCGACATCGCCGAAGTGATCGTAAACGGCCGTGCGCTCGGCGAACTTTGGAAGCCGCCCTATCGCGTCGACGTGACGGCGGCGCTCCGACCCGGCGAGAACCGGCTGGAGATCGAGGTCACGAACGAGTGGACAAATCGGCTCGCCGGCGACCGCGATCTGCCCGCCGAAAAGCGCGTGCTCGGCGACGCGGCGGTGCCGTCCGGGCGCGGATTCGGCCCGCCGCCGGTAGCAACGGAGTCGGGGTTGATGGGGCCGGTCGTGTTGCTGCGGCGCGAATGAACGCGAGCGTCGCTGCCAAGCTCCGCATGTTCGATTCAAGAATTCTTCCCTATGAAATCCCATGATCGATCGCTCATTTTCCCCGTCGCGGCGCTCGCGGCTGTGTTCGCCTCGTTCGCCTCGCTGCGTGCCCAGATCGTCGATACCGAGTCCGGCGAAGTCGCCGGCATTCCGGCGAACTATACCGAAGCACGCACGGGCAGCTACACGTTGCCCGATCCGCTGGTGTTCGCGGACGGGCGGCGGGTGACGGATGCGAAGACGTGGACCGAGCAGCGACGGCCGGAGCTGTTCAAGCTGATCGAGGAAAACCAATACGGCCGGGTGCCGGGCCGGCCGGAGGCGATGACATTCGACGTGTTCGACAAAGGGACGCCGGCGTTCGACGGCAAGGCCCTGCGCAGGCAGATCACGATTTATTTCACCGCGAGCAAAACCGAAAACTACGTCGACGTGCTGCTCTATCTGCCGGCGAACGCGAAGGGTCCGGTGCCGGTGCTGCTCGAATTCGGCTGGGTGCCGAACAATCTCGCGGTGCCGGGCGACCCGGACGTGAAGGTCGGCCGCCGCTGGGATCCGCAGCAGAAAACGCGCGTGCGAGCCGAGCCGGCGCCGCAGGGCGGACGCGGGATATTTCAATTGAAGAACATTCCTGACGTGCTCGCGCGCGGCTATGCGGTCGCGACGTTTTGCTATTCGGATATCGATCCCGACGCGCTCGATGCGCTCGGCCAGGGGATTCGTGCGGCGTATTTGAAACCGGGGCAGAGCGAGCCGGCGGCGGACGAGTGGGGCTCGATCGCGGCGTGGGGCTGGGGCGCGAGCCGGATCATCGACTATTTCGAAACCGATCCGCAGATCGACGCGAAGCGGGTCGCGATCACCGGCGCGTCACGGCTCGGCAAGACCGTGCTCTGGACGGCGGCCCGCGACGAGCGCGTGGCGTGCGTGATTGCGAGCGTGTCCGGCGAGGGCGGTGCGGCGCTGAGCCGGCGCGACTACGGTGAGACGATCGCGCACCTCGTCGCGCCGAAACGTTACCCGTATCAATTCGCGATCAACTACCAGAAGTGGGCCGGGCACGCGGCGGACATGCCGTGGGATGCGCACACGATCATTGCGCTGGTTGCGCCGCGGCCGATCCTGCTGCAGACGGGCAGCACCGACAAGTGGTCCGATCCCTACGGCGAATTCCTCGCGGCGAAGGCGGCGACGCCGGTGTTCGCGCTGTTCGGCGCGAAAGGGATCGAGCAATATTCGCAGCCGCCCACCGGGCATCCGTTGATGAACACGCTCGGTTATCTGATGCACGATGGGCCGCACGGCGTGCTACCGGCGGACTGGCCGGTGTTTTTGGATTTTCTCGATGCGCGCTTGAAGGGTGGGAAGTAGCGGTGTTCCGAGAGGCGATCGCTCCGCTCGGCCGAATGTAGGAGCCTGCTTGCAGGCGATATTGCGCGTCGAACATCGCCTGCAAGCAGGCTCCTACAGGGGGCGAGCTTCGAGGGCGGTGGCATATTACTTTGCCGTGGCGGCGGGGCGGAGGGTGATCGCGGGGCCTTCGGCGACGGTGAGCGCGAGGCCTGAGGTATCCACATTGCGGGCATGCTCGATCACGAGGCCGCGCTGGGTCGTGAGCGTGCAGTTCTGAAAAACGATTCCGTCGATCTCGCTGTCGGGCAGGCCGCGGATCGAGCCGGCGCTCTGCGCGGTGCCGTGGATGCCGATGAGTTTGACGTGCCGGACGACGGGGGGGAAATGCGCCGCGCCTGGGATGCCGATGCGCATATTCCACGCGAGCGAAAACTCGAAGGCCTGACGCACGCCGCGCAGTTCGAGGTTACGGTAGGTGATGTCCTCGACCACGCCGCCGCGGGTCGGCTGCGACTTGAAACGGATGGGAGCCCAGTTGCCGGCTTCGGAGACGCAATCGCGCACTTCGACGCGGCGGATGCCGCCGGAGGTTTCGCTGCCCATCGCGGCGCCGCCGTGGCCGTAGGCGAAACGGGTTTTCTCGATCACGACATCCTCGCACGGGCGGTTCACGCGGCGACCGTCCTCGTCCTTGCCGGATTTCAGCGAAATGCAGTCGTCGTTGCAGTCGATGTCGCAGCCGGAGATGCGCACCCGGCGGCACGAGTCGACGTCCATGCCATCGGAGCTGGGAATGTAGTGTTCGGCGCGGACGGTGAGATTTTCCGCGACGACGTCGGTGCAGTAGAGGAAAACAAAACCCCAGCGGGCTTGATTCCTGAGCGTGAGTCCGGCGACGCGGACATCGGAACAGTTTTGAAAAACCAGCGCGCGGGGCGGGCTGAGCGGCATGCGCGGGAGCGGGAGGCCGGCGGCGTTGACGGACGGCAGGTCGGCGGGGTTCGGAGCGAAGTGCAGCGCGGACGTGGAAGGAATTCCCGCCGGATAGGCGGTGGCGACGGATGGAACCGAGGCGGGCGGGGACGGGTTGAAAGGCGCGAGACCGCGGAAGGGATGCCGCCCGAAATCGCACCACGCGTCGCCGGAGCCGTCGATGGTGCCCTCGCCGGAAAGGGCGACATGATCGAGGCCGATGAAGTTGAGGAAGGCGGCGGTCCAGTAACGCTCGATGCCTTCCCAGCGCGTGTAGAGCGGCGGGAAGTCGGTCATCGTGGTGGTGCTTTTCAGCACGCCGCCTTTTTCGACGAGGAGGTTGACGCCGGGTTTGAAGTAGAGCGCGCCGCTCAGGAAAACACCGGCGGGCACGACGAGTGTGCCGCCGCCGCGGGCGGAGAGCTGGTCGATCGCGGTTTGGAGTGCGTGAGTGTTGACGGTCGTGCCGTCGCCGATCGCGCCGTGGACGTCGACACGCCAGAGCACGGCTTCGGCGGCGGAGGAATGCGGACCGGCATTTTCGCCGGCGGACTGGCAACCGCCGAGCA
>JBEHYR010000049.1:0-43211 GCA_048498075.1 Verrucomicrobiota bacterium | reverse complement strand
CAGACCGTCATCCCTCCTTCAGCCGCCCTCATCGTCTATCGGTTAGGACAGGAGATTCTCAATCTTCAAAGCGGGGTTCGATTCCCCGTGGGGGCGCCACTTCTCCTCTGAAATGCGTTTCAGGGAACGGATAGGGAACAAAGGTCAATAGGGTGACCGCGGCGGCTGACGGTTCGCTTCTTCGCGAACGTCCGTCTCTTTTTTGACGGAACGTCAGAATGAACGCGCCAGACCGCCCACGCGCGCCACGGCGTTTAGCTCAGTGGCTGCTTTTCGGGCACCCTGTTGCACGTGAAAACGCCATCTCAAACTCAACAGCCCGTCCGACGCTCGCGCGTCTTGTCGTCGTGAACTTCGTCGACCATGCGCTGGCGATTCTCGACGGAGTCGTCGCCAACCTGATCGTCTGGCCCGTCATCACCGCGCTGGCATTCGTCCTGCGCCGGATTCGCACTCGAAAGCGCTCACGAGCTGATGAGAATCATTCATTTCGCCCGGCAACTGGTAACGCCTCCAAGTAGGCGATCAACGCGTCGTAGGGAATGAGGACAACGCCCCGCAGTTTTCCGCGCTGCTTCAAAATCTTCGCGGGGACCGGCGGGCGGAAGTTGTTGGCCTTCGACGGAAGCGTGAGGTTCCGCATCGTGCCGCGCTTCAAGCCAGTGAACGGACAGTGCGCTTTGTTCGCCGGCAGGCGGATGAACTCCGGGCGCGGTTGGGAATTCATGCCGCAGCGGCCGCGGGGACGGCGCGCGCAACCCGCAAGGCGGTTCCGGGGTTCGCGATGTTGAGACGTCGGGCGAGGTCGCGGTAATTCGCGCCGCCGGTGTCTCTCCGCCACTCCGCAACGATCTCGACGTAATTCGCGGGCAGCGGCACGCGTGGCCGGCCGATCTGCGCGCCGCGGGCCCGGGCTGCCTGCAGGCCTGCGCGCGTCCGCTCGCCGATCAGCGATCGCTCGAATTCAGCAACGGCTCCGAGGATCTGAAGTTGCAGCCGCCCCGCGGGGTTCATGCCGCTCGTGTCGATGCCCTGGGAGGTGCAAACGAGCGCGACGCCATGCAACTCGAGTTCGCCGATGATCTGGACCAGGTGTTGCAGGGAGCGGCCGAGGCGGTCGAGCTTCACGCAGAGGACGGCTTTGACGGAGTGCTGGCGAACGAGCCGCATCAGCCGATCAAGGCCGGCACGTGTGCTCGCCGCTCCCGAGACCGTGTCGGCGATCTCGGCGACGGCGTTCCAACCGCGGCGCGCGCATTCTGAACGCAATTCCATGAGCTGAGGTTCAACCGATTGCTCGGCGGTGGAAACGCGGGCGTAGATGGCGATTGGTATTTTCACGGTAAGCGTTGCGGAGGCTCCGCCTCCGTTCCGAGCAATCCGTCCTCGAGCGCCAGCATGTTGGCCACAGCAACAACTCGCGACCGTAGCGGCTCGAACACCGGTCCGCGCTCGAAGTGCGTGCAGTGGGCTACCTCCCGGCCGTCCACGATGCTGGAAAGTCCGCCGCCGATATGGTCGAGTTGGTGATCGATCCAGCCGACGGCGTTCGGTCGGCCGACGAGGAGGACAGACGCGGAGCCGGCCCCCGTGCACCCCCTTACGTGCACGCTCCTGGCTTCGCGATACCACGCAAGGACGAGCTTCTCGTCGGCTGTCAGACGCTCGCCGGCAAAGACCCCGCTGGCGCGCGCGATGGCGACGCGGTGAGCGGCAATCTCGGCTTCCGCCCGGTCCCGCAGGTCGTTCGCCGCTCTGAAGAGTTCGTCGTCGGTCATCCCCATCACTACGAAACTCCGGTCGAAAACGTAAGCGGCGCGTTCAGCTAGCTGTCACCGGCCATCCCTTTTCTGTGGCCTCGCTGCGCATTACATTTCGTTTGGGCGGAACGAAGCCTCCGTCATCGATCGCCCGCTTCACCCGTTCGAGCACACAGCAAAGGTGAAGACCGGTCGCGCGAAGAATCTCGAGGTCGTTCGACGGCGTGCAAGACGGACAGTCGACGGCTGAGCACTCAGGGACACCGTTTGCCCGCGCGAACTCTCGGCAGACAGCGATTTCCGCATGGAGAGAAAGAATGATAAAGGAGACGCCCTGCAGCGAATTCGCAGCGCGAAGCGCGCGACGGAAATAGAACGAACTTGGCCGGTAGCCGCATTCGGCGGAATCGTCGTCAAAGACACTCGTCTGATTGCCGTCGCCGGCGCCATCAATGACACGCCATCTGTCCGGGAGCAGGCTGGCGGAACTAGCAGAGCAAAACACATGGGTCTCTCTTCTCATGTCGGGGAAAAGTGGGCGCCCGCCGCGGTGTGGAAAAGCGGCAAGAGACCGACCGCCCCGGCGAAGCCGGACCTTGGCGGGCGCCCGAAAGATGCTTTGTCGAAATCTCATTTCTTCGACTTTGAGTCTGGCGACTTTTCCACGGCCGCCATGACGTGCGTTTCGGAAATCCTCGCGCCCGTTGCAAGCAAAATGTATCCGTTGACGTAATACCAACGTTGACGCAACGACAACAGCCGCGGCGCCGCTCCTCACTCGCCATCGCTCTGGCACCCGCGCAAAAGATCGTTCGCCACGACGACAACTTCGCGCGCCATCCACCACGCCCAGCGCTCCACGAGTTCGGCCGCCTCGCCCACTGTCGCCGCAAAAACTACGGGCACGTCAAAACGCGCTTCGATCGCTGACAGAGTCGCGAGGACTGCGCGCGGGGAGATGTTCGATCGGAAGTCACCCGCCGAAATTTCGGCTCGCGTGCCAACGATCAAGAGTCGCTTGAACCGGAACCCGCGGAGGCGATGAAGCTCACGAAAGAAGCGCTCGCGGTTGTCGCCGACGCAGCACCCCACCAGGTCGGCGACGGACTTGCGCTCAACCGCAAACAACTCTTCACCGCCGCGAAAGGAGTAATCACCGGTCGAGAGTGTGCCGCGAACCGATGGGAGGCGGGAAAACGTGAGCGGCGCCTGTTCGCGGGTATCAATGACGAGCACCGGCCGCAAATCGGCGAGAGTGCCGAGCGATTTCAGCGCGGGCAGGTTCGCGAGTTCGTCGTTCATCGCGTCGCCGGCTCCCGCAACGCCTGCCGGCGGATGCGCTCCTTCGCCTCATCCGTCGCCTCTCGCGCCAGGCGATGCACGATCTTTTCGACCTGTTCGCGCAGCATGCTGCGCATCATCGGCTCGCGCAACTCGAGTTCGCGCCTGAGGCGTTCGCCACGCGCTCGCTGGAACGCGCTGAACTCCTCCGGCGTCATCACGCGATCGCCAAGCTTGGTGTCGCGGTCCGGTGACGGAACGAACACGTTCTTGCGGCGCAGAAGGTCGCGAAGTGCATCATTGGTTTCGAAAGTCGCGAAGGCGTCCGTTGGCCGCGACCGCACCGGCGCCCCAAGCACGTCTACGCGCTCCGATCCGGTGTTTCTGACGAACGGCAGCGCGGCGCCCACGTCGCCGAGCGGGCCGTCGGGCTGACGTGCCTCCGGGTTGAACGTCTGGTCGATCTGGCGCAGTAGATTCGAAAACGGGACGACGAGGTCCGCTGGGATGCGCGTCAGGAATCTGCCGACGCGATCCGCCGAGGCGCGGTCCTGTGCAAAATCCATCAGGTTGCCGAGCCCAGATAGCATCGACGTGTCGAAAATCACCCGACCGCCGCGCATCGTCGCGTCGATTGCGCGACTTCCGAACGCGAGATCGTCCCGCGTCTTCTGATATTTTTTCGCGTCGACCATGTTTCCAACGATCGCGAGCGGGATCAGCAACGGAGTGTCCTTGTAGCCCACCCAGGTATTGCCGAATTTCATCGAGTGCGGACGCCAGCCCGTCGCGCGCAGTTGATCGCGTTTCCTGAAATCTGATGGCCCCGTCGCGGTGATCGTAAACCATGGGTCGTCATCGTCAGCGCCCGCCATCGCTGCCGCGTAGAGGGCTGCCATCGCAAGGGAGGAGCCGAACGATTGGATATAGAGTCGAGTGCGTTCCTCGCCTGTAAACTCGCGGCGGGAGATTTCGCCGGCGCCGTTGATCGTCACGACGCCCCGCGCAGCGCGCACCGCTCCGAGTGGTGTGAAATTGAGCGAGACGTTCATGACGTTCGTCGGGATCTTGAGGAACGGGAGAAACGCTTTCAGCACAGGCACGCCGCCGGGGCGTAGGTCGTTCGTGAGCTTGGCGAGATGATGATAAATGACGCCTGCCCATCCTTCCGGCTCGTTGTTGTAGGTGGATTCGAGGCCGAATCGCTCCGCACCCTCGGCGGCGATGTTTCCGGGCTTGGTTGCCTTCCGCCGTTCCTCGAGGATGTCCGCCATTCGAAGGGCTTTCTCAAGGCCGTCGTAACCTTCGGCCTGTGCCTGCCGCTCCGCGGAGAGATAGTGATGCGGCGCAATCTGGAGCGTCTCGCGGATCTTCTCCGCGAGTTCGTGGCCGTGAAATTCTCCATCGAGCAACTTCGCGACCGCGACGCGCTCGTAGGCTTCCTTGTTGGCGTGGAAAAACACCGCATCGGCCGCGCGCATGAACCGACCGACCATCCGAAGCGCGGCGGCGTGCTTGTTCGCGGCGACGGCAAGCTTGGCCGACATGTTCGGGAAACTTTTCGCGTAGTCCACCCGCTCCAAGGCGTTGGCGGCGCTGCCGGTTTTGGCGTCGAAGTCCCGCCGCCCGCGTCCGGTCGTGACGATCGACTTCGCGTCAGTCCAGCCGTCGGCGAAACCGGACACCCAACCGCGCAAAGCGTCGGCGGCGTGGTTCGGGTTCGTGGCAATCACGGTCGCGAGCTGAAGCGTCCCGTTCGTGAGATTGCCGAAAATATTTCGCGCGTGCGTGACGTAGCCGCTCAGCACGTTGGCATACCAAATCGACGTTGCCAGGTCGGCGCGCCCGACGCGGTGAACATCGCGCAACGCCGTGGCCAATTCCAATTCAGCCCGCGAGCGTGCGGCGTGTGACGCTGCCGTTTCGACCCGGTCGGCGAGCGTGGCGAGCTGGTTCATCTGGTCCGCCGACACGGTGGGCAGACCGAGTTTCTTCGCGACCACCTCGCGGAGATCCGCTTCATGGAGCGCGCCGAGATTGTTCAGCTCGACCGCCTTCTCGAGTGCGCTCAAGACCGCCCGCGTTTTCGGTGTGGCGGTCGCCTGCTTGCGCAGCTTTTCGAGCGCCTTCCGCCGCGCCTCGCCGACGAGTTCCTTGGCTCGGGCCTCAAGGTCGCCCGCAACCTGTTTCGCATCCGCGCCCGTGAGGCCGGCGAATTTGACGAGCGCGTCGGCGAGGTCTGCAGCCTTCGCATCGGTCGTGGTGAAGTGCTCGCGCGCGAGGTCCGCGACGTTCGTTCCCATCGCGGCGTGCGCGTCCTTGATCGCGCGGTCGAGGAGCCGTTTCGAATAAGGCCGAACGCCGATGTTCGCGAGTTCGGTGTCGACCAGCTCGACGGCCGGCGAGCCCTCGCCGAACTCCTTCACGAAGGCCTCCCGCGCCGTCGCGAAAACATCCGCATACTTCGATTTGTTCTCGATCGCTTCGCGGAGTAGGTCGATCGCGCTCGGCGGCTCGGCTCGCTCCGCCGCTGGTAACGCCGCGGCGAGACGGGCGCGCATTTCTGCGACGACCCGAGCCGTGAACTCCTGCAAAGGAGGTCGCGGCGCTTCCTCGGTCACTCGATTTTCGACGAACTCCATCAGGCGATTCGCCGCGTCGTCCCGGTAGCGCTGCCAGACCGTTTTCGTGACAGGGACTGTTCGCAGCGCCTTGCCGAGTTCCTTCGTCGCCTGGTCCATCGCCCTCTCGCTGGCCTCGTTGACGACCTTCGTTGCATCGGTGGTCGCCTTTGCTCCCGGTTCGCCGAGCTGGCGGTCCTGCTCCCTGCGCACGCCATCGAGATATTGGCTCATCGTGGCGGCGTGCACGTCCTTGTAGACGCGTTGCAGTGCGGAGATTTCCTGTCCGCGCTCCGTGAACTGCGCCGGTTTCGTTGCCTGCAAGCGCTGAATCTCGCGCCGGGCCTGCGCGCGCTCGGCCTTGCCGGTTTTTGGGTCGGTGAGGCTGCGGGCGTGGCGGCCGAGAAGTTCGCCGTAGATCAGCGTTCGCACGTCGCCCGGAATGCCATCGTCACCCTTCGCAACTGCCAGCTCTGCCGCCCGTTCGTTGCCGACGTGGTCGACGATCTGGCGCGCCACCTCGGCGGCGTCTTGGTGACCGCGGCGGGCGTAAATCTGCCGTGCCACGTCGAGCCCCCGCTCGCGGAGGCTGTCTGGCGTGCTGCGATAGAATTGGCCCGGCTGCCCCGGGACCGGCGCGGGCTTCGATTCAGCGGGGGCGTTCTTTATTGCGCCTGCCGCGTTATTAACGCTCGGGAAGTCCGCTACGACGGGAAGTAGAGCACGAATCGGAGCGTTCAACCGGATTACTCGAATAGGGTGCGGCGACTCCCCAGCGAGCGCAGCCATCCATTGATGATGACCGTCGAGGACGTGATCGTCCGAAGACACGAGGATCGCCCGGCCTTCGCCCTGAAACTTTCGCGCCGTTTCAACCTTGGCCGGCGAATATTCGGCCTGCGTCGGTTTGAGCGTGCCCGGCGAGACTTCCTCTTGCGTGTGTGTGATACCTCGCGCGGAAAGGAACTGAACAAGAGCGCCACGGTGCTCGCTCTTGATCTGCGGCATTTTTGAACGCGGGATGCCCAAGGTGTGCGAATCGGACGCGAACGCCCGCCACTCCCCGGCCAATTTTTCGCCGCGGAGATTCTGCGGCGTGCTCAACTCAAGATCGGATGCCTCGGCGGACTCCGCCCGCGTCCCACTCGGAACGCTTCGGGTGATGTCGGCTTCGGCCGAGTCGAATGTCCCACGGTTGCCGATGGCGGACTTGATCTGACCCGGCGAGAACACAACGAACTCGTCCGATTCGATGCCGCCGGGGCGGTAGATGATGCCGTCGTGTCCCTGCTGCCGTGCGCGAGCCGCGGTCTCCTCGGAGATCGGGCGGTCCGTGACGAAGGGTCGCTCGATCCGCAGAAAGACCGGGATGACCGCCTGGCCGGTTTCCCGCGGCGAATTGAGGCCGAAGTTTTCCGTTCCGTGGGCGTAGGCGGACGCGACGAACGGATCTGACGTGAAATAAAAGCCGCGACCGAGAAAGCCGGAGTCGTTTCGCGAACCGATTTTCTCAGGATCGAACGCCGCGAAGTTCTCCGCCGTGCCGTGGTAGACGACGAGAGGGGCGCCCTCATTGGTCAGCACTTTGCTCGCTCCGAACCACCGCCGGAATTCTGGCGTGTCGGTCCGTGCGCTCGTGGCCGTGCTCAGTTCCTCGTCGTCGGCGGAGTCGAAGTCGGTCCGGCTCGGGTTGTCAGGATGCGGCCCACGGCGCTGATACTCGACCAGCACCTCGGCGGCCGTGCGGCGCAGCCGGTCGAGATCGCGGACGAAGGGATCGGCCGTTTGATCGTGAAGGAGGTTTTTGATCCGCTCCCCCATCTTCGCGAGCCAGTCGAGCGCGCGTTGCATCAGGTCGCGGAAGTTCAGCCCATCCACGCCGCGTTGATCGGCGACGCGTGCGACCTCCCGCCAGAATTGGGGATCGTCGAACCGCGCGCCGAGTGTGTCGTTGACCCACTCACCGGGCACCGCGTCGAGCGCGTATCCCTGCGCCCGTTTTTCCGCGGCGTAGCTCGTCGGCATCGGCGCCACTTCGGCGACGACTCGCGCAAGCGCGCGGTGAAGATCCGGCGCCTGATTTTCGATTTGATGGCCGAACTCGTGCCCGACCAGCGCCATCAACGGACTCGTCGCCCGTGTGTTGATGAGAATCGTGTTGGCGCGACTGCGAGCCGTTGCCGCTTGCCAGGTTACCGGCTCGCTCGGCTCAACGAACAGAACCTTCTTCCCGAATGCTGCCTCGAGCGCGCGATGCGCTCGCAAGACCATGCGGGCAGCATCGCCGCCGGATTCTGTCCCAGGTTCAGCGTAATATCCGGGATCAAGTCGGCGGAGTTCGAGGCGCAGCCGCGGGGCATCCGGCGCGCGGCCGGCGTTGAAAGCGTCCTCGAAATAGCCGACTTGCTCGGCGTCTTGGCGGGTGCGGGGTTCATCGGGCGGTGTGGTGAAAGTGAACGCGGCGGGCGCCGCACGGTCAACGCCGGCGCTTTCGGAATCACCGGCCATCGTGGCGAAAACCACGTCGTCGAGTTTGGCGACGCCTCGGTCGGCGAGCTGGGCGCGAACCGCGTTCATTGCCTCGCGAGCGATCTGTTTGACGCGGGCATCGCTGACGCCGTGGTCCTGGGCAATGGCTGCAAACGTGGCGCCGCGAGAGCGCGCCTCAAGGATGGCGCGAGCGCGCTCCGGCAACGCGGCTAGCGTATTTGCGAGCAACCGCCGCGCGTCCGCTCTCTCGGCGGAATTTCTGGCGCCTTCGTCTACGATCAGGCCATCGAGCAAAGTCGCTCCTGACTCCATCGGGGCGTCCGCGCTGACACCATGCACGCGCACGCGGCGAACCTCTCCGTTGAAAATGTCCCGCAGACGGTTGCGGATGATCGTGCCGGCGAACGGAGCAAACTCGCCGCGGGCAGGGTCAAATGATTGTGCCGCGCGAATCAACACGCGGCGCGCTTCCTGCCTGATGTCGGCCGCATCGAGACCGGGGATGCGGAATCGGTCGGCGATCTTGTCGGCCAGCGCCAGGTGTGACCGCGTGAGGTCGGCTTTGGCAGGCGTCGAATCGCCGCTGTCGAAATCGACTGTTTCGCCCGTGAGGTCAGACGGCCCTACGGGCGTGCTCGCTTCGACGTCGAACGCACCGGCATTCTCGCCGCGCTTCATCTGCGCCAGCTTCTCCGCCGCCTCGCGAGTCATCACATTGCCCGGTGTGATCCGCACGAATTTCTTGTCGAGGCCGAGTTTCGCGAGCGTCGCCTCGCTCATGAGGTCGATCGCGGCGCGCCGCTCGGCTTCGGACTTCGCCGCTTCATACCGGGAAACGACGGTCGCTTGGGGAATCGTCTCTCGCGCTGCCTCGCCGGGATTGGTCGCGGGGCCGACGCGTTTCTCGACCAGCTTCCGCAGCCGTCCCAACACCTCCGCGGTGTTGCGCACGGTGAATTGCGTGTTGCCGCTGCGCACTGTGACCGTAGGAGTCCGCGTCAATTCTGCCGCGAGCTCGCGCGCGCGAGTTTCGATCCACGCATCGCGACGCTTCCGGTTCTCGGCGTTGTTTGAACGCAAGCGCCCCGCAATCTCCTCCTTCACGGCCTCCCTGCGCGCCTGCTCGCGGAAGTCCGCTTCCGAATGAGCGGCGGCGATCGCTGCATCGATCTTGGCGAGGAGGTCGCGCTGTGTGTCCTTGAACGACTGTGCCGGGGCCAACGGCTCGCGGGCCTCCGCGGCCGGCGAGGCGTTGGGAATGGGTTTTGAACGCTGTGGGCGCGTCGACTGTTTTCGCGGCGCGGGCGTGGCGGGAGCGGCAGCCGACGGCGCGGCAGTGTCGCCGGCCTCGTGAATCGCCGGCACGACGAGCAACCCCGCGTCGGACTCACGAGCCATCGCCTTGATTTGGTCGCGAACCGTCTTTCCCGCCTCACGGGCCTGCACTTCGCTCATTCCCGTTTGCGCCGTCACCGCCCGCGCGAAATCCGCGTCGCGTTTGCTGGGAGAGGGCTGCGCCAGGATGTAAAGCGCCTTGTCCAGTTCGCTTTCGAAGGAGACGGTGAACTGCTTCTTTCCGTAGCTGAACCGGGGTTTGGCGCCGCGAAGATCGGCCGGAAGTTGAAATTCGCGACCGCCCGCCGCCGTAGATGGTGACGGCCCCACGGCCGGCGCGGCGGGCGGCGGCGAGTTTTCCTGCTGGCCCTCGTCGGCGCTTCCCGGTGCGGGCGGGGTCGGGGTCGATTCGGCTGGAGTGGGTGTTGCCGCAACCTGCGCCGCCTCGGCTCCCGGCGTTGCCGGTTCCGCCGGCTCGAGCGGCGCGGTCGCATCACTTTGCGTCTGCGCCTGCAACTCCTGCCGAAGATCCTCCGCGATCGGCGTTTCTTCCTCCGCCGACGGCGTCACCCGTCCCGTCGCTTGCGAGGTCGCCGTCGGCCGCGCGACCTCCGCGGGCGGTTGGTCCGCCTGCGCGATCTGCTCCGCCTCGGTGCTTCGGATCAGACGGGCGACCGCCGGCGCCGTATCGATGACCCAGGTTCGGGCCTTGTCCGTGAGGACGTAACGGCCGTTGACCTCACGCACCATCTGCGATCCGAGGTCGTTGCTGATGGCCTGCAGCCCCGAGTGTTCGGCTTCGGTGAGCCGTTCGGGAACGACTCCGTTGGTGATCTTCACCAACGCGCGCGCCGCGTCGCGATTCGCTCCAACGAACCTCGGATCGTGCATCGGCTGACCGGTCTGCGGATCGATCTGGAAATAATCGGGAAGCCGGTCGATTTGCGCCAGGGCTGCGAACGTGTCGGCGATCCGATGTTGCAGCGTCTCCGCGTAGCTGCCGGCGACGAGCATCCGCCCGAGGCGCTGCGCATTTTGTGCCCGGAGTTGCCCGAGATCCTTGGCGCGGTCGACCGGCCCCGCGGGCAATCCGCCGACCACCTGCTCGAAATTGTCCACCGCGCCGGCGGGTATCGCTGCGAGAATGGCGCGCGCCCGCTCGCCCTCGGGTGTCTGCTGCTTCGCCTCATCGATCACGGCGCGCACATCCGCGAGCCGGTTGTTCAACTCCGCCCGCATGCTCGTGATTCGCGCCGCGTAGTCGCGGGCATGTTTGAGCGGCATCGCCTCGCCGGCGCCACGGATCAGCGCCATTCCCAACACCGCGCCGAGATTTCCCTCGAGCATGCCGCGAAGTTGGTCGTCGAACGGCTGCCCTTGAACGAGGTTTTGCACGATGTCGGAGGTGATTTCTCCGGCCGTGCCGCCGCCAATGCGGGCGGCCGTGCTCGCCACGACTTTCGCGCCGCTGAGAGTGGCGGGAAGCCGGCGGGTGAGTGTGTGTTCAAGCCGATTCCCGGTCGCCTCACCGACCGCGAGCGGGATCGTGTTGCCGAGCACGTCGACCCACCGGGCCGCGAAGCCCATCGACGGATTTTCGTAATACGACTGGCTTGCGCCGACGCCTGCGCTGGCGAGCCAAAGCGAGGCGCGTTCCGCCGCGAGCTTGACCCCGCCCAATGCGGCGACCGCCGCCGTTCGCTTGCCCGCAACGGCCCCGCGTGCCGCCACCGGTGCCGCGATGGCGTTCATCCCGATGAACTGGTCGAGCGACCCCGCCACCATGCCGGCAAGCGCGCTGTTCGGATACTTCCTCTGAATCTGCTCGGCGACGGCACGAGCCAACACGGCGTGTTTGGCGAACGCCTCAGGGTCGCGGGTGTTCACGCCGAGGGTCTGGAAATCCACGTTCACACCGGGAAGCGCATTGATGAGCGACGCCACCTGCAGCACGCTCCGCGAAATCTCGCGCCCGCCGATCAGGGAACCGAGCATCGGGCTCGTCCCGTCGTCCGCCTTCAACACGTCGCGCAAGGACTGGAGCGACTCGAGCGAATCCGCCGTGGTGAACTGCCGCAACGCGTTTCCCGTGGTCGCTTCTTTCACCCGGACAAGCGGCTCGCCGCGCGCGAGGCGGTCGGCGTAGTCCCCTTGGAGCTTCACCACCCTCAACGCGTCGGCGCCTTTGAAATCGCCGATGAGCTGTTTCGCCTGGTCATGCCGCTCTTGCGCCTGCACATCGGCCAACGTGCGGCCCCTGATGGCGTCGATCGGAGTGGAGACGATCGCGCCGACGTAGTTCATTACCTTCTCTGCCGTGCCCAGCGCCGAAACTTTCTCGTCGCTGAAGGCCGCGCCCGCATCTCTGCGCAACGACGCCATCCTCTCATCCCGGGCCCGACTCTCTTCGCCGGTGAACCACTTCGACCAATGGCCGACAAAGAAGTCCGGTTTGAACGAATCGCGATCGCGCTCGAGGTCGCTGACGACCGACAAGGCTTCCTTGGCGCGCGTCGCGCTGATTTTGCCCGACCACGCGGCGAGCCGCTCGCGTTCGCCGAGGAGTGCGCGACGATCGTTCTCGATCGCGAGTGCCTCGGCGTGCAAAGCGTCGTCGGTCGCGCCCGTCTGCGCCTTGGCTTTGAAGTCGTCGAGACGCGCCGTGTAGTCGGCCACCTTCTTGCCGAACGCGTCGGCCGCCGTTGAGAACGCCTGCGGGTCGGGCTCCGCCGCGTCGCCCGCGGCGCGCCCCTGCGCGATCACGTCGGCCTCCGCCTGGCGTTGCTGCGAAACCTTTGAAAGCTTTTCCCCGAATTCCGTTTGCTTCGCCAGAATCTGCCCGAGGACGGGGTCGTCCTTCTCTGACCGGTTTTGATTGCGCAGCCAGACGCGCCGCTGCGTCGCGAGGTCGTCGAGTTCCCCGAGTTTCGATTGGTGGGACCATGCCTCGAGTTCGAGTTTCGCCGCCGCGGCTTTCCTCGTCAGGGGACCGTCTTTCGGATCGGTTGCGAGGGCGAGTTGGTCGCGCTGCTGCGAGAGCGCCGAGAGCTGCTTCGCGAGTTCTGCGCGCTGCCTTTGCAACCGCGCCGCTTCCTCCGTCGGTTCTGCCCCGACGCCGAGGAAACCGCCCTGCGTCGCTTTGAAGGCCGGTGCCGCTTCGATGCCGCCGATCTGTTGACTGAGCGTGGCGATTTGGTCGTCGAGCTGTGATTGTCGAAGCTGCGCGCTTTCGAGGTCCGCCGCCGCGGCGTCATGCGCCTTCTGCAAGGGCGCAAGGCTCTCTTTCCTCAACGCGGCATTTCGTTTGAGCCGATAAGCCGCGGCTTCGCGCGCAATCTCGGGGTCGGCGTGATTCGCCAGGTCGTCGACGTGGCCGACGGGTTCCCGGCCCTGCGATTCGAAATCGTAGTAGAGATTCGGGTCTTTGACGTCGCCCGACGTGACGATCTTGGGTGTGCGCGTCTCGGTCTGCCCCTGTTCGCCGCGCCGCGCCCAGGTGAATTGCCCGCTCGCTTCGTCCTTGGTCTTTTTCCAGGGCGTCGTCGCAAATTGCGGCTGGCCGGACTCGTCGAGCACCGGTTGCAGTTCGCCGAATGAATCGGTGTAGAACTTCTGCCCGCGCGACCGAAACTCCGCCTCGCGCGACGCGTTGCGCGTGCGCTTTTCGAGGTCGGCTTGAGCTTTTTCGGCGGTGGCCTGAGCCCGCTGGTTCAGCGTGTAGCGGCGGCGCAGGCCGTTCGCCTGCTGTTCGGCGTCGCGCGGATCGCCGAGTGTGAGCGGCGGTTCAATCTCCGCCGAGTCGTCGTTTCCCAGAACGCGGGGCGCCTCGACAGGTTCGCCGATCGTGCGCAGGCCGCGTGAAGAAAAGACGGTCTCGGGTGTGCGACCGAGTCGCCTGACGGCCGAAGGAATCGTCGGGGAAAGGTTGTCGTCCATGGTGTCCTCCCGTGGGTTCGTTGTTGGAAAAGGTTCGGTTGTTAACTGGCCGAATCGCCGGCGCCGGTCGCTGGCAAGGAATGCGATTCTTTCGCACCCCTGTTTTGAACAGGGCGCGTTTGCGCGGCCTTGGCCCGCGCGAGTGCGCGTTCCATCGCTTCAATTGCGGCGGGAGACATTTTCTCGGGAAACGTCGGGCGTCCGTCGGCGCTGCCGTTCACGTTCAGATTAAGCACAGCCTGCGCGGGGCGTCCCTCGGCGCGATCCGCCAGCCATTCGATCGCCCGAAATCGCGTCTGCCAATCCGGGTCCTCCACCCGACGCTTCTTTGCCGTGTCGAAATACCAACGCCTTGCTTTCGTGCAGCGCACCGCGGCCGCAACCATCAGCCGACGAATCTGAGGGTGATCGCGGATGATGTCTGCGATCGTCTCCTTCGTCTTTGGCGTGCCGGTTTCGATGGCGTTCGCAACCGTCTCGACCTCTGCATCGGTCACATCCTGGAGTGTGATTTCCGAGTCGGCCCCGGATGCGGAGTCTTCCACTCCACGCGCGCACGCGCGCGACGCCGGCCCGCCTTCTGGCTGCTTCGCCCCGTCTGACCTTTTCCGGGAATGGCGTTCGGATTTCATTGAATCGAATTTAACGGGGTTCTTCCGCCGAACCGGGGGGTTGCTCCGCGTCGTCACTGAAAGCGATTCGGTCGACCTGCGCTTGAAGGAGCGCCTGAAGCTCGGGAGGAAGCGGCGGGAATTGGATGAACCGGGCGTGCGGCCGTTCGATTCCGTTGATACGCACGCCGACGTTCAGCTTCGCGCCGGCGGTTTCGAGCACGACCAACCGCGGGTTGAACCGTGGATCATCGGGATGAAGCGTCGACCGGGGATCTTCGCCGGGGTCGAACATCGGTTTGGCCAGCTCGGCGGCGGCGAGTTGCCGCGGATCGCCCGCCGGTAGTGAAAGCCAGTGCATCAGGAGCGCGATGGACTCGTGCGGTTTCTGAGTCTGCTGCAGGCTGACCATGCCGGCGCTGAGTTCGAGGAAGGCGCGAATCCACTCATCGAGACAGCGGCGGAAAAGTTCTCTCATTTCGCCGGGATACTCGTAGAACGCTCGCGAGTTCGTGACCTCGTAGTCGCACGTCTCGCCGTCGATGGCCTTGATTCGAACCAGAAACGAACATTGGGCGCCGGGCGGGCCGACGGTGACGAGGTGTTGCGGTGTCTCGTCCTGAGCGTTACCGGCCGTCATCTCGCGGTAGAAAGCGCAGGCGGCCGCGTGCGCCGGGTCGTTGTCGTCGGCGAGGATCTTTTCGATGACCAGCGAGAGCGCGGCGGCATGGTCGCCGGCTCCTTGGAGCGCGCTGACGCGCTCGCGAAAGGCCTGTTCATCGGGCGTCATCGTTTGGTTCCCCTGGCGTGTTCGATGAACCGGGCGACGACGCCAGCGAGTTCGAGTTCATGAGCGTGCTCGGCGAGGACGCGCTCGCCACCCGCGATGGCTCGTGCCTCGAAGACGTTTTTGCCTTTCGGGTGATTGCGGTTGGTGACGAGCGCCTTCTTGTGGTCGACCAGCCACTGGACGGCGGGCGCTGCGTCTTCGGTGAGGAATTGGCCGATCAGCTCGGCAACGGCATCCTCCGACGATGCGCGGAGAGGTTGAATGACCTTTCCGACGAGCGCCTCGTAAGTCTTCTCGTCGAGTTCGATCGTGATCTTCTTTCTCGGCGGTTCCGGTCTCTGCGGAGCCGGTTTGCTCGAGCTGCCGCCGCGAACGTGGGCGGGCGTGAGGACTTGGCTGCCGCTGTCGTCGTTGAGCGGGTTCGGGATGGCGACGCCGTCGGGTTCGTTGTTCATTTTGCTTTTGATTGGGTTACGTTTTCAGCCGCCACTACGAACGAGGGGCCATGCCGTCCAGAGGTGGCGTGCATTTTCTTTCGTCATGCGAAGCTCGCTCGGTAGATTTTCCCGGCCGCTTGTGGCGTGCGGATTCGGTCGTTCGCCCGTCCCATCCAGCCGAGAAGGAAACGGTTCATGCCTCGGGCGGTCTTCATCGAGACGGCCCCGCGTTCGATTTTCACGCGGGCGAGATCGCATTCACGCTGCACGTCGACCGTTGGAAACAGCCTGCGAAGTTCATCGAGGAAGGTCTGCGACAGTTGCCAGCGGTTCGGCTTCCCTCTGCATGCAAAAGTAAGAATGACCCCGCCGCCGGCCAAGGCTCCGCCAGGAGCTGCGGCGCCTTCAGCCTTCTCTTGGGAGTCCTTCTTTGGATCTCCGTTCACTGGATATCCTTCGAGTCCCTTCGCACCGACCACCCCGCGTCCCTCAAAGCTGGGCCGGTGTCTGTTTCCAAGGGGCAACTCCAGTCCCTCAAAACCGGGTAGGCTGGTTTCGATGGACACCCCCGGCTTGCGGAGTGGCGGGAACCGGTAGCGGTTGCAGCACCCGGCCGTTTTGTCGCGCACGATCAGACCGCGCTTCTCGAGCGTTCGAAGCACCTTGAAAACAGTGTCGCGGTGTATTCGACAGGTCGCCGCGATCGATTTTGCCGAAGGCCAGGCAACCCCGCCGACATTCGCCCGACGGCCGGCGAGATGAGCGTAAACCCGAAACTCCTCGGGGCTGAGGCCGAGATCGTCGAGCGACGAGTGCACGAAAATCAAGGGGGCGCCACGTTCAGGCGTTGCGTTTTGACCGGCGGTTTCGGCCCTCGTCGTCATGATTCAGTTTCAGCCTCCCGCGGCTGATTTCCGTCCCATCGAGCGTCGCTCGATCCAGTCCATCACGGCCCGCTCAGAGAAAACGATTTTCCGGCCGCTAAGGCGGACATGAGGAACCCGATTACGCCGGATGAATTCCCAAAACGAACACCGTTGACGCGGCAGCTCGTATCCAAGAAGCGCGGCCGCCCACTTTGGCGGGTGGAGCGTCAGGCTTTGGGGAAGCGGCGGATTCACGCCGGCGACCATACCAGCGCAGACGGATCGCCGATTCCCCTCCTTATCGATCGCTATTTTTCGATGCCGCCAAATGCCGCCGCACCATCGTAAGAAACGCTTTTCTTACAAGCTCTCGAGCGCCCTGCCTTACATTGGTTGCCTCGCGTCCCGTCTCCTTGTGGAAACGTCGGTAGTCTCCCAGCGACATCCCGTGCTTGTCGGTCATTCCATCAATTATCTCACTCTCTCGGCACCCTTTCCAGCCCACTTCAAACCAGGCCTCCGCGGATTGATACGACAAAGGGGGAAGCGCGTTCGCCTCGGCTCGCCAGCCCGGCATGACATGGTCGCCCGCAGCGCATCGTCGCTGATCGCCCTCAAACGTTGCTCGGCTCTCCGTGAGACAGTCGAAAATCATTGCGGCCTGACGGTTGGCTGGTTTCCGGAGATCGATGCCTTTTGTTGTCTTCCTTTTGAGTCGCTTGCCCGCTCGTGCGGTAACCGCGGGCCTGAGAAGTTTCGGAGTGATCGCGGACGCGACCGGATGGGAAGCGCCGAGCCCGAGTTCCCACAGCCGATCAAGTGTGTCCTCCTGGATCGCAAGATGAAGTCCGTAGACGCAAGGCCAGTCCGGCGCGTGCTTCGCAATGGATTTTGCTGCCGACGGATTCGCCTCGGACCATTCGGCAACTGCGCCGCAGCACTCGCGAGCGAAGTTCACAAGCAGTCGGCCGCCGACTTCCGGATTGGTTTGCGCGATCAATTTGAGCCACTGAAGAGTTCTGCGAGCCATCTCCGCTGCCCGCGCGCACATTTCGGCGAACTCGGCATCAGAAATTGGTCGCGGAGAAGGATTCGACTCACTCATTCGCGGATTTCGTTTCCACTCGCTGGCCAAAGTCGACCACGTCAGCGCCGGTCTTGGGGCGAATAGCAAACCATGTTTCGCCCGCGGCCTTGGTCATCGGCCGACGATACCGTCGATCAATCTCCTTCACGCTGTTGCCTGCCCACGTTGCCGTTGCCGCTTTGTCACCTGTCACCGCGATACGATAGCTAATCGCCGAGTGCCTGAAGCAATTTTCTGGAAGGAAAAACCCTGCCTCCTTCAACAACAGACGGATTTTCTCCATCGCACCCGGCACGCAAACCGGCCCTTTTCGATTTGGGCACAGCATCAACCAGTCGATAGCGGCGTCGCACAATTCCACCAAGCGCCAACTCGGCGTGTTCTTTTTTGCTACTGTCACGTTTAGAAATTTCCGCTCGAGGTCGACGTCCTCCCAAGTCTGTCGCCGGCATTCGTCCGTAACCGGCGCACTCCCTTTCTTCCGTTTGATTCGATCGTGACGCTTCCCATGTATCTCGTCTGATCGCACTGCGCCGAAGCCGGCGAGCACAAGTGCTGCCAGGTGCTCCGGATGTTTCTCACGGATAAACTCCAACGCTGAACTGTAGGTGCTCGGAGTGATCGTTCCTATTTCTGTAGCCTCCTCGTGAGCTCGCTCCGTTTGTTCGACCTCAAGTTGAATCCCTCTCGGGATGTATCCGGATTTCTGCGCCCAACGACAAAGCGTGACGGCGCGCTTTCTGAAATCATTACGGGTAACGCCGTCCTGCCACTGCTCGAGATAGGCGGTCCATTCGTCCGAGCTGATGGAGTCGAGGTAGCGCTCGGGGAATGATAACTTGATCGGGTCGAGCTTCGAACGGTAGGTGCGTTCCCCTTGCTTTTTCGCCCGCTCTTTCGCTGCGATAAACTTGTCGACTGCATCACTCGCCAAAATGCGCGAGAATGTATTTCGATTCCGTTGCGCCCAAGCCTCTGCCGCGGCAATCGCGTGTCCTTGGGTGAGATCTCGGACGCGTTGCCACTCGCGCAAAGCCGAAAGGATCGGGACGTCACCAACTATCGCGCGCGCGGCAAAAAGTTCGTCGCGGTCCGCGCGAGAAACCTCCGCGCCGGCGACAAGTCCGTCGGCAATTTGGCCCGCTTTCAACCGGCCTTCTTCGATCGCCGCGTCCGGGTCCGCGAACTTCTGAATCTGCCGGCCCTCAGCAGTTTTCCACGCCAAAACGTAGGCCTTGCCACTGGCGTTCGTCCGATGAGTCACCTCGTAAACCTTGACGCTGGCACTCCCGACAACGATGGTCCGCGGCCATCTCTTTTTTCCTCTCGGAAGTCTCACTTGTGAGTTCATCCGCAGGGAACAGAAGGGAACAAACCAACCCATACAAACCAAAACCGACCTAAACGGCGCTCCTGTGACGCGAGGTGAATCGCATCCCCGTGGGGGCGCCACTTTCCAGCGTTGATTTGACCGGCTGACATTTCCCGTTCCTCCATGAATCCGCCGCGCCTTCCTGCCAGCCTGAAGAGAATCAAACGCATCGCGCCCCTCCAGCTGGGAAAAATCGCCGGTGTTCTCTATGGCATCGCCGGCCTCGTCTTCGCCCCCATCTTTCTGATTGTAGGCGCGATCGGCGCCGCGGCCTCCGGTCAGCCGCGCACGGGACTTCTGGCCGCCGGCGTAGGCGTGATCGTGCTGTTCCCGATCATCTACGCTGTCATTGGTTTCGTTTTTGGCGTGCTGGGTGCCGGCCTCTATAACCTCGTGGTCCGGTGGATAGGTGGCATCGAGGTCGAGGTGGAATAGTTGCGACCGATTGCCGTGGACCCCGCAGCAATTGCGGGCTTGGGTAGTTTTTCTTTTGGGAAAGCGCAATATATGCGTGCTTAGCCCGCAGAAATAGGACTTTTTCCCAACCGCGTCATCGGTGAAAGCACCGGTCTCGTTCGTCTCAGCCCAGACGATTTCCAGACTTTCACCGCCCATGGATTCTTCCTGCGCAGCCGCCCCGGCAGCTCCCCACCCGTTTTGGCGACGATTCGCTTACGCGCTGCTCTTTGGAATACTCGGCCTGGCCTCGGCCGCGTACTCGGCAACCACGATCCTCTACGTCGACGCTGCGGCCTCCGCCGGCGGTAACGGAGCAAGCTGGGCCACGGCTTACAATAATCTCCAGACCGCGATCGCGGCCGCCGCCCCGACAAGCGCCGATCCCGTCGAAATCTGGCTCAAGACCGGCGTCTACAAACCCACCGCCGGCACCGATCGCTCCGCACGCTTCGACCTGAAAAGCTACATGATCCTGCGCGGCGGTTTCGCCGGCACCGAAAGTGCCACCAGCCAGCGCCCGGCCTCGGCCACCGCGACGAGTTTCACCGTCCTCAGCGGCGACATCGGCACGCCGCAACCCGACACGATCGGGGCGACGACCAACGTCAACGACTTCGCCGCGCGCACCTTCGACTTCACCACCGCCGGGGCGAAGGACAACTGCTACATCGTCGTTCGCGCCTACGGCACGGTCTCGACGTCCCTCGACCGGGTCGTCGTCGCCGGCGGCTATGCCGATTCGTCCGCCGTTTCGCAGACCCAGCTCGAGACGATGCTGCAGCCGAATACCAGCGATGGCGGGAGCTTCCGCGCCGGCATCGACGAGCGCGTCAACGGCGGCGGCCTCTGGCTCGGCAACGCCGCCTTCGCGATCGTCGATTCCTGGGTCGTCGGCAACTACGCCAAGGGCATCGGCGGCGGCATCGTCACGCGCGGCGGCCAGCTCGATCTCCAGAACAGCCGCCTCGTCCGCAACGTCTCCGGCTACGCCGGCGGCGGCATCAGCACCCAGGCGACCTACCTGCGCTCGTTCAACGGCAACACGTTTTACGGCAACTCCGCCGTCTTCCTCGGCGGCGGCCTCTTCGTCCAGGCCGACACCAGCAACAAATACGTCAAGGCCTACGAATCCTCGCTCCTCGCCGCGCTCGCCGGCCTCACCGTCGACGAGTCCGTCACGCTGCCTTCGCTCGCCACGACGCCGCTGCACCTCGACCCGAACATCCTTTACGACAAGCTCAAGGACCAGAAAACACAGCTCACGATCGCAAAGGTCATCGCGAAGAAAGCCGCCGAGAAAGCCGGCCTGCTCGCGCCGCAGAAGCTCGTGACGCCCTTTACCGCCTACGCGACGAAGGGCTTCGGCGCTGCGCTCAGCAGTTCCTATAGCTGGGTCAGCTACGCCGTCACCGCCGTCGACATCGGCGTGCAGATCGCGATTCTCCTCGGCGCGGATCCGAACGATCCCTTCATCAAGGGCTGGTCAACGTTCAGCGCCGGGTTCGCTGCCTACGCCACTCCCGCGGGCCTCGCGGTCACGCTGAAGAACCTGATCTTCGGTGCGCTTATTCCCGGCCCAAGCTTCGAGGAACGCGCCACCAAAGTCCGCAACCAGGACTTCAACGACAACCAAAACAACTTCAACCGCACCGAGATGTTCGACAACCGCTTCGAGCGGAACTTCTCCGGCGGTTACGGCGGCGGCGCGCTCATCATCCGCGAAAACGTTCTCTTTCACCGCTGCTGGTTCGTCGAAAACGAAGCCACCTTCGGCGGCGGCGGTGCGAGCGCGTTCGCCTACAACAACGTCGACTTCGAGAACAGCGCCGTCCTGCGCAACCGCTCCACCTACGGCCATTCCGCCTTCGCCTTCGGTTTCCGCTCCGTCGACCGCCTCGTGAATCTCACCATCACCGGCAACTACAGCGCCGTGCCCAGCGGCTACGCCGTCGGTGTCGATGCCGGCGCCGACGCGAGCCTGATCGACTGCGTCCTCTGGAACAACACCAACGCCTCCGTCACCGCCGGCGGCGCCGATTGCTTCGCCTCCCGCAAGGACGACCTCGATGAAGGCGGCCTCAAGGCCTACAACGACGCCGGCGACTCCCACGGCCTCTTCACCGGCACGCTCGATTTCCAATATTGCGACATCCAGGGCCTGAATTCGTTGACCTACGGCACGGCCCTCTTCTCGCCGACCGTCGCGTATTGGGAAACCAACGTCGACCCCTACGGCATCAACGTCATCTCCGGCTGCCCCAACGTCGGCGAAGGCGTCCGCCCGAGCGTGCGCGGCAACTTCGCGCGCGAGCCGTATCTGCTCCAGGACATCTACCCGCATCCGAACTCACCCCTGATCAACGCCGGTGCGACCACGTTGTATTTCCGCAACGGCTATTCCGACGACCTCCTCGGCACCTACCGCGGCAGCTCGGCCGGCCGCATCGACGTCGGCGCCGTCGAGAGCAACGGCCTCCTCCCGCCCGGGACCACGGTCTACGTCAACGCCGCCATCTCCGCCTCCGGCGACGGCCTCTCCTGGGCCGGCGCGAAGAAAACTCTCGCCGAAGCCTGCGCACTCCCGCTCGCCGCCGGCTCCCAGATCTGGATCGCGCAGGGCACCTACTATGCGACCAGCGGCGTCGACCGCGCCGCCTCGCTTCACCTCACCGCCGGTTGCAGCATCGTCGGCGGTTTCGTTTCCGGCGCCACCTCGCTCGCCGACAGCAACCCCGTCACGCACCCGACGATCATCAGCGGCAACATCGCCAATCCCCTCTCCACCGCCGACAACACCTACTGCCTGCTCAACGGCCGCGATCTCGCGCGCGGCCAGGAGACGCTCCCCCGCATCATTCGGAACCTGCATTTCACCGCCGCGAATTCCAACTCCGCCGCTGTCTGGGTCTGCACGCCCGTCGTGATCCAGTCGTGCACCTTCGATTTCAATCAGGGCGGCCGCGCGCTCCAGATCGACGGCAACAGCGTCAGCAATTATTCCGCGACTGCGCAGGTTTTCGACTGCGTTTTCCAAAGCAACTACGACGGCGCGCTCGGTTGCAGCGCGCCGAAGCTCGACGTCATCCGCTCGAGTTTCTGGGACAACCTCCTCGTCACCGGCCACGGCGCCGGCCTCGCCCACACCAACACCGACTACGAAGCCGAACTCACACTCGAGCGCTGCGTCTTCTACCACAACCGCACGCTCGCCGGCCGCGGCGGCGGCGCCAGTTTCACCGGCCGCTCGCTCAACCTCGCTCACAGCATCTTCGTCGACAACGAGGCCGACCCCGCGAGCAACGACAACTCCGACCGCGGCGGCGCCGGCTTCTTCTGGAATTTCCCGACCGGCAACAGCAGCTACTACTCCTCCGCGCCGTGGACGACGGTGAACTCCATCTTCTACAACAACCGTCTCGGCGGCACCTACGCTCCGACCGCGGTCGAGGACCAGCAGTTCGGCATGGCCACCAACCCGCCGCGCTACTTCACGCTCTGGAAGACGCGCAATTTCACGAGCAACAGCATCGAAGGCCTCACGAATCTCGCCACGCGCAACGGCCCCGAGGGCAACGTCGACTACGATCCGTTCTTCGTCGCGCCCGCGTCGCACAACTTCGCCCTCGCCGCCGATTCGCAACTCATCAACCGCGGCAGCAGCTACAGCTCGAGCACCGATACCACCACCGTCGTCGGCGGTATGGCCGACATCGGCGTGATCGAAACCGCCTACACCTCCTCGCAAGCACTGTTCCCGCTCACGTTCGCCGCGCTCCCCGCCGACGCCAACGGCCGCACCTACACGCTCGGGATCGCATCCTCGCATTCCTCCTACGCCGCCGCCTCGTCGCTCATCTGGGAAGTCCGTCGCCCCGGCGCCACGCAGTGGACCACCGTCGCCAACGACGCCTACACCTCCGGCGCGGGCACCGCCACGCTCACGCTCACCAACCCGCCGCACACGTGGAACGGCAGCATCTACCGCCTCCGCATCGTCTTCAACGGCCTGCGCCTCTACAGCCTCGAGCAAACCGTCTCGATCCAGCCGTCGTTCCTCTTCGTCAAGCCCGCCGCCACCGGCGCCGGGGACGGCACGAGTTGGGCCAACGCCACCACGTTGCCCAACGCGCTCTCCATCGCCGTTCACTTCACCCAGATCTGGATCGCGCAGGGCACGCATGTCCTCTCCGCCAGCTATCCGAATTCCACGCGCGTCTCGACCGGCGCGCGCCTCTATGGCGGCTTCGTCGGCACCGAGACCTCGCTCGCTCAGCGTCCCGGCGTCGGCTCGGCCGTCACGCACATCTACTCGAGCACCGGCCAGCCGATCTTCGAGGTCAACGGCTCTAATCCCGCCACCGACACGCCCACCCTTTTCGACCGGCTCACGCTCGATCGCGGCCCCAGCTTCAGCGATCTCCTGTGGGCTTTCCGTCTCAACAACTCCGCCTGCGCCTTCACCGACATCGCCCTCAACGGCCTCCCGCACGGCGTGCGCATCCGCGGCGGCTCGATCTCGTTCACCAATCTCTCCGCGAATCTTTGCGGCACCGTTCTCGACATCGACACCGCCACCGTGTCGGTCAACGGCAGCAGTTTCACCACCTGCGGCTCGCCCGACACCACCAGCATCACCGCCGGCGGCATCGAGAATTTCCGCGGCACGGTCACCGTCGCCGACTCCCTTTTCAGCAATTGCGGCGGCTACAATGCCGGCGCGATCTACTCCGGCGGCGGCTCGGGCTCGATCGACATCCAACGCTGCCGTTTCCTCGACAACCGCGGCCGGACCTGGGCCGGCGCCGTCTTCGTCAGCCACAGCTCCGGCACGCGCATCGCCAACTCCCTCTTCGCCCGCAACAGCGTCGTGTCCCAGGGCGGCAACGGCGGCGCGATCCTCAACTACGGTTCGCTCTCCATCGTGCAGTGCACGCTCGTCGCCAACTACGCCACCTACGACAACGCCATTTCCTCCGCCGGCTCGACCTCGCTCATCAACTCGATCGTCTGGGGCAACACCTTTCCCGACATCGGCCGTCCCGATCTCCAGCGCGTGATCGGCAACACCTACGCCACGAATTCCCTCGTGCAGGGCGGCGGCGCCTACGATCCGCTCTTCGATCCCGCCAGCGCCGACTACGCCCTCACCGCCTACTCGCCCGCGCTTAACAAGGCCGGCACCGACAACTCCGTTTCCGGCACGCTCGATCTCTCGCGCAACGTTCGCCGCTACGCCGGCGGGGCCGCCGATCTCGGCGCGACCGAATTCGCCGGCACGCCCGGCACGCCCGTTTATCTCACGTCGCCGATCTCCAACCAGAGCGTCTACGTCGAGCGCAACGCCACGTTCTCGCTCACCGGCACCATCGGCTCCACCGTCAGCTCCACCGATTTCACCTGGCAGTATTACAACGGCTCCGCGTGGGTCGCGATCTCCGGCATCGCGAACGCCGCCATCACATCAACCTCGACCGGCAGCACGCTCACGCTGACCGCCGTCACCCTCGCGCAAAACGGCCTCCAGTTCCGCGCCACCGCGCCCGGCGTCGGCAGCCTCGGCACCGCCACGCTCACCGTCAAACCGCGCGTCATCCTCTACGTCGACAGCCGCGTCGCCAGTTCCGGCAACGGTCTCACCTGGGCCGCCGCCTTCAAGACCATCACCGAAGCCATCGCCCGCGCCAACGGCGACACCGATATCTGGATCGCCGCCGGCGACTACGCCGACGCCGGCATCACGCCGCGCGCCGAGACCCGCGTTTACATCGGCTTCGCCGGCGACGAAACCTCCCTCGACCAGCGCGACCCCGTCGCCAATCCCATCCGCGTCGGCAAACCCCTCGCCGATGCCACGCTCGTCATCGACGACGTCACCACGCTGCTCCCGCCGCTCACGCTCGCCAATGGCCAGAGCGCGCGCTGGCAGGTCGACACCGGCGACGGCAACTGGAGCGATCTCGTCGCCGACGCCGATCGCATCATCAGCCTCGTCAACGGCGTCCCCGGCCTGAGCATTCACGCGAACCCCGCGCTCACCGGTTATCGTTACCGCGTCGTCGTCTCCGACAACACCGGCGACCTCTTCACCTCCGACAGCGCGCAGATCACCGTCGTCTCACGCTCGACCGTCTACGTCGACGCCGCCGCGACCGACGGCGCGCACACCGGCGCCGACTGGGCCAACGCCTTCAACGACCTCTCCGCCGCCCTCGCCGCGTATCCGGCTTTCGCGGACTTCAAGATCGCCGAGGGCACCTACACCGCGCCCGCCGCCACGTCGTTCAATCTCCGCCGCAGCCTCACGCTCACCGGCGGCTACGTCGCCGGCACCGAGACCCGCGATCCCGCCACGCACCTCACGATCCTGCAAACCGCCGACGGCAAAGTCTCCTCCGCGATCGCGCTCAAATCCAACGCCGACCGCGGCGTCGTCGACTCGCTCACGATCCTCGACGGCTTCGTCTTCCGCAACGCCGGCATCGGCCTCAGCCTCGTCAGCGCCTCGCCACAGATCCGCAACTGCCGCTTCGAAAACCTCATCACCGGCCTCTCCGCCGCGTCCTCGACGATCGCCGTCGAAGACAGCACGTTCACCGGCCAGACGCTCAGCGGCATCCGCACGAGCAACCAGTCCGCGCTCCAGGTCCTCCGCTGCACCTTCACCAACAACTCCGCCGGCACCGACGTCTATGTCGGCGGCGGCGCGATCGGCATGGGCGACGGCAGCACGCAGCTCGGTCCGCAGACCCTCGTCGTCACCGACAGCACCTTCACCGGCAACTCCGCCGCCAGCGGCGGCGCGATCTCGGTGCGGAGCTTCAGCAGCACCGTCACGATCACGCGCTCCCGCTTCGACGGCAACGTCGCCACCGACACCGGCGGCGCATTGTTCGTGACCGGCAGCGGCTCAGCCGCCGTCCGCGATTCGCTCTTCGTCCGCAACCAATCCGCCCGCTTCGGCAGCGCGATCGTGAGCAACTCCCCTCTCACCCTCGCGTTCACCACCGTCGCCGCCAACGTCGCCGGCTCCCACCCGAGCAACACCGCCATCTCGACGACCTCCGCGCTCACCGTCCGCAACAGCATCATCTGGGGCAACACCAACGCCGGCACGAGTCAGGGCGAATTCGGCCAATACGGCACCAACAACGTCACTCCGACTTTCGCCGACACGATCCTCGACGGCCTGAATCGCACCGGCGGCGCGCGCCTCCTGCCGTTCGACCCGCGCTTCGTCGACGCCACCAACGGCGACTTCCACCTCGCCGCCGACTCGCCCGCGCTCGGCCTCGCCAACGCCGCCGATCTGCTCCCCAGCGAAACCGATCTCGCCGGCACCGCCCGTCCCGCCGGCGCCGCGCCCGACCTCGGCGCCTACGAATCCGCCGCCGCGCCCGCGCCCACTTACGTTTTCACGAATCTCCCCACTGCGCTCTCCGGTTATCCCGGCGCGAACCTCCCCGCGCTCAGCCAGAACGTCCCGACCGGTTACAGCGGCGCGTGGCAATACTACAACGGCTCCGCCTGGATCACGCTCCCGGATTCCTCCAGCAGCGCGCTCCCCGGCGCCCGGAGCATTTTCGTCAACACCCAGTCCAGCGCCTATTACACGCAGCTCTCGATCTACAACATTTCCGCCCCGCTCGACGGCACCACGCTCCGCTTCGTCCTCAGCGCTGGCGCCAACACTTACGTTTCCCCGACGATCCCGGTCACCGTCCTCGCCTTCCAAACGATCTACGTCGACGCCAGCCGTCCGTCCTCCGGCGACGGCACCTCGTGGTCCACCGCTTTCCAGACACTCCCCGAAGGCCTCGCCGCCGTCGATGCCGGCCGCCGCGTGATCCACGTCGCCGAGGGCAGCTATCGCGGACCGTTCGTCTTCCCGATGAGCTTCGAGATCTACGGCGGTTTCCCCGCCGGCGGCAGCACGCTCGCCGCTCGCGATCCCTCCGCGCACCCGACGATCCTCACCGGCCTCGCCGCCAACGGCACCGACCGCGCCGACGTCGTCGTCAAATTCGCCTTCAGCGGCAACGGCTACAGCCAGCCCGTCCTCGACGGCTTCGTCGTCGAAAACGGTCACACCGGCCTCCTCACCGACATCGGCGTCTCTCCCACGCTCCGCCACCTCACCATCCGCGGACACGACGCCACCGGCCTCGTCTTCACGCAGAGCAGCGGCGCCTCGATCACCGATTCCGTTTTCGAAAACAACTCCGGCACCGACGGCGGCGCGATCCGCACCGTCAACTGCTCGCAGACGCTGCTCGAGCGCGTGATCGTCCGCGGCAACACCGCCACGCGCGGCGGCGGCCTCTACCTCGGCGACAACACCATCCTTCGCTCCGTCCTCGTCACCGGCAACGTCGCCGACACCGGCGGCGCGATCTTCTTCGCCGGCAGTTCGCCGCAGCTCACGCAGATCACCCTCGCCGGCAACCGCGCCGCCACCGCCCCCGCGATCTACACGCGCTACACGACCGTCACGCTGCGCAACAGCATCGTGTGGGGCAACCGCGCCACGACCGGCGACGCCCTCGTCCAATTCGCCGCTTACGACACCGGCACGTATTTCATTTTCGATCACACGACCGCCGAGCAAGCGCCGACGACCACCGGCGTCTTCCGCGCCGATCCGCTCTTCGTCTCCGCCATCGACGCCGCGAGCGCGCCGACGACCACCGGCGACTACCGCGTCCGCACCGTCTCGCCCGCGATTGACGCCGGCGCCGACGCGCTCGCCTCCGGCATCGCGCTCGATGTCGCCAGTCAGCCGCGCATCGTCGGCACCGTCGACGTCGGCGCCTACGAGTCCACGACGACCGGCATCACCCCGCTCGCCGTCACCACGCCGCCCGCCGCGCTCGCGTTTCACCGCAGCGGCTCGGGCAACACCTTCACCGTTTCCGCCACTGGCGCCGCGTCGATCCTCTGGCAATCCGCCGCGCCCAACGGGGCCTGGACGTCCCTCGACGGCGTCGCTGGCTTCTCCGGCGCCACCACCGCCACGCTCACCGTCACCTCCGCGACCTCCGCGCTCAACGGCTACCAATTCCGCGCCGCCGTCACCGGTGCCGACGGCTCCGTCGTCTACTCCGACGCCTCGACGCTCACCGTCTACGTTCCCCGCTTCTACGTGAACGCCGCCCGCTCCGGCTCCGACGCCGGCGACGGCCTCGCGTGGGCCACCGCGTTCCGCACGCTCGACGCCGCCCTCGCCGTCGCGCCGCTCGATCCCGAAGGCACCGAGTTCTGGATCGCCGCCGGCACCTACACGCCCGCCACCGTTTACACCGTCCGCCGCGGCCTTGCGTTCTACGGCGGTTTCGCCGGCACCGAATCCTCGCTCAGCGAACGCGACCTCGCCGCCAACATCACCGCCTTCACCGCCGCCGCCGGCCAGAGCGCGATCTTCGTCACCGCGCTCAACCCCGCCTTCTCGCTCCCCGTCCGCTTCGACGGCCTCACGCTCCGCGACAGCGCCGTCACCGCGATCGACAACACCAGCGCCTGCGCCCTCGATCTCGACCGCGTCCGCTTCACCGGCCTGCGCGCCGCGCTCTTCAGCCGCAACGGCGCCGTCACGCTCCGCCGTGTCGAGGTCCGCGGCAACGGCGACTCCTCGAACACCACCATCGTCACCGTCATCGGCGGCACCGTCCTCGTCGAGAATTCGCTCTTCGCCGGCAACCGCCTCGCCTCCGGCTCGATCACGTATTTCTACGCGCCCACCGTCGTGCGCCACACGACCTTCGCCGCCAACCTCGCCACCTCGCCGCCGCTCTATTTCGGCGACGCCAACAACCAGACCTACAACTGCATTTTCTGGGGCAACCGCTCCGCCAGCTCGCCGTCGCTCGCGACCAGCCTCGACGGCTCTGCGCGCCTCTACGTCGTCTGGAACAGCGTCGTGGAAAACCTCCCCGCGCTCACCTCGCGCGCCCTCTCGCTCGTCGCCGACACCACCGCCGATCCGCGCTTCGTCGCCCCGCTCGCCGCCACCGCCGCGCCGTTCACCAGCGGCGATTTCTCCCTCGCCAGCACCTCGCCTGCGATCGACCTCGGCAAGAACGACCAAACGTCCTCCGACGCCATCGACCTCGCCGGCCAGCCGCGCCAGCACGGCGTCCACGTCGATCCCGGCGCCTACGAATACCAAGCCGACGACATCTACACGCTCACCACGCAACCCGCGTCGACCTACGCCTCCGCCGTCACGCCCGCGACCTTCACCGTCGCCGGCTCGCGCGCCGCCACCTTCACGTGGGAAGTCAGCACCGACAACGGCCAGAATTACACCGCCGTTCCCAGCGCCACCGCCGCCACGCTCGCCGTCCCCGGCGCCGCCGAACTCGACGGCGCGCTCTACCGCGCCCGCGTCCAATTCACAACCGGCCCCGAACTCGTCTCCGACGCCGCCACGTTGACGTTCCTCAACCCCGTCGTCACCGCCACCGCGCCCGCCGGCTTCGCCACACCTGCATCGTTCTCCGCCACCGCCAACAAGTCCGTCACCGCGTGGCAATGGCAGGTCAGCCTCGGCGACGCCGCCTTCGCCGACGTCTCCGGCGCCACCGCGAACACGCTCGACGTCTCCGGCGACGCGTCCTTCGCCAATCGCACCTACCGCGTCCAAGCCACCTTCGCCGCCGGCCCGACCGTCGTCTCGAACACCGTCGCCTTCATCTACGCCGACGCCATCCCCGCCACGACCTCGGCCAGCGCGCTAGCCTTCTCGCTCGCCGGCGGCGTCGTCGATTCCGCCTCGCTCAACGACACGAGCTTCGCCGTCCTCCCGCAATTCTCCGGCCGCCTCTCGCTCACCGCCGGCGATCTCACGCCCGCCTTCAACGGCGCAGGCATCTCCTTCACCTTCGCCGAACCGCTCGCCGCCGGCTCGCGCGTCTTCGTCACGACGACCTCCGCACTCCACCGCGCCGACGGCGTCGGCGCGCGCCCGCAAGTCTGGGAATACCGCGTGCCCACCGTCAGCGGCTCCGGCGTCTTCGCCCCGCCGACCGCGCTCTCCCTCGCCACCGCCAGCACGCTCGCCGCCGGCGACGTCGATGGCGACGGCACGCTCGACCTCCTCGTCGCCGACACCGACGGCCTCCGCGTCTGGCGTAACGATGGCCTCGGCGCTTTCACTGCCGACGCCTCCGCTTGGAGTTCTGCCAGCGCGAAAGCCCTCGCCCTCGGCAGCCTCACCGCGAATTCCACGCTCGACGCCGTCGTCGTCACCGCCACCGGCGATGTCGAAATCTACACGAACGACGCCGCCGGCCACTTCACGCTCGCGCAAGCGCTCCCCTCGCTCGCCGCCCGCGCCATCGCCCTCGGCGACCTCGACGCCGACGGCGACCTCGACCTCGTCGTCGCCACCGCCACCGGCAACCGCGTTTACCTCAACAACGGCTCCGCCGCCTTCACGCCCGGCGCCACCTTCGGCAGCGCCACCGGCACGTCCGTCGTCCTCGCCGACTTCGACCGCGACGGCGACCTCGACGCCATCGTGACGAGCGCCACCAACACCGTCGTCTACTCGAACAACAGCTCCGCCACCTTCACCGCCGCGCTCACGAGCGCCACGCCCGCCGACCGCGTAGCCGTCGCCGACCTCGACGCCGATGGCCGCCCCGACGTCATCCTCACGCGCGCCGACCAGCCCGCCCGCCTCTGGCGCAACACTGCCGCGTTCCAATTCACCACGCTCGCCGCCGCGCCCGGCGGCGGCACGATCACCACGCTCGCCGCCGGCGACATCGACGGCGACGGTCGCGCCGACCTGCTCCTCACCGACGCCGTCGGCACCACCGCGCCGTGGCTCACCGCCTCCGATCTCTCGAGCACGCCGCTCGCCGGCCAGCCGCTCCTGAACCTCGGCGCCGACGTCACGCTCGCCGACGTCGACGGTGACGGCGCACTCGACCTCGTCGGCCTCGACGCCTCCGGCCATCCGACCGTCTCGCTCTACCATCTCACCGCGACACAACTCGACGAAGAGACGACATCCTCACTCGCCTCCGCCGGCTTCACGCCCACGCCGACGACCGTCCACATCGCGTCGCTCCCCGCCCACGGCACACTCCTCAACGGCGCCACGCCCGTCCAAATCGGCGACGCCTTCCCTCTCGCCGCCGCCGCGTCGCTCACCTACGTGCCCGCCGCCGATTTCAACGGCCTCGATGGGTTCACCTGGAGCGACACCGCGTCCGGCACCGCGCATACCTACTGGATTCTCGTCAACCCCGTCGTCGACAGCATCACCGCCACCGCCGACGCGCTCACCGTCGCCCAAGGCGGCACCGCGACCGCGCTCACCGGCGAAGCGACGACCGTCCTCGCCAACGATATCAACGACGATCCCGGCACCTTCGCCGCCCTCGTCGTCACCCGCCCCGCGCACGGCACGCTCACCCTCGCCTCCGACGGCACGTTTACCTACGCCCACGACAACTCCGAGACGCGCACCGACTCGTTCACCTACCGCGCCAAAAATCTCGTCACCGGCGCCGCCGCCGACGCGACCGTCGCAATCACGATCGCCAACGTGAACGCCGCGCCCACCGCCGTCGCCCTCGCGACCGCCGCCGGCACGCACTACACCGGCCAGTCCGCCGGCGACACCGTCGCGCTCCTCTCCGCCAGCGATCCCGACCCCGAGGACGCCGGCCTGCTGACGTTCACGCTCGTCACCGGCACCGGCGACACCGGCAACGCCGACTTCACGATCGCCGGCACGTCCCTGCAAACTGCCGGCCCCGTCGACGCCTCGCTCGGCCTCACCCGCTCCGTCCGTATCCGCGCCACCGATCCCGCCGGCCTCTGGTTCGAGCAGACCTTCACCGTCTCCTTCACCGAAGCCCCCACGCCGCTCGCCACCAGCGCGACGACCGACGAAGACACCGCGAAATCCCTCACCCTCACCGCCACCGGCGGCGCCGCCACGCTCACCTACGAAATCGTCACCGCCCCCGCGCACGGCTCGCTGACTCTCAACTCTCAACCCTCAACTCTCAACTCCTTCACCTACCTACCCTCCGCCGACTACCAAGGCGCCGACTCCTTCACCTTCCGCGTCACCGACGGCACCATCACCTCCGCGCCCGCGACCGTCTCGCTCACGATCAATTCCGTCAACGACGCCCCCACCCTCGCCACGCACGAGATCACGACCGACGAAGACACGCCCGTCACGTTCACCCTCGCCGGCGCCGACGTCGAAAACGACGCGCTCACCTACCACATCTACACCAACCCGCGCCTCGGCAGCCTCGCGATCAACGGCGCCTCCGCCACCTACATGCCCAGCCATCTCGGCGGCCAGTTCGGCACCGAGGACTCCTTCCTCCTCTACGTCGACGACGGCTCGCCGCTCGGCTTCTCCTCGCCCGTCCTGTTCACCGCGCACGTCACCGCCGTCCCGCACGCGCCCGTCCTCACCGCGCTCCCCGACGCCGGTTTCGGCGGCAACAAGAACGAGCCGATCACGTTCACCGCCCACGCCACCGATCTCGACGGCGACTTCGTGAGCTATCACGTCGGCACTGCGCCCGCCCACGGCAGCGTCCGCTTCAGCGGCGCCGACGTCACCTACGTCCCCGCTTACAACTATTCCGGAGCCGACACCTTCACGATCGTCGCCTCCGACGGCACGCTCGACTCCGCGCCCGTCACCGCGACCGTGGCAATCTCCGATCCCGCTCCGACCGCCTACGATCTCAGCTTCACCGGCGCACAACATTCGACACTTCACGGCTACTTCCAGGGCAGCGACGCGCAGAACGACGCCCTCACCTATCAAGTCCTCACCGCGCCCGCGCACGGTTCCACTGCGCTTCACACCGAAGTCGTCACCGTCAACAACACCAGCGTCCTCACCTTCTGGATCGATTACACGCCCGACGCCGCGTTCAACGGCGCCGACTCGCTCACCTACGTCGCGATCGACCCCGCCGGCCAGGTCTCCGCGCCCGCCACGATCACGTTCAACGTCACCGCGAACAACCTCGCGCCCGTCGCCGCCGACGTATCCGTTTCTCAACTCGGCCTCGCCGCCAACGCCACGACGACCGTCACGCTCGCCGCGACCGACGCCGAAGGCGACACGCTCACCTACCGCATCGTCACGCCGCCCACGCACGGCCAGCTCGCCGGCGACGGCAGCCCCGCCGTCACCTACACGCTCGACGCCGCGCCGTTCGTCGGCACCGACACGTTCACCTACGTCGCCAACGACGGCACGCAGGACTCCGCGCCCGCCACCGTCACGTTGAACTTCACGAAAGACGTCCGCGCCGCTCACACCGTCGGCGACCTCGTCGACGTCTATCGCGGCCTCGGCACCGACATCGACGTCCTCGCCAACGACCACGATGACTGGGGCGATCCGATGTTCGTCTTCGCCGTCACGCAGCCTGCGCACGGCACGGTCATCAAGTTCAGCGACCACGTCCACTACTCGCACAACGGCGACTCCGCGACCGACGACGAATTCACCTACACCGTCTCGAATTTCAGCGGCCTCACCGTCACCGAACACGTTTTCGTCACGGTCAAGGGCTACACCATCAACGTCACCTCGAACGCCGACTCCGGCGAAGGTTCGCTCCGCGCCGCGCTCGACACCGTCAACCGCTACGCCTTCACGCCGCTCACGCCGTCCGGCGACCGCGCCGTCTGGACGATCAATCTCATCCTCACCGGCGGCGCCGCCACGATCGACGCGATCACGCCCGGCACGCTCAACGACATCCAACTCGTCCCCGATTACGACACGATCGGCGCCTCCGCTTACGAGATCCAGGGCAAGGTCACCCTTCAGGGCCTCTCCTCGTCCGACCGCACCACGATCGCGCCGCACGCCGCCGGCGGACGCCTCCGCGCGTTCTACATCGATCCGCACGCGCAGGTCACGTTGAAGAACCTCGACCTCACCGGCGGCACCGCTCACCTCGGCGGCGCGATCCTCAACGACGGCGCGCTCACGCTCGAAAACGTCACCCTCTCCGCCAACACCGCCGATGCCGATGCCGACGCCCCCGGTCGCGGCGGCGCCCTCTACAACCGCGGCAGCTTCGACACCGCGCACACGATCGCGACGCTCGCGCTCACCAACGTCACCCTCTCCGACAACGTCGCCACCGAAGGCGCCGGCCTCTACCAGGCCGACGGCGAAATCACCGCGCACAGCGCCACGTTCTCCGGCCACGACGCCACCGCGCGCGACTACCGACTCGCCGCCGGCAAGTTCACCGCCGAGTCGCTCACCGCCGATACGCCCGACGCGCCGTGGTTCGGCCCGCTCACGCCCGAGACGATCCGCAGCCACTTCACGCAGACGATTCCCGTTTCCCTCGCCGCCGGCAGCTCGCTCGCCGTCACCAGCCAGGTTCCGTGGTCCGAGGATGCTAATGTTCTCCTCTCCGGCCCGTCGTTCTCCGTCAGCGGCCGCGGCGACACGCGCACGATCACGACCGATCTCGGCGCCTCGCCCACCGCCGGCCCGATTTATCTCACCGCCACCGCGACGAGCAGCGGCGTGACCTTCGTTCGCACCGCGCAGCTCACCGTCGATCCCGCGCTCGTGCGTACGCCCGTCGCCGTCGACGATTACATCACCGTCGCAAGCTTCGGCACCACGATCCCCGTCCACGATCTTCTCCTTGCCAACGACTCCGACCCCGACGGCCTGAACCTTTTCATCAACGACTACTCGCAGCCCCAATACGGCAGCGTCTCCGAAGTCGGCGGCGTACTCTCCTACACCTCGCCCAACCTCTCCAACGGCTCCGAGGAAACCTTCACCTACACGATCACCAACGGCACCCACACCGCCACCGCCACGGTTCACGTCCTCATCCTTCCCAACCGCACCGTCGCCGTCACGTCCGCCGCCGACTCCGATGCCGGCACGCTCCGCGCCGCCGTCGCGCAGGCCACTCAATACGGCGCGCAACCCTGGACGCTCTCGCCCTCCGGCCTTTCCTCGCCCGCTCTCACCCTCGCCACTGCCGCCGAAAACGACCTCGACCTCGGCGCCTCCGCGCTCGTCATCACGACCGATGTCACCATCGACGGTGCCGGTGTCGCCGACCTCGTGCTGAGCCCCGACGCCTCCGCCGCGCCGATGCGACTCTTCCGCATCGCCCCCGGCGGCAAGCTCACGCTCCGCAATCTCACCGTCTCCGGCGGCTCCGCGCACCTCGGCGGCGCGATCTACAACGAAGGCACGCTCGTCCTCGATCACACCACGCTCTCCGGCGACACCGCCACCGCCCTCGGCACCTCGGCCGCGGGCCTCGGCGGCGCGATCTACAATGCCGGCGGCTCCGTCACGCTCACCAGTTCCACGCTCGAAACCAACACCGCGCTCGACGCCGCAGATACTTCCTCCGCGTCCGGCTTCGGCCTCGGCGGCGCGCTCTACACGCGCAACGGCGCCGTCACGCTCACCGACTCCGCGCTCTCCGACAACGCCGCGCACAACGGCGGCGGCCTCTTCGCCGACGGCGCGGCCAGCGCGACCGTCACGTTCAACACGAGCGTCCTCGACAACCCTTACGCCATCGCCGATCTCGCCGCGAGCGGCACGGTCGCCTTCCACCGCACCAACAGCACCATCGCCCGCATCGACGGCCCCTCGATCGGCTCGCTCACCGATCAGACGATCGACAAAAATACATTCACCAACACCACCACGGGCTCCGTGGCCTTCGCAGCGAGCGACGAGGTCACCGGCCTCGCCCTCTCTGCATCCTCTTCCGTCGACGGCGTGATTCCGAACTCCTCGCTCGCGGTCGACACCACCGACGGCGTTCACCATCTCAACTTCACCGCCGCGCTCTCCGGCATCTGCAACCTCACGCTTACCGCCTCCGCCGGCGGCATCAGTTTCAACGAGCACTTCCGCGTCGTCGCCAACACGGGCACCGCCGCCAATCCGACCGTCTATCCGCAGTCCGGCGGCACGATCTATCCACTCCAGTCGCGCATCCTCGATCCGATCACGGGCAAGGTTTACTACGCCGACGGTTCCCAACTCTCCGGCGGCAACGGCCCCGCCAGCGATCCCATCGGCTTGCCGCTCACCGTCGTCTCCGTCACGCAGCCCGCGCACGGCACCGCGACGATCAACTCCGACGGTCGCATCGTCTACACGCACACCGACACCGCCTTCACCAGCGGCTCCGACGAATTTTTCTTCACCGTCAGCAACGGCTTCGGCGGCACCGCCACCACCGGCGCCCAGGTCACGATCACGCCCGCTGAGTTAACGGTCACCAACATCTCCGAATTCAGTTCCGCTCTCGCCACCGCGATCGCTCAACCCGCCACGCCGTGGACGATTCGCATCAACGCCGGCGCCAGCGATCAGTCCTGGTCCACGACTTCGATTTCCTTCGGCGGTAACCTTTACGCCGCCTTCCAGATCACGGCCGGTCACGTCACTATCGACGCCAGTAACTCGCCCGGATTCGCGTTTCATATCGGCGCTTATGGCCCCCCACCGCGCTTCTTCGTCGTCTACGCCGGCGCTGAACTTGTCCTGAAGAACCTCCGCCTCGTCGGCGGCTCGGCTTACGATTCCTTCGGTTTCCCCCAAGGTGGCGCCGTGCTCAACCGCGGCACCTTCACCGCCGATCACGTCAGCTTCGAGAACAACAACACGTATTCCGGCTACGGCACCGGCAGCGGCGGCGCGCTCTACAACGATGCCGGCATCGTCTCGCTCGTCGACTGCTCGTTCACCAACAACCGCGCCAACAATTCCGGCAAAGGCGGCGCCATCGCTTCGCGCAACGGCACTCTCTCGCTCTTCAACATCACTTTCAGCGGCAACACCGCCTCCCTCGCGAACGACATCTATCTCCTCGGCGACGCCGCCACCGCCACGCTCATCCGCACCGGCACGCCGAGCGCCGACGCCCTCTTCGCCACGGCCAACGGCGGCGCCGTCGACGCCACGCCCTTCAAGCGCGCCCCTGTCGCCGAGGACGACAGCTTCGCTATCCGTCCCGACGGCTCCGCTGTCGTGCCGATCGATCTCCTCCTCGGCAACGACTCCGACGCCGACGGCGATGAGATCACCTTCGTCAGCGCCGACACCGAGACATACAATGGCACCGGCGCGATCACCATCGTCTCAGGCAACATCGTCTACATCCCTTACGACGCCAACACCGCTGCCGGCGACGACTCCTTCGACTACACGATCACCGACAGCGACGGCAACACGGCCACCGCGAGCGTCTACATCAGCGACATCGTCGACAACCAGCCGCCCACGCTCGACGCGATCGCGCCCGTCACCGTCCTCGAAGATGCCTCCGCGCCGACCGTCGCTCTCACCGGCATCTCCGCCGGCATCGGCGAGACTCAAAACCTCACCATCACCGCGACCTCTAGCAACCCCGCGCTCATCCCCGACCCCACCATCACCTACACCAACGGCGACGCCACCGGCACCCTCACCCTCGCACCCGCCGCCAACGCCTCCGGCACCGCAAAAATCACCGTCACCCTCCAGGACGACGGCGGCATCCTCAGCGATGGCAACGACACGCTCATCCGCACTTTCACCGTCACCGTCACGCCGGTGAACGACGCCCCCACGCTCGACGCCATCGCCGATCCCGCCGCCATCCTCGAAAACGCCACCGACCAGACCGTCGCCCTCACCGGCATCGGCACCGGCCCGGCCAGCGAGTCCGCGCAATCGCTCACGATCACCGCCACCTCCAGCAACCCCGCGCTCGTCGCCGACCCCACCGTCAGCTACACCGCCGGCGACACCACGGGCTCGCTCACCTACGCCCCCATCTCCGGCCAGTCCGGCACCGCCACGATCACGGTCACCCTCCACGACGACGGCGGCACCGCCGACACCGGCACCGACACGCTCACCCGCACGTTCACCGTCACCGTCACGCCCGTGAACGACCCGCCCACCCTCGACCCCATCGCCGACCCCGCCGCGATCCTCGAAGACGCCACCGAGCAAACGCTCCCGCTCTCCGGCATTTCCTCCGGCTACCTCGAAACCCAAAACGTCGCGATCACCGCCACCTCCGACAACACCGCGTTGATCCCCAACCCCACCGTCACCTACACGCCCGGCGCCTCCACTGGCTCGCTTGCCTACACCCCCGCCGCCAACGCCTCCGGTGCCGCCACGATCACCGTCACTCTCCACGACGACGGCGGCACCGACCACGGCGGCGTCGACACCTTCACCCGCACGTTCACCGTCACCGTCACACCTCAGCCCGAGCCGCCGCCCACCGTCACGATCGCACCGCGCAACGGCGGCGACGTCACGCTGCACCTCGCCGGCCAGAGCGGCACGAGCTATACGATCTACGTCTCCACCGACCTTTCGACCTGGTCGGTGCTGACGACCGTCACCACCGATGCCGGCGGGACCGCCGACCTCGACGACACCACCGCACCCGCTGCAGGCGCCGCCCGCTTCTACCGCGCCGACGCCGACTAGCTGCCACTCGCGATGAAACTCTCCTCCTTTTTCTCCTTCCTCCTCCTCGCGCTCCTTCCGTTGACCGCGTCCGCCACTCCGAGCGATCCCGTCGGCGCTCTTCGACTGAAGCTGTTGGGAAATTCCGATACGATCGTTTCGCTCCCTCTCCTTCGGTCAGCACTCGCCGAGAGTTCCGTAGTCTCGTCGGTGGAAAACCGCATTACAATTGCCGACCCCGCGCCGACGCTGCCCTCGGAAGGCGCATTCGCGTTGGTGATGTCCGGAGCACTCGAGGGCGCCACTCTGCCCGTCAACGTTTCGTCCGGGAGCATCCTCACCGTTGATGCCGGCGGTTTCAATCTGGCCGCTCTCGGCCCGAGCGATCTGATCGCCGTTGTTCCGTTCTGGACGCTCGACACGGTTTTTCCAAGCGGCGCAGGAGTGCTTCCCACGACCAATCCGCTACAGCGCAAGACCGAGATCATTGCGTTCGACGACTCCGTTGCCGGAAAAAATCTCAGCGCGGCGGCGACCTACTACTATTACAGCGGAACCGGACTTCTTGGCACGGGCTGGTATCGCGTCGGGGATACCCAACATCTTGCCGGCGGCACGCGGCTGTCTCCGCGAGGATGGTTCATGGTGCGCCACAACGGAGCGACCGATACCTTTCTCAACCTGAACGGCGCCGTGCAGCTCGCCGGCTATCGCGTGCCCCTTTTCACGCGCACGCCGAATTTGGATCAGGACAACTTCGTCGCGCTTCCCATCCCCACACCGATCACGCTTGGCGCCAGCGGACTCGCGAGCGTCTTTCGTCCGACCACCAACCCGCTCCAACGCATGGACGAATTGCTGGTGTTCGATAACGCGCTTCAGGCTAAAAACAAAAGCGTCGCAGCAACCTACTACTACTATACGGGCACTGACTTGGCCGGGACGGGATGGTATCGAGTCGGCGACACCGTCAACAAAATGGAAGGCACGCTCTTCCATCCCGGCGAGGGCGTCCTGATCCGCCGTAAATCTACTTCCACTCCCGATACCCAACAATGGGCTGGCCTGCCTCCTTATCTGCAATGAAACTTTCCGTCATGAAGTTCGCCGCACCCGTCGTCGCCCTCATTTCCCTGTTCGCTGTGGCCGCACGTGCTGACGTCACGATCAACTTCGACGCCGGCCAACTCTACGACCAAGACCACACTCCGCTGCCCAATAGTTCGCTGGTCCTCCTCATCGCCGACACTGGAAACAACGGCTTCAGTCCTTTGACGTCGGGTGCGCTCATGAACGATTCGTTTTTGGCCAACTCGGATGACCTCATCCTCGCGATGAGCTCGGTTACGGATTTTGGCGCGTTTCAGGGCGTGTCCGATTCCTTCACGGGCTCGTTCCATGACGGTTGGAATGCTGGCGACCCGCTCGCCCTGATCTGGTTTGCCGACGGCAACGGCAGCCTTCTCAGCGGCGGAGAACACTACGGCTTTTTTCACTCTGCGACGGGTGAAGACGACTCGAATCCCTGGACGACGCCTGCGGACGGGACATTTGTTTGGACTCTCACGTTTCTGACCTCATCTGCGGGCGGTAGTGTCCACGCCGATTCCCTCGGTGACGCGAACCTCACCGTCACCGCCGTCCCGGAGCCCGCCACCTACGCCGCCGGCTTGGCCGTTTTCGTCCTCGGCTTCGCGGCGCTTCGCCGCCACCGCCGGCCCGCCGCCTTCGCCTGACCGAGCCCGCCTGCGTTTCGCTGCGCAGAAAATGCCCCGGGCTGCGCATTGCCTGTCTTTTCGGTAAGGCGAAATAATACCCCGCATCGGCCCGACATCTGACCGCCACGCCCGGCCGCGATGCGCATTGTCGCCACCGGTGGCCGGCTTTCTGCTGGCGGCCTCGCGCTATGCACCTCGCCAGCCTCCTCGCCACCGCCGAACTCGGCGGTAACATTCCTCTGTGGCTCGTTGCGCCCTTCGCGCTCCTGCTGCTCCTCATCGCCGTGATGCCCCTTACGCCCCCGCGCGTGAAGCACTACTGGGAGCACTACTACCCGCACGTCGCGATCGGCCTCGGGCTCGCTGTCATCGCCTACTATTTCGCTCGCGTGCCGGCCGGCAGCGAGCACGTCACGCACACGCTCACCGAGTATTTCTCCTTCATCGTGCTCATCGGCTCCCTCTTCACCGTCGCCGGCGGCATTCACATCAAAGTGAAGGACGAGGCCACGCCGCTGGCCAACATCACCTTCCTCGCGATCGGCGCCATCGTGGCCAACGTCATCGGCACGACCGGCGCCTCGATGGTGCTCATTCGTCCGTGGATTCGGATGAACAAAATCCGCATCAGCCCCTACCACGTCGTCTTCTTTATTTTCGTCGTCTCGAATGTCGGCGGCGCGCTCACCCCGATCGGCGATCCCCCGCTCTTCCTCGGCTACCTGCGCGGCGTGCCGTTTTTCTGGCTCATCGGTCATGTGATCCCGCAATGGCTCTTCACCGTCGGCCTTGTGATCGGAGTGTTTTATCTTTTCGACCGCCGCAGCTATCGCCACGCGCCGAAGAAAATCCAAGCCGACATCGATCGCCCGTCCGAGGGCGTCCGCTTCGACGGTAAAATCAACCTCCTCTTCCTCGCGATCATCGTCGGCGCCGTGTTCATTCCCGACCACCTCGAGAAATTTTTCCTGCGCGAGATCATCATGATTCTCGCCGCGCTCGCCTCCTACAAGCTCACCGCGAAGCAAGTCCACGAGCAAAACCAATTCTCCTTCGGCCCGATCAAGGAGGTCGCGTTCCTCTTCGCCGGCATCTTCGCCACCATGATGCCCGCCCTCGGCTACATCGATCAGCACGGCCAGGAGTTCGGCGTGAAAAAGCCGTTCCAATACTACGTCTCCTCCGGCAGCCTCTCGTCGGTCCTCGACAACGCGCCGACCTACGCGACGTTTCTCCGCCTCGCCGAAGCCACCGCGAGCGCCGAGCACCCCGCCGACTTCGCCGGCAAGGCCACCGAGCCCGAGGTCGTCCATGAGCTGCTCTCGAAACCCAACTACGCCGCGCTCGTGATTGCCGTCAGCCTCGGCTCGGTCTTCTTCGGAGCGATGACCTACATCGGCAACGGCCCGAACTTCATGGTCAAATCCATCGCGGACAGCTCCGGCGTGCACACGCCGACGTTCTTCGGCTACATCCTGAAATTCAGCCTGCCGGTCCTGCTCCCGATCCTCCTGCTCGGCGGCTGGCTCTTCCTCTGAGCTGACGGTGTAGGGCGGGGTCTCCCGACCCCGCCGCCGTAGCACGGGCAATCTGCCCGTGCTTTTTTTGCACGGAAGCGCGCGCAGATTGCCCGCGCTACGCGTCCACACTCGTCACGCGAATTCCCGCAACAGCTCCCTCGCCGCAGCGAGCGCCGGCTTCTCGCCGTTGGCCACCGCCTGCTCCACCGCGCCGAGCTTCGCCTTCACCGCCCCCGACGCATAGAATCGCGTTCGCAGGCTCTCCGCGATCAGCGCATGCATCCACTCGACCGCCTGCCGCTGCCGCCGTTGCGCCAGCACGCCGCTCTGCCGCGTGTTTTCGAAAAACGCCTCTGTCATTCGCCACACCTCCGGCACGCCCGCGCGCGTCACCGATGATGCCGTGAGCGCCGGCGTCGCCCATCCCTCCGTCGGCGGGTGCAGGTAGTGCAACACGCGCTTCATCTCCGCCTGCGTCGCGAGGCAGCGCGGCAGGTTGTCTCCGTCCGCCTTGTTGATCACGAGCGCATCGGCGAGTTCGATCACGCCTTTCTTGATGCCCTGCATCTCGTCGCCCGCGCCCGCGATCATCAGCACGAGGAAAAAATCCACCATCGAGCGCACGGTCACTTCGTTCTGCCCGACGCCGACCGTCTCAACCAGCACGACATCGAAGCCCGCCGCCTCGCACACCAGCATCGCTTCGCGCGTCTTCCGCGCCACGCCGCCCAGCGAACCGCCCGAGGGCGACGGTCGGATAAACGCGCCAGCCTCGCGGCTCAGCTTTTCCATCCGCACCTTGTCGCCGAGGATGCTGCCGCCCGTCAGCGTGCTCGACGGATCCACCGCGAGCACCGCGATCTTGTGCCCGAGCTTCGTCAACTCGCACCCGAAAGCCTCGATGAACGTGCTCTTCCCCGCTCCCGGAATGCCCGTGATTCCCACGCGCTTCGCCTTGCCCGTGTGCGGCAGCAGCCGCGCGAGCAACTGTTGCGCCTGCTCCTGGTGCGCCGGCGCGTTGCTTTCGATCAGCGTGACCGCACGCCCGAGGATCGTGCGATCGCCCGCGAGCACGCCGCGCGCGTAATCATCCACGCTCAACTTCGCCCGCCGCGGCCCGACTCCGCTCCTCGCGGTCACGACCGGCGTCGCCCCCTGCATCACGCGCGTGGCGAACTCGGCGCCGGCATTTTCCGGCACCCAATCCGGCCGCGGCTGCGGACAGACTTCCGGATGATGAGGATCGGTGGAGGCCAAGAGAGTGAAATGGAGGAGAAATTTAAACGCGGAGGACGCGAAGCGCGCGGAGAGTGTTTTTGATTCTCTCCGCGTCCTCCGCGCTGTGGTCTTTTATGTAGGAGCGCGCTTGCGCGCGATATCGACGTGATCGCCTGCAAGCAGGCTCCTACATCGAAACGATTACGCGTTCGCCGGCTCCAATCGCTCGAGCA
>JBEHYR010000048.1:0-43275 GCA_048498075.1 Verrucomicrobiota bacterium | reverse complement strand
GTCGGAGTTTTTAGAAAATAACCGACATCACGATGATCGGCAGGTTGGGGCAAACTCGCGCACTTTCCCCGCCAGCTCTGTGCCGGTCATGCCCGGGCTCTGCGCTTTCCCGCGCCCGATCCCCCGCCGGCCCGATGTAGGAGCCTGTTTGCAGGCGATGTTCGACCGGCATCCGCCAAAATCGCCTGCAAGCAGGCTCCTACATGGGTCGATCGCGAGGGCGCGGATGCGTGGCGCGCGATCGTCGCGCCTCGAGCGCCGCGGATGCGCCCCCGCCGTCGGAGTTTTTAGAAAATAACCGACGTCGCGATGATCGGCAGTTGGGGCAAACTCGCGCACTTTCCCCGCCAGCTCTGTGCCGGTCATGCCCGGGCTCTGCGCTTTCCCGCGCCCGATCCCCCGCCCGATGTAGGAGCCTGCTTGCAGGCGATGTTCGACCTGCATCCGCCAAAATCGCCTGCAAGCAGGCTCCTACATGGGCCGATCGCGAGGCGCGGATGCGTGGCGCGCGATCGTCGCGCCTCGAGCGCCGCGGATGCGTCCGCGCTGTCCGTCACGTCGCATTCGCCGACTCCGGATGCAGCGCGCGATAAACCATCCAGCCGAGTTCGTCCGTCGTGAACGGCTTGCCCAGCAATGCCACGTTGCCGATCTCGGCGATTTCCTGCGGCGGGATTTTTAGAAAATAACCCGACATCACGATGATCGGCAGGGTGGGGGCGAACTCGCGCACTTTGCCCGCCAGCTCCGTGCCGGTCATGCCCGGCATCGTCTGGTCGGTCACGAGCACGGCGCAGGCCGACGGATTGGCGCGCAAGGCCTCCAGGCATTGCGCCGCGGTGTCGACCGTGGCGGCGCGGTAACCTTTGTTCTCCAGCGCGAATTTCGTGAAACTGGCGACGGTGTCCTCATCGTCGACGATGAAGATCATCTGGCCTTCGCCGCGCGGCGCCTGAAGCGTCTCGTCGCTGTTCTTTTCCGCGTCGCTCTCGGCGACCGGCAGGTAGACGTGAAAGGTCGAGCCGACGCCGGACTGGCTGTCGACGTCGATGCCGCCGCGGTGCGCGCGCACGATGCCGTGCACCACGGCCAGCCCGAGCCCGGTGCCTTCGCGGACTTCCTTCGTCGTGAAGAACGGATCGAAGATCCGCTGCAGCGTCGTCTCGTCCATCCCGTGGCCGTTGTCGCTCACCGTGAGCCGCACGTAATCGCCGGCCGGCAGGGTGGCGAGCGTCGCGCTGCGGATGAGCGCCTGATTCGCGCGCGCGAGCGAGATCGAGAGCACGCCGCCTTTCGACTGCATGGCGTGGGCGGCGTTGGAGCCGAGATTCAGGATGACCTGGTGGATTTGCGTGGCGTCCGCCTGCACCGCGCCGCACTCGGGATCGACGTGGGTCTCGATCGTGATCGTGGCGGGAATCGTCGCGCGCAGCAGCCGCCGCGCCTCCTCGATCACGAGGCCGAGGTCGAGCGGCGTGTGCTGGTCGTCCTGGGACTGGCGGCCGAAGGTGAGGATTTGCTCGACGAGATCGCGGGCGCGCAGGCTCGCGCCGCGCGCCTGCGCGAGGTATTCGCGGGCGACTTCGTTGCCCTCGATCTCGTCGCCGACTAGCTCCTGGTAACCCATGATGCCGGTCAGCAGATTGTTGAAATCGTGCGCGATGCCGCCGGCGAGCGTGCCGAGCGTCTCCATTTTCTGCGCCTGGAAAAGCTGGAACTCCAGTTTCCGCCGCGCCTCCTCGCTGTCGCGCCGGCTGCTGATATCCTGCAGCGCGCCGATGAGGCGCACGGGTTTGTTGTCCAGCATCTCGGCGCGCGTGAGGGCGCGGACCCAGATGCGCCGGCCGGCCGCCGTGATCATCGGCAGTTCGAGATCGTAATCGCGACCATGCGTCATCGCGGCTTTCAACGCCGTCGAAATCGTATCGCGCGCCTCGGGCGCGTAGAACTCCAGCGCCGTGTGCACCGTCGGCCGGTAGTTGGGATCGACTTCGTGGAGGCGCCGCACCTGGTCCGACCACTCGAGGTGCATCGTTTCCAGGTCGAGTTCCCAGCCGCCGATCTGCGCGAGTTCGCTCACTTGCGTGGCGAGTTGCTCGAACTGGTGCAGGCGCTGCTCGAGATTCTTGCGCGCGGTCACATCGGTGTGCATGCCGACCATGCGCAGCGGCCGGCCCTGGGCGTCGCGATTCACGACCTTGCCGCGATCGAGGATCCATTTCCAGTCGCCGCTCTTCGTCCGCATCCGATACTCGTGGTGATACAGCGGGGTGCGCCGGGCGAAATGATCCTCCGTCGCCGCGCGGCAGCCGGGCATATCGTCGGGATGCACGAGATTGTTCCAACTCTCGATCGTGTCCGGCACCTCGCCGATTTCGTAGCCGAGCATCTGCGACCAGCGCTGGTCGTGATACGTGACGCCCGTGGGCACGTTCCAATCCCACACGCCGTCGTTCGTGCCCTCGACGGCGAGTTGCCAGCGCTCCTCGGCCATGCGCAACGCCTCCAGCGTCTGCTTCTCCGCGGTGATGTCACGGTCCATGCCGACGACGCGCACTGGCCGGCCTTGCTCGTCGCGGCGGATGTAGGCGTGGGTCTCGATGTGGCGCACGAAGCCGTCGGGCAGGATGGCGCGGAATTCGTTGTTGAACTCCTCGCGGCCGAGTTGGAGCGAGTCCTGTTCGTCCTGCTCGACCCGCGCCTGGTCCTCGGGATGGAGAATCTCGAGCCACGCCTGGTGGGTGCGGGGCGCGGATTGCCGGTTGACTCCGTAAATCTCGCAAATGCGATCGTCCCAAATCAGGCGGCCGCTCGACGGATCCCAATCCCACACGCCGTAACGCGAGGCGCGCAACGCGAGCTGCCAGCGGTCGGTGAGCGTGCGCAGGCGCTCCTCGTTTTCGCGCTCGGCAGTGACGTCGCGGCTCGTGCCCGTGATGCGGAGGAGCCGGCCCTGCGCATCGCGCTGGACGATGGCGCGCGACTCGACGTGGCGCATCGCCCCGTCCTCCGGCAGTGCCACGCGAAACTCCTGGTCGTAGAAATTCCCCCCAGCGAGCACGAGTTGGAAGCGCGCTTCCGCGAGGGAGCGGTCGTCGGGATGGAGGCATTTCATCCACGCATCGAAACTGCCGTCGTATTCGCCCGGCTTGAGTCCGTGGATCGCATGCGTGCGCTCGTCCCAGGTGTGCTTCTGGCTCGCGGCGTCCCACTCCCAGACGCCGAGCGCGGCGGATTGCGTGGCGAGCTGGAGCCGCTCGTTCAACACGCGCAGGTGCTGCTCCGCGAGGCGGTGCGCCGTCACGTCGGTCTGGATGGCGATCCAGTTCACGAGCTTGCCGTTGGCATCGTGCACCGGCTCCATGTCGACGATCTGCCAATACGGATGCCTGCTCTTCGTGTAGTTGAGCACCTCGACGTAGCAGCGCTCGCCGTTCTGCACGGCGCGGCGGAGCTGGGCGACCATGGCGGGATCGGTGTCCGGGCCCTGCAGGAATTCCCCCGGCTTGCGTCCCTTCACCTCGGCGAGCGTGTAGCCGGTCATGCGCTCGAACGCCGTGTTCGCCCACTCCAGGAAACCCTGCGCGTCGGTGATGACCACGCCGTTCGTGGTGTTGCGCGCGACGAGGCCGAGCTGGGCGTTTTCGCGCGTGGTCGTGCGCAGGTTTACGCTCAGCGTCCGCAGCTCGCTCGTGCGCCGCGCCACGAGTTCCTGCAGGCGCGCGGCCTGTTGCTCGAGCACGGAATTCAACCGCGCGTGCTCGCTCTCCGCCGCCCGCCGGCGCTCGTCGATCGTCACCGCCGTTTCGGCCGAGACCATCGCATGGATGAACCCGGCCACGATGAGCACGGACAATAGAAACGCCGGTCCGAAGAAGGGCGAAATGATGCCCGAGCTCATCAGCACGAGCGTCGCGCCGATCAACGCCATCGGCAGCAGCGTGACGCCGTAGAACAGCCGCCGCGCGAGCGCGCCCGCCGAGGAATTGGCGAGCAGCATGCGCATGAGTTTGTTGTCGGGCCGCATCAGCAGCGTGCCGATGCTCAGGAGCAGGAGCGAGCCGGCATCGGCGACGCCGAGGTGCGGGGCGCGGGCGAAGCGGCTCGTGCCCGTCAGCGCGTGCATCAGCAACGTCGCTGCGCTCGTCGCGAAGACCGCGGTCGTCAGCCAGGTCGTAACCCCGCGACGGAAACGGTTGCATCGCCGCCCCAGCACGAGGAGCGCCAGGCTCGCCGCGGCCACGCTCATGGCGGTATCCAGCGCGATCAGGGCCGCCGCGCCGCTGGCTCCCGTCGCCTGCACGCGGAAAAACGCCTCGTGCAAATCCATCCGGCCGCCGCGAGCGTCCGTCAAAACAGCCCACGCCACCGCACCCAATGCGAGCGCCGCGCAGCCGAAGCCCACGCGCGGAAATTTCCACCGGTGGTGCGCCCAAAGCGCCGCACCCAGCAGCGCGAGGGCGAGGGCCGGCACGACCTCGCCGCTGCCGCCGGCCGGCCAGAAGAGACCGAGGCCCAACCGCACGAGGGAGATCGCGACGACCGACCACCCGGCGATGCCGGGCACACGGTTGAGTTTATCTTCGAGCAGCATCCGGGGCGGAAAAGAATTCCGAGCCTGAGAGCTGACGGAGGAATTGCAACGACGGCGCTGCGTTCGCGGCGAGATTTCGGCGCACGTTTTTCGACCCGGCGCATTGCGGCCAAACGCTTGCGGCACCTGTGCGCACTTTTTGCGGATCGCGACTTCAGAAACCGGCGCGAAGTGACGATTGAGCGGGAAACGTTCGTCTTCCGCCTGCCTGCGGTCGGAGGCGCCGCATTTAATCCCACGCCTTTCGTGCCGACCTATCCTTCCAACACGCATCCCCAGCACCGCGCCATGAATCACTGCAAACTCCTCGCCGTCGTCGCCGTTTTCTGCGCCGCCCTCACTTGCTCCCTGCAAGCCGCGGCCGGTCGTGAAAATCCCGTGCCCGTCCGCACGGTCGCGCCGGAGTATCCCCGCGAGCTGAAGGCTCAAAACGTCTCCGGCCTCGTCATGGTCAAGTGCACGATCGACGAGCAGGGCAACGTCGCCGACACCACCGTCGTCAAGTCGAGCAACGAGCAGTTCGACCGCTTCGCGACCGACGCGATCAAGAAGTGGAAGTTCAAGCCGGCCAAACAGGACGGCGCCGCGATTTCGGTTCAAGTCACCATCCCCGTAAAATTCGTGGTCGACGAGAGCTGATCGCTCTCTTCCGCGCCGCTCCCTCCGCCATGTCATTCCAAAATCTCACCATCGGCCGAAAAATCACGCTCGGCTTCGGTTTGCTCTTCGCCCTGCTGATCGTCGTCGCGGCGATCGCCTACACGGCGCTCGGCGGAGCGGGAAAACGACTCGCGCTGTTCGCCGACAGCGCGCAGGAAACCTACGCCGCGACCTCGCTCGAGTCCTCGATGCAGGGCCTGAAGCTCGAGGTGAACGAGTTCCTCGCCACCGGCTCCGCCGAAAGCATCGCCGCCTGCGAGACCGCGCGCCGCGCCCTCGATGCGGACCTCGCCCGCGCCGCGAAACTCATCGTCGACCCCGCCCGCGCCGCCGAGATCGCCAAGGCCCGCGAATTGCTCACCACTTATCACGCCGCGTTCAACGACCTCGTTGCGAATCACAAGGCCCGTGTCGGCATCGAGGAAACCGTCCTCACCCCGCAGGGCAAAGTCATCGCCGACGGCCTCCAGCAGATGCTCGCCCAAGCGAAAACGCAGGGCGACATGAACGCCGCCTTCCAGATTTCGAACGGCCTGAAAGCGTTCTTCGAGTGCTCCAGCCTCGTGAACGCGTTTCTCCTCACCTCCGACTCCGCGAAAGCGACCGCCGCGCACGATGCGCTCGCGATCACCGGCACGCAGATCCAGAAAATGCAGAAGGATCAGGCCGAGATGGAGCAGCTCGATGCCACCTTGAAGGACGCCGCGAAGACCGCGCTCCTCGTGAAACTCCAGGAAACCGCCGTCAGCTACCGCGCCGGCCTCGAGCAGGTCGTCGCCGGCGAGCAGGCGCGGGCCAAGATTCTCGCCGAGCGCATCAACCGCGTCGCGCCCGAATTCACCGCCAGCCTCGTCCGCGTCAAAACTTCCGTCCACGATTACCAGAGCGAACTCGAGCAACGCACGCACGCCGAACAGCGCCGCAACGAGGTCATCGTCCTCACGATCACCTCGATCGGCCTGCTCCTCGGCGCGATCGCCGCCTGGGCGATCACGCGCGGCGTCACCCGCCGCATCACCGAAGTCGCCTCGCGCCTCGCCGTCGAATCCGACAAGACCGGCGCCGCCGCCCAGCAGGTGTCCTCCGCCAGCCAGTCGATGGCCAACGGCGCCTCCCAGCAGGCCGCCTCGCTCGAGGAAACCAGCTCCTCGCTGCACGAGATGGCGAGCATGACCCAGCGCAATTCCGAGAACGCGCAAAACGCGAAGACCCTCGCCAATCACGCCCGCCAGACCGCCGACGCCGGCGCGACGGACATGGAGCAGATGAAGACCGCGATGGCCGCGATCAAGGGCTCCAGCACCGAAATTTCCAAGATCATCAAGACGATCGACGAGATCGCCTTCCAGACCAACATCCTCGCGCTGAACGCCGCCGTCGAAGCCGCCCGCGCCGGCGAAGCCGGCCTTGGTTTCGCCGTGGTCGCCGATGAAGTCCGCAACCTCGCCCAGCGCTGCGCCGGCGCCGCGAAAGAAACCGCCGACAAAATTTCCGCCTCGACCGAGAAGAGCGAGCAGGGCGCCCGCATCAGCGAGAAGATGGCGACCAACCTCGCTGCGATCGTCGACAAGACCCGCCAGCTCGACGAACGCATCGCCGAGATCGCGCAGTCCTCGCACGAGCAGAGCGAAGGCATCGGCCAGCTCAACAGCGCCGTCGCCAGCATGGACAAGATCACGCAGGAAAACGCCGCGCTCGCCGAAGAGTCCTCCGCGTCCGCCGAAGAGCTGAAGTCCCAGGCCGAGCAGGTCCGCCTCGCGGTCGCCGAACTCATGCGCATGGCCCGCGGTTCCGACGACGCGGATTCCTCGACCGAAAAAACGGTCCGTCCCTCCGCCAAAACCATTTCGCCCGTATCGCCGGCCAAACCCGGCGCGCCGGGTCGCACCCTTCGCCAAGCCGCGATCAACCGCGCCCCGGCCGCCGCGGCGCATACCGAAGCCGCGGTTGACGCCGGCGGCCACGACGCCGCCCCCGGTGCCGATGGCCAGGACAACGATAAGTTCTTCGCGTAAGAATCCGGCCAAATCGCTGGTGAAGCCTTGAGCGGCGGTCTGAAAAAGAGTGCAGCCGCGCGGCGGTCGAAGGTAGGAGCCTGCAAGCAGGCGCCCCCAGCGGCTACAGAAATTTTCTAGGCGCTCTCTGTATGGCGTCCCGGAAAAACATCGGTAAATCCTTTGGCACGGCAGCGCCGGTAGGGACGCCTCTCCGAGGCGTCCGCGAAGTCGGACGGCGCCGAATCGATAAAGATATCTCCGGGAGACCCAGAGCGTTTCAAATAAAAGCCGGTCGCGGTTCGGATGTAGGAGCCTGCTTGCAGGCGATTCCGGCGACCGCTCGTCGCTCATCGCCTGCAAGCAGGCTCCTACAGCGGCTACGACACTTTTTGCAGTGCTCTAACGGCGATCGATGACCGCCGGCTTCGGAGAGGATCGTCGAACCGGCGATCATCGACCGCCGTCATCGTAGCCGGTGGAACCCGACGTCCTCCCGGGTTGCTCGACGAGCGCACGCCGCCCAGCCCGACGAGGACGTCGGGCTCCACCGATGGCCGGCGAATTTGCGCGCGAGAGCACCCGCTCCTTCACCGTCTGCCGGCCCGTTTTATTTTCCTGCTTCGGCGCGCCTGATCTGCCCGTCGACGACCACCGTCGTCACCAGGTCGCAGCCGACATTCGTCATCGTGCGCGTCATGTCCAAAATTCGATCCGCGCCGATCACGATGCCGAGTCCCTCGGGAGGAATTCCGAACGTGACCAGCAGTCCCGCGATCAGCGGCAGCGAGCCGCCGGGAATGCCCGCGACCGCCACCGCGCTCAGCACGCTCAGGAGCAGCAGCGTGATTTGCTGCACGATCGAAAGCTCCACGCCGAAAACCTGCGCGACAAACAGCACTACGCAGCCCTCGTAAAGCGCCGTGCCGCTCATGTTCATCGTCGTCCCGAGCGGCAGCACGAAACCCGCCGTCGACGGCGAGACGCCCAGTGTGTCCTTCGCGCAATCGAGCGCGGCGGGCAGCGTCGCATTGCTCGAGCTCGTCGAGAAAGCCGTGACCAGCACCGCCTCGATTTTTTTGAAGAACTGCCGCGGGGAGTGGATCGTCCAGAGTTTCAAAAACACCGACATCGAGCCGAACAGGTGCAACAGCAGCACGCCGATGCATCCGAGCACGAACACCCCGAGCGCGACGAGGATGTCGACGCCGATTTTCACGACGACGCTGTAAATCATCGCCGGCACCGCATACGGCGCCAGCCGCAGCGCGAAATGGACGATTCCCGTCATGATCTCGCTCACCAGCTCGAGCCCATCCTGCAGGCGGCGGCGTTTTTCTTCCGAAAGCTGCGTGCCGACGGCGCCGACGAGAATCGCGAACACGATCAGCGGGAGCACGTCGCCGAGCGAAGCCCGGCTGTTGCCCACGAAGGCGCCGAAGAGATTTTTCGGCATGAACATTTCGACGATCGTCGAAAGCGTCATCGGCGCCTGGCCGGCGTGCGTCTCGGCGTGATGTTGCGCGGCACCGCCAAACTCTGCCATCAGCCGCGTCTTCGCCTCCGCCGCGAGGTGGTGGCCGGGCTCGAGCACGTTCATCATGATCAGCCCGAGCGCCACGCCGATCGCCATGTTGAGCGCGAACAGTGCGAACGTCCGCCCCGCGAGCGGCCCGAGCCGGTCGAGCCGGCCGAGTTGAACGACGCCGGTCGCGAGCGAGGCGAACACGAGCGGAATCACGACGAAGAACAGCATGCGCAGGAAAACCTGTCCGAACGGATCGAGCATCTGCGTCGCCACGCCCTGCATGAATGTCAGCACGCCCGGCAAAAACCGGCCGACGACGAGCGTGAGAATCCCGGCGACGACCCCGACGACCAGCCCGATCAGAATGCGATTCGCCAGAGGCCTGTTCGTCTCCGCCATATTTCGGCGAACCTGCCGCCGGGGCCGGAGCTTGTCGAACGGGAACTCGTGCGCCCCGTGCCCAAAAAGGTAACACGCCCGTTACGGCGGAGGTAGGGACGGCTCTCCGAGCCGTCCGCGCGGACCGCTCGGAGAGCGGTCCCTACCGGCGCTGCCGCGCCCACCGTCGTCGGGCGGCGGGGCTCGGACTCGGCGTGGTTCAGTCGAACGACTGGCGCGAGTTCGTCGCGAGGTAGGCGGCGATCTCGGCGGCGAAGGTTTCGCCGAACTCGGCGCGTTTCTTCTCGCCGAGGCCGGGGATGCCTTCCATCGCGTCGAGCGTCGCGGGGTAATAGCGAGCCATCGCGCGAAGCGTGTTGTCGCCGAAAACGATGTAGGCGGGCACGCGGCGCTCGTCGGCGAGTTTTTTGCGAAGGACGCGGAGGCGCTCGAAGAGAATTTCGTCGCAGGCGATGTCGCCTTCGCGGCGGGTGACTTTCTTCGCCTTGGGCAAATCCATCGGCTTCGTGAGCGTGATCGGCGTGCGGGCTTTCAACACCGCCATGCCCTCGGCGGTGAGTTCGAGCGTGGCGTACTCGCCCTCGGCGACGGCGACGTAGCCGAGGCGCATCAGCTCGCGTCCGACCGCGGCCCACTGCGGGCGCGAGAATTCCTTGCCGATGCCGTAGGTCGTGAGGCGGTCGTGGGCCCAGCGGCGGATTTTATCGGTGTCGGCGCCGGTGAGGACTTCGATGATGTGATTCAAGCCGACGCCGAACCGGCTGTTCTGCGCGATGCGATAGACGCAGGAGAGAAATTTCTGCGCGACGATCGTGCCGTCGTAGGTTTCGCGCGGCTCCATGCAGTTGTCGCAGGCGGCGCAGTCGTCGAGCGGGAATTTTTCGCCGAAGTAGGCGAGGAGTTCGCCGCGCCGGCAGCCCGCGCTTTCCGCGTAGTGCACGATCTGGCGGAGCTGGTTGCGGGAGATTTCGCGTTCCTGTTCGTCGGTGATCTCGTCGAGGAAGTGCGTCTGCTTCGCGATGTCGCCGGCGCTGAAAAGCAGCAGGCAGTCGCCGGGCAGGCCGTCGCGTCCGGCGCGGCCGGTTTCCTGATAATAGCCTTCGATGTTCTTCGGCAGGTCGTGGTGGATGATCCAGCGGACGTTGGGCTTGTTGATGCCCATGCCGAAGGCGATCGTCGCGCAGATGATGCGCGTGTCGTCACGGAGAAACTGCTCCTGATGGCGGGAGCGTTCGTCGGCGGTGAGGCCGGCGTGATACGGCTTGGCGGAGAATCCGCGGCCGGCGAGCGACTCGGCGCAGCGCTCGGCGGTGGCGCGGCTGGCGCAGTAGATGATGCCGCTCTCGTGTTCGCGCTTGCGGACGAATTCGATGATTTGCTTCAGCGGCTGGTCTTTTGGGATGACGCGGTAGGTGAGGTTCGGGCGATTGAAACTCGCGACAAAGGTGGCGGGATCGTGCAGCTTCAGGTGCGTGACGATGTCGGCGCGCACGCGCGGCGTGGCCGTCGCGGTGAGCGCCATGAGCGGCACTTCGGGCAGCGCGGCGCGGAGCTTCGCGAGCTGGCGGTATTCGGGGCGGAAGTCGTGGCCCCACTCGGAGACGCAGTGAGCTTCGTCGATCGCGAGGCACGCGACGTGCCAGGCCTTCAAGTTTTCCTCCCAGCCCTCGAGCATGAGGCGCTCGGGCGCGACGTAGAGGAGTTTGTATTCGCCGCGATGCAGGCCGCGGAGGCGGGCGCGGGCTTCGTCGGCGCCGAGCGTGGAGTTGAGAAACGTGGCGGCGACGCCGCTGGCCTGGAGCTGGTCGACTTGGTCTTTCATCAACGCGATCAACGGCGACACGACGACGGTGAGGCCGGGACGCACGAGCGCGGGGAGTTGGAAACAGAGGGATTTGCCGCCGCCGGTCGGGAGCAGCGCGAAGACATCGCGGCCGGCGAGCGTGGCTTCGATGATGTCGCGCTGGAGCGGGCGGAACGTGCCGTAGCCGAACGTGCGCTTGAGGAGCGTTTCGAGTTGAGGCGCGGCGGTGGTCATCGACCCGGCGAATTAGGCGGGTCGCCGCGGAGGAAGCACGGAAAATTTTTTCGCGACGGCGGGCGCTGGAAAAAACCGCGGCCCGCCGTCAGGGCGCGGTGAACTCGCGGCGGACGGAGGCGATCGTCGCGTAGAGTTCGGCAAACGCGATCGGCTTGGCGAGCGTGCCGTCCATGCCGGCGGCGAGGCAGCGGCGCAGGTCGTCGGGAAAAATATTCGCGGTGAGCGCGAAGATTTTCGCGCGCGCGCCCGCGGGCAGGCCGGCGCGGATCGCGGCGGCGGCTTCGTAGCCGTTGAGTTCGGGCATCTGGAGATCGAGAAAGATCAGCGGGTAGCGGCCGGTGATCGCGGCGGCGACGGCGGCACGGCCGTTTTCGACGAGGTCGTGGTCGAGGTGCCGGCGCTTCATGATCTGACTGATGAGCGTGCGATTTTGCGGATCGTCCTCGGCCACGAGGATGCGAAAACCGTCGGCCGGTGCGAAGTCCTCCGCGGGGAGATCGGGCGGCGCGTCGGGGAGGACGGGCGCGAGCGCTTCGTCGACCCCGGCGCGAATCGAGAAGGAAAACGTCGAGCCGGTGCCGGCGGCGCTGGCGACGGAAATATCGCCGCCGAGCAGGTGGACGAGACGATGGCAGATCGCGAGCCCGAGGCCCGTGCCGCCGTAAACGCGCGTGCTCGAAGAGTCGACCTGGCTGAAGGGTTTGAAGAGCAACGGTTGTTTTTCCCGCGGGATGCCGATGCCGCTGTCGCGCACGGCGAAGCGGATGCGACACGTGCGCGGCGGGTCGTCGGGCGTGGAGGCGCCGCGGAAAACCATCAGGCGCACGGAGCCGCGGGCGGTGAATTTCACGGCGTTGCCGAGGAGATTGACGAGTACCTGGCGGAGCCGCTGGGCATCGGTGGTGATGTTCGTGGGGACGTTGGGTGCGACCACGAGATCGCAGGCGAGCGCTTTCTGGGCGGCGCGGGGGCGAAACATGCCGACAATGTCCTCGAGCAATGCCGGCAGCTCGAGCGGGCCGGGATGAAGCGTGAGCCGGCCGGCCTCGATTTTGGAGAAGTCGAGGATGTCGTCGATGAGCGCGAGGAGCGAAGCGCCGCTGGCGTCGATCGTCTGGAGCCAGCCCTGCTGTTCCTCGTTGAGCGGGGTTTGCTGGAGGAGGGAGGAGAAGCCGAGGACGGCGTTCAAGGGCGTGCGGATTTCGTGACTCATCACGGCGAGGAACTCGCTCTTCGCGCGGTCGGCGGTCTCGGCGCGCTCCTTCGCGGCGCGCAGTTCGTGTTCGGCCTGTTTGAGCGCGGTGATTTCGATGCAGGAGGCGATGACTTCCTCGACGGCGCCGGCTTCGCGTCGCGGGCGCATGGCGATGTAGAGTTCGATGCCGTCGGAGGTGGTGAAGGAGAACGCGTGCTCCTCGCCGGCCCAGGCGCGGGCGAAGGCGGCGTTGAGCTGGGCGGCCTGGAGCGGAGGCGCGACTTCGTCGACGGTGCGGCCTTCGATGTTCGAGGGATCGAGGCCGATGCGGCGCGCGAGCTGGCCGCGGCAGAGCGTGTGCTCGAAGCCGCGGGCGGTGCGTCGCACGCACAGGATCATGCCGAGCTGGAATTCGAGCGTCTGCTGAAAATACCGGTGAACGGCGGAGAGCTGGTTCTCGGCGTCGCGGCGGATGCGCTCGTTCGCCTCGGTGAGTTCGTTCGAGGCGACTTCGAGCGTGTGGGCGAGGAACGCGTTATCCTGGCGGCCTTCGTCGTAAGCGGCGCTGACGGCAGCGAGGAAATCCGCCCACGGCGCCTGCGTGGGATCGAAACCGGGCAGGTGCTTGCGAAGCTGGCGAACGAGCAGCGAGTTCACGGGCGGAATGCTACCGGTCCTCAGTGATGAAGGTGAGCGTCATCGTCTGGTTGTGCAGATCGCAGCCGTGAGCTTCGCCGGCCGGGGAAATCTCGCCATAGGAATAGAAGCCGATCGTCGGCACGGTGCTGCCGCCGAGCCGCGCGAGCACGGCATCGACTTCCTCCTCGGTGCGCTGGCCCATGACGAGTCGCCGGCCGACGCAGCTGACGAGCACGGCGAAACGATCGGCGGCGGGCGTGGCCTCGATCGCCGCGGCGGCCTGCTCGGCGCCGGCGACGAGCGCATCGCAGCCGGCGCGCATGAGGCGGACGTAGCTGCCCTGCGGAATGTCGCCGGCGAAGGTGAGCGAGTCCTCCGCTTCGTCGACGGCGAGGATCGTGCGCACGAGGCCGGAGGCCGCGTCGCGACAAGGGAGAAGTTGCAACGGAAACAGGAGGCCGGTGGAAGGAAGGCCGGCGGCGCGCTCGCCGAGGTAGCGCTTATAAAGCGGCAGGGCGGGCTGGTCATCGAGCGAGTAGAGAACGTTGCCGAGCGCGTGCGTGACGAGGCGGCGGGGGCCGAACGGCTCCCAGCCGCTCGCGGAGCCGTGTTGAAAACGGACGTGTTCGCCGTAGAAACCGATGCCGACGACGCGACCGGACGCGAGGTCGTCACCGAGGCCGACCACCGTCGAGTGAAAATGCGGCCCATCGCCGGCGAGTCCGCCGCTGACGGCGACGCCGGCGGGCAGGCTCGAGCGAAAGCCGGCGGTGAGCTGGGTGCCGTTGACGAGCAGCCCGTCGCTGAGGACGAGGATGTGGCGGAGGTCGGGTGCGGCGAGCTGGCGGGCGAGCGAGGAAGCGGCGTCGAGGCTCGCGGCGGGCGCGGCGACGGCGACGCACGCGGCGCGCACGCGGGTGTGGACGAAGCTCACCGCGAGGGCGACGAGACCGCCGTCGATGACGCTGCCGCCGAGGATTTCTCCGGCGGTGCTGCAGCCGGCGCGGAGCGCGTGCGGGAAACGCGTGGCGAGTTCGCTAAGCGGGCCGGGCGTGGACAACAGCAGCTCTCGCGTGCCGAAGTACAGCACGAGGTCGGGGGAGTGGAGAAGGGGGGCGTCCGGCGAACTCCAGCCTTGGCTGGGCGTCCACCGCAACGGGAGAATTTTCATTGCGCCTGAGTCTATATCGACCCGGAGGCTGCGAGCTTGAGAGAGGCCGGCGGGAGCGCGAGCCCTAAGCCTCTGAACAATCCGTTGAGAGTTGAGAGTTGAGAGTTGAGAGCTGAGGGTTGAGAGTTGAGGGTTGAGAGTTGAGGGTTGAGAGCTGAGAGTTGAGAGCTGAGGGCTGAGAGCAAAACGAGAAGGGGTCTTCGGTTTTCGCCGGCGTTTCTCGGGGCTGTCCTCGGATGATCGGTCCCGGCCCTCGACTCTGGCTCTCACGCGCATGAATCCGTCGAGGCGCGATTCCAAGCTTGGCGTTGCCAAAACGAGAGGGGCCATCGATATCGTTCGCGTGCCAAAATCGGCTTCCTCCCTTTCGCTTCGCCGGCTGCGGATCGGATTGACGGCGCTCGTCGTCGCGGGAGCGTTGCACGCGGCGGAGACGCGGCCGGTCGTGGGCGTGGGCGCGACGCGCGATGCGGTGCTCGATGCCTATGGCTGGCCGAGCGGGCAATCGCAGGCGGGCGAGCGGGAGATTTTCACTTATCCGCAGGGGCAGGTGGTGTTGAAAAACGGTGTCGTGGAGCGCATGGAATTTTCGACGCACGTGGAGTGGCCGAAGCCGAAGCCGCGACCGGGCGCGCTGACGACGCTGAAGGACAAGCCGGCGCCCGTGGTGCCGGTCGTCGTCGACCCGTGGCTGGCGGATTTCAGCGATGCGAGTCGCGAAGCGCGGGCGCGGCCGGCGCACATCCTGGTATTGTTCACCGGCTCGGACTGGTCACCGCCGTGTCAGCGGTTTCAGGCGGAGGTCGCGACCAATCCTGCCTTCGTCGCCACCATCGGGAGCGAGTTCGTGCTGCTGCGGCTGGATTTTCCGACGCACGCGAAACAGCCGGCGGACGTGCGGCTGCAGAACGCGACGCTGCGCGAGCGTTACAACGTGACGACTTATCCGACGCTGCTGCTGCTGACGCCGGAGGGGCTGGAGCTTTCGCGTGTCGATCTCGCGAAGCCGCGGCCGGAGCCGAGCTATGTGGAGCAGGTGATCGCGGCGGTTTTGGAGGCGAAACCGAAAGGAGCCAAACTGGTCTCGTGGGCCGCGGACGACGCGAAGACGCCGGCGGGTGCGGGCGGCGATGGCACGCCGGCCGCGGAAGGGCGATGGGCGGGACTGCTGAAAGTGTTGCGCGTGGCCGATGATTATCGCTGGGCGGTCGGCGGCGGGCTGGTCGTGGTGGTTGGGTGCTGGCTTTTGTTGCGTCGACGGCGCGTGGTGGAAGCCGAGCCGGAGGCGCCGAAGGTGAAGACCACGATGCCGACGCCGGCGGACATCGCGGCGTGGACGCAGGACCGCGTGCGTGACGTCGTGGCGGCGCTGTTCGAATTCGAAGGCTCGCGGGTGGAGTTGCGCTCGACCGAAAGCGGCGCGGAGCTGGCGTTGATGCATCCGAACGAGACGCGGCCGCGGGTGCTCGTGCGGTGCCAGTCGGCGGCCGCGGGGCTGGCGGGCGGGAAGGCGGTGCGGAATTTGTATGGCACGGTGGTGGCCGAGCACGTGGACAACGCGTGGTATGTTTCGCCCGGCGGGTTCACGCCGGAGGCACGGCAGTTCGCGCGGGAAAACGGGATGGTGCTGATCGGCGGCGAGGATTTGCTGTTGCGGTTGAAAACCGTCCCGCCGCTCGCGCTGATCCGAATCCTCGCGCCGAAAACGGAGTGACGATGCCCGCGCCGGCGCTGGAGGTATCCGTGGCGGACGCGCGGCGATTCATGCGGCGGGCGCTTTTGCTGGATGGGGGCGTGGCGACGGTGGGCGAGGCGGTCGAGCATCTCGGATTCGTGCAGCTGGATCCGCTGAACATTTGCGGGCGGATGCACGATTTGATTTTGCGGAATCGGGTGAGCGGATACCGCGAGGGAGATTTGATGCGGCATCTGCACGGCGCGGGCGAGGCGGGCCTCGGAGCGGAGGCGCGGGTGGGATTCGAGCACCACATGCCGGTGAAGAACGCGCAGATCCTCGTCGCCTTCGCGCTCGATGCCTGGCCGCACCTGCTGGCGGCGATGCAGGGCCGCACGCGTCGGAGCGGCGCGTGGTCGGGCTGGCTCACGCCGCGCGAGCGCGAACTCGCGGAACGGATTTTGCAGGAGGTGGCGGCGCGCGGGCCGTTGTCGTCGGACGATATCGAGGACGATCGTCGCGGCCGGCGGGTGTGGGGCAGCGCGACGCTGGCGAAGGCGACGATGCAGAAACTTTTTTTCCACGGCCGGCTGTTGATCGCGCGGCGGGAAAACAATCGTCGCGTCTACGATCTGCCGGAGCGCGTGCTGCCGCCGGCGGTGCTCGCGATGAAAACGCCGCCGGCCGGAGACACGGCGCGGTGGCTCGCGTTGATTAAATTGCGCCAGCGGCGGCTGGTGACGTTGAAGCGCGACGAGATTCCCTTGGTGGCCGACGCGGTGCAGCCGATCCGCGTGGAGGGCTGCCCGCCGCTGTTTTGCCTGCGGACGGATCTGCCGCTGCTCGAGGCGGGCCGAGGCGAGGCCGTTTTGCCGGAGCCACGGCTGCTCGCGCCGCTCGATCCGCTGATTTACGACCGGCGCGTGACGAGTGCGTTGTGGGAATTCGACTACGTGTGGGAGGCTTACACGCCCGCGCACAAGCGCGTGCGCGGCCACTATGCGTTGCCGGTGCTGGACGGGATCGAACTCGTCGGGCACGTCGAGCCGAAAGCGGATCGCGCCGCGCGGCGGCTGGAGCTGGCGTCAAAACGAGTGCGCCGCGGACATAAAGTATCCGCGGCGCTCGGGGACCTGGCGGCGTTTCTTGGGCTGAGACGCTGAGGGGTCGGGAGAAGAATTTCTAAAGGAGGCGAGAGAGCGGCAAAGCCCGAGGGGGAACGTCGGGCTCCACCTTGGTGTCAGGCGCAGGCGATCGCGGGGCGGCCGTAGGTGGCGCGCGAGGGCAGGAACCATTCGCTGGCGGCGGCGCCGGGCGCGAACTCGGGGCAGGCTTCGGCGAGGAGCGCGCGGAGATTTTCGCGGGCGCGGGCGATGCGGCTCTTGACCGTGCCGACGTTGATGCCGAGGGCCTGGGCGATCTCCTCGTAGGAGCGGTTGAGGACGTTGCGGAGCGTGAGGATTTCACGGTGGCGCGCATCGAGGCGTTCCATGCAGCGGTCGACGAGGGAGGAGAATTCGTCGGCGACGGTTTCCTGCGCGGGATCCTGCACGGTGTCGGCGACCAGGTCGGCGAACGTCGCGCTGCTGTCGTCGCTCAACGCACAGTCGAGCGAGAGCGAATCCTGCCGGCGGCGGCGGAAGAAATACCAGTAGCGGTTGCGGGCGAGGTTGACGGCAATGCGGTAGAGCCAGGTCGCGAGCGAGGAGTCGCCGCGGAAATTCGCGAGGCCGCGATGCGCGCGGATGAAGGTGTCCTGCGTGATTTCCTCGGCGTCGGCGTGATTGCGGAGAAGGCCGAGCGTCACGGTGAAGATTTTCCCGCGGTAGCGCTCCATGATCTCGACGAAAGCGATCTCATCGCCGTCGGCGAAACGCTTGACCAAGGCATCGTCGATCGCGACATCGGGCGTCGCGCGGCGGAGACTCTCGGTATTGGAGGTGCGGGCAGCTTTGACGGTGTGGAGATAGGCTGGCATGGTGGGAAAGGGTTTTGAACGCGTGGTTGCTGTGCGGCTTCCCTTTACCTCGGTTCGTGCCATCGACCGGTCCATCAACCTAAGCTGCTAATCTCTAGAATCATAAACTTTCGCGGAGCGGATGATGGAAAACGAAAGCCCGCGTTTTTCGTGCAAATTGCTCAGGCAGGAGGAACGATTCGAGCAAACCGCCCGGTGACTTCCCGGTGGTTTACCGCCGGAGAGCCGCCGCGGAGTCTCGGCAGGATATTTTCGCCAAGCGCGGGTGATTGTGTTCACGTGCGGGCGATGACGCCAAGCCCAGCCGATCTCGAACGAGCGCGAAAACTGATCGGTGCGCTGCACCGGAGCATTCGCGACGCGTTGATCGCGGCGCGCGATCGCGAGGCGCGTCGCTTCGCGCAAGTCGCCGCGGTGACGGCGGCGGACACGATTTACCGCATCGACCGGATCAGCGAGGAGGCGATCTTCGCGTGGTTCGAGGCGAACTGGCCGCGGGCGTGGCCGGTGGAACTCGTGATGGAAGGCCTCGAGGAAGACGGCGCGGTGACGTTTCCGCGCGGCACGGCGGTGGCGGAGACTTTTTTCAAATGCATCCTCGATCCGATCGACGGCACGCGCGCGCTGATGTACGACAAGCGCAGCGCGTGGATTCTCACGGGGCTCGCGCCGCAGCGGGGCGGACGGACGACGATCGCGGATATCCTCGTCGCAGTGATGACGGAGCTGCCGACGACGAAGCAGGGGCGGGCGGATCAGTTCAGCGCGATCCGCGGCGCGGGAGCGCGCGGCGTGCGGGCGGAAGCGGCGGATTTGCGGACGGGGCGGGTGAAGGCGTTCACGGTGGCGCCGTCGCGGGCGCGGGATTTTCGTCACGGGTTCGCGTCGGTGGTGAAATTTTTCCCCGACGGAAAAGCGCGAACGGCAGAACTGGAGGAGGCGTTGTGGCGGGAATTGAATGTGGGCGGAAACGCGGGGGCGACGGGCGAAAGCTCGCCGCTCGTGTTCGATGACCAATACATTTCCACGGGCGGCCAGATTTATGAGCTGCTCGTCGGGCACGACCGCATGGTCGCGGATTTGCGGCCGCGGGTATTCGCGCATCTCGGGATCGTGTCGTCGCTCACCTGTCATCCTTACGACATCTGCACGGAGATGATTCTGCGCGAGGCGGGCGGAGTCATCGAAGCGCCGGAGGGCGGGCGGATTCGCGCGCCGCTCGACACCGTGACGCCCGTGGCGTGGGTGGGATTCGCCAACGCGACGCTCGCGAGGCAGGTTCGGCCGGTGCTGCGGCGCTTGTTGGAAAAACTCTGAACGAGCCGGGCCATGGCGAGCTCGACCGGCGACGCGAAGGCGGAGGAGGCGCGCTGACGATTCGGATTGCGGGGCCCGGGCCAGTTGCAAACTGGTGGGCGCATGCCGTCCCACGCCTCCGCGCCCGTTCGCATCCTCATCGCCGACGACGACGCTGATTTCAGCCTCGTGTTGAAGCGCTTCCTCGAGGCGGAAGGCCATCAGACCGATCACGTGCCCGACGGTCTGAGCGCGATCGAGGCGCTGAACGGAACGCGCTACGATCTGCTCATCGCCGACATCGACATGCCGGGAAATCGCGGGCTCGAGCTCGTGCAGACGCTCGCCGAAGCGGCCGACCATCCACCGGTGATTTTGATGACGGGCAGCCCGACGATCGCGACGGCGACGAAGGCCGTGGGCCTCGCGGTGTTCGCCTATGTGACGAAGCCGGTCGCGACCGGAGAGCTGCAGCGTTTGATCCGGGCGGCGGCGACGCATGGCCGCATTCGGCGTTCGGTCGTCGAGAGTGAGCAGCGCATCCGGCTCTGGTCTCAGGACATCGCGCGCGTGCGCGAGCTGCTCCAGCGCGCGCCCGATGCGGCGAGCGGAGCGCAGTCCTACGTCGGGCTGACGTTGGGCAACCTGATCGCCGCGGTCAGCGATTTTGCGGAGGTGGCGGATTTGATGGCGCGCTCCGACGCGCACAAGAAACAGGTCGACAGCGCCGCGATGATGAACGCGTTGAAAGAAACGATCTCCGTGCTCGAGAACACGCGCCACCTTTTCAAATCGAAGGAGCTGGGCGCACTGCGAAAAAAACTCGAGAGCCTCGTCCGCTGAAACGCGACGAAAGCAAGAAAAGCGCAGCTTTTCGTATAAAGGGTTCAGGTCATATACCGATAAGTAAGGCGCAGGCCCGTCACTTGGTGGCGGGTAGCTTTTTCGGACAGGACAACCAGGCCTGTCAGCAAAAGGCACATCCACATCTCAGGCTCTCGGAGCCGGCGATGGGGTTGTGCCTTTTTTTGTCTAAAAATCATGCCATCGCACCACTCCCCTCACTCCTCCTCCACCGCCCCGGTCAGGGCGGGCGCGCTGGCGTTGGCGGCGAGGCTGGGGAGCTGGTGCCAGCACTGGGGCTCGCGCCTGCCCGTCTGGCGCACCCGGGGGTTGCGAGCCCAGCTCACGGCGCTCGGCGGTCGCGACGGGGAACTCGCCGAACTCGCGCGAACGGTGGAGCGGAAATTCGTGGCCATCGGCAATTCGCTGCAGGCGCAGGCCGAATTGACCGGCCGGCTGACCGAAGCCGGCCGACGGCTGGTGAGCGCCGGCGGTGCGGGCACGCCGGGGGGGAAAACCGCCGTGAAGGAAGCTGTGGAACTCGTGCATCACATGCTGGAGTTCACCGAGGAAAACAATCTTCGCGTCGCCAGCCTCATCCAGCGCATGGAGGCTTACGAGGAGCGCATCACGCGCCTGTTGAAGGAAGAGCAGCGCGTGGAGCGGATCGTCGCGCCGCTGCGCGTCATCCAGACGCTCTTCCGCATCGAAGCGGCCGTGCTGCCGCCGGATATGCAGGCGGCGTTCGTGGCGCTTTCGGGGGAGATTCCGAAATTCGAGCAAAAGGTGCGCGACGCCTTTGCCCAGCACACCGTGGTGCTCACCGAAACGCTCGTCCGCATCGGGCGCTCGACCGAGCGGCTCCGTGACGCCGCCGCCCGGCAGGCCGCCGCGGTCACCGACACACGTGCACGCTCGCGCGACACGCTCGCCGGCATCGAGCGCGAACTCGCCCAGTCCCGCGAACGCGACGCCCGCCTCGAGGCGATCGTGCGCGAACTCGACCAGCGCGCCGGTGAAATGGTCGTCGGCCTGCAGTATCAGGACATCACGCGCCAAAAAATGGAGCACGTGTGCAGCGTCGTGCGCGAGATCGTCACGCGCGCGAGGTCGCCGGACCTCACGTATCTTTTTCACGCCTGCCGCCTCGAGGCCATGCAGTCGAAGACGATTCGCGACGACCTCGAACGAGCGGTGCAGGGACTCGAAACCGGCGTCGCCGCGATCCTCGCGCTCATCGATCGGATCGACGGCGAATGCTGGAGCCGGGCCGAATTCGCCGCTGCCGCCGCCGCCGCGGGCGGACGCGCGGACATCCTGGGCAAGTCCGTTCACGGCGCGGCGGAGCTGATGCCCCAGGCGGCGGCGGGCGTCGAGGAGGCGACGGCGTTGCTGGATTCGTTCGGCAATGTCGCCGCCACCGTCGCCGCGACCGCGAGCGACATGGCGGAGGACATGCGCATGATCGCGCTCAACGCTCAGGTGCAGGCGGCGCAGGCCGGCGAGGCCGGCGCGGGCCTGCTGATCCTCGCGGAGCGCACCTATCTCATTTCCGAGGAAATCAAGGTCGTCACGCGGAGCATCGGCTTCGAATTTTCCGAAGCCGCGCGGGAGCTGGGGGCGGCGGTGGCCCAGGGCGCCATCCTGCGAAAATTGGGCGGCGCACAATGCACCGAGATCGCGTCGACGAGCGGCGAGATCGAGCGGCGTCTGGCCGTTTACCGTGACGAGACCGTGCAGGCGCTGGAGCAGCTCGCCGAACTGCTCGCCAAGCTCGAAGCCGAAGCCGCGGGGCTGGCGCCGCAGCTGCAGGTCGGCGACGACGTGGGCGCGCCACTCGACCGGCTGTATCGGGATTTGAACGACCTCGCGGAGGCGGTCGAACCGTTTGCCGTGACGGGCGCGGGCCGCGCGCCCATCGCCGCGGAATTCGCCTCGACGAAGCACCGCTACACGATGGCGTCCGAGCGATCGGTGCATGACGCCGCGTTCGCACCCTTGTCGCCGGATGAAACGACTTCGCTCGCGAAGGCCCCGGCGGGCCCGGCGGGCGCGGACAACGTGGAGCTTTTCTGATGAACCCGCCGATCCCGCCTGACCACACCGCCGTCGTCGCGCTCGAAGGAGCGCTCACCGTGAATTACGCCGAGGAACAGCGCATTCGCCTGCTGGCGGCTCTCGAAGCCGCGCCGACGCTCGTCGTCGATCTCGTGGCCGTGACCGCGGCCGACGTCTTCGGGTTGCAGCTGCTCGTGGCCGGACAGCGGAGCGCGCGCAGCCGGGGGAAGATTTTGGAAGTGATCCACGCTTCCGACGCCGTGCGCGCCGCGTGCGAGGCCACCGGCATCGAGCCGGCGGCGCTCGGTGTGCGCAGTTCCAGCCCTTCACCATGAGCAAAATCATCATGACGGTCGACGATTCGCCGAGCATTCGCCAGATGGTCGGCTTCACCCTGCGCAAAGCCGGCTACCTCGTCCTCGAGGCGGCGGACGGCGCCGATGCCTGCGCCAAGCTCCAAATGCAGCCGGTGAACCTGGTGATCACCGACCTGAACATGCCGAGGATGGACGGGATCGAGTTGATCAAGCGCGTGCGCACGATGGCGGCGCTGCGGTTCACGCCGGTGCTGTTTCTCACGACGGAATCGCAGCCCGAAAAGAAAAACGAGGCGCGCGCCGCCGGCGCCACCGGCTGGATCGTGAAACCGTTCACGCCGGACCAGCTGACCTCGGTGGTCGCGAAGGTGCTCCACTAAGCCATGCACGCATCCGACCCGGCCCAGACGTTCCTGCTCGAGGCGAACGATCTCCTCGACGAAATCGAGGCGATCGCCCTGAGCGCCGCAGAGCGGCCGCTCGATGCGGAAGCGGTCAACCGGCTCTTCCGCGCGTTCCACACCATCAAGGGCTCGGGGTCGATGTTCGGCTTCGAGGGCGTGGCGGGTTTCACGCATCACTTCGAGTCGGCGCTGGACCGCGTGCGTTCCGGCCGCGTGCCGCTCTCGCCGCGTTTCATCGAGCTGATCCTGACGGCGCGCGACCACATCAAACTCCTCCTCGACGGCCCCGCGGCGGGCACGCCGGCGAGCGCGCAGGCCTCGGGCGATATCATCGCGGCGATCGTCGGCCTGCTCGATGCGAACGCGATCGAGGCGGCGCCGGCCCAGTCGCTCGCAGCCTCTGCAGACGACACAACCACGGCGTTGTGGCGTGTGCGTTTCCGGCCCAGTCCGAAGATCGCGGCGAGCGGGCTCGATCCCGCGGTGCTCCTGCACGAGTTGCGCGGCCTCGGCTCGTGCCGTGTCACCCCGTTGCTCGAGACCGTGCCACCGCTGGAGAACCTGCACGCGGAGGATTGCCACGTCGGCTGGGAAATCGTGTTCGCCACACCGGTAAGCCAAAACGCGATTCGCGATGTTTTCATTTTCGTCGAGGGCGACAGCGAGGTCGTCATCGAACCGGCGACGGATGCGCCCCCGTCGCAGGCCGTCGTTCCGCCGCCTTCGCCTTCGCCGGGGAGCCTGCGCAAAGCCGAGACGCGCGACGCGAGCATTCGCGTGCCGTCGACCCGGCTCGACCGGCTGGTGAATCTCGTCGGCGAGCTGGTGATGAACCAGTCCCGCCTCATCGCCGTCGCGGCCCGGATCGATCGCGCGGAGCTGCACGCGCCGGTCGAGGATCTCGAGCGTTTGATCGCCGAGGTGCGCGACACCGTGCTCGGCATCCGCATGATGCCGATCGGGACGACGTTCACCCGCTTCAAGCGCCTCGTGCACGATCTCTCCGGCGAACTCGAAAAAGAAATCGATCTCGTCACCGCCGGCGCGGAAACCGAACTCGACAAGACCGTGCTCGATCAGCTCGGCGACCCGCTCGTCCATCTGATTCGCAACAGCATCGACCACGGCATCGAGGCGCCCGAGGAACGCGTGGCCGCCGGCAAGCCCCGGCGGGGCGCGATCCGGCTCGCGGCGGCGCACAGCGGCTCGAACGTCGTGATCACCGTCGAGGACGACGGACGCGGACTCGATCCGGCGGTGTTGCGCGCGAAGGCGATCGAGAAAAAACTGATTTCGCCCGACGCCGAACTTTCGGAGGAGAAAATTTTCGAGCTCATCCTGCTCCCGGGATTCTCGACCGCGAAGAAGGTCACGAGCGTTTCCGGCCGCGGTGTCGGGATGGATGTCGTGAAGCGCGAGATCGATGCGCTCGGCGGCTCGCTGCGCATCTCCAGCCGCCACGGGCAGGGCACGACGATCTCGGCGACTCTGCCGCTCACGCTCGCGATCATCGACGGGCTGCTCGTCGAGATCGGGCCGGACCAGTTCATCATCCCGATGTCCGCCGTGCAGGAGAACGTCGAACTCACGCAGGCCGACCGCCGCCGCAACAACGGCCGGAATCTCGTGGCTGTCCGCGGCGAACTCGTGCCCTACGTGCCGTTGCGCGAGGCGTTCGCGGTCGGCGGCGAGGAGCCTGCGATCGAGAAGATCGTGATCGTGCGCCACGGCGCCGACCGCGTCGGGCTCGTGGTCGACCGCGTCGTCGGCAGCCATCAAACGGTCATCCAGTCGCTCGGCCGTTTTTACCGCGGCATCGAGGTGCTGTCCGGCGCCACGATCATGGGCGATGGCCGCGTGGCGTTGATCCTGGATTTGCGCGGGGTGATTCGCGTCGCCGAGAGCCGGCTTCGGGCCAAGCCGGCGCTTCGCGCGTGAGTTCTTTTTATCAACAAGTCCCCAGCCCCATGCTCCCATGAAAATCACGATCGGAAAAAGAATCCGCTTCGGCTTCGCCGCGTTGCTCGCGGTTCTCCTCCTGACCGGTGCGTTTGCGATCTACGAGATGACCGCGGCGGCCGAAGGCGCGCGCCGTTTGTCCGGCGAATACGTGCCCGAGATGGCGGTCGCCGACCAGCTCCAGCAAGCCGCCGCCGCGGCCGCGCTGAACGCCCGCAGCTTCGCGCTGAGCGGCGCGCCGGAATACCTCGCCTCGGCGCGCAAGGCCCTCGGCGAACTCGAAAGCCGTTTCAAGGCCGCTGATGCGCTCGCCGCCCGGAGCGTCCATCTCCCCGCCCTGCGGCAATCGCTCCAGGCCGGCCGGCAGGCTTATCAGGCTTACGCGGAAGCGCTGGATGAAACCGAAAAGATGCAGCTCCGCCTCGAGCAGACGGTGGTCGACGCGCGCGAAACGGCCACGGTGCTGCTGGGCGATCTCCAGGCGCTGCTCGACGATCAGAGCAAAAAATTCGACGATGAAATCGAACGCCAGGCGCCCGCCGCGGCCTTGAAGGAGCGCCAGCGGAAACTGGAGTTGTTCCATCGCTTCGCCGCCAGTTTCTACCAGGTCCGCATGCTGAATTATCGCATGCTGGCGGAGCGGGACGTGAAATATCTGAACGCCGCGCTCGCCGAATTTCCCCAGCTCGACGAACAGCTCGGGATCGCGGCGCCGCTCGTGCGCACCGCCGGGGGCAGCAAGCGCATCGCCAGCGTTCGCCAGGGCCTGGCCCAGTATCGCCAGGCGATCGACGCCGAGATCGCCGCGAGCAACCGCCTCGCCGAGATGCAGCAGCGCCGCATCAAAGCGAACAACGACTTCAACACCTTCGTCGACGGCCTTTCCGCCGCGGCGCTGAAACAGACGAACGAAATCTCGACCGCGACGACGGACGGCTTGTCGCGCGGCACGGCGGTGACGATCGGCGCCGTCGTCCTCGCGCTGGTGCTCGGCGTTCTCCTTTCGGAAATCACGACGCGCGTCATCACGAAGCCGGTGCGCCGCGCGACCGCGTCCGTCAAGCAGGTCGCCGCCGGTGACCTGACCGAAAAACTCGAAATCTCCTCGCAGGACGAAATCGGCGAAATCTCCGCCGCGATCAACGCCATGATCGACGCCTTGCGCGAGATCGTCGGCGATGTCTCGCAGGCTGCCGACAATGTCGCCTCGGGCAGCGAGGAACTCAGCGCGACCGCGCAACAACTCTCGCAGGGCGCGTCGGAGCAGGCCGCCTCGGCCGAAGAGACGACGTCGTCGATGGAAGAGATGGCCTCGAGCATCCAGCAGAACGCCGCCAACGCCCGCCAGACGGACCAGCTCGCTTCCCGCGCCGCAGGCGACACGCACGGCAGCGGCGAGGCGGTCGCGAAAACCGTCGCGGCGATGCAAGAGATCGCCGCCAAGATCAACATCATCGAGGAGATCGCGCGCAAAACCGACCTCCTCGCCCTCAACGCCGCGGTGGAAGCCGCGCGCGCGGGCGAGCACGGCAAGGGTTTCGCTGTCGTCGCGTCGGAAGTGCGCAAGCTCGCCGAGCGCAGCCAGACGGCGGCCGCCGAGATCAGCCGCCTCACCGCCAGCGGCGTCGAAGTGGCGGAAGGCGCCGGCAGCATGCTGCAGAAGCTCGTGCCCGACATCCGCAAGACCGCGAGCCTCGTGCAGGAAATCGCCGCCGCGTCCGCCGAGCAAAACACCGGCGCCGCGCAGGTGAACAAAGCCATCCAGCAGCTCGATCAGGTCATCCAGCAAAATTCCTCGGCGTCCGAGGAAATGGCGTCGACCGCGGAGGAACTCACCAGCCAGGCGCAGCAGCTCCAGGCCTCGATCGGCTATTTCAAGGTTTCCTCTCACGCCTCGCCCGCGGCGAAAACAGCCCGCGCCCAGCCGGCGGCCACGGCGTCGACCGAACGTTCGCGGCCCGCCAAATCCGCCGCGCCGCGGCCCGAACTCGTCGGCGCGAACGGCGCCCCGGCCGACGCCGAAGCCTGCAACTTCGGACGCTCCTGAACTCTCCGCCATGAATGACATCACCCACGCCTCGCAATACATCACCTTCAAACTCGGCGAGGAATCCTTCGCCATCGACGTCGCGCAGGTGCGCGAAGTCCTCGAGCTTCCGCCCATCACGCGCGTGCCGACGTCGCCCGCCTACATGCGCGGCGTCGTGAACGTTCGCGGCAAGGCGATCCCGGTGGTCGACCTGCGGGCCAAGTTCGGCCTGCCGCCGACCGCCGACACGGTGGCCTCGCGCATCGTCGTGATGGAACTCCATCTCGACGGCGAAGCGACGGTCGTCGGCGGCGTCGCCGACAGCGTGCAGGAAGTCATCGAACTCGAGGCGGGCCAGATCGAGCCGCCGCCGCGGCTCGCGATGCGTTGGCGCACGGAGCTGATCAAGGGCATGGGCCGCCGGGGCGACGACTTCATCATCATCCTCAACATCGGCGCCGTCTTTTCGCTGAGCGATCTCGCGGCGGTGCAAGACAGCGCCAGCGCGCCCGCCACGGCCTGATTTTTCGTCCCGCTCAACTCCTCCAGCCATGAAACTCACCATTCGAACCAAGCTGATCGTCGGCTTCTCCGTACTGCTCGCGCTGCTCGCCTTCTCCGCGCTCCTCAGCCTCCAGAGACTCGGCGCGATCAACGATCGGCTGAATCGCATCGTCGACTACAACAATGCAAAGGTGGAGGCGGCGTCCGAGATGAGGACGCAACTGCTCATGATCGCCCGCGCGGAGCAGAACCTCATCCTGACCGACAGCCCCGAGCAGATGAACCATCATGCGGCCAACATCGACCGCTACGCGACGGTGATGCAGGAGAGCCGGCAAAAACTCGGAGCGCTGGCCGACGAGCGGGGGAAGGAGTTGCTCAAGGAGCTGGATGAGCCGTGGGCGCAGTTCCTCGCCAACCATCAGAAGGTGCGTCAACTCGCGCTGCTGAATTCCAATTTCCGGGCCCACGCGATTTCCAAGACCGAGGGCCGCCAGGGCGTCGATGCCGCGACGACCATCCTGCAGACCCTGCAGGCGTCGTTCCTGAAGCGAGCGAAGGAAACTCCGGAAGCCGCCGAGGCCGCCGTGACCACCGCCCTGATCGGACAGAACATGCTGTTCATCCACCGGCAGGAAAAAGTCATGATCCTCGAGACGGAACGCGCCGCGATGGAAAAACAGGTGAAGGTCATCGCCGAGCAGGAGGCCGAGCTGCAGCAACGCTTCGCCGCGCTCGACAAAGCGGCTACGCCCGACGAGCACACCATGGCCGAACAGTGCCGCGCCACCTGGGCCCGCTTCATGGAAATTCACAGCCGCGTCACCGCCGCGGCCTTGGAGAACGGCAACGTCGAGGCGACTGCATTGTCCGGCGGGCCGGGGCGGCAGTTTGCCGATGCGACCGAAGTCGTACTCGACAAAATCATCGATAAAACCACGCACGAGATGGCGGTCGTGAAAGAAGAGTCCGGCGCTGCCTACCTCGCCGCGCGCCATCTGCTCGTCGGCCTGCTCCTCGCCGGCCTCGTCATCGGCGCGACGATGGCGGCGATGATTCTCACTTCGATTTCAAAGTCGCTCCGCCAGGCGCTCGAACTCGCGAAGGCCGTCGCCGCGGGCGATCTCACGCGCACCGTCGAAATCAAAAACAAGGACGAGATCGGCGAGACGCTCGAGGCGTTGAACGGCATGGTCGGCAGCCTCCGCACCGTCGTGGGCGAGGTGACGACCGCGGCCGATAACGTCGCTTCGGGCAGCGAGGAGCTGAGCGCCACCGCGCAGCAGCTTTCCCAGGGTGCTTCCGAACAGGCGGCGTCCGCCGAGGAAACGACTTCGTCGATGGAAGAGATGTCGTCGAGCATCCAGCAGAACGCCGACAACGCGAAGCAGACCGACAAGCTCGCGTCGCAGGCCGCCGAGGATGCCAACGCCAGCGGCGTGGCGGTCGGCAAGACCGTCGAGGCGATGAAAGAGATCGCGGCCAAGATCGCCGTCATCGAGGAGATCGCGCGCAAGACCGACCTGCTCGCCCTCAACGCCGCGGTGGAAGCCGCGCGCGCCGGCGAGCACGGCCGCGGCTTCGCGGTCGTCGCCTCCGAAGTGCGGAAGCTCGCCGAGCGCAGCCAGGTCGCCGCCGCCGAGATCGGCAAACTCACCGTCGGCGGCGTCAGCGTCGCCGAAGGCGCGGGCGGCATGCTCGTGAAACTCGTGCCCGACATCCGCAAGACCGCCGGTCTCGTGCAGGAAATCGCCGCCGCTTCCGCCGAGCAGAACACCGGCGCGACGCAGGTGAACAAAGCGATCCAGCAGCTCGACCAGGTCATCCAGCAGAATTCCTCCGCTTCGGAGGAAATGGCTTCGACTGCGGAGGAACTCACCAGCCAGGCGCAGCAACTCCAGGCCGCGATCGCCTTCTTCAAGGTCCACGGGAGCCATCGCCCGTCCGCCGCGAAGCCCGCGCCGGCGTCTCCCCGGCGCGCACCCGCGACTCATGGCAACGGCACGCCTGCGCCGAAAAAAGCCGAGCCCGCCGAGCCGGCGCGCCCCGCTAAAACCGGCGGCCGCGTGATCGAACTCGCTGCGACCAACGGCGTGCACGCCGACGCGGATGACCGCGATTTCGAACGCTATTGAACGACCCCTTCATGAGCGCCGCCTTGCTTTCCGCCATGTTTCATCTCGATCCACGAACCAGAAGCCGGCTCCTGCGGCTTGCGCTCGCCATCCTCATCGCGCTGGCGATCAGCGCCGTCACCAACGTGGCGACGGCTGCGCCGGCCGTCACGGCCGACGACGCCTTGGGTCTCCTCGCGCAGGGCAACCAGCGCTACGTCGCCGGCCAGGTCACGCACCCGGACCAGGCGATGGCGCGCCGCGCCGAAGTCGCCGGTTCGCAGGCTCCGTTCGCGGTCGTGCTCGGCTGCGCGGATTCGCGCGTGGCGCCGGAGATCGTCTTCGACCAGGGTCTCGGCGATCTGTTTGTGATCCGCGTCGCCGGCAATGTGCTCGATAACACGGGCCTCGGCAGCATCGAGTATGCGGTCGAGCATCTGCACTCCTCGCTGATCGTCGTCCTCGGCCACGAGCGCTGCGGCGCGGTCACCGCCGCCGTCAAGGGCGGCGAGGCGCCCGGACACATCCACAGTATCGTGCAGGCGATCGAGCCCGCGGTGGAAGCCTGCCAAGGCCAGCCGGGCGATCCGGTCGAGAACGCCGTGCGGGCCAACGTCAGCCGCGTGGTGACGCAGCTCCGGCACGCCGGCCCGCTCCTCGCCGAACTCGTCGAGGCGGGGAAAGTGAAAGTCGTCGGCGCGCGCTACGATTTGGACACGGGCGTCGTCGAGTTTCTTCCCTGAGTCTCCGCGTTCCATCGCCGCAAATTTTAATTCGATGAAAAATCTCAAAATCCGTTCCAAGATCATGGGCATCGCGCTCGCGATCCTCCTCCTCATGGGCGCCGCGACCGGCGTCACGCTCCTCAAAGTCACCCACATCGGCGACGAGATCGGTCGGATCTCCGACACGCTCGTGCCGCTCAACGCCGCGGTGGAAGTGGCCGTGCGCTCGCAAGGCGAGCAGACGCAGCGATTCGAGCGGCTCGTGCGTCTCGGTGAAAACCGGGCCGTGAGCGAGCAGACGGCGAAGGCGTTCGACGCCGCCGAGCAGGAATTCGCGGAGCACGGCCGGCAGTTCGAGGCGGCATTTGCCCGCGCGCATGCACTCGCGGCCGAGGCGATCCGCCTCGCGGATGACGAATCCGACCGGAAGCAATTCGCAGCCGTCGACCAGGAGATCGGACAGATTCTGCAACTGCAGAAAAACTACGACGCGGAAGTCCGCGCGGTGCTGACCTTCTTCCATCAGGGCAAACTCGACGCCGCGGCTTCCGCAGACGTGCGGGTGTTCGCCGCCGAGGAGGCGCTGCAGAAAAAAATGGAAACCTTCAGCACGGAAACGGTCGGCAAACTCGTCGATGAATCGGCCCGCGCAGCGGATGAGCACGAGCATATGGCGGTGCGGTTCAGCGTCGCGCTGTCTTCCGTCGCGTTGCTGATCGGCCTCGCGCTGGCCTGGGTCGTGAGCACGACCATCGCGGGGCAGCTCCGGAAAGCCGTCGACCTGGCCAATGCCGTGGCGCTGGGCGACCTGAGCGCGAACCTCGAGGTTTCGCAACGCGACGAAGTCGGCGAACTGGCGGATGCGTTGAACCGCATGGTCGGCAAACTCAACGACACGGCGGTCGTCGCGAACCGCATCGCGTCGGGCGATCTCACGGCCGACGCCCCGGTGTTGTCGGAGAAGGACACGCTGGGTCACGCGTTGAAAAAAATGCTCGAGTCGCTGCGCAAGATCGTCGCCGAGGTGGCCGAGGCGGCGAACAACGTCGCGTCCGGCAGCGAGGAGATGAGCGCCACCGCGCAGCAGCTTTCGCAGGGCGCATCGGAACAGGCCGCGTCGGCCGAGGAGACGACTTCCTCGATGGAGGAAATGGCGTCGAGCATCCAGCAGAACGCCGACAACGCGAAGCAGACCGACAAGCTCGCGTCGCTCGCTGCGCAGGACGCGAAGACCGGCGGGGAAACCGTCGTGAAGACCGTCGCGGCGATGAAGGAAATCGCCGCCAAGATCACCATCATCGAGGAAATCGCGCGGAAGACCGACCTGCTGGCATTGAACGCCGCCGTCGAAGCCGCGCGCGCGGGCGAGCACGGCCGCGGTTTCGCGGTCGTCGCCTCCGAAGTGCGGAAGCTCGCCGAGCGCAGCCAGACGGCCGCCGCCGAGATCGGCCGGTTGACGGCCGGCGGCGTGGGTGTCGCGGAAGGCGCCGGCGAACTGTTGCTCAAGCTCGTGCCCGACATCCGCAAGACCGCGGGGCTCGTGCAGGAAATCGCCGCGGCCTCGGCCGAACAGAACACCGGCGCCGTGCAGGTGAACAAGGCGATCCAGCAACTCGACCAGGTGATCCAGCAGAATTCCTCGGCCGCCGAGGAAATGGCGTCCACCGCCGAGGAGCTGTCCAGCCAGGCCGTGCAACTGCAGGGCTCGATCGGATTTTTCAAGCTCGCCGCGGCCACGACGCCGCGGCCCGCGGCGAACCTGCGACCGGCGGCGGCGAAGCCGGCGGCCCGCAAACCGCGCACCGGAGAGAACGCGAACACCGGCGGGGAGGACAAAGGACCGGGACGGGTGATCTCGCTCGGAGCAACCCGCGGCGGCGACGCCGCCGATCGGGATTTCGAGCGCTACGGCTGAGCCCGGTTGCGAATCTAAAACCCTCCGTCATGGCGGACACCGTCTCGCAACACCTCGCCCTCTCGCCCCGAAGTTTCCGCCGCTTCTGCGACTACATCACCGCCGAACTGGGGATAAAAATGTCCGCCGCCAAGCTGCCGATGCTGCAGAGCCGGCTGCAACGGCGCCTGCGCGAACTCGGCGTTCCGACGCTGGAGGCGTATCAGGAATTCCTGTTCAACTCGCCCGACGGCGAGGCGGAGCAGGTGCACTTCATCGACGCGGTCACGACGAACAAGACCGACTTCTTCCGCGAGCCGCAGCACTTCGACTACCTCACCCGCACGGTGCTGCCGGCGTTGGACCGCGATTCGGCGCCGGGCCGCCCGTGGGCGTTCAAGCTGTGGTGCGCGGGCTGCTCTTCGGGGGAGGAGCCTTACACGCTGGCGATCGCGCTCGCCGAGTTCGGCGCGCGGCGTCCGGGCTTCGATTTCTCGATGCTCGCGACCGACATTTCGAGCCGCGTCCTGGAGCACGCGGGCCGCGGAATCTACGAGAGCGAGCGGGTCGAGCCCGTCGCGGGCGTGCTGCGGGCGAAATATTTTCTCCGCAGCAAGGATCCGGCGCGGGGCGAGGTGCGCGTCGTGCCCGAGCTACGGCGCAAGATCGCGTTTCACCGGCTGAATTTCATGCACGCGGACTACGGCGTGAAAGACGTCTTCGACGTGATCTTCTTCCGCAATGTGATGATCTATTTCGACAAGCCGACACAGCAGGCGGTGATCCGAAAGCTCTGCCGCAACCTCGCGCCGGGCGGCCATCTCTTCGTCGGTCACTCGGAGTCGCTCGCGGGACTCGACATTCCCGTGACCTGCGTGACGACGGCGGTCTACCGGAAGGAATGATGAAGCTCCAGCGATACCTCGCGGAGTCGCCCCACCGGCATCTTTCGCCCGGGCAGATCGTGGTGTTGCGGCACGGCGGGATTGTCTCGACGGTGCTCGGCTCGTGCGTGGCGGTGACGATGTTTCACCGCCGCTCGGGCTTGGCGGCGATGTGCCACGCGATGCTGGCGGCGCCGTTGCCGGTGGCGGCCGGAACCGAGGACGGCGATGAGCGGAGATTTCGATTCATGACGGTCGCACTGCCATCGATGATCGATCTTTTCGAGCGCACCGGCGCGGACAGCACCGACACGGAGGTGAAGATTTTCGGCGGCGCGAACGTTATCCGCGGCGCCGGCCCCGGCGATGCGATGGGCATCGGCCAGGCGAATCTCGACGTCACGCGCACACTCCTCGAGGCCGCCGGGCTGAAGGTGGCCGCGCAGAACACCGGGGGCCGCCTCGGCCGCAAAGTCGTGTTCAACGCGAGCACCGGCGAGGTGCTCCACAAATTCCTAGGCCATCGCGTCCCATGAAAAAAATCCGCGTGCTCGTGGTCGACGACAGCGCGACCGTCCGCCAGACGATGAAGGAAATCCTCGAGTCCGATCCGGCGATCGAGGTGATGGCGACGGCGAGCGATCCCTACGTGGCCGTCGAACGCATCCGGCACGAGGTGCCGGACGTGATCACGCTCGACGTGGAAATGCCGCGCATGGACGGGCTGACGTTTCTCGAGAAACTCATGAGCCAGTGCCCGCTGCCGGTGGTGATTTGCTCGACGTTGACGGAAAAAAATTCCGCGACGGCGATCGCGGCGCTGGAAAAAGGCGCGGTGGAGATCATCACGAAGCCGAAGCTCGGCACGAAGCAGTTTCTCGAGGAGTCGAAGATCGCCCTCTGCGATGCGGTGAAATCCGCGGCGCTGGTGCGGGTCGCCCCGCGCCGAGTGGCGAGCGTGCCCGCGCGGATCGAACCGAAGCTGACCGCCGACGTGATGATGGAGAAACCGCGCTCGAACGCGATGATCGAGACCACCGAGAAGATCGTGGCAGTCGGGGCGTCGACGGGCGGGACGGAAGCGCTGCGGATTTTTCTCGAGGCGATGCCGGCGGATGCGCCCGGGATCGTGATCGTGCAGCACATGCCGGAGAAATTCACGGCGAGCTTCGCGGAGCGGTTGAACCAACTCTGCCGCGTGACCGTGAAGGAGGCGGCCGACGGCGATTCGGTGGTGCGCGGCCAGGCGCTGATCGCGCCGGGCAACCGGCACCTGCTGTTGAAGCGCAGCGGCGCGCGCTATTTCGTGGAGGTGCGCGACGGTCCGCTCGTGGGGCGGCACCGGCCCTCGGTGGATGTGCTGTTTCGCTCGGTGGCGCGCTATGCCGGAGGCAACGCGATCGGTGTGATCATGACCGGCATGGGCGACGACGGCGCGCGCGGATTGCGCGAGATGAAGGACGCCGGCGCGCTGACGATCGCGCAGGATGAAGCGAGCTGCGTGGTTTTCGGCATGCCGGCTGAGGCGATCAAGGCCGGCGGCGTGGACAAGATTCTCGGCCTGCCGCGCATCGCGCCCGAAGTGATCGCGCGCACCCGCTGAACCCGCGCCCGCCCGATAGAGTGTAACGCAATGCGTTACACTTGGTCTGGGCCACTACTCGGTGAGAAGGGCGCGCAACTGCGCGGGTGTGACCTCGGTCGTCGGTGCGAAACGCGGGCTGCCGGCGTAGGCGAGGAGGCTGATCCGAAGTTGACGGCGGACGGGATCGAGATCGTCGCCGTCGAGGTCGATGCTCGTCACGAGCACGCGGCCGGGGCCGACGCGGGCTTCGAAGGCAAGGGCGAGTTTGCGGTTGGTGAACCAGTCGTCGACGACCTGGATCGTGGGGCGAAGCTCGGCGGGCAGGTCGTCGAGAATCATCGCCGCGGCGTGCGTGACGACATACCACCATTGCCAGTTGCTGCAGGCGTCGGTGGGGAAAGCGGCGAGCGCGGGATTTTTCGGATCGCAGAGAATGCCCAGCGTGTGCGGCGGCTGGCCGTGGGTCCACGCGGTGTTCCAAAAAATGCTGGAGAAGCCGAGGGCGATCGGGCCGCGTTTCGGATCGGGGCGGACACGCGTGGGCGGAAGCGTGAGCAGGACGGACTCGCCGGCTTCGAGCGCGGCGAGCGTGGCGGCGTCGAGGGCGCGGGTGACGCGGATGTGTGGTGCAGTGGGTGCGGGCGGCGTGGCGGGATAGAGCCAGAGATCCCAGTCGTTTTCGAACGCGGTGCCGTCGAGCGAAACGACGAGCTTGTAGCGGGCGGGCGAGGGCAGCGTGGCGAGCGGGAGTTCGATGCGCCCGAGTGAATTCGCGGCGCCGATTGCGAGCGTGCGCGGGGCGAATTCGCCGCGGGCGGCGACGCGGCCGTCGTCGGCGAGGAGACGCCACGAGGCGTGGGCGTGCTCGAGCGGGGCGGCGCCGAAGTGAGCGACTTCGACGTCGGCGGTGAGCGTGTCGGCCGTGGTGAAGACGCGGCGGTCGAGCCGGGCGAGGGGCACCGTGGAGTTGCAGAAGCGGCGAAACTCGGCGGGCGTGATGTAGCCTTTTTCCTCCCAGAACGCGTCGAGGATGCCGACGAGCGCGGTGCCCTGGCCGGGAAAATCGGCGAGGCCGAGGAGTTGAAAGCCGCCCATCTCCGACGTGCGCAGCGCGGACTCGATGTCCTCCTTGTAGCAGAGCGCCTGGAGTTTTCCGGAGGCGATAAGGAAGTCGTGCGCCTGCGCGAGCAGGCCGTGCGCGGCAAGGCTGTCGCGGAAGATTTCGAAGTTTCGCGGCTTCAGGTAGCCGGTGTATTTCGGCATCTCCGCGAAATTCGGATACGCGCACCACTGGCCGATTTCGTGGCTGACGACGGGCGCGGCGTGCGCGGCGATGAACGCGCGGTAGTCGGTGCGCGTCTCGGGCGGAAGGGCGTTGAGGCGCGATTTCAGGCCCGCGCCCCACTGCTGGATGCGCGGCTCCGAGCGGACGTGGTAATCGTTGGCGGGAGTTTCGGGCCAGCCGGCGCCGGCGGTGTAGAGCCGGCGCGGATCGCGGGCTTTGTGACGCGCGACCCAGTTCGTGAGCCACGCGGTGGCGGCGTCGCCGCCGGGCTCGTTGCACGCGCAGAGCGCGAGGAAGGAGGGATGATTGCCGTAGGCGCGGAGGATGCGATCGGTCTCGGCGTCGAGCCAGGCGTCGACGGGCTTGCCGTCGCCGAGCGTGGTGCTCTGGTTGGGCCAGGAGGCGACTTCGATTTGTAGATACACGCCGAGTTCGTCGGCGGCGGTGAACGCGGCTTCGGGCGGACACCAGGAGTGGAAGCGCACGTGGTTCAGGCCGTGGGCGCGGATGACGGCGAACTCGTTTTTCCAGGACGCGACGTCGGTCGGCGGATGGCCGGTGCGCGGGAACGCGGCGCAGTCGAGCGCGCCGCGAAGGAAGAGCGGGCGGTCGTTGAGCGTGAGCTGCCGGCCGCGGGCGGCGACGGTGCGGAAGCCGAAGGCGAACTCGCGGCGCTCGCCGTTTTCCAGAGTGGCGACGAGGCGGTGGAGATGGGGCGTGAACTCGTCCCAGAGCGGGGCGTCGGCGGGAAAGCGGAGCGTGCCGTCGAAGGATCCGTCGGCGGCGAGCGGGAACTCGGCGGCGGTGGAACCGCTGGAAATGCGGATGAAGCGCGGAAGGGATTTTCCCGCGACGAGGCCGGCGATGCGCACGGTGCGGTCGCGGGCGTCGGGAGAGATTTGCAGGTCGTCGATCCACGCGGGCGCGGTGGCGGCGAGCGCGAGGCGGCCGACGACGCCGTTCCAGTTTCCCTGGGTGTGATCGCTGACGCTATGGGAATTTTCGCCGATGTCGGGATCGAAAGTATTGTCGATGCGAAGCGTGAGGGTGTGAACGCCGGGTCGCAGATCGACGCCGAGTTCGTAGCTGTGAGCGACCGAGAGGGAGTCGCGCGCACCGAGCGGGCGCTCGTCGATCCAGGCGGCGGTTTTCCAATGGGGTCGCTCGAGCGTGAGCACCACGCGGCGGCCGGCCCAGGCGGCGGGAATCTCGATCTCGCGCTGATACCAGGCGGCGCCGACGTAGCGGGTTTCCGGCTGGAGCCAGAAGGGGACTTTGATGTGCCCGGGTTGGCGATACGGCGCGGCTTCGGGCGCGGTGAACCAGGATTTGTCGAAGATGCCGCCGGTCCATTTCGTCTCGACGGTGATCGCGTCGCCGACGCCGGCGGCGGAAAGAGAGCCGGGCAGGGCGATGGTGGCGGGGTGGGCGAGCGGGCGAGCGAACCAGCGTTCCGCGAGACCGCGGTCTTGCGGGTCGAGGTGGAGGCGCCATTCGCCGGCGAGGTCGAGCGCGGCTGGAGAAGGCGAAGAGGAGGCGGACACGGCGATGCAGGAAGTGGCGACGAAGGCGGCGACGGCGAACGAAAACGGAGACATGGGAGCGAGGCTGCGAAGAGAGCTTACTCCGATGGAGGTGAGCGGCGCAATGGACGGTCCGCCGAAATACCTGCACGATCCTCCGACAAGATTCGGGCGCGTGTCGTCGACACCGGCGGCTTTGCGCGCGAGCGAACCGGGCTTTCCGGGGCCAACGATCGCGGCTCTAAGTTGATTCTGAAAAACGTCGTTGGAACGCGGAGCCCGCGGAGAGCACAGAGGAGAAAACCAAACCACGATTCGCGCCGGATCTTCACTTCACGGGTGAAGGTCTCCGGGATTCCAATCTCGCTCTGGTTCCTCCGCGGCCTCCGCGCACTCCGCCACTCCGCGTTTCAATCGCGGAATTTAAGTTCGACCTAAAGAACGCGGACGCCTCGGAGAGGCGTCCCTACCGGCTGGGGCTACGGCGTTTGTTCACGTTTTTCGTGAGGCGTGATCCTGGTTTTTAGAATCCGATTTCCCGCCAGGCGACGGAGAGGGCGTGGCGACCGAAGCGGGCGAGAAGCGATTCGCGGCCGGCGTCGATGGCCACGCGACCGCGGCGGATATTGGCGGTGAGCTTCGCGGGCAGAGGGTCGGCGGCGAAGGTGATGCGGTAGACGGCTTGATCCGGGACGAGGTCGTTGTCGACGAGGTGCGCCGCGACCGTGCCGCCATACAGCGAGGCCAGCGCGGGATGCGCGAGCGTGCGCGAGGCGTCCGCCTCGATCGACACGACGCGCAACGAAACCGGCGAACCGCCGAGGCCCTCGGGATAAAAGCGAGCGGTGGCGCGGTCGGCGACGAGGTGAGCGTCCTGCTCGCCGAGATACGCGACGGCGGTCCAGGCGCCGTCGGCGACGAGCGTGCCGAGTTGTTCGCGTCGGGCGACGGTGTCGCCGGGGTGCAGATCGCTCGCGCCCGTCGCGCGGAAAACGCCGGCGAACGGCGCTCGCGGCTGCAATTGCGCCAGGGCGAGTTCGGCCTCGGCGCGCGCGGCGTGCGCGGTGACGAGTTCGGCCTGGAGCACGGGCAGGCGGGCTTGTTGCGCAGGGCTGGCGGCGGCGGCGTTGAGGGCGGCGAGGAGGTTTTGCTCGCGGGCGAGCGCCTTGCGGTGGCGGTGGAGCAGCGGGTCGGAGTCGAGCGCGAGCAACGGCTGGCCGGCGCTCACCCGGTCGCCGTCGTGAAACGGGAAGGCCGCGAGACGCGAGTCTTCGGGGGCGACGATCTTGAACTCCTGTGCGGGGCGGAGTTCGCCTGAGAGCCGCACGCGTTGCGGAAAAGGGACGCAGACGAGGAGGACGAGGAGAAACAGCGCCCCGAGGGCGAGCGGCAGGCGCGGCGAATGGCGGATGGCGGCGCGGCGCTCGCGCCAGGCTTTCAGCTCGGAAAAAATCGGAAAGGCGACGAACCAGCCGAGCTCGACGGCGAAGAGGACCAGGCCGAGCGCCTTGAAAAAATAGTGATAGACGAAAACGGCGATGCCGGTGAAGACGACGAGCCGGTAAATCCAGATGAGCGCGGCGAGCGCGACCAGTCCGCGCCGGAGCGACGGGCGAAAAATCTCCGGCGGGCGTTCGCCCAGCGCGAACAGTTTTTCGCGCAGCCACCAGCGCGTGAGCGCGAAACTGCGCGCGTGGAGATTGGGCAAGTCGAGCGCGTCGGAGAGCAGGTAGTAACCGTCGAAGCGCATCATCGGGCTGGTGTTGATCGCGATGGATTTCACCCACGTGATCGTGGCGAGCAGCAGCAGGCACGAGCGGAGATGGCCGTCGGGCAGGAGGCCCCACGCCAGCGTGGCCCACGCGGCGAGGCCGAGTTCGGCGAGCATGCCGGCGGCGCCGATGAAGAGCCGCGGTTTTCGCGCGGTGAGGTTCCACGCCTCATTCGTGTCGGTGTAGGCGACGGGCGTCATCACGAGGAACGCGATGCCCATCGTGGGCACGCGACAGCCGAAATGCGTGGCGGCGAGCCCGTGGCCGAATTCGTGGACGACCTTCACGCCGACGAGCACGAGGAGAAATCCGACGAGGCCATGGACGCCGGCGAGATCGGACCAGCTGGCCTTGAACGCATCCCACTGCCGGTAGAGCAACCCGAAGCCGACCAGCGCGGCGAGCGCGGTGAGTTGCCAGAACAGCGGGCGGAAAAGAAAGGCGGCGGTGCGGGCGAGCGAGCGCAGGAGCCGCTCCGGCCGGAGCAGCGGCACGCGAAAAAAAAGATAATTGTGCACGAGCCAGAGCCACCAAGCCGGCCGGCTGCGACGATGCTGGTCGGCGAGGGAGGCGGCGGACGCGCCGCCGGCGAGCTTGAGCAGCTGATGGCCGCTCACGAATTTCAGGACGGCGAGGACATCCTGCTCGGTGGGGGCGAGCGGAGTTTGTTCGCCGATCGTCCGCGCGATGAGCGCGGGCTGGCCGAGGGACCAGCGCCGGAGGATTTCGAACGTGAGCCAGTCGAGACGGAAGAAGCGGTTGCGCGCCGGATCCTGCAGCGTCCAGCTCGGCTGGCCGTCGTGGAGGCGGGGACCGTCGCGCACGGTGAGTTCCTCGCGGAGCGGCGGAAGTTGGATTTGAAAAATCACAGGCCGAGGAATTGACGCGCGGCGGCGAGCGGACGGCGAAGCGCCCAATACACGAGGGGCACGCGGCGGCCGGTGAGGCGCGCGGTGCCTTTCAAACCGACGCGATGGCTCGTCGCGCCGTCGAGCGTCGCGCGAACGCAGTACGCGTAGGCGCCGTCGGGGCGGCGGGCGGCCTCGTAGGCGACTTGCTGGATCGCGCCGGCGACGGGCGTGAGCGGATCGGACGAAAGATAGAGCCGCACGGGCGCGCCGGCGCGGAGGTCGATCGCGTCGGCGATCGGCAGCCACGCCTCGATCGCCACATCCTGCGGTTCGGCGAGGCGCAGCACGCGCTGGCCGGTGACGACGGGGCGTCCGATCCAGTCGGCAGGATCGTCGATGAACGCGAGGCCGTCGCGTGGAGCGGTGACGACGCTGCGCGCGAGCTGCTGACGGAGGAACTCCATGTCGAGCCGCTTCTCCTCGACGTTGCCCTTGGCGGTGGCGAGCGCGGCGCGGGCGTGCGCATCGGTGAGCGCCTGCTGGTTGTATTGTCGCTCCTCGGCGCGGGCGGTGTGAAACGCCTCGACGGCGACGTCGAGTTTGCTGGCGAGCGCGGCATCGTCGTAGGCGAAGAGCGGCTGGTCTTTTTTCACCGGCTCGTTCGTGTGAACGAAGACCGTCTTGATGACGCCCTCGAACGGAGCGCGAATGGCGAGCGGATCGGCGGGGACGAGTTCCCCGGGCGCGAGGACGGACAGACGAACGGGACAAAACGCGATCGCGCAGATCGCGAGCGTCCACAGCAAAGGGCGTCGGGCGACGGTGCGCGGCGCACGACGCAGCGCACGCATCGTCGTGGCGACGAGGCCCGGATGGCTGAGCGCGCGACAGGCGACGAACCAGGTGGGGATCCACTCGGCGAAAAGCTTCAGCTCGAATTCGCGCCAGGCGAGTTCGCGCACGACGAGCAGGCCGCCGGCGGGGCCGGACGTATCCGTTTTCCCGAACGGAATCCAGAGCGCGTGATCGGGCAGCCAGGTGGTCCAGTCGCGGGCCAGGTCCGCGGCGAGATCGGCGGCCCGGAGGATGCGCGGACCGGGCGTCGCGGCGAGATGAGTGCAGAGGCGCTCGAGCCACTGGACGAAAGGCGCATTGGCCTCGACGTCGCTGAGACCGGAGAGCGCCGCGACGCCGTCGTCGGCGAACCAGAGCGCGGATTGTTGAAACGGGGCGAGGAGGTGCGAGTCGTTGACGGCGAGGAAACGCAGCGTCGCGAGATCCTCGGCGGAGCGCGCACGGCGGATCAGCTCGAGCAGGAGTTCGAGCGGCGAAGGCGGAGCGGCGGTGGCGGGGGAAGCGGTGGTCACGGGGCGAGGGAGTGGGGCGGCGAGGTTCGAGCGAAGGTGCGCGGGGCGGACGGGAGATAGGCGAGGCGGCGCATTTGTTCGCTGAACCCGGAGCGGGACGCGGTCGGGCGAGACGACTTGCCGGCGATGTTGAGGCGGAAGATCGCCTCGGCCTGCTGACCCTGGCTGTCGCGCGCGGTGACCTTGATCTTGAGTTCGCCGACGAAGCCGGCGGGCGGGATGCCACGGAAGGTGCCGCTGACCCGGTCGAAGATCAGCCAGTCGGGCAGCGGACGGCCGTCGGTGAGCGAGGCGTTGAGCACGACCCGGGCGCTTTCCTGGCTGTGGGCGAAGGCGTCGACGGGAATCGTGAAAGCGACCTCGGCCTCGGACTCCGTGAATTGATCGGGCACGCCACGATAGACGGTGAGCGCTGGCGTCTCCGAGGGGAAAACGGCGACCGGGAAACCGCGGCTCGCGGGCACTGCTCCATCGTTCGCGCGCAGCCCGGAATCGTCACGCGGAGCGAGGTCCACGAGGACCGGATCGGAGACCGGAGCGGAAGCGACCGCGGACCGGGAAGGTATCGGCGCGGCGGTGACGTCGGGCAGCGGCGTGCGATCGACCACGGCGGGGACGGCCGGTTGCTCCGGCGGCGGGATCGGCGGGGCTGCGTCGGGAGCGCCGGCGATGGTCACGGTGAGCGTGGCGGTGGTAGTTTGGCCGGCGCGATCGGTGACTCGATACGTGAAAGTGTCGGTGAGCTTTTCGCCGGGAGCGAGCGCGTCGACGACGGTGTTGGCGTTGTCGACCGCATAACGATAGCTGCCGTCGGCGCCGACGACGAGCGTGCCGAACGCGCCCGTGATCGCCGGGCCGCCGCTGGCCGAGGTGCTGCCGGCGGCGACGGAAGCGGACGTGGAGCCGGACTGGATGGCGGTGACGAGGAGCGGACTGGAGCCGTGGTCGTTGGAGAGAACGTTACCCGAAGGATCGAGGCCGGCGGTGGCGTTGGCCACGCCCGAGGATTCGGTCGCGAGCGCATCGTCGTCGGTGGCGTGGGGCGCAGCGGGCTGGGCGAGGGTGAGGTCGAACGTGGCCGCGGCGGTGGCGTTGCCGGCGTACGCGGAAACCTGGATACGGAGGGAACCGGCGGCGGTGCCGAAGGGCGGGGTGCCGGCGAACGTGCGCGAGACGGGATCGAACGTGAGCCAGTCCGGCAGCGCGCGGCCGTCGGCGAGCGTGGCGGTGTAGGTGGGCGCGGGACCATCGACGTCGTTGAAGGCCGGGATGGTGACGGGCGTGAGCGGCGAACCGACGATCGCGGAGAGGCCGGACAGCGTCGGAGCGACCGGCGCGTCGTCGCCGCCGTCGATGCGGACGGCGAGCGTGGCGGTGGCGGTCTGACCGGCTTGGTCGGTGATCGTGTAGCGGAAGGTATCGGTGAGCGTGTCGCCGACATTGAGGGCGTCGACGCGGGCGAGGGTGTTGTCGACGGTGTAAGTGTAGCGACCGTCGGCGGCGAGGTGGAGCGTGCCGTAAGCGCCCGGGATGTCGGCGCCGGCGGCGGAAACGGGGAGGAAGGCAGCGGAGTCGTGACCGGCGGCGGTGACGAAGATCGCGGCGCCGGCGTCGTTGGCGAGGAGGTTGCCCGAGGGCGAGAGACCGGGAGTGGCGTTGGCGAGGCCGGTGGCTTCCGCGGCGACGGCTGCGTCGGCGCCGGCGGCGGGACGGTCGGGCATCCCGACGGTGAGCACGAAACCGAGGGAGGCGGAGAGCGCGCCGTCGGAGGCGGTGACGCGGATGGCGAGCGCGCGCGGCGAGGCGCCGGCGGGGGGCGTTCCGGTGAACGTGCGAGTAGAGGCGTCGAAGTGAAGCCAGCCGGGGAGAGCGCCGCCGTCGGACAGCGTGGCGGAATAGGCGAGCGCCGGGCTGTCGAGATCGGTGAACGCGGGGACGATCAGCGGCGACAGCGGCGAGCCGATGAGGACCGCGGCGTCGGGAACGGAGGC
>JBEHYR010000047.1:0-43460 GCA_048498075.1 Verrucomicrobiota bacterium | reverse complement strand
CGGAACCACGTCCAATCCTCCTCGCGGCAAAAATACCAGGGCCACCGCTCTTCGCGATCGCACAACCCCGCGCGAAAAGAATTTAGAAACACGTAGAGACAGTGCGATCCGGTCGTCATCCGGTCGCAGGTGTCGGTCGAAAAAGTCGCGCTCCCACTCCAAACCAACCGCACGCATCGTCGGCGCCGTCTTCGCCTTCAGTCGCGCCACCGCCTTCCCGAGCGGCAGTCGCTCGCCCAACACCACGAGCGCGTGCACGTGATCCGGCATCACCGTCGCGCAACGCAGCAACCAAGTCCCATCCGAATTCATCGCGCGCGCCTCGTCAAAAACCGCTTTCGCCACATCGCCACTCGTCAGCCCAGCTCGCTTTCCCTCCGTGCAAATCGTGAGAAATATTCTCCACCAGCAACCGACACGCGCCCCCGCCGCAGCGCCTCCCGCCCTTTCTTCAAGTCTCGCATGCGCGATCGGTTCTTTATGTAGGAGCCTGCTTGCAGGCGATGTTCGACGTTCGAACACCGCAGAGACTGCGCACGCCCAACATCGCCTGCAAGCAGGCTCCTACCTCAGGCTCAAGCCAGCCATTCGGGCTGCGGACGCTGATCCGCCAGACAATCCCGGAACCATGCCCAATCCTCCTCGCGGCAAAAATACCAGGGCCACCGCTCTTCGCGATCGCACAACCCCGCGCGAAAAGAATTTAGAAACACGTAGAGAAATAGTGCGATCCGGTCGTCATCCGGTCGCGCGTGTCGGTCGAAAAAGTCGCGCTCCCACTCCAAACCAACCGCACGCATCGTCGGCGCCGTCTTCGCCTTCAGTCGCGCCACCGCCTTCCCGAGCGGCAGTCGCTCGCCCAACACCACGAGCGCGTGCACGTGATCCAGCATCACCGTCGCGCACCGCAGCGACCAAGTCCCATCCGAATTCATCGCGCGCGCCTCATCCAATATGGCTTTCGCCACGTCGCCACTCGTCAGTCCAGCCCGCTCCCCGCCCGTGCAAATCGTAAGAAAATATTCTCCGCCAACGACCGACACGCGCCCCCGCCGCAGCGCCTCCCGCCCTTTCTTCAAGTCTCGCATGCGAGATCGGTTCTTTATGTAGGAGCCTGCTTGCAGGCGATGTTCGACGTTCGAAGACCGCAGAGGCTGCGCACGCTTCCTATCGCCTGCAAGCAGGCTCCTACATCAACCACCTATTACTGCCCTCGGCTCACTTCCCGTGGCACTGCTTGAACTTCTTCCCGCTGCCGCAGGGACACGGATCGTTGCGGCCGACCTTCGGCGCTTCGCGGCGGATTGTCACTTTCGGCAACTGAATTTCCTGCTCGCCGCCCGGCTCGGGCGCCACGGCCGTGGCCGTGGCACCGCCCGACGTCACCGCCGTGCGCGTCTCCAACGCGGGCGCCGTCGGCCGTGAAGGCGTCGGCAAATCCGTCGGTCCGACCGCGCGTGCGGTGCGGCTCAGGAGCGCGAGCATGTTTTCAAACGATTCCAGATTCGACGCGCTGCGGAACAGGCCGGTGCAGATTTGCAGCCGCACGTTGTTCATCAGTTCCTCGAAGAAGCGGTAGGCCTCGCTCTTGTATTCGACGAGCGGATCCTTCTGGCCGTAGCTGCGCAGGCCGATGCTCTTCCGCAGATCTTCCATCTCCGTCAGGTGCTCCTGCCAGTGGTGATCGATCGCATTGATCACGACGTAGCGCTCGAGCGAGCCGAGCGCCTCGGGAATCTCCACGGACTCCTTCACCGCGTAGGCTTTCTTGATCCGTTCGATCAACGTCGTGGCGAGCGATTCGATTGTCCCGCCGGAAAGTTCCTCCAGCCGCAGGCTGATCGGGAAATGCGAATTCACCCAGCCGACGAAACTCTCGACGGCAGCCTGATTCGCGCCGCTGCGTTCGCCGAATCCCGCCGCCTCGAGCCGGCTCGCGAGTTCCTCGTTGATCTGCTCGAAGATAATGTCCTTCGGCCGCTCGGAGTGGATCGCCCCGTTGCGAATGCCGTAGATCACCTCGCGCTGCTGGTTGAGCACGTCGTCGTATTGCAGCAGGCGCTTGCGGATCGAGTAATTCTGCTGCTCCACCTTTTTCTGCGCGCTCTCGATCGAGCGGTTCAGCCACGGGTGCTCGAGCTCTTCGCCTTCCTGCATCGAGCCTTCCATGAGCTTCGAGGCGAGATTGCCCTGGAGGAAGAGCCGCATGAGGTCGTCCTCGAGCGAAAGATAGAATTTCGTATTACCCGGGTCGCCCTGGCGCGAGCAGCGGCCGCGGAGCTGCCGGTCGATGCGCCGCGATTCGTGCCGCTCGGTGCCGATCACATACAAGCCGCCGAGGTCGCGCACGCCTTCGCCGAGTTTGATGTCGGTGCCGCGGCCGGCCATGTTGGTCGCGATCGTCACCGAACTGCGGTGGCCGGCGCGCGCCACGATGTCGGCTTCCTGCGCGTGAAACTTCGCGTTCAGCACCGTGTGGATCACGCCCGCACGCTTCAGCATGCGCGACAGCACTTCCGATGACTCGACCGACACCGTGCCGACGAGCACGGGCTGACCGCGCTTGTTGGCCGCTTCGATTTCCTTCACCACCGCGGCGAACTTGTCGCGGCGCGTCTTGAAAATGGAGTCGTTCCGGTCGATGCGGATGCAGGGCTTGTTCGTCGGGATCACCTGCACCGCGAGGCGGTAGATGTCGTTGAACTCCGTCGCTTCCGTCTCCGCCGTGCCCGTCATGCCGGCGAGCTTCTCGTACATGCGGAAATAATTCTGGATCGTGATGGTCGCGTAGGTGCGCGTCTCGCGCTCGATCGTCACGCCTTCCTTCGCCTCGACCGCCTGGTGCAGGCCATCGGACCAGCGGCGGCCCGGCATCACGCGGCCGGTGTTCTCGTCGACGATCATCACCTTGCCCTCCTGCACGACGTATTCGACGTCGCGCTCGTAGAGCGAGTAGGCGCGCAGGAGCTGCGAGATCGCGTGGATGTCCTCGGACACCGCTGCGTAGACCTGCTGCGACGCGAGCTTCTTCGCCTCGCGTTGCTCCAACGTGAACGCCGGATCCTTGTCGAGTTCGCTGAACTCCGTCGCGAGATCCGGCAGCATGAACGCATCCGGATTATCGGGACGCAGCTTCGTGCGGCCGATTTCGGTGAGGTCGGCCTGGTGCTGGCGTTCGTCGATGACGAAGAACAGCTCCTCCTTCAACCGGTAGAGATCCTCCTTGTTGAGGTCGGAGTTCATCTCGGTCTCAACCTTGTCGAGCAGCTTGCGCCACTCGGGCGTCTCCATCACGCGGAGGAGCTGCTTGTTTTTCGGATGCCCCATCTTCACCTGGAGCAGCTTGCGGGCGCCGGTCTGCTTGTCTTCGGCACCGACATTCGGTTTCTCGAGAATTTCGCGCGCCTCCGTGACGATCTTGTTGCAGAGGCGGATCTGGTCGTTGACCAGCTGATTGACCGGCGGCAGCAGCCGCGTGAACGGCTGCTCGCGCTCGATCGGCGCGGGGCCGGAAATGATCAGCGGCGTCCGCGCCTCGTCGACGAGGATCGAGTCGATTTCGTCCACGATGCAGTACCAGTGATCGCGCTGAACCTGATCTTCCTTGCGCGTCGCCATGCCGTTGTCGCGCAGGTAATCGAAACCGAACTCGCTCGCCGTGCCGTAGGTGATGTCGCGGCCATACATCTCGCGGCGGAGATCGGGCGCCATCTGCTGCTGGATGCAGCCGACGGTGACGCCGAGAAAATTATACAGATGTCCCATCCACTCGGAGTCGCGGCGGGCGAGGTAGTCGTTCACCGTGACGAGCTGGGTGTTCCGCTGCGTGAGCGAGTTCAGGTAGAGCGGCAGCGTGGCGACGAGCGTCTTGCCTTCGCCGGTCGCCATTTCGGAAATTTTCCCCTGATGCAGCGCCATGCCGCCGATGAGCTGCACGTCGAAGTGCACCATGTCCCATTTCAACTCGTGTTCGCAGACGACGATCGTGCGGCCGACCATGCGGCGCGCGGCGTTCTTCACCGTCGCAAACGCCTCGGGCAAAATCGCGTCGAGCGCAGCCCGCTTGTCGTCGGCGGCGGCGATCCGCTTGCGGAATTCGTCGGTCTTGGCGCGCAGCTGATCGTCGGTCAGCGACTGGTAGGATTTCTCGAGTTCGTTGATGCGCGCGACGAGCGGACGGCAGGACTCCAGGAATTTTCGATAGTGACGTCCGGAAAAACGTTTGAAGAGAAGCGACAGCATGAAGGGTCAGGAAGCTAGTTCTCGGCCCCACCTTGGCAAATGGCAAATCCGCCGTCCCGGACAACCGCCGCCACCTCTGTCCGGGCCACGCCACGATCACCGGGAATCGGATGAGCGGCGGAAGAGCAACCCGCTTTTTTCCCGCTCGAAGCCCGCCCTCCGGCACTCCCTTTCCAGCTCGCCAACTCCTTCGCGCCCGGCAGTCTCCGGCCGGTCGCCCCCGCGACTTCGGTGTCCTCCACCCTCCCCGCTGCCCATCCGTCCGCCGGTGCCTCCGCCGCGGCGCCTTCCTCGCCACGCATCGAGTCGGTGGACGTGTTACGTGGCGTCATCATGGTCGTGATGGCGCTCGATCACACCCGGGATTTTTTCCATTGGGGCGCGATTCACGGTTTCGAACCGACGGATCTGGCCACCACGACGCCCGGCTTGTTTTTCACGCGATGGGCGACCCATTTCTGCGCACCGACTTTTCAACTCCTCGCGGGCACCGGCGCGTTTTTCTTCACTCTGCGCGGTCGCCCCACGCGCGAGCTGTCCTGGTTTCTCGTGTCGCGCGGCGTCTGGCTGATCTTTCTCGAACTGACGCTGCTCACGTGGTTCGGCTGGAGTTTCGGCATCGATTTGAAGAGCTACACCTTTGCCACGCTCTGGGCGTTGGGCTGGTCGATGATCCTGCTCGCCGCGCTCGTGCACCTGCCGATGCGCCTGATCGCGATCTTTGGACTCGTGCTGATTTTCGGTCACAACGCCTTCGATGCCGTCAAACCCGAAAGCTGGGGCGCCTGGTCCGGGCTGTGGAAACTGCTCCACGTGAGCAGCCAGATAGAAGGCCCCGGCGGCGTTACTTTCACCGCCTTCTATCCGCTCGTGCCGTGGGTCGGCGTGATGGCCGCCGGCTACGCGCTCGGTTCGATTTATCGCTGGGAGGCCGCGGTGCGGCGACGTTGGTTGCTCCGCGCGGGCGTGGCGGCGATCGCCGCGTTCATGCTCCTGCGCTGGAGCAACGTCTACGGCAACCTCTGGCCATGGACGCCGCAATCCCGAGGCCCGATCTTCACGCTGCTGTCGTTTCTCAACGTCACGAAATATCCGCCGTCGCTTTGTTATCTGCTCATGACGCTCGGTCCCGGCCTCATCGCGCTTTCGCTCCTCGACGGCGGGACGCCGAAGCTGCTCAAGCCGTTCCTCGTGTACGGCCGCGTGCCGTTCTTCTACTACGTGCTGCACATCCCGCTGCTGCACGCGCTCGCGGTGATGGCCAGCTCGCTCTGGCGCGGCGATGCGTCGTTCCTGTTCGCCCGTCACGCGGGCAACCCGCCGCCCGACGCCGGCTTCAGCCTGCCGGTGATTTATCTCGTCTGGCTCGCCGTGGTCCTCGCCTTTTATCCGGCGTGCAAATGGTTCGGCGAACTCAAGCGCCGCCATCGCTCCGTCTGGCTGAGTTACCTGTAAGTCCGCTTCCCTCGCCCGCCGAACCGTCGTTCACACGCGCGTCTTGAAATACGCGATCGTGCGCTTCAGTCCCTCGTCGAGCGGCACCTTCGGCTCCCATTTCAAAATCTCGCGCGCCAGCGTGATGTCCGGCTGGCGCTGCTTCGGGTCGTCCGACGGCAATGGCCGGTGGACGATCTTCGATTTCCCGCCCACGAGCTTCACCGTTTTCTCCGCCAGCTCCAGCATCGTGAACTCGCCCGGATTGCCGAGGTTCATCGGCCCGACCGTCTCCGTCTGCGCCATGAAGCGCACGAAGCCCTCGATCAGATCGTCCACGTAGCAAAACGACCGCGTCTGCGAGCCGTCGCCGTAGATCGTGATGTCCTCGCCGCGCAGTGCCTGCACGATGAAATTGGATACGACCCGCCCGTCCGCCTCGTGCATCCGCGGGCCATAGGTGTTGAAGATGCGGATCACGCGGATATCGACGTCGTTCTCGCGGTGGTAGTCGAAGAAGAGCGTCTCCGCGCAACGCTTGCCCTCGTCGTAACACGAGCGTTTGCCGATCGTGTTCACGTTGCCCCAATAACTCTCCGGCTGCGGGTGCACGAGCGGATCGCCGTAGATCTCGCTCGTGCTCGCCTGAAACACCCGCGCCCGCACCCGCTTCGCGAGCCCGAGGCAGTTGATCGAGCCGATCACCGACGTCTTGATCGTCTTGATCGGGTTGAACTGGTAGTGCGGCGGCGACGCCGGGCAGGCGAGATTGTAGATCTGGTCCACCTCGAACTTGAACGGATCGATGATGTCGTGCCGCACGAATTCGAACCGCGGATTCCCGAGCAGGTGCTCGATGTTGAGCTTCCGGCCCGTGAACAGGTTGTCGATCGCGATGACCTCATTGCCATCCGCCAGCAGCCGATCGCAAAGATGTGAGCCGAGAAACCCGGCGCCGCCGGTGACGAGGATGCGCATAAAGTGACGGCCAGACTGCGCAAGCCCGCCGGGGTTTCCAGCAAAACCTCCCGCGCGCCCGCGATCAGGCCTTCCCCGATGCCGCCCTCACCCCCAACAACTTCCGCACACCTCCCGCCCGCGCTCTCCCGACCGCCCCCCCGGCTAGTTTCACGTAATACGTGAAACTCGCCCGCGCGCAGAAATCGCGACGGCGTTCGGCGAATCTGTATCCTTGGCCAAATGTCGCCGATGTCCCGCCCTCGCCACCCTCGCGTCTCGGCCCGGCGCTTGACCCTTCCGCAAACCGATGGGTAAATGTTTCCGCGTGCTGCTCGTCATCGACAACTACGATTCGTTCACCTTCAACCTCGTCCAATACTTCGGCCAGTTGGGCGTGGAGCAGCGCGTGTTCCGCAACGACGAAATCACACCCGCCCAGGCGCTCGCGCTGAATCCCGACCGCGTGCTCCTCTCGCCCGGCCCCTGCTCGCCGCGCGAAGCCGGCGTCACGCTCGAAATCATCAAAGCCTTCGCCGGCGTGAAACCCATCTTCGGCGTTTGCCTCGGCCACCAGTCGATCGGCCATTACTTCGGCGGCCACGTCGTGCGCGCGTCACGCCTCATGCACGGCAAGACCTCGCCGATCCAGCACAAGAACACCGACGTTTTCCACGGCATGCCCCAAGGCTTCGCCGCCACGCGCTACCATTCGCTGCTCGTCGACCGCGCGACCTTCCCCGCCGAACTCGAAATCACCGCCGAAACCGCCGAAGGTGAAGTCATGGGCCTTCGCCACCGCACGCTTCCGATCTGGGGCGTGCAATTCCATCCCGAATCCATCGCGACCGACGGTGGCATGCAGATTCTAAAAAACTTTCTGGAACTGAATTGAGCCCCACGAAACCCACCCAACACCCGAAAGCCGCCCCAGCCGTTTTCATCTCCTGTCTTTCGTGGGTTTCGTGGTTCTGAAAAAATCCCATGCGCTGCCCCAAATGCACCTCGATTGAGGACAAGGTGATCGACTCCCGCATCAGCAAGGAGGGCTCGACCATCCGCCGCCGCCGCGAATGCCTCGAGTGCGGCCACCGCTACTCCACGACCGAAAGCCTCGTGCGCGACGGCATCGCCGTCCTGAAACGCGACGGTCGCCGCGAAGATTTTTCCCGCGAAAAACTCGTCCACGCCGTCCGCGCCGCCTGCCACAAGCGCCCCGTCGACGCCGAACAGATCGCCATGCTCGTCGAGGATGTGATCGACGTCCTCGAAGCCCAATACGAGTCCGACATCCCTTCCGCCGCGATCGGCGACGCCGTAATGCAACGCCTCCGCACCGTCGACCAGGTCGCCTACGTCCGGTTCGCCAGCGTGTATAAGGAATTCCGCGACGTCTCCGAATTCGTCCAGGAAATCGGCTCGCTCGGAAAACCGAAACCCGATCCCCGCTGAACTGATTCCGAACCGGTGATGAACGCTGATTTCCGCTGATTTGAATCAGAAAATTAGTGTTCATTAGCGTCGATTAGCGGTTGAAAAAATGCCCGTCCCTTCCCGCGACGACCTGCGCCGCCTCCACTTCATCGACGCGCTCTTCGCGCACGTCACCGGCCACGACCTCTACCTCGCGCGCCAGATCAAGGAGGCGATCACCTTCAGCCTCGCCGAACTCGCCGCCCAAACCGCCGCGCACCCCGAACTCGCCGCGAAATACGACGCCGCCTTCAACGCCGCCGCCGCCGACCTTCTCGCGAAACTCTTCCGGCACCTCCCGCGCCACGGTTTTTTCCACTGGGACGCCTCGCTGACCCTCGCCTCCGCCACGCCGCTCTTCACGCGCGCCGAAATCATGGCCGGCTTGAAACACCTCGCGCCCTTCCACGAGTCCACGCTCCTCGTCACGAATCTCCGGCCGGCCCTGATCCCGCCGACTCGCCGCGCCACCGCCCGCCGCCAGCGCGACTACGTGGAGACGCTCGAACTCATCCAAGACCTCGCCGCCGCCCGCACGACGCGCCACGCCAATCTACAATTGCTCTTCTTGTAGCGCTCCGCCTCGGGTCGCGCTTTTCGGCGCTGGCCAGCCTGTAAACCGCGATTGGTTTCTAAAGAAATCACGATCGCAGACGATCCTTGTCCGTTCATGCTCCCTTTCCCTTCGCGCCCCCGCGCCCGCGGCTACGCCTTGGCCACCGCTCTCCTGCTGCTCGCATCGGCCGGCGCCGCCACGGCCCAAACGGTCGTTTATCGCGAGATTTTCGGCAACGCGAACACCAGCCTGCCGAGTTCGATCGGCACCGCCGGCTGGCTCCTCGCTCGCGGCAGCACCGGGCTGCTCGACTACGCCACCGCCACCGCTGGACTCCGCAAGGCCACCTTCACCGGCAGCCCGACCAATCTGCCGTCCGTCGACTCCGCTGCCAACCCTCTCTCCACGCTCTCCAGCGGCGCGATCCAGAGCACGATCAACAGCGGCTCGAACGACTCCGACACCACCCAGACGACGGGTTATTTTATTCGCGCCACGGGTTCCGCCGCCAAGTCGCTCATGTTCACCTCGGAATTCGCGATCGATCGCGACGCCCAGGAAATTTCCAGCATCAGCTTTTACCTCGGCAGTGCGAATCTCGCCGATACCGTGCGCGTCGCGGTGCAGATCGGTTCGTCATGGTTTGTCACCAGCACCACTTTCGCGGACACCGTTGTTTTCAATGCCGGCACTTCGAATTTCGAGAAGCAGACGTTCACGTGGACGACCGATGCAGCCGCCTGGAACTCCCTCGATTTCACCGCCGGCAGTTCCTTGAGCATGGGCGGCCTCCTGAGCGAAAATCTCCCGGCCGGCGATGTCACCGCCTTCGGCCTCTACTACGACTTCGCCAACGCCAACCTCGTCAGCTTCGACACCTACGAAATTCAGACCTCTGCGGTTCCCGAGCCCGCCACCTGTTCCGCGCTCGCCGGCGCCCTTGCTCTCCTGGCCGCAGTTTGCCGCCGCCGTCGCGGCCACGCATAACTGCGGTTTCCGCGTTCGACCTGCCGCCCGTTTCGCGCACACTGCCGGCATGGCCAAGACGATTTTTCAAAAAATCATCGACCGCGAAATCCCCGCGAAAATCGAGCACGAGGACGAACACTGCATCGTCCTCCACGACATTCAGCCGCAGGCGCCCGTGCATCTGCTGATCGTCCCCAAAAAACTCATCCCGCGCGTCTCCGAGTCGACGCCCGAAGACGAACCGGCGCTCGGCCATCTCCTCGCCGTCGCCGCTCGGGTCGCGAAGAAACTCAACCTCGCCGGCGGCTTCCGCCTCGTCGTCAACAACGGCCCGCACGCCTGCGAATCCGTGCCGCACCTCCACGTCCACCTCCTCGCCGGCCGCCAAATGAGCTGGCCTCCCGGCTGAGGTAGGGCGGGTTATCCCTAACCCGCCGCTTCGATTCCCCATCGCCCTCGATCCGACGTATTGAAGACCACGCGCCCTCGAGCGCCTCGAACGTTTAAATATTTCAGTCGCCCTGCCGGAGCCTGCTTGCAAACGATGCTCCATCTTCGCACGCCGAGAAGCGCCTGCAGGCCGGCTCGGATCCGCCGACGCCAGCGACCGCAGTTTGAATTTGAAGTGCTTACCCCCGCGCCTCGAAAGCCCCGTCGCTGCGCTTCGCGATCAGTCGCTTTAATTCGAGCATCATCAACGCCGCCGACACCGTCGCGCTCGCGAGCCCTGTCTGCCCCACGATCGTATCCGGCGACAAAATCGCCCCGCCCGCGAAACACGCCAGGATTTTCGCTTCATCCTCCGACAAACCCGCCGCCCGCCCGCCCGCCGTCGCGCCCTCTCCTTCCTTCGCCGGAATCGCCTGCGGCCGCAAACCATCGAGATAATTCAGTTCGTTCAACACATCGTCCACGCTCGTGAGCAACGTCGCGCCATCGCGAATCAGCTGGTGACACCCCGCGCTCGTCGGCTGATCGATCCGTCCCGGCACCGCGAAAATCAATCGCCCATACTCGCCGGCAAACCTCGCCGTGATCATCGAGCCGCCGTTCACGTCGGTCTCGACCACGATCACCGCCTCGCACATGCCCGCGACCACGCGATTCCGCATCGGAAAACTCTGCCGGTCCGCCCGCCGCCCAAATGGAAATTCCGAAAGCACCGCCCCCTCGGCTTCAACTTTCCGATACAGCTCCAGGTTCTCCGGCGGATAAATGATGTCGATCCCGCAGCCGACGACCCCCGCCGTCTTTCCGCCCACCGACAGCGCCCCCTCATGCGCCGCCGTGTCGATCCCGCGCGCCAGCCCGCTCACCACGCAGAAGCCCAGCCGCGCCAGCTCCGCGCCGAGCTTCTTCGCCGTCGCCATCCCGTAAAGCGTCGTCCGCCGCGAACCCACGATCGCGATGCACGGCCGGTCGAACTCATACCGGCCTTTCCGATACAGCCCGATCGGCGGATCGTTCACTTCCTTCAACAGCTTCGGATAACTCGCATCGCGCGTCGTGATGAAATCCGCCCCGCTCTTCGCCATGCGCTCCTCCTCGCGGGCGAGGTCGAAATGTTCCCGCCACGCCGCGAGCGTCGCGCTGATCACCGGCCCCACGCCTTGCACCGACTGCAACCGCCGCGCCTCCGTCGCTAGCACCGCGCGCGGATCGCCGCCGAGTTCTGCCAGCAGCCGGTTCAACGTCACCGGCCCGATATTCGGCAGCGCGTTCAGCACCAAAAACGCCTGCCGCTCGGTCAGCTCGTCGGCCGCGCTCATGCGCTCATCCTTCGTAGCCCGCTGCGGGAGCAGCGGGATTTTCTGTCCCTGCGCACCCGCGCAGGGCTACGCCCAAAAACTCCAGCAGTTCCGTCGCATGCACCGCCACCTGTCCGCGCGCTCGCGCCAGCGCATCCGCCGCCACCCCGTGCCACACCACCCCCCGCGCCGCCGCCAGCAACGGCTGCTCCGGTGTTTGCGCCAGCAATCCGCCGATGATTCCCGCCAGCATGTCGCCGCTCCCGCCCCGCGCGAGCACCGGGCCGCCAAAAAAACTGTGATACACCTCTTCGCCCGCCGTGATCCTCGTCACCGGACCTTTCAACACGACGATCGCCGGGTGCTCGCGTGCGAATTTCTCCAACGCGACCTCACCCGCGATCCGTTCGAATTCCCCCGCATGCGGCGTGAGCACGAGCTGCGTCTTCGCCGCGCTCACGATTTGAGGCTGCAACGCATCCGCATCGAGCACCACCGGGACGCGCGCCGTTTTCACGATCTCCTCGATCAGCGCCAGCGTTTCCGTTTCCCGCCCGAGCCCCGGCCCGATCACCAGCGCATCCGCCCGCGCGATCCGCTCGCGCAAGAGATGCAATCCTTCCAACGCCAGCCCGCCCGCCGGCGTCTCCGGCCACCCGACCCACATCGCTTCCGGCACCTGCGCCGCATACGCCGACACCAGCGACTCCGGCACAAACGCCGTCAACAGCCCCACGCCGCTGTGCAGCGCCGCGCGCACGGACATCAAAATCGCGCCCGGAAAATTCCGCGAGCCGCCCAGCACGAACACCTGCCCATAGTCGCGCTTGTCGCTGTGCGACGAACGCAGCCCGGCGAGCGGCGCCAGCACCTCCGGCGTGAGCACACGGATTTTTCCCGGAGTGTTCGCCTCGAAAAAACCCAGCTCGAGAAACCGAATCCGCCCTGCATTCTCGCTCGCGATCACCGGCGTCTTCACCGCGCCCGTCGCATACGTAAAGTCCGCGCGAAACAAATCCGCGCTCGGCAGATCGATCGCCGCGCGCGACCGGATCGGCAGTGCGTTCACTTTCTCGATCACTTTGCGCAGGCGTTCATCCGCCGGCGGCCGGAATTGAAACCCGAAAATCCCGTCGAGGCACAGATCGTAACCTGGGAGCGCGGGCGGCTCGCCCGCTTCGGAAAAAACAGCGGGCGAGCCGCCCGCGCTCCCATGCACCCGTCCCCCCGCCGCCTGCGCCAGCTCCCGCCACGCCCGCGCCGCCAGCGGTCGCAGCGCCCGCTCGCCAAAAACAAACTCCACCTCCGCCGTCGCCGTCGGAAACTTCTCCAAAATCGCCTGCGCCGCAATCAGCGCATCGCCGCCATTGTGGCCTTTTCCCACCAGCACGAGCATCCGCCCGTCCGCCGGAAATCCGCCGATCTCTTCAAAATCTTTCAGCACCCCCGCCGCGACCGCCCGCCCCGCCTGCTGCATCGCCGCCCATTCCTTCGCCTCGTCGCCGGCGAAAAGTTTCGCCTCCAGCGCGCGCGCTTCGTCACACGAGAGAATTGGCCGGCTGGCAATCATGGGGACGGCGGACCGCCTACTCCGGAGTCGCAACATCCTGCGGGGGTTTGATGTCCCGCGTCGACGTGGGCGCCTCGGACTGCCCGCGCTCCAGCCATTCGCGCCGCGATTCTTCAGTCTCGGTGAACTCCAGCGGCGACTGCGCCCGCACGCCGTGCGTCAACACGGGACGAGTCAGTTTCGGAATGGTGCGAAAATAAACATTATCCCCGTTGCGGAGCACCTCGTAGAAAATCGAGTACGACCGCTTCGCCGTGTCCCACAACGCGACCTCGGTCACGTCGTTTTTCCAGACCGCGTAGTGGCCCCAGTCGGCGAACACCGCTTCGATCTCCAGCAATTGCGGCCGCTCGACCCGCACCGGCGGCGGCTCGGGCAAAGGGCTGGCCGGAGCCGCGTCCCGATTCTCCCGCGGCAGCGAGAACACGAACAACGCCCCGAGCACGAAACCCAGCATGATCCACGACGGCGTCTTCGAGAGCCGCGAGCGCGGCACCGGGCGGGGTTCTTCCGTTTCGTCCATGGCCGTTTCAGCTGCGCACGATCGCCGCGACCGCCATCGCGTAATTTTCCGTGTGCGAAAGCGTGAGCAGCACCTGCGTCGCGCCCACGTGCGCGAGCAGCTTGCGGCCCTGCTCGTCGAGCCGCACCAGCGGTTCGTGTCGCTCGCCGTGATACACCGACACCGATTTCCAGCCCAACTCCGCGCCGATGCCGGTGGTGAAACATTTCGACACCGCCTCCTTCGCCGCGAAACGCGCCGCGATGTGCTTGTGCGGATGCGCCATGCTCGAACAGTACGCCAGCTCCTCCGCCGTGAGAATGCGTTCCGCGAACTTGTCGCCGTGCCGCAGCATCACGCTCCGAATGCGCGAAATCTCGATGATGTCCGCACCGATGCCGATCAGCACGCCGCCGGGAGGGAGCTTAATATCCATCGGAAGCTTCCCGCGAATCACGCGAATGCTCGCGAATCAAACCGCTCGGAAAATTACCGTTCATTGGCGTCGTTCGCGGGAAAAATCAGGCATTCATTCTCGTTTTCATCTCCCGCACCGCTTCTTCAATCCCCGTGAAGAGCGCCCGGCTGACGATGCTGTGGCCGATGTTGAGTTCGTGCAGGTGCGGCAGCGTCCGCACCTCGGCGATGTTCACGTAGTTGATGCCATGGCCCGCGTTGACCACCAGTCCGAGATCGTGCGCGCGCACCGCGCCGAGCCGCAGCCGCTGAAACTCCTTCGCGCGGCCCGCCGTTTCGAAATACGCCGTCGCATACGCGCCCGTGTGCAACTCCACCCACGGCGCACCGAGCTGCGCGCCGAGTTCGATCTGCGCCTCGTCCGGATCGATGAAGAGACTGGTCTTGATTCCGGCCGAGTTCATCGCGTCGACGCATGCCCGCACGCGGTCGCGATTGCCAATGACGTCGAGGCCGCCCTCGGTCGTGACTTCCTGGCGGTTCTCGGGCACGAGACAGACCGACTCCGGCTTCAGCTTCAGCGCGAACTCCGTCATCGCCGGCGTGCACGCCATCTCGAAATTCAGCCGCGTCCCGATCGTCTCGCGCAGCCGCCACACGTCGCGCTCCTGGATGTGCCGCCGATCCTCGCGCAGATGCACCGTGATGCCATCCGCGCCCGCACGCTCGGCGAGCGTGGCGAGCGTCACCGGATCGGGCTCCACCGCTCCGCCCGTCGTCGCACCGGCCTGACGATAACGCGCCTGCCGCACCGTGGCGCAGTGGTCGATGTTCACGCCGAGAAGAATCATGAGGGTCGGAGGATGAAGAAGTTATTGCGCGCAGGAAATGAGGAAAAGCGGCGGCCGGCGATTTTCGTCTTCCGGCGCGGGAAGGTTCGACGTTTCCTGTCCGGATGTCCGTGGACAAACCCAAGCCGGAAAATCTCTTCGTCAACCTGATCTGCAATGTCGCGCTGCCCGCCATCATCATGGCGCAGCTCAGCAAGGAGAACCGGCTGGGGCCCGCGTGGGGGCTCGTCGTCGCGCTCGCGTTTCCGCTGAGCTACGGCGTCTACGATTTCGTCGCGCGCAAGAAGACGAATCTCTTCTCGGTCCTCGGTTTCGTCGGCGTTTTGCTGAGCGGCGTGCTCGGCCTGCTGAAGCTCGACGGCCGCTGGTTCGCGGTGAAGGACGCCGCGATCCCCGCGCTCATCGGCACGCTGCTGCTGCTTTCGATGCGCACGCGCGAGCCGCTCGTGAAAACGCTTTTTTTCAACGACGCCGTGATGGACGTCGCCCGCGTCGAGGCCGCCCTGCGCGCGAAAAAGGCCGAGGCCGGTTTCGCCGCGCTGCTGCGCCGCTGCACCGTGCTCGTCGCGCTGGCGTTTTTCGCCAGCGGCGCGCTCGCTTATTTTCTCGCGCGCTGGTTGCTGAAGAGCCCCGGCGGCACGCCGGAGTTCAACGCCGAACTCGCGAAGATGCACTGGCTGAGCTGGCCCGTGATCGTGCTGCCGAGCATGGCCATGCTGATGGTCGCGCTCTGGCGCATGCTGCACGGCCTCACGCAGCTCACGGGTCTCACGACCGACGACGTCTTCCACTCGGAAAAAAAGTAGGGCGGGCTTCAGCCCGCCCATGTGTTGCCCGAAAGAGAGGCGGGCTGAAGCCCGCCCTGCTTCACCCGCGCTGCTCGATCGGCACGTAGTCCCGCTTCGTCGGGCCGGTGTAAACCTGGCGCGGCCGATAAATTTTGTTCTTCGGATTCTGCGCGACCTCTTTCCAATTCGCGATCCAGCCCGGCATGCGCCCGATGGCGAACATCACCGTGAACATGTTCTGCGGAATCCCCAGCGCGCGCATGATCAGGCCGCTGTAGAAATCGACGTTCGGATAGAGTTTCCGCGACAGGAAATACTCGTCCTTCAACGCCGCCTCCTCGAGCCGGCGCGCGATCGCGAGCAGCGGGTCGTCCTTGATCCCCAGGCTGGCGAGCGCCTTCTCGAATGAAGTCTGGATGATTTTCGCCCGCGGATCGTAGTTTTTGTAGACACGGTGGCCGAAGCCCATCAGCCGGTGCGTGCCTTTGCCGCTCTTGGCGGCCTCGATGAATTTCGTGCCGTCGTCGCCCTCCGCGTGAATGCTCGCGAGCATCTCGATCACGGCCATGTTCGCTCCGCCATGCAGCGGACCCCAGAGCGCGCACACGCCCGCCGCGGTCGACGCGAAAAGATTCGCGCCGCTCGATGCGACCATGCGCACCGTCGACGTGGAGCAGTTCTGCTCGTGGTCGGCGTGGAGGAGGAGAAACAGATTCAGCGCGGACGCGACTTCCGGCGTCGGCGTGTAGTCCTCGTAAGGTTGCGAGAACATCATGTGCAGGAAGTTCTCGCAGTAAGGCAGCGTGCGCTTCGGATAAATATACGGGAGGCCGCGGCTCTTGCGGTAGGACATCGCCGCGATCGTGCGGACCTTCGAGATCGCGATCGCGGAGGCTTCCTCGAAATTCGCGAGATCTTCCGCCGGACGATTCGTCGCGAGATGCGGGTAATAGCAGCCGAGTGAGTTGAGCAGCGCCGCGAGGATCGCCATCGGATGCGAGCCGATCGGAAAACCTTCGAACAAATGCCCCATGTCCGCGTGCACCGGCGAATGCTCGCGGAGCAGGTCGCCGAAATGGCGCCGTTGTTTCGGATTCGGCAGCTCGCCGTTGATGATCAGGTAAGCCGTCTCGACGAAGGAGGATTGCTGCGCGAGCTGCTCGATCGGATAGCCGCGGTAGCGAAGGATGCCGGCGTCGCCGTCAATGAACGTGATGTCGCTGAGGCACGAGCCGGTGTTGCCGAAACCGTCGTCGTAAGTGATGTAGCCCGTCTGGGCGCGCAAGTTGCGGACATCGATCGCCTTCTCGCCTTCGGAGCCGACGAGCGTCGGGAGTTTGTAATCCTTACCTTCGAGTTTGAGGACGGCGTCTTGGGGCATATCGGAACGAAATGAAGTGAATGCGCGGCAAATGCCAAGCGTGTTGACGGACGAATCCTTACGACCCGTCGGAAATAAGCGCGAACCGCCCGCCGGAGCAGGGAAATTTCACGCCGCCGTCACCGATGCGGCGGCGACCGCGGCGAAGTTTCGATAAATTTGCAGCCCCTTCGCCTGGCTCTTCTCCGGGTGGAACTGCGTGGCGAAACAGTTCCCGCGGCCGATCGCCGCCGTAAACGCCCCGCCATAGTCGCACTCCGCCAGCACCAGCGCCGGGTCCGCCGGCACGCAGTGGAAGCTGTGAACGAAATAGAAAGCTTCGCCTTCAGTTGAGAGTTGAGCGCTGAGCGCGGAGAGCGGCTGAACGAACTTCACGGTGTTCCATCCCATGTGCGGAATCTTCAACGACGCCGGCCGCTGAAACCGGATCACCTTCCCGGGAAGAATTCCGAGCCCGGTGACGTTCGCCTCCTCCGAATGTTCGAAGAGCGCCTGCATGCCGAGGCACACGCCGAGAAACGGCCGGTCGGCGGCGATCCACTCGCGCACCGTCGCGTCGAGCCCGGTTGCGCGCAGCGCCGCCACGCAATCGCGCAGTGCGCCCACGCCCGGCAGCACGAGCCCGGCGGCGCCGGCCGCGCCGGCCTCCGCCGGCGTGCGCACGACGAGCGGCGCCGCGCCCACCGCCTCGAGCGCCTTCGTGACGCTGCGGAGATTGCAGATTCCGTTGTCGATGACGGCGATGATGGTGGACATGAATCGAAGTGTAGCCCGCCTCGGAAGAGGCGGGACCGGGCGCTGCCGGATTTACCTCCACCCCCTGATTCCTGCTCTCTCGAGCAGGGCTACGGTTCAAATTTTCCCTTTTGTGCTCGGAAGCAAATCCGCCGCGCGCGGCTCGATCTGCGTCGCCACGTCCAGCGCGCGCGCGAGGCCCTTGAAAATCGCCTCGGCCACATGGTGCGGCTCCTCGCCGTAGACGAGATGGACATGCAGATTCGCGCCGAGCGCGTTGCTGAACGCGCGGCAAAATTCCTTCACGAGCACGATGTTGAAATCGCGCACGAACATCGTCGGCGCCTCCGCCTGATAGACGAGATGCGGCCGCCCGCCGACATCCACCACGACGCGCGCCAGCGACTCGTCCATCGGCAGCAGGAAAAATCCATAGCGCTTGATGCCGACCTTGTCGCCCAGCGCTTCCTTGAACGCCTGCCCGAGCACCAGCCCGACATCCTCGACCGTGTGGTGATAATCGACCTCGACATCGCCCTTCGCCGCGATCGTGAGATCGAACAAACCATGCTTCGCGAACAGCGTCAGCATGTGGTCGAAAAACGCCACGCCCGTGTCGATCTTCGCCACGCCGCGACCGTCGATCGCGAGCGTGAGCGCGATGTCGGTCTCCGCGGTTTTGCGGGAGACGGTCGCCGAACGAAGGGCCGGCCTCTCTGCGGGCTTGCCGTTGGATGCCGGCAAGGATGCCGGCGCTACTTTTGAGCCTTTAGCCATGCGTCGAGGGTGTGTTGAAGGACGAGCATCTCGTCGTCCGTGCCGACGCTGATGCGCAGGAAGGAAGCGGTCAAGGCGTGGCTCGCGAAGTAGCGGACCAGCACTTTGCGCGCATACAGAAAATCGTAAGCCGCCTTCGCCACCGCCGGCCCGCTCTCACCCGCCGCATTTTTCGGTTCGGTGAAAATGAAATTCGACTGCGAACGATAGGTGAACCAGCCGCGTTTCCCTGCGAACTCGTCGACGCAGCGATCGCGCGTGGCTTTCACCTTCGCCACGACGCGCGCGTAATAAGCCGCATCCCCGAGCGCCGCCACCGCCGCGACCTGCGAGAGCCGGCTGACGTTGTAGCTGTCGCGCACGCGATCGAGCACGTCGATCACCTCTGCATGCGCGAGCGCGTAGCCGACGCGAATGCCCGCGAGCGCGTACGCCTTGGAAAGCGTACGCACGATCACAAGCTTCGGATAACGCGCGAGCAACGCCACCGCGTCCTCGTTCGCAAACGGCGCATACGCCTCGTCGACGACGAAAAGCCCCCCGAAGCCCGCCAGCGCGCGCTCGATCTCCGCATTCGAAAAGCCCACGCCTGTCGGCGCATTCGGCGACGTAAGAAAAAATGCTCGCGCCGTCGACCTGGCGATCTGCCCCACCGGCAGCGTCATCGACCGGTCGAACTCGATCACCGTGCTGCGGCCATCCTGAATTTCGACGAGGACCGGATAGAGCGAGTAGCTGGGAAACGTAAACCCGGCGGCTTGGTGTAGGGCGGGGTCTCCGAACCCCGCCGTTTTAGACGCGTCCCCGTCAGCTGCGTCAGGAGACCCCGCCCTACATCCCGCACCCACAAACGCCCGCACCAGCAGATTCAAAATATCGTCCGACCCGTTGCCGACGACGACGTTTTCCTCCTTCAAACCATGCAGCTTCGCGATCGTCGCGCGCAGCGACGCGCTCGCCGGATTCGGATAAAGCCGCAACGCCGCGCCATCCTCGCCGATCTCGCGCCGCAACGCCTCCGCCACGCGCGGACTCGGCGGATACGGGCACTCGTTGGTGTTCAGTTTCGTCCAGCCCGGCTCCGTCGGCTGCAAGCCCGGCGTGTAGGCGTGGAGGCTCGCGACGTGCGGAAGAGCGAGGGAGGAAGGGCTGTTCATGGAGGAGCGAGCTTGCTCGCGATGAGCACGACGTGAGGGAAAAGCGCCGGCGAGCAGATGCCTACAGCGTCCGGATTTTCACCGAGCGCCCGTGCGCATCGAGCTTTTCCATCGCGGCAAACGCAGCGACCACCGGCTCGCCTTTGCGCACGCTCTTCTTGTCGTAGCGGATCAGGCTCGTGCGCCGCAGAAAATCCGCTACGCGCATTCCGCTGAAGAAGCGTCCCGCCCGCCCCGTCGGCAGCACGTGGCTCGGGCCCGCGGTGAAGTCACCCAGCGCCGTCGGTGTGTCATTCCCGATCATGATCGCGCCCGCGGTGGTAATCGCGCGTGTCAACGTCTTCGCGGCGCTTTCGCTCACCAGCAGTTCGAGGTGCTCGGGCGCCACGTAGTTCGCGACCTCCGCGGCCTGCGCGAGCGTCTTCACCTCGATCGCGAGAAATCCTTCGTTCAGCACGCGCTGCGTTTTTTCCGAACGGGTCAGCGTGTGCACCTGTTCGTCGATTTCGGCGGCGATCGCCTTGATCACACCGGCTGAGGTCGCGACCAGATAAATTTTTTCCCGTCCCGAGCCGTGCTCCGCTTGGGCCAGCAAATCGGCCGCGGCGTAATCCGGCCGGGCCGTTTCGTCCGCGACGATCATCACCTCGCTCGGGCCGGGCAGACCCGCGACACCGACCACGCCGAACACCTGTCGCATCGCCTCGCAGGTGAAGGCGTTGCCCGGGCCGAAAATTTTATCCACCGCCGGAATCGTCGTGGTGCCATACGCCATCGCGCCGATCGCCTGCACGCCGCCGACGCGGTAAACCTCGTCGACGCCGGCCAAATGCAGCGCCGCGAGCAGCCCGTCCGCAATTTTTCCCTCAGCATTCGAAGGGGTGAACACCGCGATTTCGGGGCAGCCGGCGATTTTTGCCAGCGTGGCCGTCATTAACACGGTTGAGACCAGCGGCACCTGGCCGCCGGGCACGTAGAGACCGACGCGGCGGATCGGGTCGAATTTTTCGCCGACGATCGCGCCCTGCGGATTTTTCGTCGTCCAGTTTCCCGGCAGCCCGCGGCGGTTGTAGTCGACGATGCTCTTGTGCGCGGCGACGAGTGCGCGCCGTCGATCAGCCGGCAGGCGCTTCGCCGCCGCGGCGATTTCCGCCGTCGGCACCCGCAGGTCGCGCGCGCGCAGCTTCGCGCCGTCGAACTTCGCCGCATAGTACACGATCGCCTCGTCGCCCCGCCCGCGCACGTCCGCCAGGATCGCCGCCACCGCGTCAATGACTTCGCGCGAGGCGACGGAGCCGCGACAAAAAGCAGCCAGATCGGCGGTGAACGTCTTCGAAGCGTGGTGAAGGGTCAGCATGGAAAAGGTTGATTGCAGCGGCGATTTCCGACCGCCAGCGGTGCGTTCCGGCGACCACGACCCGCGGCTGCCGCCGTTCGCATCACCGCGCATTCGCCAGCGGCACGGCGAAAAGGCTGTCGGGCAAATTCTCGTTCACCGCGATTTTCTGGAAGGTGAGCGTGCGCGCGATCGTTTTTCCACCGCCGCCGTCCTGGGTGATCAGGAGCGTTTTCGGAAAGTGGATGCCACCGGAAACGAGTTCGCCCTGCTCGCGCGTGTTGTATTGCGGCGTGCCGGTGTAGACGAGTTTGCCCGTGGCCTCGTCGAACGCGCGGTAGTTCACCACCGTGTCGTTGTGATGAAAGGCGATTTTCCGGCAGAGCACGCCTTCAAATTTTTCCGTGCCGAGATCCTCGATGTAGCCGCCGATCTTCTCGATGCCGCGGAAATAATAAAGATTCTGCCACACGTCGGCGCGCAGTTGCTTGATCTGCTGGGCCGACATCTGCGTCTGCTCCCAGCGCGACGGATCCTTCGCATCGCTGAGGCGGCGCCAGGCGTCGTAGCCGTCGATGGCGCTGACCTCGACGACGCTGGCGGACCTGATTTCGATGCGCTGGCGGGCGGGTTTCTGGAGGTAAATCTCGATCGCCTGCGTGACTTGCTTCGCCTCATCGCTGGGATCGGGGCCGGTCAGCGTTCCGACGTAGTGGAGCGTTTGCACGGCATCCAGCACCGCGTCGGGCCCGAGCTGCGCGCGCGCCTTGGCGATAATCGCCGGCTCGGCGGCAAACGCGGCTCCCGCACCGACGAGAAAGCAGCACACAATGACTCTGCGCAGGAGGTTAGAAATCATGGTTCAAAAGGGTGGATGAAATTCGCCGCCGAGGGAAGTCCGCGTCCGCGCCGCCCGCGCGGCGGCGTTATTCCCACTCGATCGTGGCCGGCGGTTTCGAGCTGATGTCGAGGACGACGCGGCTCACGCCGCGCACCTCGTTGGTGATGCGGCTGGAGATTTTTTGCAGCAGATCGTGCGGCAGTTTCGCCCAATCGGCCGTCATCGCGTCGATGCTCTCGACGACCCGCAACGCGATCACGTGGTCATAGGTGCGCTCGTCGCCGAACACGCCGACCGTCCGCACCGGCAGGAAAACACAAAACGACTGCCACACTTTATAGTAATAGCCCGATTTCATCATCTCGTCCTGCAGCACCGCGTCGGCATTGCGCAGGATTTCAAGGTTCTCCGCCGTGATCTCGCCCATCACGCGCACGCCCAGACCGGGTCCGGGAAACGGCTGCCGCCACACCACTTCCTTCGGCAGGCCGAGCGCGGAGCCGACCTTGCGCACCTCGTCCTTGAACAACTCGCGCAGCGGCTCGATGAGTTTCAACTTCATCCGCGCCGGCAGCCCCCCGACGTTGTGGTGCGTCTTGATCAGCGACGCCGGATTGTTGCCGATGGAAACGCTCTCGATCACGTCCGGATACAACGTGCCCTGACCGAGAAAATCCGCGTGGCCGATCGTCTTCAGCGCCTGCTCGAACACCTCGACGAACGTGTTGCCGATGATCTTCCGCTTGCGCTCCGGCTCGGTGACGCCCTTGAGGCGTTTCAGGAAAAGCTTCGAGGCGTCGACGACGCGCAGGTCGATGTGGAAATGCTTCGCGTAAAGTTTTTCGACGTACTCGCGCTCGCCTTTCCGGATCAGGCCGTTGTCGACGAAGACGCACGTGAGCTGCCGGCCGATCGCCTTGTGCAGCAGCGCGGCCGCCACCGAGGAATCGACGCCACCCGACAGGCCGAGGATCACGCGCGACTTGCCGACCTTCGCGCGAATCTCCGCCACGGCGTGCGCGATGAAGTCCTTCGTCGTCCAGTCCTGCTTCGCGCCGCAAATGCCGACGAGGAAATTGCGGATCATGTCCGCGCCGCGCTCGGTGTGGAAAACTTCCGGGTGAAATTGGATCCCGTAGAATCCGCGCTTCGCGTCCTCGATGCCGGAATACGGCGAGTTCTCCGAAATCGCCGTCGCCACGAAACCCGGCGGAAGTTGCGTGAGCTTGTCGCCGTGGGAATTCCAGATGCGCAGCCTCCGCGGCAGCCCCGCGAAGAGCTTGCCCGGCTTCTTGATCGTGAGATGGCCGTGGCCGTATTCGCGGTGCTGGCTGTGCGCCACTTCGCCACCCAGGAAATAACCCATGAGCTGCACGCCGTAACAAATCCCGAGGACCGGCACGCCGAGTTCGAAAATCTTCACATCCGGGTGCGGCGCTTTTTTCGCGTAAACGCTCTGCGGCCCGCCCGACAGGATGATGCCGACGACGCCCTCCGCCTGAAGCTGCGCCGCCGGAGTCGAGTAGTGGTAGATTTTCGAGTAGACCTGACACTCGCGGATGCGGCGCGCGATGACTTGGGTGAGCTGCGAACCGAAGTCTAGGACGGCAATGGTTTGAGGCATGTGCGGCGTGGGAAACGGACAGCACAACGCAAGCCGCACGGCGGGCGCAAGCGCGTTTCGGGGCAAAACGCGCAAACTCCGCCGCGCTCCGCCCTCGCTCTATTCCGCTCGCATCGCCGCCGCCCGCCGCTGCAATCGCCCGCCATGCGCCGCTTCGCCGACGTCGTCCGCAGCATCCTCCGCCAGCCCGGTTTCGCCGGTCTGCTGGCCACGATGTTCACGCTCGGGCTGGCGAGTTCGTTCGTCTCTCCATTCCTCTCGATGTGGGGCACGCTCTACGTGCACATGTCGCCGCTCCGGTTCGGGCTGTTCATGACCACGACTTCCTTCAGCGCGATCGTCATCAGTCTGACGCTCGCGCGCTGGTCCGACACCCACGTGGCGCGGCGCACGATGCTGATCGTCGGGCCGATCGGCGGGATGCTCGGCTACACGGGCTACGCGTTCGTGCGCGATCCGGTCGCGCTCACGGTGATCGGCTCGCTCGCGATCGGCGTCGCGACGGTGAGTTTTTCGCAACTCTTCGCCTTCGGCCGCGAGGAACTCGGCCGGCCGGAAAACGCCGGCGCGGATGCGTCGCTGCTGATGAGCCTGCTGCGCGTTTTCTTTTCGCTGGCCTGGATGATCGGCCCGGCGCTGGGCGCGGCTGTCATGGCGCATTTCAGCTATCGCGGTATTTTCCTGGCCGCCGCCGGCCTGTTTTTCGTTTTCCTGCTCGGCATCCTGCGGTTCGTGCCGCACCGGCCGCATCCGCCGTCCCGCCGGGAAGCGGTGCGCGAGCCACTCCTGCGCGTCATCACGCGACCGATCATCTTCGCGCACTCCGCCGGGCTCATGCTCGTCTTCGCCGCGTACACGATGAACCTGCTGAACCTGCCGCTGCTGGTCACCCAACAGCTCGGCGGCGATACGCGCTCCGTCGGCATTATTTTCGGCATCGCACCCGTGATCGAGATGCCGCTGATGATCTGGTTCGGCCGGCTCGCAGCGCAGGGGAAGAAGATCGCGCTGATGCGCTTCGGCGTGTTCGTCGCGATCGTCTACTTTCTCACCCTCACGCTCGCGAAAGCGCCGTGGCACATTTACCCGATGCAGATTTTGAGCGCCGCCTCCATCGCCGTGACGACGAATATCGCGATCACGTTTTTCCAGGATCTGCTGCCGGGGCAGTTCGGGGTGGCGACGAGCATCTATTCGAACTCCTACAGCATCGGCGCGCTCGTCGGCTATTTCACCTTCGGCCTGCTGCTCGGACAGATCGGGCACCGCGGCATTTATTTCGTCTGCGCCGGGATGTGCGCGGTCACGTTCACGATTTTCATGCTCTACCGGCACGACCGCGAAATCGCCGGGCCCGCCGCTGCCGCCGCTTAGCCGCGGCCGGGCGCGGACTTTCCGCCCGCGTTCGGCCCAAACCCGTGGGGCCGCTCCTCCACTCCGCGAGCGGGAAATCTGCGCCCTGACACACCTGCCGGGCCGGACTATGTTCCCGCATGAAAAACTCCTCCTCTTCCTCCACTCCCGCCGCGCCCGCGCGTGATCGGGTCGCCGTGCCGCGGGATCGCGACCTCGCCGATCCCGGAAAAAACCGCGAAGCCATGCCTTCCCCCGACACCGTCAACATTCGCGACGAAGAATATCCGACCGCCGGCAAAGCTCTCCCGCCCCGTGGCGAAATCCGCCCGCGCCGCTGAACGCCGTCGCCCAACCCAACAACCCTCAACCCACTTCTCACATGGCCGCACTTGAAACACTTCATGATCTCTTCGTCGACGAACTCCGCGATCTCTACGACGCCGAACAACAACTCGCCAAAGCCCTCCCGCTGCTCGCGCAAGCCGCGAAATCCGCGCGCCTCCGCCAGGGCTTCGAGACTCACTTGAAGGAAACCCGGGAGCACGCGAAACGGTTGGAAAAAATCTTCGACGGCCTCGGCGGTTCGCCCGACGGCAAATCCTGCAAGGCGATGGCTGGCCTCATCGCCGAAGCGAAGGACACGCTGGATCAGGACGCCGATCCCGACGTCCTCGACTCCGCCCTCATCGTCGCCGCGCAGAAAGTCGAGCACTACGAAATCGCCGGTTACGGCAGCGTCTGCACTTTCGCCCGCAACCTCGGTTACAACGACGCGGTGAAGCTCTTGAAAGAGACGATGAGCGAGGAGGAAAACACGGACAAAAAGCTCAGTATCCTCGCCAGCGAACTCAACCGCCGCGCCGAGACGGCGGATCAGGCGCCCGAACACTGAGCGCACGCCGTTTTTTTCCGAAAAACTGCAGCTGCTCCCGCGGCTGAAAGGTAGGCGGACCGCTGGGATCGCCCACGTTTCCTTCGCGGCACGGCCGCCCTCAGGACGCGCGACGTCGCACCCTGCCTTCGTTGTGCCTTCATCGGCTGCGACCCCAAACAAAGCTTTAGAATTTCAACCGCGAGTTCTCGTGGCCGCAACGCGGGCATTTCGCGAGTTCGGTGCCGACCACCGCCGTGTAGAGCTGATCGCAGCGGATGCAGTGGAAGGTCGTCTTGCGCCGTTCGCGCTCGAACGTGCGGTGATCGCGGCGATCATACCCCAGCCACAGGCTGAGGAAAGTGATCGCGACGAGCACGCAGTAGATCGTGGTGGCAACAGAGAGGTCGAACATGGCAGCGAGACCCGAAGAAAAAATGAAATGGGCGCCACGCTGGCAGATTTGTCACCCTGAAACGATCCTCAACCTCAGCCGGCGGGCGGCGTCCAGGGGGCTCCTCCCCGCTGGCCGCAGGAAAGGCTTTCAACGTTGCGCCCCTTACACCTTTGCGCCGGGCGGGCGCCGTGAAATCCGGATCGACGACATTGCCGGTCTTCCGGCTCGCAGCCGTTTCGAAAATCAGCACTTCCGCTTCTTCGTCCACGAGCGTGCGATGCTCGATCTCACGGGGCGCCATGCACGCCCCGCCCACACCGAACTCCACGATTCGGTCGCGAAGCTCGATCTTCATCCGGCCGCGCCAGACAAGAAACATTTCATCTTCGGGTCATGGCGGCGCCATGGAAACACACCGGCGAACTTAACCGGCTTCAGTTCCTGACCGTTAAGCTCCACGACGACCTTGGGCCGCCAGTGTTCGTGAATCAGCGTGAACTTCTCACTCAACGAGAACTTCTTCATCATGACCTCAGGTTATCGACCGGCCTCCGCGTCACCGGCCACGGCGCCATTCGCAGCGCGTAGGGCGTCGAGATCGGTGATATGCTGAGAGGCGATCGCGCATTCGGCGCGGAAACGGGCAAGGACGGCAGCTTTCTTCGCGAGGGAAACGCGAACGTGGGAGCGGCAGCGGCCGAAGGAAATCAATTTTCTTGCCCGGGCCGTCACGGCTGTGTCTCTTGTCCGTCCGCCTGATTGCCCGGGTGGTGGAATTGGTAGACACGCAGGTCTCAGAAGCCTGTGCCTAACCGCATGGGGGTTCGAGTCCCCCCTCGGGCACCATTTGGGGGCAAACCGAGTTCCTGCAACGCGGATGCGGCCCTCACCGCATTTCATCAGGCGGCTCTCGCAAAGCGCCACCGGGCAACCGCCGATCTCGGGCCGCGCCGCGAACAAACCGGCCGCCAATCGGACCAAACGGAGAATCCCCCAATACCATGCTTCGTTGGATCATCACCTTCCTCCTCGTCGCTCTCATCGCCGGCGCCTTCGGTTTCACCGGCGTCGCCGGCGCGGCCACCGATATCGCACGCATTTTGTTCTACATCTTTCTCGTGCTCTTGCTCGTCGCAATTGTCGCCGGGCTTTTCCGCGGCTCGCCGCCTGCGCCTTGAGCCAACTCTCAGGCGAAGGCAGGCCGCACTCAACCCACCCATCGAAATCCCCATGAAAATACTCACGACTCTCACCGCCGTTTCTCTTGCCGCCCTTCTCGGCGCTTGCTCGAAAACCAACGACGCGAAATCCGGCACCGCCTCGACGGCCGCGAACGACACCTCCACCAGCGCGACCGCCGGCACCGCCGCCGGTAGCAGCATGTCGACCGCCGGCACCGCCATGGCCGCTTCGTGGGACAGCGTCAAAAATTACTCCTACGACCAGCGCGCCGATTTCGCCGCCAAGGCCAACGATTTCGCCGCCAAGCTCGATCGCGACGCCGCCAAGGCGAAAGGCGAAACCGCCACCCGCCTCGCCGAAGCCCGTGACGATCTCCGCAACGCGGCCAACGACGTGGGCAGCGCGACGGCCGCCACGTGGGACGCCACCAAGGAAAAAGTCGCCGCCGCCTGGCAGAAGGCCCAGACCGCCGACCAGAGCGTGGCCGAATAACACCTCCGCTCCTGTCTTACCCTTGCGGCCGACTCATCGTCGCGCCGCCTTCAACCAACGAGCCGCTCACCGCGGCTCGTTTTTTTTTGGCCGTATATTTCGAGCCGCCAAAAGCGCCGCCTCCTCCCGCGCAGGGGCGCGGCAGCACCTGGCAGGAACCGGTCTCCGAGCGGTACGCGGACGGTTCGGAGAGCCGCTCCTCTCTCCGCTTTTCGCCCTGGCTCGATCACCCGCCTTCAGTAATGTGGCGGCCGTTCCTCGATTGCCCCACCCGCGTCCGCCTCGTCGCTGCCCGCCGAGCCGCTTCCGGCGCCACCATTCGTCACCCGCGCCATCAGCCCGGCGATCTCCCGCCGCAACCGCGCGATGTCCTCCGCGAAACCCAGCATCACTTTGTCCTGCTGCGTCACGTGATGCTCGAGGTACGCGATCTTCTCCTCGAGTTTTCTAATGCTGTCGTCGTTCACTCGTCGGAAAACCCGTCGCCGTGCCACCCCGCCCCGCCGCCTCTTTCATTTTCGTCAGCTCCGGGATGATCACGCGGTTGTAGCAATCCGGGCAGACCGAATGGCTGAATTCGCTCCCCGTCCGCTCGTTGATGTAGCCCTCCATCTGTTGCCAGTAATTTTGGTCGTCGCGGATTTTTTTGCAGTACGTGCAGATCGGCAGGAGTTCCTCCAGCTGTCGCACCTGCGTCGTGTAGCGCAGGATTCGCTCCGCCACCCGCAGTCGCGTCCACAGGTCCGAAAGATTCAGGGGCTTCGTCAGGAAATCGTCCACGCCCGCGTCCGCCGCCGCCCGCTGGTTTTCCTCCGTCGCGCCCGCAACCGTCAGCAAAATAAAATATACATACTCTCCGCCCACCTGCGCGCGGATTTTCCGGCAAAGCTCCAGCCCGTCCACCCGCGGCATCAACCAATCGCTCACCACCACTCGCACCGGCTCGCGCTGCATCGCGTCCCACGCGTCGACGCCGTCGGCCGCTTCCACCGCATCGTAACCCAGCCGACGCAATCCCTGCCGCAAAACGGCGCGGGCCACAGGATCATCTTCGACGGCGAGAATCTTCACGGGCGGAGGGGAGATCGTCAGCGTTGTTCGCCTTCCGCGCGTCAGGCAATGGTGAAAAACGCCCGCTCGCGGCCCGTCGGACCTCAACCGCCCGTTGCCGGCACCGAGCGCGCGATTAACTCGAGGATCTCCGCCCACTGAAACGGCTTTCGCAGCACCCCCGCCGCCCCCGCCACTCGCGCCCGTTCCTCCACGCCTGCGCAGTGGAACGCCGTCATCGCCACGATCGGAATCTTCGCAAACGCCGGCAGCGCGCAGAGCTGCTCGCAGGCCCGCAGACCTTCGCGCTGCGACTCGCCCAGATCGATCAGCACGAACTCCACGCCCGCCGCCCCCACGCCCGCGATGGCCGACTCCACATCCGCCACGCATCGCACCACATGCCCAAACTTCGGCAGGCAAAACGTCATCGCGTCGCGGAAGCCGTCGTAGCTATCGATCACCAGAATCGAGGCCATCGCTCAACGCCGTTTTATTCTCTGCGACTCGCTCACCCGCAGGAAACCCGCGAGCTCCCTCGCAACGTCCCGGCACGCCTGCTTACCCGCCTCGGAAGGCTCCAGGCGCTCCAGGCTTCGACAAACCCCGAGCAACACCGCAATCACTTCCGCCCGCCATTCGCTCCCGCCGCGCGACGGCCGCGCCGGCCGCGCCTTCGTCGTGATCCCTCGCCGCGATTTGCTCATTTGCCCATGTTTTGTGTTAGCCTACGGTTTGTCAATTGCACCGCGAAGGGATTCGAAAACAGCCGGGTGCGTTGACATCGCCGGGAGGCGGTCGGTACTCAACGACATGGACTACACGCAGCTTTTCCGGAGCTTGCGCGAGGCCCGCGGCCTCTCGCTCGAGCAGCTTGCGCAGCGCGCGGGCGTGCACCGGAACACCATCGTCAACATCGAATCCGGCCGTCCGGTGAAGTTTAAAACCATTGCCAGCCTCATGCGCCAGCTGGGCTTCGCGGACAGCTCCGCCGAAACGAAAAGCATGGCGCTGCTCTGGCTTGAATCCGTCAGCGGGATTCCGTTTTCGCGCGCCACCACCGAGGAGACGGCGCGCAAAGCCATCTCGACCCGCCGCTCGCCGCTCCGACAAGCCATCGCGCAACTCGACGAAGCAGTCGCGCACGCGAACCTCACGCCGGAACAAATCCAGCTCCTGATTTTCGCCGCCAGGCACCCGGACATCATCGCCATCGTCGCGCAGATTCGCGACCTTGTCGCCAGCGCCCGATCCACCCGCGCGGATCCCACTTTGCTTCGCGCCGCCGAAGATCCCGGCACCTACGGCGAACGCTGACGGCAACGCCGCAGTTCAAGGTGAAGTCCGACGTCCCCGTCGGGTCGACCGACGAACGCGCGCGTCCGCTCGACGACGACCTCGGGCTCCACCGAGCGCAGACGAATTTGCGAGCGAGCGCGCCTTCGCCTGCAGGGTTTCCGGATCAGCCCGCGTCCGCCCGCACCAACAGCGCCCGCAACTCCTCCGGCGTGCTCACCGGCGCCTGGCATGCGTACTCCTCGCACACATACGCCGTCGCGCGGCCACCGATCGGTTTCATCTCCACCAGCCACGGCGCCCGACCCGCGAGCCACGCCTCGCCGTCGCCGCCTTCCGCCGCGAGCAACGTCCTCTTTCGGCCGAGCCGTTCGCCGAGCACCGTCGCCAACGCCTGAAAATCGTCCGATGCCGGATCGCCGGCGATCACGACGTGCCGCGGCGGTTCCAAGGTCAGTTCGAGCGCGCACAACATCTGCGGCAGCGCGTGAGCCGCCGCACTCCACCGCCCGCGAAACGCCGCCACGCATCGCCGCGCCCGCTCGCGATAACTCATCGCCGCCCGCTCGCCACCCGCCGTCTCCACCGGATCGAGCACCGCCCCCAGTCGCGCGAGATTCATCGCCGCCACCGAACTCGCCGCCGGCTCCGCGCCGTCGTAATCCTCTTTCAGCCGCAGCACGATCGAGGACTCGCCCGCCCGCGAGTTGAAGTAGCCGCCCGCGGCCTCATCCCAAAACAGCGTATCCATCATTTGCTGCAGCCGCACCGCCCACCGTAGCCACCGGATCTCGAAACCCGCCTCATACAGATCGAGCAGCCCTTGGATCATGCAGGCGTAATCTTCCGCGAAGGCCTCGGTCACGCCGCGCCCTTCGCGCCAGCTCCGAAACAGCACGCCGCGCTCCCCGTCGAAAAGCTCTCGCTCGACAAACTCCGCCGCGCGCGTGGCCGCCTGCAGGAGCCTGCTTGCCGGCGATCCTCCCTCCAGCATCTGCGCGCCCTTCGCCAGCGCCGAGATCATCAAGCCGTTCCACGCCGCGATGACCTTGTCGTCCCGCAGCGGACGCGGCCGCCGCGCGCGCACCGCCCGCAATTTCTCCAGAGCCGCCAGCATGCGATCGTTCGCCGCCTGGACCTCGAGCCCTTGCGCGGCCGCCGTCGCCGCGAGCGACGCCCGCTGCATCAAAATATTTTTCCTGCGCAACTCGCCATACGGATCGAGCGACGCCGGCACGTTGCCCTCTGCCGCCACGCCGAAATGCGCGCTCACCAGCGGTGCATCGTCCCCGAGCGCCGTCTCGATTTCCCCGCGCGTCCAAACATAAAACGCCCCTTCTGCGTGCTCCGGCTCACCGGCTGCAATCGAGCTGTCCGCATCCTCCGCCGAATAAAACCCGCCCGCCGGATGACTCAGGTCGCGCAGCACGTAGTCGAAAATATCCCGCGCCATCCAGGCGAACCGCTCGTCGCCCGTCGCCTGCTTCGCCTCGAGCGCATTCATCGCGATCTGCGCCTGGTCGTAGAGCATTTTTTCGAAGTGCGGCACGAACCAGCTCTCGTCGACCGAGTAGCGATGATACCCGCCGCCCACGTGATCGTGCATCCCGCCGCGCGCCATCGCCTGCAACGTCGCCGCCGCCAGCTTCACCGCCTCCACCCCCGTCTCGCTCGTCCGGCCCTGCAACGCCGCCACCCGAAACAAAAACGCCAGATTGCTCGCTCGCGGAAATTTCGGCGCGCCTCCGAACCCGCCGTGCTGCGCATCGAACGATTCGTAGAAGTGCTGGAAACATTTCTCGAACGCCTCGCCCGCCGCCTCCGCCAGACCGGTTTCGTCCGTGGCCGTATCTGGCGCCGCGCTTTCCCTCAGCACGTCGATCACCCGCTCGCCTTCCGCGACGAGTTTCTCCCGCTCCTTCGCCCAGCCATTCGCGATCGCGCGCAAAATCGAAGCGAACCCGGCGCGACCGCCGCGATCCTCCGGCGGAAAATACGTGCCGCCGAAAAACGGTTTCAGTTCCGGCGTGAGCCACGCGCTGAGCGGCCATCCGCCGTGCCCCGTCATCGCCTGCACATAGGTCATGTAAACCTTGTCGACGTCCGGCCGCTCCTCGCGATCGACCTTCACCGGCACGAAAAATTCGTTCAACACCGCCGCCACCTCCGCATTCTCGAACGACTCGTGCGCCATCACGTGACACCAGTGACACGTCGCATACCCGATGCTCAAAAAAATCGGCTTCGCCTCCGCCCGCGCCTTCGCGAAAGCCGCCTCGCCCCACGGCAGCCAGTCGACCGGGTTGTCCGCATGCTGCAGCAGGTAAGGAGACTTTTCGTGCGCGAGCGCGTTGGGCATCGCGCACACGCTCGCGCTTTCGCCCGCCGCCGCAAGCCGTTTGACCTCCCGGATGGATTCTACGCCGCCGGATTTCCGCGCGCCAACAACTGCGCCTCGAGCTCCGCGATTCGGCCCCGCAGCGGCGCGATCACCGTCTCCACTTCCGCCTTCGTGTAGCGCGGCGTGATGTATTTCGGGCAATTCCAGTCGAATGCCACCACGTCGATCGTCACCAGCCGCTCCGCCCTCGCGCCGCCGGCGATTTCCAACGCGGCCAGCAACTCCGGATCGTCTGACGCCGGCACGATTTTCGCGTGCCCCAAAATCTTCAGCCGCGACCGCTGCGGATAATCCATCAGGAAAAGCGCCACGCGATCGTTTGCCGCGACGTTGCCCGTGCTCAAGAGCTGCCGATTTCCGCGCACGTCGGCAAAACCCAGCCGCGCCGGCCCGAGCACCTTTAAAAAACCCGCCGGCCCGCCACGGTGCTGCACATACGGCCACCCCGTCTCGGTCACGGTCGCCAGATAAAAACTGTCGCGCGCCGCGATGTACTCGCGCTCCACCATACCCAGCTCGTCCGGCGTCGGCGCGACGTCGCTGACGTCCGCCCGCCCGTAAAAGCGGCGTTGCGCCGCCGCCACCGTCGGGGTCGTGGCCAGATGCAGGAAGTGCGAGTCCATCGTGAGGGATGTTAAGCGCACCGGCAGGGACGGCTCTCCGAGCCGCCCGCAGCGGGCGGTCGTCAAAACACGACCACGTTCCAGTTGTTCGCGTAATACGACCTGAGCCCCGCAACGCCGGGCGTGCCCGGCAGGGCCTGATCGGACAGCAGCGGCACACACGCCGCCTCGAGCGCGTCCTTCGCGCCGTATTTGGCCGCGCAACCGAGCGACGCGCCCTTCACCAGTTCGCGCACCGACTGATACCGCTCGCTCGCCGGATGCCCGAGCTTCGCGAGTTCGGCCGGCCAGCGCGTGCCCGCGCCTTTGAAGACGACCTCGACTTCGTCGCCGGCCGCGCGCCCTTCGTGCGCCAGCGCCAGCGCGTTCAACAACCGGCCCAGCGCTTCATCGGTGCCAGGCTTCGGATCGGACATGATTACAATCGCAGTTTTCATCGGTGATTTCGTGGAGGAAGAGCGGCTCGCCAGCGGTATGCCGCGTTGGCCGCGCCGGTAGACAGTTCTGTCTACAAGGCCGGCGCAAGCACAAAATAGACAGGTCTGTCTATTTTCTTGCCGCTCCCACCCCGCGTCTCCACCTTCTCGCCATGCCCGCCGTCGCCACCGATCCCTCGCCTTCGTCGCCCAAACGCGAGCAGCTCATGGCCACCGCGTGGCAGCTCTTCTATCGCGACGGCTACCGCGCCGTCGGCATCGACACGCTCCTCGCCGAAGCCGGCGTCGCGAAAATGACCCTCTACCATCACTTCGCCTCGAAGGAGGAACTCATCGTCGCCGTCCTCGCGCAACGCAGCCAGGGCCTCGTCGCGTCCGTCGATGCCGCGATCGCCGACGCTGGCCGTTCGCCCGCCCGCCAGCTCGCTGCCGTCTTCGACGGCCTGAAAAAATGGTTCGCCGCCGACGATTTCAAAGGCTGCGCGTTCATCCGCGCGCTCAGCGAATACCCGGAGCCCGATCACCCCATCCACCGCGCCGCGTGGGCCCACAAACGCGCCATGAACACCCGTCTCCGCACGCTCGCCGAAGCTGCCGGCGCGCGGCACCCGTCCGACCTCGCCGACGCCATCAGTCTCCTGATCGACGGCGCCATTGTCGCCGCTCACGCCACGCAGTCCACCGGCCCCGCCGACCAAGCCCGCCTCGCCGCGCTCAATCTCCTCAAACTCGCGACTGCCTGATCGCCTCCGCCTCTTCCGCCGTGCGCGGCCAGTCGCTCTTCAACAACCGCGACAGCGAGCGATCCGCCAGCAGCTTTCCGCCCGTCTGACAGCCCGGGCAGTAGTTCACCTCGTTCTCCGCATACACGATCCGCTGCACCGTCGCGCCGCACACCGGACACGCCTTCCCGAATTTTCCGTGTACCGCCATCTCCGGCCGAAACGCCGTCGCCTTCTCCGGAAACCCCGCGCCCGCCTCCCGTCGCAGCCGCTCCGTCCATTCGCGCAAAACTCGCTGCGTCGCCGCGTGCAACCGCCCAATCGCCTCGCTCGATAACTTCTGCGTCAGCGCGACCGGCGACAATTTCGCCGCGTGCAAAATCTCGTCCGAATACGAGTTCCCGATTCCGCTGAACGCCCGCGGATCCGTCAGCGCCCGCTTCAACGTGTGATTCTCCGCCCTCAGCTTCGCCGCAAACTCCTCCGGGGTCGCCGTCATCACATCGATTCCGCCGCGGTCGTGCGCCGCGAGTCCCGCCTCGCCATCGACGATGTGGAGCGACGCCCGCCGCTTCGTCCCCGCCTCGGTCAGCGTCAGCGTGCCATTTTCAAATTTCAGTTCCGCGATCACGTTTCGCGCGATCGTCTTCGCGCCCGCCTCCGCCCAATGCAGCCGCCCCGCGATCATCAGGTGCAGCACGAGCCAGCGATCGCCCTCGAATCCGAACGCGATCCGCTTCCCCAACCTTTTCAATTTTTCAACCCGGCGCCCGTGCAACGACTCGATCGGCGGCACCGCCGTCCGCAGCACGAACAAATTCGCCAGCCGCACCCGCTCGAGGACGCGCCCGAGCACCCGCCGCTCGATCGCCTCGATATAAACCGTGATGTCCGGCAGCTCAGGCATGCGGCGCGCGGCCCGTGCGCCGCAGTTCTGGGTTTAGAGTTCCGAGTTCCGAGTTGAACACAGGAAAATCAAAGCACACGGGTCCGCCGCCTGCGAACCCGGAACTCGGAACCCAGAACTCGGAACCAGGAACCCGGAACAATTCGGCGCGTCACGCGCCAAGCACCCATGCGAAAATCAGCGGCGCCACGATTGTCGCGTCGCTCTCGATGATGAACTTCGGCGTGCTCGCCGCGAGTTTGCCCCAGGTGATCTTCTCGTTCGGCACCGCGCCCGAGTAGCTGCCGTAGCTCGTCGTCGAGTCGCTGATCTGGGAAAAATAGCCCCACAACGGACTCCCCTGCCGCTGCAGATCCTGGTGCAGCATCGGCACCACGCAGATCGGAAAATCCCCCGCGATGCCGCCGCCGATCTGGAAGAACCCGATCGAGCCCTCGCCGTTGCGCAGTTTCTTCGCGGTCTTCGTATACCACCCGGCCAGCGTCGTCATGTATTCGATCCCGGTGCGGACCGTGTGCACGTTCTTCACGTCGCCGCGAATCACCGCCGCCGCATACATGTTCCCCAGCGTCGAGTCTTCCCAGCCCGGCACGATCATCGGCAGGTTCTTCTCGCAGGCCGCGAGCATCCACGAGTTCTTCGGATCGATCTGAAAACTTTTCTTCAATTTTCCCCCGCGGAGGATCTTGAACATGAACTCGTGCGGAAAAAACCGCTCTCCCGCCGCGTCCGCCTTCATCCACTCTTCCAACACCACCGCCTCGATCCGCCGCATCGCTTCCATTTCCGGGATGCACGTGTCCGTCACGCGGTTCATGTGCCGCGCCAGCAACGCGCGCTCGTCCGCCGCCGTGAGCGTGCGATACTCCGGCACGCGCTCGTAGTAGTCGTGCGCCACGAGGTTGAAAATATCCTCCTCGAGATTCGCGCCGGTGCAGACGATCGCATGCACCTTGTCCCGCCGAATCATCTCCGCGAGCGAGATGCCCAGCTCCGCGGTCGACATCGCTCCAGCGAGCGTCACGAGCATCTTGCCGCCCGCCGCCAGGTGCGCCTCGTAGCCCTTCGCCGAGTCGAGCAGCGAAGCCGCGTTGAAGTGACGATAGTTGCGCGCGATGAACTTCGAAATCGGTCCCTTTTTGGCGGCCAGAGCGGCATTCACCGCCTCCGGCTTCGCCTGATTTTTCTTGGCTTTCATAGGTGTAAACCTACCCGCGGACCCGCGGAATTGGCCACAAAAAAGCCCGTCGCCACGGAACTGTGACTTGGGTTTTCACCGGTTAACCCCTTCTCTCTCCGACTGCTTCGCACCGATGCTCGCCTCGCTTCTCTCCGCTTTCTTTTTCGCGCTCAACTCCACCTGCGCTGCTCACAGCGTCCGCGCGCACGGCCCGTTGCGCGGCAATCTCGGCCGCCTGCTCGTCGCCGCCGTGGTCCTCGCCCTGTTCGCGCACACCGCCGGCAACGGCTTCGCCAGTGCGAGCCTTTCCTGGTTTCTGTTGAGCGGCATCATCGGCATGGGGATCGGCGACCTCGGCGTGTATGGCGCGCTCCCATTTCTCGGTTCACGGCTGACCGTGCTGATGACGCAGTGTCTCGCCGCTCCGCTCGCTGCGCTCGGCGAGTGGCTCTGGCTCGGCACGCGTCTCACCGCCACGCAAATATTTTGGGGCTCCGCGATCCTCGCCGGCGTCGCCATCGCGCTCCTCCCCTCGAAATCGAGCCCGCCGCGCGTGACACTAAAACCCATCGGCTTCCTCTTCGGCTTCATCGCCGCCTGCGGCCAGGGCTTCGGCGCGCTCGTTAGTCGCAAAGGCGTCGACGTCGCCATCGCCGCCGGCGAGTCGGCTCACAATGCCACCTTCGGTCTCACCGCCGCCTACCACCGCATCCTCGCCGGCCTCGTTTTCATCACCGTCTGGTTCCTCGTGCTCCGCCTCCTCCACCGCCTCCCCGCTCCACCGCCAATCGATAGTGTAACGCAATGCGTTACACTCCCCGGAGCACCCGCGGTCGTTTCCGCCGTCACACCCGCCAACCGCCGCCGCGCCCGTCTCTGGATGATCGCCAATGGCCTCGCGGGCCCCGTCCTCGGCGTCGGCTGCTACCAGTGGGCCCTCGCCACGACCCCGAGCGGCCTCGTGCTTCCGATCGTCGCGACCGCCCCGCTCCTCTCGATTCCGATCGCACTCTGGCTCGAAGGCGACCGACCGACCCATCGTTCGATCGTCGGCGGCGTGATTGCCGTCGCCGGTTGCATCGCGCTCACGCTCGCCCGCTGACTCCGCCCTTCCCGGCCGCTCCGCCCGACCGGCGGATCGCTCCCCAGCCAGAGTGTAACGCAATGCGTTACACTCTCCACTTCTTCTGCGGCGGCGTACCGCTCCTCCGGTCCGGTCGCGTCGGTGCGTCGAAACTCGCGCCGCGTTTATCCTTTGACGCCGTCGCCCTCGACCAGTCTTTTCCCCGCTCCCTTTTTCATGCTGACCATCGCCGACGTCTCGAAGTCCTACGGCACCCGCGAACTCTTCGCCGAGGTGTCGCTCTTCATCGCGCGCACCGATCGCCTCGGCCTCGTCGGCCCCAACGGCGCCGGCAAGTCCACCCTCTTCAATCTCATCCTCGGCGAGGAAAAACCCGACACCGGCACCATCGAGTGGGAACGCGGCGCCGACTTCGGCTTCCTCCCGCAGGAAAGCGCCCCGGCCGGCGAGGAGACCATTCTCCACATCGCCACCAGCGGCAAAAAACTCGAGCCCGACGAAGACAACTGGGACATCGACTACACCCTCGAGCCCCGTGCCCGCAAAATCCTCGCCGGCCTCGGCTTCAAGGAGGGCGACGCCGACAAGCTCGCGAAAACCTTCTCCGGCGGCTGGGTCATGCGCGCCCACCTCGCCCGTCTCCTCGTCGCCGAGCCCGCGCTCCTCCTCCTCGACGAACCCACCAACCATCTCGATCTCGAAGCGCTCCTCTGGTTTCAGGATTACCTCACGCGCTACCCCGGCGGCCTCGTCGTCATCTCCCACGACCGCGCCTTCCTCAACGCCCTGTGCACCGGCATGCTCGAACTCCGCTCCGGCCGGCTGAATTACTACCACGGCAACTACGATAATTTCCTCGAGGAAAAAGAAGCCCGCAAAAACCAGCAGCTCGCCGCCTTCAAAAACCAGCAGCGCGAAATCGCCCACCTGCAGAAATTCGTCGACCGCTTCGGCGCCAAAGCCTCCATGGCTTCCCGCGCGAAATCGAAGGAAAAACAGATCGAGCGCCTCCAGGAAGTCGCCGTCGAGGAGCCGACCGAGGAGCTCCGCCGCATCAATTTCAAATTTCCCCAGCCGCCCCGCTCCGGCCTGAAGGTCATCGACCTCGAGCATGTCCAGCAGGCCTACGGCGACCACGTCGTGTATCGGGATCTCAACTTCGCCGCGCAGCGCGGCCAGCGCCTCGTCCTCGTCGGCCCCAACGGCGCCGGCAAATCCACGCTCCTCAAGATCATCGCCGGCGCCGTCCCCGTCCAAGGCGGCACCATCGAGTTCGGCGGCAACGTCGTCCCCGGCTACTTCGCACAGAACCGTCTCGATAATCTCGAAGCCGGCGCGACCGTTTTCGAAAACGTGATGTCCCTGCGGACCAACGAAAATCAGCTCACCGAGCAGCAGGCCCGCGCGATCCTCGGCGCTTTCCTCTTCCGCAAAGACGATGTCCACAAGCCCGTCTCCGTGCTCTCCGGCGGCGAAAAATCCCGCCTCGCGCTCGCCCGCATCCTCGTGAAGCCGCCGAATCTCCTCCTGATGGACGAGCCCACGACGCACCTCGACATCCAGTCGATCGACTCCCTGATCGGCGCGCTGAAAGCCTACGAAGGCACGCTGATTTTCATCAGCCACGACGTGCACTTCATCCGCGCGCTCGCCGAAAACGTCCTCCACGTCCACAGCGGCCGACTCACGCCCTACGCCGGCAACTACGACTACTACCTCGAGAAATCGAAGTCCACCGACGCCCGCGCCGCACTCACCGCCGGTTTCACCGACGCCCGCCCGCAGCAAAAAGTAGCGCCGGCATCCCTGCCGGCAAAACTCGCCGCATCCGACTCTCTTGCCGCCCTCGCCAAAAAACCCACGCCGAACGAACTCCGCAAATTCCGCGAACACGTTGGCCAGCTCGAAAAAAAAGTCGTGGACCTCGAAGCCAAGCAGGCCGAAATCACCGCCGCGCTCGAAGCGCCCGAGACCTACGCCGACAAGGGGAAATTTCACCACCTCAACCGCGAGTTGAGCACGGTCGTCGACGAAATAGCCGCCGCGACCGCCGCCTGGGAAAAAGCCGCCACCGAACTCGGCGAGATGGAGCGGTAAGCCGGGGTGGAGCCCGACCTCCCGTCGGGCTTGAACCGCCGCCCACCGAAACCGCCCGACGAGCGTTCATGGGGCGAATGACTTTCGTGCGTCGAAACCCCGACGGAACGCTGGGCTGCACCCACCCAGGATTCATCACACCTTTTGTCATTCCGAGACTCCGAACCAACGCCAAGCCGTTGGCCTACGCCGATGAACTCTCAATGCCTGTCGTTCTGAGCGCAGCGAAGAATCCATTTGGACGTTCGCACGCGCGTCGTGCCACGAAGCGCGCACGGGATTCTCACTTCGTTCAGAATGACAAACCGGGCGGTTCATCAGCAGCCGAGCGAAGAATCCAGTGGCGCGACCGCAGGCCGAACATCGCACCGGATTCTTCACTTCGTTCAGAATGACACGGGGAGGGTTTGCCCCAAAGTGGGATGCGTCCGGGTTACCCTCGCCCTCGCAAGTGCCCTTACTCCGCGATCGACGCCCCGTTCGTCCGGATCACCTCGCGATACCACCACGCCGAGTCCTTCGGCATGCGCTGCTGCGTCGCGTAGTCCACGTGTACCAGCCCGAAGCGGTAGCGATAGCCCTCCGCCCATTCGAAATTATCCATCAGCGACCACTGGAAATAGCCCAGCACCGGCACCCCGTCCTGAATCGCGCGCCGCAGTTCGCGTAAATTCCGGTCGAGAAAATCCACCCGCGCCGGATCGTGCACCGCCCCGTCGCGCGCCACCCAGTCGTGACCCGCCATGCCGTTTTCCGTGATCACGATCGGCAGCCCGCTCCGCTCATGCGCGAACCGCGGCGCCCAGCGCAGCACCTCCGGCGTCACGTTCCAGTGGTTGTGCGTCTGGGGAAAACCCGCCGCCCACGGCAGCACTTTCACGCCACCGTCCGCCGCGCGCCGACAGCGATAACCGTTGTAGACGTTCAACCCCAGAAAATCCAGCGGCTGGCTGATCGTGCGCATGTCCTCCGGCGCGATCGCCGGCATCGCTCCCGCGTGCAGCCGCACTCCATCTTCCGGATACGAGCCCTGCAACACCGGCTGCAGGAACCACGAGTGATTCCACACGCCCGGATTTTTCACCGCCCAATAGGTCTCGCGCGCCGCAGCGATGTCTTCCGCCGCCTCGGTCGCGGGCAGCGGAATGTCGCCCGTCGGCGCCCAGCCGACGTGCGGCGTTTTCTTCGCGCGCTCGCGGATCACCTGCACCGCGAGGCCGTGCGCGACCAGCACGCGATGCGAGATCAGGAGCACCTGCTCGAGCGGAAGCTGGTCGCCCGGCGCATGAACGCCGGTCTGATGGCCGAGCCCCACGAAGCACTGCGGCTCGTTCAACGTGATCCAGTTGGTCACGCGGTCCGACAATTTGTCCACCACCACGCGCGTGTAGTCCGCGAACCACCGCGGGCTCTCCGCGTTGAGCCATCCGCCTTTTCGGTACAGCTCGAGCGGATAATCCCAGTGAAACAGCGTCACCCACGGCTCGATGTCCGCCGCGAGCAGCGCGTCGACGAGTTGGTCGTAAAATGCCAGCCCCGCTTCGTGCACCCGCCCCGTGCCGTCCGGCAGAACCCGCGGCCATGCGATCGAGAACCGATACGCCTTCAGTCCCAGGTCGCGCATCAACGCCACGTCCGCACGAAACCGCCGCACATGCTCGCACGCACCCGCTCCGTCATGCCCGCCGTAGACGCTGCCGGGCCGGGCGCACAGCGCATCCCACACGGACGCGCCCCGCTCCGCCGCCGTGGCCGCGCCTTCGATCTGGTAGGACGACGTCGCCGCGCCCCATGTGAAATTCTTTGGAAAAGTCATCAGCATCCCGCCCGGGCCGGTCGTGCAGCCGACGCACGCAAACCAGGGGTGGCCCAAACGGACACTGCTCATTGGCGGACGCAGCCCGCCTCCGTCAATTACCCCGGCGTCTCGGACGGGCTGGTTTTTGCGCTTGCTAAAGAATAACCCGCCCGCGGGAACTCCGCCGCCCCGCGGCGACGCGCCGTATTTGCTTTGCTGGCACGTCGCTGCCTTCGACCCAGACGCCCTCGATCAACGTGTGATTCGGCGCCTCCACGGTCCCGCGCTGATTGGTTTTCATCAGGATCGCGAGTTGCTCCACCGCGCGTTCGCCGACGATCCGGTGATTCTGCCGCATCCCCGCATTCGGCGCCGCGCCCGGCATGAGATCGAGCGCCGCCACGACGAGATCCTGCGGCACCCGGACGCCTTCCGCGCGCAACGCCGCGGAGACGTGGTGCCAGTTGCAGGCGACCGCTTCGACCCGATGCGCCCGCGCCCATCGCGCCACCTCCCGCCCCACGATGGGTCCATGCCGGAGGGGCAGAAGGCAGGGTGGTATCTCCTCGAGTCCCGTCTGTTGCGCGATCTCGACGTAGTAGCCGCTCGTAAACGCGTTTCTCAGATAAATCTCTTCCAGCTCACCCACCACCAGCCCGATCCGCCGATATCCCAGCTTGCTCAACTCCCGCACCGCGGTGCGCGTGATCATCGCCTGGTCGTTCGACACCGTGTGCAGCGAGAGCCCGAGCTGCTGCGACTCGATCAGCACCGCGCTGAACCGCGCCCAATCCATCGGAAACTTGATCTCCCCGTCCGCAAACGCGCCCACGATCACGCCGGTGATTCCGCGGGCCGCCAGCACCCGTTCGATGCGCCGCCGCCGTGCATCCGATTCCGCGCCGAGGAAAAAAAGTTCGAGCTGGTAGCCGATCTGCGCCGCCTGCTTTCGCGCCCCTTCGACAAACAGCCGGTGCGGCATCGACGCCGCGAGTTCGCGCTGATCGCGCAGATTCAGCAGGAACGCCATCGTGATCGGCGCTTTCACCGCGTGCTTCGCCGAGCGGTAGAAATTGAGTGCCGAGAGCATCGGATCCGGCGTGTAACCGAGCTTGCGCGCGAGTTCCTGCAACCGCACGCGCGTCGGTTCCGGCAGCCGCGGATCATTCCGCAAAGCCAGCGAGACCGTCGTCTGGTGCACGCCGGCGGCGCGAGCCACATCATGCATCGTAAGGCGAGGCGAAGGCACGGCGTCCGTTCGACCCGCCACCGCATTCTTTAGCAAGAACAAAGCAGCCGGCCCACGCGGTGATTGCCTCTCGCCACCAAGTGGGTTGGCTCCCCGCCGTGGAATCCGCCCCCTCCGACGACGTGCCGCCCAGTCCCGCGCCGCGGAGCTTCCGGCTAAAGGCGCGCGAGTTCACGGTCGATAATGTCCCGATCTCCACGCCGACCTCGTTCGAGCCCACCGACGTGCGCGAGCATTTCCAAGCGGCCGCCGGAGCCCTGCTCACGCCGATCCCGCCGACCGCGAAAAACGACGTGCACGATCTGCTCGCCGCCAATTTGGCCGCCGCCCAGGCCGCGGGGCTAAACGACGTGAAACCCGTCGGACGCCGCCCGTCGCGGCGCTTGCGCGACTATCTCCTGGTCGCCGTGCCTGTGAATCTGACGATCGCAGGTGTGGCGCTCTTTTTTCACTCCTCGCCTGTCGTCCTCGTCTTCGCGCTCGCGGGATTCGTGATGTTCAACCTTCGCCTCGCCTGGTCGATGTGGGTCGTGATGGACGACTACTGATTCCCCCGTTCCCGCAGCGGAAAGCGTAGGCTTTTTTTCGTTGGCCCCTACGCCCCACGCGCCCTCCGTCCGCAGCGGTTCCGTCCGCAGCACGCCCCCCGCTCCGCGCTCCCCGCCTTTCCGCCGGAGCCCCACCGTCCGCCCAGCCCTCCCGCGTTCCCCCGCTTCGCTCCCGTTTCCAAAGTAACCCATTGGGTTACTTTCTCCGCGCGCTCGCCGCGTTCGTGTCGGCTCCCCTTCACGCCTCAACTTACTCGTGAACGCAACGCATCCCCGACGCCGTCACGTCGCCTTTCGCGATTCAAAGTAACCCATTAGGCAGTTGTGTTCGGCCGAAGAGTTGCTGAAGGGGAGGAGGCTGCGAAGAAGAGGGCGGAAAGGTCGCGGGGATGGCGGCAGGAGATTTTGTCAC
>JBEHYR010000046.1:0-43590 GCA_048498075.1 Verrucomicrobiota bacterium | reverse complement strand
CCTTCGGCTAGACCTTCCCTCTGCAGGGCGGTCAACAGACTTACATGTTCTTTCGTTCATGTTCACTGTCCAGCAGGTGCGCCCTGCCGGGCGCACCCAGGAAAAAAGGCGCGCTCCGAAGAGCGCGCCTTGAATTGTTTTCGCCGGCTCGACGACACGAGCCGACTGACTCGCCGCGGAGCTTTCCGCCGCGGTCTCCGGAGGAGCGACGGCGGATCAGTAGTCCATGCCGCCCATGCCACCGCCCGGAGGACCGCCCGCGGGGGCCTTTTCCTTCTCGGGGATTTCGGTGATCATGCACTCGGTCGTGAGCAGCAGGCCCGCGATCGAGGCCGCGTTTTGCAGCGCGGTGCGCGTGACCTTCGTCGGGTCGACGACGCCGGCCTTCACCAGGTCCTCGTACTTGTCGGTGGCGACGTTGTAGCCGAAGTTGCCCTTGCCGCCGAGAATCTCGCCGACGACAACCGCGCCTTCCACGCCTGCGTTCGAGCAGAGCATGCGGATCGGGTGCTCGATCGCGCGACGCACGATCTGGGAACCGATCTTCTCGTCGCCCGAGAGTTCGAGCGCGTCGATGACTTTCGCGGTGCGGAGCAACGCGACGCCACCGCCGGCGACGATGCCTTCCTCGACGGCCGCGCGCGTGGCGTGCAGCGCGTCTTCGACGCGGGCCTTCTTCTCCTTCATTTCAACTTCGGTGGAGGCACCGACGTTGATGACGGCGACGCCGCCCGCGAGCTTCGCGAGGCGCTCCTGGAGCTTCTCACGATCGTAGTCGGAGGTGGTTTCGTCGATCTGACGGCGGATCTGCTTCACGCGACCCTGGATGTCGGAGGACTTGCCGGCGCCTTCGACGATCGTGGTGTTTTCCTTGTCGACCGTGATGCGTTTCGCGCGACCGAGGTCGGCGACCGTGAGGTTCTCGAGCTTGAGGCCGAGATCCTCGGTGATGCACTTGCCGCCGGTGAGGACCGCGATGTCCTCGAGCATCGCCTTGCGGCGATCACCGAAGCCCGGGGCCTTGACGGCGCACACATTGAGCGTGCCGCGAATCTTGTTCACGACGAGCGCCGCGAGAGCTTCGCCTTCGACTTCCTCGGCGATGACGAGGAGGGGCTTGCCGCTCTTCGCGACCGTCTGGAGCAACGGCAGGAATTCCTGGAGGTTCGAGATCTTCTTCTCGTGGATCAGCACGTAGGCGTCCTCGAGCACGGCTTCCTGCGCTTCCGCATTGGTCGTGAAGTAGGGCGAGAGATAACCCTTGTCGAACTGCATGCCCTCGACGACGTCGAGCGTCGTTTCGATGGACTTCGCTTCTTCGACGGTGATCGTGCCGTCCTTGCCGACCTTGTCCATGGCGTCGGCAATGATGTTGCCGATCGTATCGTCCCAGTTGGCGGAGACGGTCGCGACCTGGCGGATTTCCTCGCGGTCGGAGACCTTCTTGGAAACACGCGCGAGTTCGGTGACGGCGGCCTCAACGGCCTTGTCGATGCCGCGCTTGAGATAAACCGGATTCGAGCCGGCGGTGACGTTCTTCAGACCTTCGCGATAAATGCCCTCGGCGAGGACCGTGGCGGTCGTGGTGCCGTCGCCAGCGGCGTCGGAGGTCTTCGACGCGACTTCCTTCACCATCTGCGCGCCCATGTTCTCGTAGGGATCGGGCAGTTCGACTTCTTTCGCGACGGTTACGCCGTCCTTGGTGACGGTCGGCGAACCGAATTTCTTGTCGATGACGACGTTGCGGCCCTTGGGCCCGAGGGTGACCTTCACGGCGCGGGAGAGCAGCTCGACGCCACGGAGGATTTTTTGACGAGCGGCCTCGTCGAACAGGAGTTGTTTAGCAGCCATTGTGTTTAAACTTTATTTTGAGAGTTGGGTTGAGAGATGTGCGCGAGCCTCAGGCGATGACGCCGAGGATATCGTCCTCGCGGACGAGGGTGTACTTCTTGTCCTCGAGCTTCACTTCCGTGCCGCCGTATTTGCTGATCAGCACGCGGTCGCCGACCTTCACTTCGAAGGCTTGGACCTTGCCGTCCTCGCCTTTTTTGCCGGTGCCCAGGGCGATGACTTTCGCCTCCTGCGGCTTTTCTTTGGCGCTGTCCGGGATGATAATTCCTCCGCGGACCTGCTCTTTTTCTTCAATGTGCTCAACGAGCACGCGATCGCCGATGGGCTTGATTTTGACGTTAGCCATATTGGTTGGGTTTATCTGATCTAGAGGTGGGATGTTTGGGTTGTGAGCAAAGCGCCCCGCCTGCGTCAAACGCGGTCGGGGCGCAAAGGGTTTGAAAACTTACTTTTTCTTGTCGTCGTCTACAACCTCGAAGTCCGCGTCGACGACGTCGGCTCTCTTCTCGGTCTTCTTCGACGAACCGGCGGACGACGACGCGCCACTCGCCGCGTTGGCGGCGTCGGCTTCAGCCGCTCCCCCCGTGGCCTCCGCTGCGCCGGCACCCGCCTTCTGCGCCTCGGCGTAAAGCTCGGCGCCGAGAGCGGAGAGCTTTTCCATCGAGGACTTCATGCGAGCGGCGTCGTTGCTCTCGAGATCCTTCTTCGCTTCCGCGATGGCGGCTTCGAATTTGGATTTCTTCTCGGCGTCGATTTTGTCACCGGCGTCCTTGAGCGTCTTCTCGAGCTGGTAAACCGTCGAATCGAGCTGGTTCTTCGTCTCGACCGCTTCCTTGCGTTTGCGGTCTTCCTCGGCGTGCAGCTCGGCTTCCTTGGTCATCTTCTCGACCTCGTCCTTCGAGAGGCCGGACGAACCTTGGATCGTGATCTTCTGGTCCTTGCCGGTGCCGAGATCTTTCGCGGAGACGTGGAGGATGCCATTCGCGTCGATGTCGAACGTCACCTCGATCTGCGGCGCGCCACGCGGCGCCGGCGGAATGCCGTCGAGCTTGAAGGTGCCGAGCACCTTGTTGTCGCGAGACATCGGGCGCTCGCCTTGGAGCACCACGATTTCGACCCCGGGCTGGTTGTCCGAGTAAGTGGAGAACACCTGCGTCTTCTTCGACGGGATCGTCGTGTTGCGCGGGATCATCGCCGTGGCAACTTGACCGGCGGTCTCGATGCCGAGCGTCAACGGCGTCACGTCGAGCAGCAGCACGTCGCGCACTTCGCCCTTCAACACACCGCCCTGAATGGCGGCGCCGATCGCCACGACTTCATCGGGATTCACGCCCTGATGCGGCGGCTTGCCGCCGAGGTTCTTCGCGATCTCGACAACCTTCGGCATGCGCGTCATGCCGCCGACGAGCACGAGTTCGTCGATTTGCGCAGACGTGAGGCCCGCGTCCTTCAAGCAGTTCTTGAACGGCTGCACGCAGCGCTCGAAGAGCGAGTCGCAGATCTGCTCCATCTTCGCCCGCGAGAGCTGCACATTGAGATGCTTCGGGCCCGACGCGTCCGCCGTGATGAACGGCAGGTTGATGTCGACCGACGTCGTGGACGAGAGGGCGATCTTCGCCTTCTCCGCCTCCTCCTTCAGACGCTGGAGCGCCATCGGATCTTTGCGCAGATCGATGCCGTTGTCCTTCTTGAAAGTGTCGACGAGCCACCCGATCAACGCGTCATCCCAGTTGTCGCCGCCGAGGTGGGTGTCACCGTTCGTGGCTTTGACCTCGAATACGCCGTCGCCGATCTCGAGCACCGACACGTCAAACGTGCCACCACCCAAGTCGAAGACCGAAATCTTCTCGTCCTTTTTCTTGTCGAGGCCGTACGCGAGCGAGGCCGCCGTAGGCTCGTTGATGATACGCAGCACCTCGAGGCCGGCGATCTTGCCTGCGTCCTTCGTGGCCTGCCGCTGCGAGTCGTTGAAATAGGCCGGCACGGTGATGACCGCCTGCGTGACTTTCTCGCCGAGATACGCCTCGGCGTCCGCCTTCAGCTTGCCGAGCACGAACGCTGCGATCTGCTGCGGCGCAAACTGCTCGGTCTTATCGCCCGCCTGCACTTCGATGTAAGCGTCGCTATTTTTGCCTTCGACGACCTTGAACGGCATGTTTGCCGCCTCATTTTTGATCTCGGCGAATTTGCGCCCAATGAGGCGCTTGGCGGAGAAAACGGTGTTGCGCGGATTCGTGACCGCCTGCCGTTTCGCGGCCTGGCCGACGAGACGTTCGCCCGATTTGGTGAATGCCACGACCGACGGAGTGGTGCGCGCGCCTTCGGCGTTTGGGATCACCACCGGCTCGCCGCCCTCCATGATCGCCATGCACGAGTTCGTGGTGCCTAAATCGATTCCTAAAATTCGGCTCATGGCTGCGTTTAGCAATGCATGTGCCTCCGCCGCTCATCTTCGCCTAAGCCGCTGGATCGCCGAGTCTAGAAAAATTTAGCGCGGTCTGGCGGCGGCATCCTCTCCGGATCTTTCGTGTCAGCATGGCTCATTTATTACTTGAGTGTGCCACTCTCGGTGAGACACCAAATGTGCCCCGAAGGGTCAGCGCCGTTCCCCCGGCCTCACGAAATAAAACCTCCGCTCACGCCCATGGACTTGGAAATCACCCTGCCGGACGAGTTGCCCGTGATGACGCTCTCCAACATGACGTTTTTCCCGCACGCCTTGCTGCCGCTTTATATTTTCGAACCGCGGTACCGGGAAATGCTCGTCGACGTGCTCGCCTCGAATCGCCTCTTCGCCGTCGCCGGCCTCAACGCGAAGCTCGTGCGCGATCCCGGTCTGCTCGAGCCACCGCACCGCATCGCGAGCGTGGGCATCGTGCGTGCCTGCCAGAAGAACCCCGACGGCACTTCGAATCTGCTCATTCAAGGCCTCTGTCGCATCGAGCTTCTCGCGATCGTCGCCGAAGAGCCTTACCGTCGCATCCGCGTCCGCGCCCTCCCCAGCGGTTCCGAAAACGTCGACATCGAGAGCGCCCGGCTGCGTTCGGAAATCGAGCGACTGCTCACCTTGAAACAGAAACTCGGCGCCCAGTTGCCGCCCGGTCTCGGCGATTTTCTGCGCAACATCGATGATCCCGACACGTTCGTCGACCTGGCCGCGTTCAACCTCGGCGTGTCACAGGAATTCAAGCAGCGCCTGCTGGAAACGCTCGATCTTCACGCCCGCCTCAAGCTGTTCGGCGCCCAGCTCCGTCGCGAAATTCAGGATTTCCGGCTCCAGCGCAAACTCCAGGCGCAGCTCCCCGACGAACAAATCGAGGAAAACTGATCCGCGTTTCAGATTGCCGCTGATCCGCGAGTCGTTCTCCGCGAATCGAATCGCGCTCGCGCGCTGCGGGAAAACACACTGGAGCCGAGCATCGGATTTGAACCGATGACCCATGCTTTACGAAAGCATTGCTCTACCAACTGAGCTAGCTCGGCATCGGTGTGAGGAGCGGAAGAAATGCGCCGCCGTCCCCGGCGCAAGCCTCAAATCTCCCCGCGCGCCGATCACGGACCCACCTCGCACCCGCACTGGCGAAGCGGGTTATCCCTAATCCGCCGCGTTCGCCCGTCTCTCGCCTCTTCATCGACGCGGCAGGCCCCACTCCGCTCGCCGTAGCCCGCTGCGGGAGCAGCGGGATTGAAAACGCTCGTTTCCCCCGCAGCCGAAACCCTTTCTCGACCGCCCACCCCCACGAATCGCTCCACACTCCTTCGCTCGAAGAAATCTCGCCAACGCCTCCGCCCCGCCTTCGATTCGCCGCGGTGCCTCCACTCTCGACCGACCTCTTCGATTACGTCCTCCCGCCGCATCTCGTCGCGCAAACGCCCGCCGCACGCCGCGATGCCTCGCGCCTCCTCGTCGTCGATCGCGCCGCGCATACGACCACGCATCACATCTTCGCCGACCTTCCGCAATTTCTCCGCGCCGGCGACACGCTCTTCCGCAATAACGCCGCCGTCCTCCCCGCGCGCCTCTTCGCGCGGCGTCCCACCGGCGGTCGCGTCGAGTGCTTCCTCCTTCGCCCTGTCGACGGCGAACGCGTGTGGCGCTGCCTCGTCAAACCCGGCAAAAAACTTCCCGTCGGTGCCATCTTCGCCGCGCCCGACGCCGCCTTCACCGGCGAGATCGTCGCACGCGAAGCCGACGGCTCCGCCCTCGTCCGCTTCACTACCCTGCAAGACGAGTCCATCACTGAAGTCGCCCGCCGCATCGGAGAAGTCCCGCTCCCGCCCTACATCGAGCGCGATTCCTCTGCGCCCGATCACGACGCCCACCGCGCCCTCGATCTCGAGCGCTACCAAACCGTCTACGCCGACCGCTCGCGCACCGTCGCGGTCGCCGCACCCACCGCCGGCCTGCATTTCACGCCGGAAATTTTTTCGCAACTCGCCGCCCGCGGCATCGCCACTGCGGAAGTCACCCTCCACGTCGGGCTCGGCACCTTCAAGCCCATCACCACCGCGCACGTCGAGGAGCACGCGATCCATCGCGAACTCTACGAACTCCCCGCCGCCACCCAGCGCGCGCTTTTTTCTCCGCGCGACGGCCGACGCGTCGCCGTCGGCACCACCACCGTGCGCACGGTCGAAGATTTTTTGGCCACGCACTCCGCGCCGCTTGCCAGCGATCGCACGCACCTCGCCGAAGCCTCGATCTTCATCTACCCGCCGCGCGTCTTCCGCGGCGTCGACGCGCTCATCACGAATTTCCACCAGCCCCGTTCCACCCTCCTCTGCCTCGTCGCCGCGTTCCTGACGCCGGGCTCGACCGACGGCATCGGCTGGCTCCGCGAAATTTACGCCGAAGCCATCGCCCGCGAGTATCGATTCTTCAGCTACGGCGACGCCATGGTCATTTTATGACTCCGGCGTAAGCCCAAATCCGTAACGATTTTGAAATGTAATCTAATTGGTTGCACTTCCCGCGGAACTTCTTTCTGTCCGCGCACGGCCGGTCGGCCGTTTCCATTCCCAAACCAAACTCCGTTCACCTCTCATTCCATGAAACTTCCCGCCAAGCTCCCGCTCGTTTTCGCTCTCGTCGCTGGCCTCGCTGCCAGCGGCCGCGCCGCCATCGAGAATTACGTCGCCGATCCCGCGCACTCGTCGGTCAATTTTACCATCCGCCATCTCTTCAGTGATGTGCCCGGTCAGTTTACGAAGTTCACTGCGGCGCTCACGATCGATCGCGAAAACATGGAAAACAGCTCCGCCGAGGCCACCATCGATATCGGTTCGGTCAACACCGCTCAATCGAAGCGCGATGCCGATATTCAGAAACCCGAATACTTCGACGGCGCCAAGTTCCCGGCGGCGACCTTCAAGAGCAAGTCGTGGAAGAAAACCGGCGAAAACACTTTCGACGTCACGGGCGACCTCACGATCAAAGGCACCACAAAGGAGGTTGTGCTCAAAGTGACGGCGCTCGGCTTCGGCCCCGGTATGCGCCCAGGCTCGATGATCTCCGGCTGGAAGGCCACGACGACCCTGCACCGCGACGATTTCGGCGTGAGCGCGGCCCCGAAAATCCTCGGTGCCGACGTCGATATCACCATCAACCTCGAGGCCGGACTGAAAAAAGCCTGAACGTCTCCCCGATTTTGAAGCCCAAGAAGGGACGGCCCGAAAAGGCCGTCCTTTCTTTTTTCCAACTCGCGCCACAGTCTCACGCACCTTTGGAGTGCGGCGGCTCGACGCCGCTTTTCTCCGGCGGGCTCGACCGCCGTGTGCTTCCAAACCAGCGTCAAACCGCCGCACTCCAAATCTCACCACCCGCGCCCGCGCCCATGACCGACGACGAAATCCAAACCCTCATCGAAGACGCCACCGCCGACTATGCGCTCGGCGACAGCGACGACGCCCTCGCGAAACTCACCCGCGTCACCGCCGCCGCGCCCGACTCCTTCGAAGCCTGGCACGCTCTGGCCGAGGTGAATTTTTCCCTGCGCCAGCTCGACGCTGCCGTCGCCGCCGCCGACCACGCCCACGCCCTGCGCCCCGCCGATCTCTTCATCAACACCACCCTTTCCCGCATCTGGATGGAACGCGGCGACAAAGCCCGCGCCGAACACTTCGGCGCGCAGGCGAAAATCCAAAGCTGGAAGGACCAGCTCAAAAATCCCGAGCAGCAATCCGATGGCATCGCCTGATTTGCGCCTGAGGATTTCCGTCCGTTGACAGGCTTCTCACCCGACCGGTAATTTGCCCACCCATGGAAAAGCCGGCCTACGTGCTCGACTTCGAAAAACCCCTGCGCGACCTCGCCAAAGAGCTGGATGCGCTCCACCAAAAAGCTCTCGAGCGCGACGTGAATCTCACCAACGAAATCGGCGCCATCGAAAAGCTCATCGAGAAGGGTCAGCGCGAACTCTACGCGAACCTCTCGCCCTGGCAGCGCGTTCAGATCGCCCGTCACCCCAAGCGGCCCTACGCGCTCGATTACGTCCGGCTGATGTGCGAAAATTTTCAGGAACTGCACGGCGACCGCCAGTTCAACGACGACCGCGCGCTGGTCGGCGGCACAGCGTTGTTCAACGGCACCGCCGTGATGATCGTCGCGCAGCAAAAAGGCCGCGACACGAAGGAAAACATTCTCCGCAACTTCGGCATGCCCCAGCCCGAGGGCTACCGGAAGGCGCTCCGCCTGATGCGCATGGCGGAAAAATTCGGCCTGCCCGTCCTCACGTTCATCGACACGCCCGGCGCCTTTCCGGGCGTGGAATCCGAGGCCCGCCACGTCTCCGAAGCGATCGCCGTCAACCTCCGCGAGATGGCGCTCCTGCGCGTGCCCTCGATCGCGATCGTCGTCGGCGAGGGCGGCTCCGGCGGCGCACTCGGCATCGGCGTCACCGACCGCGTGCTCATCTTCGAAAACAGCTATTACTCTGTCATCTCGCCCGAAGGCTGCGCCGCGATCCTCTGGAAAGACCGCGCCGCCGCCCCGAAGGCCGCCGAAGCCCTCAAGCTCAACGCCGCCACGCTCGCAAAACTCGGCGTCGTCGACGAAGTCATCGCCGAGCCCGTCGGCGGCGCGCATAACGATCCCATCCAGTCCGCCGCCGCGCTGAAATACGCGCTACAGAAACATCTCGACGACCTCCGCGGTCTTGCCACGGAAAAACTCCTGGACACCCGTTACGCCCGCTACCGTCACCTCGGCGTTTTCGAGGAAGACGGCGTGATCCGCAGCTGAGCGCGCGAAGCGCCGCCGAGACGGTAGGGACGGCTCTCCGAGCCGTCCGCGAGTTGTCGGCCTCGGCGAGCGCAGCGTCGTGCTCCCTCCTGAGACGGTAGGGACGGCTCTCCGCGCCGTCCGCGAGAGCGTCGCGATCTATCGAAAAACGGACGCCTCGGAGAGGCGTCCCTACCTGCTTTCTCACCTCCGCACCGTGAGCAGTTCGATCTTTTGCGCCCGCGCCATCGACGCGCCGATCTCGATCAACGCACCCGACAACCGCACGTCCTCCGTCGCGACCTCGAAGCGCCGCGGCATTCCGTCCACGAATTTCGCGACGACCGGCTCGACCGCCCGTCCGAGCACGCTCGCATACGGCCCCGTCATCCCCACGTCGCAGATGAATGCCGTGCCCTTCGGCAACACGCACGCATCCGCCGTCGCCACATGCGTGTGGGTGCCCAGCACCGCCGTCACGCGCCCGTCCAGATACCAGCCCATCGCCTGCTTTTCCGACGTCGCCTCCGCGTGGATCTCCACGATAATGGCATCCGCCTGCGCCTTGAGTTTCTCGATCATCCGATCCGCGCAAAGAAACGGGCAGTCGGCCTTGATCCCCATGAACTGGCGTCCGAGCACGGTGAAAACCGCCACGCGAAAGCCCCGCTTTTCGATGATCACGTGATCCTCGCCCGGATTGCTCGGCGGCAAATTCGCCGGCCGGCCCACCCGCTCGATCTGCGTGATCTCCGATTCCCAGCCCCGCTGGTCCCACACGTGGTCGCCGAGCGTGATCGCATCGACCCCCGCCTCGAGCAACGAGCGCGCAATCGCTCCCGTGATCCCGTTGCCCGCCGCCGAATTTTCCCCGTTCGCGATCACGAAATCGATCGCATGCTCCGTCCGGATTTTTCCGAGCCGCTCATTGACGATCTCGCGTCCCGGGCGCCCCACGATGTCGCCGATAAAAAGGAGCTTGAGCATTCCGCATGCGTGAACCTCGAACATCGAACGCTCAACATCGAACTTGGAAACCTCACTCCGCGTCCCGCCTCCTCGAGCCCGTTCGATGTTTAATGTTCAGTGTTCAGCCTTCGACGTTCGTCTTTCAGTAAGCTTGCCACTCGCACCGCCCGGCGTCTTTCATTTCGCCTTTCCCGTAATCCTCACGCCCATGAAAACGACGACCTCCACCACCACGTTTCCCCAGCCCGAAATCGGCCGCGAAATGAAAGGCGCGGACGCCGTCGTCGAATGCCTGATTCGCGAAGGCGTGGACGTCATCTTCGCCTACCCCGGCGGCGCATCGCAGGAACTCCACCAATCGCTCGCCCGCACCGACAAGATCCGCACGATCCTGCCGCGCCACGAGCAAGGCGGCTCGTTCGCCGCCGAGGGCTACGCCCGCGCCACCGGCAAGGTCGGCGTGTGCATGGCCACCTCCGGCCCCGGCGCCACGAATCTCGTCTCCGCGATCGCCGACGCGTTCATGGACTCCATCCCGATGGTCGCGATCACCGGCCAGGTTTACTCGAAATACATCGGGAAGATGGCGTTTCAGGAAACCGACTTCTACGGCATGACGCTGCCCGTCGTGAAGCACTCCTACCTCGTGATGAGCGTGCACGACATCCCGCGTGTCTTCAAAGAAGCCTTCCAACTCGCCCGCTCCGGCCGCCCCGGCCCCGTCATCATCGATCTCCCGAAAGACGTGCAGCAGGCGAAATTCCAGCCCGTCTTCCCGGCCACCGTCGAGTTCCGCAACCCCTACGCGACCGCCACGCAGCACGCCTCCGACGAGCAACTGAAACAAATCCTCGGCCTCATCGCCGAAGCCAAACGCCCGATGATCTACGCCGGCGGCGGCATCATCTCCGCCGAAGCCAGTGCCGACCTGAAAGCGTTCGCCGAGAAAACCAACGTCCCCGTCGCGACCACGCTGATGGGCCTCGGCGCGTTCCCCGAGACGCATCCCCTCTCGATGCACTGGTTCGGCATGCACGGCTCCGCTTACGGCAACTGGGCCGTCGATCAGTGCGATCTGCTCCTCGTGCTCGGCGCACGCTTCGACGACCGCATCACCGGCGACACGTCGAAATTCGCCGCGAACGCCAAGATCGTCCACGTCGACATCGACGCCTCCGAGCACAACAAAAACAAACGCGTCCTCCTGCCCATCGTCAGCGACATCAAGCACGCCCTCGTGCGTCTCAACGCCCTCGCCGCCGTCAACAAGTTCACGCCGCCCGACACCGCCGCGTGGCACACGCAGGTCGCCGCCTGGAAAAAGGACCACCCCTTCCGCTACGAAGACAGCAAGCACATCCTCGCGCAGGAGGCCATCGCCGTCCTCTACGAACTCACCAAGGGCGACGCGATCGTCGCCACCGGCGTCGGTCAGCACCAAATGTGGGCCGCGCAGTTCTACCGGTTCGACGAGCCGCGCCGCTACATCAGCTCGCTCGGCCTCGGCGCGATGGGTTTCGGTTATCCCGCCGCGATGGGCGCGAAGGTCGCCTGCCCCGATAAGCAGGTCATCGATATCGACGGCGACGGCTCCTTCATGATGAACATCCAGGAACTCGCGACCTGCCACATCGAGAAGATCGGCGCGAAGGCGATGATCCTCAACAACCAGCACCTCGGCATGGTCGTGCAGTGGGAAGACCGCTTCTACGGCAGCGTGCGCGGCAACACGATTCTCGGCGACGAGACCAACGTCGGCAGCCCCGATAACCTCGGCGGCCTCTATCCTGATTTCGTGAAAATCGCCGAAGGCTTCGGCGTCAAAGGCCGCCGCGTCCACCAACGCAGCGAACTCCGCGCCGCGATCCAGGAGATGCTCGACTGCGACGGCCCGTTCGTCCTCGACGTGATCGTCCCCTACACCGAGCACGTCCTGCCGATGATCCCCGCCGGCCGCACGGTGAAGGACATGCTGCTGAAGTGATCGGTCAATGGAGTGCGGGGTCTCCCGACCCCGTCCCTCCCGCCGTATTCGCAAGCCGCCAGCTCAGCGCGCTAACGACAAACCCGCCCCGCCTGCGTCCCGTTCTCCAACCGTTTCTTTCCGCGCGCCGCTGAGTCCGGCCGTCGCACATCGCCCCCGGCTCCGCCCGCTTTCAAGTTGAGACCATCCCTGCGCTCCCGCGCAGGGCTACATTTAGACGTAGCCCGCCGCGGGAGCGGCGGGACGAGTTTGAGAGCACATGGGAATAAGCCGGCGTTTGCCGCGTTCAACGACGAGCGCACCGGATGCCGAAACTTGCCTCGTGCGTGCACGTCGGGCTCGTTCGTCTACCGTTCTTACCCCATGAGTTCCACCCCTACCCTCCTGGATCGTCGCACCTTCGTGAAGCAAACCTCCCTCGCCGGCCTCGCCGCCGCCACGCTCGGTTCTTCGCTCGCTCACTCCGCCGAAGCTTCGTCCGCCACCCGCCGCAAGCGCTACGTCATCGTCGGCGTCGGCTCGCGTCACCAGATGTATCAGGACGCGATCGAGAAAACCTATCCGCAACACGCCGAACTCGTCGGCGTCTGCGACACGAATCCCGGCCGCCTCGAAGTCGCCCGCGCCCGCTCGACCGCCAACGGCGCCACCCCGCCGCCCGCTTATCTCGCCGCCGACTTCGACCAGATGCTCGCCGACACGAAGCCCGACGCCGTCATCGTCACCACGATCGACGCCACCCACGACGGCTACATCAAGCGCGCCATGAACGCCGGCTTCGACGTCATCACCGAGAAGCCGATGACCACCACCGCCGAGAAGTGTCAGGGCATTCTCGATACGGTGAAATCCACCGGCCGTCGCCTCCGCGTCACCTTCAACTACCGCTACTCGCCACCGCGCACGCAGGTGAAGGACATCCTCATGAGTGGCGAGATCGGCGAAGTCCGCTCCGTCGATTTCCACTGGATGCTCAACACCCACCACGGCGCCGATTACTTCCGCCGCTGGCACGGCGAAAAGAAAAACTCCGGCGGCCTCATGATTCACAAAGCCAGCCACCACTTCGACCTCGTCAACTGGTGGCTCGGCGCGATCCCCGTTTCCGTCTACGCGACCGGCAAGCGCGAGTTCTATACGCCCGAGATGGCGAAACGCTTCGGCCTCCAAAGCCACCACGAGCGCTGCCACACCTGCCCCGAGCAGGACAAGTGCGGCTTCTTCTTCTCGCTCGCCGACAACCCCGGCCTGAAATCGCTCTACCTCGACCAGGAAAAATACGACGGCTATTTCCGCGACCAGTGCGTCTGGAATCCGCGACTCACGATCGAGGATACGATGAACGTCCTCGTGAAATACGACAACGGCGTGACCATGGCCTACTCGCTCAACGCCTTCAACGCGTGGGAAGGCTACACCATCGTCTTCAACGGCACGCTCGGCCGCCTCGAGCACACGATCGTCGAAGCCGTCTACGTCAACGGCACCGACACCGTGCAGGGCGGCATCGCCGACGGCGGCATCACCACCCGCGTCATTCCGCTCCGTGGTGCTCCCCGCACCCTCGAACCGTGGACCGGCAAAGGCGGCCACGGCGGCGGTGACCAGGTGATGCTCGCCGAAATCTTCACGCCCGACGCACCCGCCGACAAATACCTCCGCGCCTCCGATCACCAGGGCGGCGCCGCCGCGTGCCTCGTCGGCATCGCCGCGAATCGTTGTTTCGAAACCGGCGAGCCCGTGAAGATCGCCGACCTCGTGCACGGTTTCCACGCGCCCGCCTACGCGCCCATGCCGCCGCGCACCGGCCCGCTCTCGATGCCGCCGCGCATGAGCAAAGCCTGAAGCTCCGACTCGCGCGGAAGCTCCAAGCGCCAAGCTCCAAGCTCCAAAGAAACACCAACCGCCAAGCTCCCATCGGGCACTTGGCGGTTGAAATTTGAGATTTGGATTTTCTCTGGAGCTTGGATCTTGGCGCTTGGATCTTCCGGCCATCGCCGCTGCGGCGCTAACCGACCGCTTCCGCCTTCGCCACCCAGCTCAACAATTTCCCCGTCGCCGCCTCCAGCCGCACCGTCGCGCCGCTCAACGACATCACCGTCAATTCGCCCTCGCGCTCGTCCACGATCACCGCGCACGGATCGTCGGTGTGCGGCCATTCCGCCATCCACTTCATGCGATGCGCGCCGTCGAGGCAGTAGAGATTCGGCACGCCCGGCAGCAGTCCATACGGATGCTCGCGCACAAAGGTGCACAACGCCCCGCGGCGAAACTCCACGACCGCCGTCGCCAGCGGCGCATGCGCGACCGCCCGCTCACCGAGCACATCGAGCAGGCACAACGCGCCATCGATCACCGCAAGTCCTTGAGCCGGGGTCGTCATCAGGGGCCGCCGATGTCAGCGAATTCGCCGAACCGCCGCCACACTTTTTTTTCCCAGTCAGAGCCGCCACTTGTCCCCGACAAAGCCGACTTCAGTCCGCGGTTTGACGAGTTGGCTCATCTGCTTCGCGAAATCCAAATATTGCTGAGGTGTCAGTTTCGGCAGCGCTGAATCGGCCTGAGGTGCTCGCCGGCTGACGGCCAGCAGCGCCTCTTTTTCCATTTTGCTAAGTTTCGCCATACGCCAGTTTGAACTCCGCCAAACGATCCACGATTACGAAAGATTGCCAGATAATCCGCCAACAGCTCCCAGTCAATCGACGCTGCTCCGCCGCCGCCCATCCAAATCTTCGAAGGCCAGGATGAAATCGAGATCGATCGTCGCGCGCTGCACGCCTCGCAGCGCCATCGCAAAACCGCCGATGGTCGCATAGCGGATTCCCGCCGCCTCCAGTTCGCTGACCACTTCTTTGATGACCTTCTGAAAATCCATCGGCGCCCTTCACTTCGTCTTCATCACATAAACCCCGTTCCAATCCGCGCCCGGCGGATGCGCCTTTAACTCCTCGCAGCGTTCGATCAACACCAGCGACGGATTGGTCTCCACGCCCGGCGTTTCGCCCGGCCGATTCGGCTCCAGTCGCGCGCTCGCCTCGAACTTCGCCCGCGCCTCATCCCAGCGTTGCGCCTGATACAGCGCGATGCCTTCGCCGAACGCCGCCAGGCACGCGCGCGTGGCCTCGTTCACGTCCTCCTTCAGCCCCACCACTTCGTAAACCGGCACGGGAATTGAACGGCCTTTCACGACGATTTTGTCGAGAAACCGAAACACCAGCCGGTCGCCGCCATGTTGCTCGCAAGCCAGCTTCGTCGCCTCCGCGACCATCGTGTAAACGCCGTAAGCCTTCGCGCCGCTCTCCATGCGCGCCGCGAGATTCACGTTGTCGCCCATCATCGTGTAATTGAAACGCGTCCGGCTGCCCATGTTGCCGATCGTCGCGAGACCCGAGTTGAGCCCGATGCGCGACTGCATCCGCCACACGATCTCCGGCCACTTGTCGCCCTCGCTTTTCCATTTCGCCCGCAGCTCCGCGAGTTTTCGATGCACGCGCTGCGACGCGACGCACGCGCGATACGCGTGATCCGGCAGCGCGATCGGCGCGCCGAACATGGCGACGACCGCGTCGCCGATGTACTTGTCCAGCGTGCCGCCCTCCTCCTGCACGATGTCGGTGCATGCCGTCAGGTATTCGTTCATCAACTCCACCAGCGGTCCCGACCCGAGTTTCTCCGAAAAACTCGAGAACGCCTGAATGTCCGAAAAATACGCCGTGATCTCGTCCTCGTGCCCGCCGAGCTGCGGCGTCTCGCCTGACTCCACCATGCGGTCCACCAGTTGCGGCGACACATACGTGCCGAACATTCCCTTGATCCGGCTTCGCGCTTTCTGCTCTTCTACCAGCTGCCACGTGATCGCACCGAGTCCCGTCATTAGCGTCGCCCCAATCGGCGCCGTGATCGGCAGCACGAGGTGATACGAAGAGAACAAACCGAACGCGGCGCCCACGTAAATCGCCGTGACGATTAGCGCGCACACCTTGTAGCGAATCCCGCGCGCGCCTCCCGTCAGCGCCAGCAGCACGAAAGTGATCGTCAGACCGAACGTGATCGTGATCTCCGCCGCCACCGGCAGCCGTCGCAGATAAATTCCCGAGAGAAACGTCTTCAGCAGATTGCCGTGAAACCCCACCTGCGGCACCGGCGTGTCGTCGAACGGTGTCGTTGCCAAATCCTGCAGCAGCGGATCGACCGGCCCGACGAGGACGATGGCATTGTGGAACTGCGCGAAAAATTCCTTTCCGATCGCCTGTTGCTTCGAATCGGCACTGTCGAGCAGCGGCAGATATTTGCCGATGTCGGCGACGCTGCACCGCGGATTCCTCGGCGAATCCCAGTGCGAGAACCAGGTCGCGTTCACGAGCTGACCGCGGCTCAGCGGCACGTTCGCCACGAGTTCGCCCGTGGGCCGGCGAATCTCGGCGTGATCCGCGAAGCGCTTGATCGCGTCCGGCTCCAGGCCCCACTCGATCAACGCCAGCCGCAGCGCGAGCGGATAAAACGTGCCGACCGGCGCGTCCGCGAAAAATGGCGCGGCCCGCGCTTCACCGCGATACGTGTCGATGAGCCCGGGCACGCCCCACGTCCCGCCCATAATCGGAAACGCGGCGAGTTCCGGCGTGTCGTTCTTCGCCGGATCGGCGAAGCCATCGAACACCCACGGAAACTGTCGCATCGTCTGCACCACGCCCGGACCCGGCACGTAGTTCGCCGCGAGCACGACCGCCTGATGTTTTCGCACCGCTTTGCCGAATGCCAACCGTCCTTCGTTCTGCTCCTTGATGCCGAAATCGGCCCGTGCGTTCTGCGAGAAAACCAAATCGAACGCCACCGCCTTCACCTGACCGTGATCGAACAGCGCATCGAGCAACTGCGCGAACCGGCTGTGATTCCACGGCCACCGATACGCCTGGATCGCCTCGTTATCGATATCGACGTAGACGATATTCGCCGGCGCATCGAGTTCGCCGCGCGCGCGGTAACGGAAATCGATCAGCTTGTTCTCGAGAAAATCGAGCTGACCGTAGTAGCTCAGCACGCACCACAACGCCGGAATCGGCAGCAGCAGCAGCCAGCGCAGCGACAGCAGCGCGGCTTTCTTTTTCGGCGGGACCACGGGCGCGGACGCTAGGTGTCAGCCGTGGCGAAAGAAAGCAGATTTGCCCCTGCGCGCCACGCGACGGTGAAACTCAAACGGTCGCACCGTCACCCGGAGTCGTGTCCGACGACGGCGTATTTGCCGGCGGATTCGCGTCCTGTTTATTCTGCTGATCCTGAGCCGCCTTGTCGGCGGCCGCTTTGTCCGCCGCGGCTTTATCCGCCGCCGCCTTGTCCGCTGCGGCTTTGTCCGCTGCGGCTTTGTCCGCCGCCGCTTTGTCCGCCGCCGCTTTGTCCGCGGCAGCTTTGTCGGCCGCTGCCTTGTCCGCGGCCGCTTTATCCGCCGCGGCTTTGTCCGCAGCCGCCTTGTCGGCCGCCGCTTTTTCAGCCGCCGCTTTTTCTTCGGCGGCCTTCGTGGAATCGATGATCGCCTGCGAGGATTGCGTCACGATATCGCTGACGGCGGTCGTGATCGCCGCTTTGTTGTCGCCGGAAATCTCCTGCGTCGTCGTGACCGCGGGGGGCGTGTTGACCGTGATCTTCCCGGTCGCCGTATCGACCGTCGCGTCGATCGTCACCGAAACTTCCTGGTCCTTCGGCACGCTCACCCCCGCCGCCGCCTCGCCCTGGAAGAGCACTTCACCCTCCGCCGTCGCGAGCGTGAAGAACACTTTGCCGCTCGCGTCCGGCTTGAACACGATGCGGAACTGCGTGCCGCGAATACCGGCCGCGCCGACTGGCGTCTTCACGGTGAACTCCGAGCCGCGGTCCTTCTTGAGGTGCTTCACGTCGCCGACCAGTTCGCCCCGCGTGAGGCTCAACGTCGTCTGCGAGGTCGTCGGCTCCTCCTGCATGTCGGCGACCTTGATTTGATCGCCAAACGGATCCTGCAGGAATTGCTCGATCACGAGTTCGGAATCGGGGCCGAGATTGAGCGTGGCGCCGTTGGAAAAAATCAGGATCACACTGGAGCCCGCGGCCGTCGTCACCGTCGAGTCCTGCGTCAGCGTGTTGTTGTCCGCCAGCGTGCGGACCGTGCCGTCGCCGCTCTTCGCCGTCACCGCACCGTGCACCTTGACCGCGAGGATGTGGCCGGGCGTGCGGGTCGATTGCTGCGCCCGCGCTCCCGCCACGAAGAAAGCGAGGCAGCCGCAGAGCAGGAACCACGAAAACAATTGGGTCGGGCGCATGTGTGCTGGATTCAAGGGGCGCGGCTGCGGTCGGCCAGGCGCCGGCGCAATGCTTGCGCCTCGCGGTTTCCCGGGTCAAGACGCAAGCAGGTCGTCACCGCCGCCTCCGCGCGCTCCGGCGCCGTGCGATCGAGGCTGAGGTGGAACGCGTAGTTGAACCAGATGCTCGCGCGCTGCGGCCCGAGCCGCACCGCCTCGTCGAACGCCCGTCCCGCTTCCTCGCTCCGGCCCTGCAAATCCAGCGCCACCCCTCGCCGCACCCAGAAAACGGCGACAGCCCGCGAGCACGCGAGCGCGGCGTCCGCGGCGCGCTCCGCTTCGCGCGCCAGTTGCGGCGTTTGCTCCGGCTCGACGTGCCCCGTCAACACCGTCGCATACGCGAGATCGGCCCACGCCGCTCCATTGGCCGGCGCCAGCGCCACCGCTCGGATGAGCGCCGCGCGCGACTCGCCCAGAACTTTTCGCCACCGCTCGCGCTCGAAGTCCTTTCGCGCCAGCCCGTCGATCGCCTGGCGCGCCGCCCGCCGCAATGCCTCTCCCCGATAAAACGGCTGCACCCAAACCATCTCGCCGGCGATCACGACGAGCGCGAGCGCGATGGGCCCGCCGACCGCGACGCCGGCGGCAAAACGACCCGCGCTCCGCGGCGTTCTCGTTTCACGCGTGTCGTTCCACCTCCGCTGCACGACCAGCCCCGCCACCGTCGCGAACGCCATGGCCAGCGCCGGAATTTTGAAATGGAAGTCGACGAACAACTGCAGCCCGAACGCGGCGAGACCCACCGCCATCGCCGCGTTGAATCCCGCCTCGTCGATCCAGTTGGCCCCATCCGCGATTCGTCGCCCGCCCAAATCTCCGCGCGCTGGTTGCGATGCGCGCCCCGCACTCTTCCCGCTCGATCTCCGCGAGCACCGCCACGCGATCGCCCCCACCGCACCGAAAAACAAACCCGCTCCCACCGCGCCATGATCGCTGAGCGTGTTCAGGTAGTCGTTGTGCGCCCACCGCGGTTCATCCTGGAAATTTTCCGGCCGATGCGCCTCGAGCAACACTTCGTAACTCCCCGCACCTCCACCCCACGCCGGGTGCTCGCGAAAAATCTCCCACGCGCCGCGCCACATGATCGGACGCGTGACCTCGCCCCGGTCCCTTTTCAACGCCGACAACCTCGCGCGCACGACCGGGACCGCCGCATAGAGCACCGCGAGCACCATCATCGCCGCGCCCGCCGTCGCGAACGCCACCACCACGCGTCGCCGCGGCGAGCCGCGCCTCGCGAAGAGCGGCGCCGCCGCTGCGACGAGCACCAACGCCAGCCATGCGCCGCGGCTCACCGTCAGCCCCAAGCCGAAGGCGAAAACCGCCACGAGATATCCGCCGAGCACGCGCTGCACCGCCGGGGCGCCGCGCCGCACCGTGAACGCCAGCGCCGGCGGCAGCAGCAGGAGCAGCAGCGCCGCGAGACTGTTGGGAATTCCGAACGGCCCGCTCGCCCGCCCGATAAACTGCTCCGCTTGCGTTCGCCCCAGCATCAGCCAGTCCGGCTTCACGAAGCGCTGATAGGCCGCCAGCACCACCGCCAAAAAACCCAGCGCGGCCACCACGGCGGCGAGCGTCGCGCGTCCTCGTCGCGAGCGCACGCCGTTCAGCACCACCCAGAACACCGCGATCATCTGCGCCCAGCCGAGCCAGTCCAGCCAGCCGAGCCAGCGCACCGGCGTGATCCAGAGCACGTTCGCCGCGGCATACGCAAGGAACGGCAGCAGCAGCCAACCAGCCGGATGGCACCGCGTCATCGCCCCGCGCTGCGCCCGCCACGCGCTGGCGAGCAGGTGCGCGCCGAGCAGCGCCGCCGTCAACGCACTCGTCACCACCATCGTCTCCGGCCGATAACCGCCCAGGCAAAGCGTCGTCCAAGTCAGGTTTCCCCCGAGCAACGCAACCTGCAGCCACTCCCACGCGGAAGCAGCAGCAGCTGCAGAACCCGGCCCGGACTTTGAAGCGGACAACATCGATGGGAGCGCGGGCGGCTCGCCCGCTTCGGCGCATCATGGCGGGCGAGCCGCCCGCGCTCCCAGAAAAAAAGCGCCACCCGCGAAGGGTGACGCTGAGAACCCAAAAATTAACCAAACCGCAACCGGCTCAGCTCGTCGGCACGCTCTGCACCGTCTTCAAGATGCGGCCCGCGACCAGATACGGATCGGCGGCGGAGTTCGGACGACGATCCTCGAGGTAGCCCTTGTAGCCGTTGTTGACGAAGCTGTGCGGGACCCGGACGGATGCACCGCGGTCGGCCAGACCGTAGCTGAACTTGTCGATCGACTGCGTCTCGTGGAGGCCGGTGAGGCGCAGATGATTCTCCGGCCCGTAGACGGCGATGTGCTCGTCGCGATATTTGTTGAAGGCTTCCATGAGCTTCTCGAAGTAGGCCTTGCCACCGACCTCGCGCATGTGCTTGGTCGAGAAATTCGAGTGCATGCCGGAGCCGTTCCAATCGAGCGGCTGGTTGAACGGAGCGAGGATCGGCTTGCAGCGCCACTCGATATCGATCCCGTAGCCTTCGCAAAGGCGGGCGAGGATGTAGCGCGCGACCCACATCTGGTCGGCGGCGCTCTTCGAACCCTTGCCGAAGATCTGGAACTCCCACTGGCCTTTCGCCACTTCGGCGTTGATGCCTTCGAGGTTGATCCCGGCATCGAGGCAGATGTCGATGTGCTTCTCGACGATCTCACGCGCCACGCAGCCGACGTTCTTGTAGCCGACGCCGGTGTAATACGGGCCCTGCGGCCCCGGAAACCCACCCTCCGGGAAGCCGAGCGGACGGCCGTCCTTGTAGAAAAAGTATTCCTGCTCGAAACCGAACCACGTGTCCGGATCGTCCGGAATCGTCGCGCGCGAATTCGAAGGATGCGCGACGCCCGTGTGGAGAAACGTCTCGCACATCACCAGCACGCCATTCTTGCGCGTGGTATCGGGGTAAACGGCCACCGGTTTCAGCACGATATCCGAACTCTTGCCCTCGGCCTGCTGCGTCGAGCTTCCGTCGAAGCCCCAGGCGGGAAGTTCTTCGAGCTTGGGAAAGCTGGCGAATTCCTTGATTTGGGTCTTGCTGCGCAAGCTGGCGAGGGGCGTGTAGCCGTCGAGCCAGATGTATTCCAGTTTGTATTTGGCCATAGATGGGTTCGTTGTTCGCGAGTTTTTTGGGGGCTTCCCGTTGCACCCGTCAAGCGATGAAGGGCTCGACATGGCGCGCAGGAAACTGCCCGAGCAATTAGCACCTCGCATGCCAGAGGCGATCAGAACTTGCTCGGCTGATCCGCTTATGACGCGCAGTCGCACATCCATCCGCCCGGACGCCGGCACACGCCGCGCTTGCCACCCCGCCGCCCGCGCGAATTGTCTGACGCTCCCTCATGCACGAAGTCAAAGACACCGCCCGCGCCCTCGTGCGCATCGGCTACGATGGGCGCGTCCACAAAACCTTCCGCGGCCACCTCGCTAAGGAGCGGTTCGAACACGAGGTCCGCGTCCTGAAACACCTCGAGGAGCGGGGCTGCACGTTCGTCCCGAAACTCCTCGAGGTCGACCCCGCCAGCCTGAAAATCGTCACCACCCATTGCGGCGGCCGGGTCGACCAGCTCAACCCCGAGCGCCAGGCCGAGGTCTTCGGCGAACTCGAGCGCTACGGCGTCCGCCACGAGGACCGCGAGATGCGCAACATCACCTATCGCACCTCCGACGGCCGCTTCTGCGTGATCGATTTCGAATTCGCCACCCTCCTCGAAGGCGAAAACGGCCCCATTTCCTTGAAGCCCGACCCCGGCAAATGAGCGATCTTCCGCCCGCCTCGTCTCCTGCCTCGTCCTCCCCTCCCGCTTCCGCCCGCGTCCGCTGGTCCGGCCTCACGCACGTCGGCCGCTATCGCACCAATAACGAGGACACCTTTCTCGCCCTCAACTTCGACGGCCACGACACCCGCTACCTCGGCAAAACCGGCGAAGCCTCCCTCGCCGGCACCGATTTCGTCTTCGCCGTCAGCGACGGCATGGGCGGCGCCAAGTCCGGCGAGTTCGCCAGCCGCATCACCGTCGACCGCGTCACGCGGCTGCTCCCGAGCGGCTTCCGCCTCGCCGCCACCGGCCTCGCCAGCGGCTTCCAGGATCTGCTCTCCGAACTTTTTTCCAACATCCACGCCGACCTCGTCAAACTCGGCTACTCCTACGAAGAATGCGCCGGCATGGGTTGCACGCTCAGCCTCGCGTGGTTCACCCCCGAATGGGCCTACTTCGGCCACATCGGCGACAGCCGCATCTATTATCTCCCGCGCGAGGGCGGCCTCACGCAGGTCACGCACGACCACAGCTACGTCGGCACGCAACGCCGCAAGGGCCTCATGTCCGAACGCGAAGCCCGCTCCGATCCCCGCCGCACCGCGCTCCAGCAAGCCCTCGGCGCCGGCAATCAATTCATCGAGCCGCACATCGGCGCCGTCGGCCACAAGCCCGGCGACCGCTTTCTCATCTGCTCCGACGGCCTCGTCGACGGACTCTGGGACCGCGAGATCGACGAACTCACTCGCGACAACCACGCCGGTTCCATCGCCCAGCGCCTCGTCGAAACCGCCGTCCAAAATTCCGGCCGCGACAACACCACCGCGATCGTCGTCGAACTCCTCGCCGCGCCTTCGTCCGTCGCTTTTCCGCCGTAGCCGCTCCAGGAGGAGCGGGACCGAAAAATCCTCCTCGGCCTCCCCGCTCGCAGCCGCCCTGTCTCCCCGGCTCTCGCCACTCTCCGACCTGCCATGCCCGCCGTCGCTCCCGCCGAACACGCCCACGTCTTCGTCTACGGCACGCTCAAACGCCGCGGCAGCAATCACGCCTTCCTCGTCGATCAAACCTACCTCGGCGAAGCCCGCACCATCGCCGGCTATCGCCTCTTCAACCTCGGCGACTATCCCGGCATGGTCCCGTTTCCCTCCGACACCGCCGGCGTCACCGGCGAAGTCTGGTCCGTCACTCCCGCCGCGCTCGCGCGCCTCGACGCCCTCGAAGGCCTCGCCGAGGGCCTTTACCGCCGCGAACCCATCGTGCTCCTGTCCCCCTTCTCCGACTGCCGCGTCGAAACTTACCTCTATGCCCGCAGCGTCGCAGGCCGCCCCGACCTCGGCTCGACCTGGACCGACCGGTAAGACGCCTCTGGTAGCGACGCCCTAATAGGGACACCTCTGGTAGGGACGCCTCTCCGAGGCGTCCGTTTTCACGCCGCCCTCCTGAAATCGCGGACGTCCCGCAGAACCGTCCCTACCCCTTTAAATTTAAATCCGATTTTTTCACCCGTCGCACCGCCACAAATTTCGCGCGAAACAATTCCTCCAGCAGCTCCCGCGTCTCCGCCGGAATTTTTTCAACCAACTCCTCCAGCTTCGGCAGCGCCTTCGCACTTTCCCGATCTTCGATTTCCTCGACGACCTGCGCCGCCGCCTTCACCGGCTCGCCCCGCCCGCGCGCCTCGGCCATGAACGCCGCCTCCGCCGATTCATCCGGCCACACGTTCACGCTCTCCGATTCGGGCACGCCTTCGACCGCCCCCGCGGCCGCCGTCCCCGGCTCTGCGTTTGCCGTTCCCGCCGCGTTCGCCGTCTCAGCCTCGGCCTCCTGTAGCGGCGGTCTATGACCGCCGCCGTTTTCCACCGCTCCCATTCGGCGGTCACAGACCGCCGCTACGATCGGCACCGCGCTGGACTTCGCCAGATTCCGGATCGCCTCATCGCTCGCCGATGCCAGCGCCGCATTCAGCCGCGCGTCCAGCCGGTCAATCAGTCCTTTTTTTTTTCGCCCTGCTGATTTTGCAGGGCGGGGTCGCCGAACCCCGCCGTCGGGGCTGCCTCATCCGCCAGCCCCGCCAATTCCTTGATCAACGAATCGATCGCCCGTGCCCGGCTCGCGTCGACCGCCTTCAGCAGCGTCACCTCGAAATTGATTTTCTCCGCCAGCCCGAGTTTCACCGCGCCCTCGCCTTCGCGCAGCCCGTCGAGCATCCGCGTGATCTGCTCCGTCGTCATCGGCGAACCCAGCGCACTGCTCCGGCCGCCCTTCGCGATCGCATCGAGCAGCGCCGTCCGCACGTGCGCCTGCAAATCGCTCAACAACCGCACCAGATCGCGCCCGTTCGCATCGCACTCGTCCACGATCGCCACGAGCTTCTGGTGATCGCCCGCCGCCAGCGCGCCCGCCAGCTCCGCGATCTTCTCCGCCGCCACGAGTCCGTAAACATCGAGCACATCCGGCTCCGAAATCTCTCCGCCGCAAAACGAAATCATCTGGTCGAGGATCGACTGCGCGTCGCGCATGCCGCCGTCCGCCATCCGCGCGATGCTCTCGAGCGCCGCGTCGCTGATTTTGATCTTCTCGTCCGCCGCGATTTTTTTCAGTCGCTCGATGATCAGATCCGGCGGGATCGGCTTCAGGTCGAAGCGCTGGCAACGCGAGATGATCGTCGGCAGTACTTTCTGCGGATCGGTCGTCGCGAACACGAACTTCACGTGCGCCGGCGGCTCCTCGAGTGTTTTCAGCAGCGCGTTGAACGCCGCCGCCGACAGCATGTGCACCTCGTCGATGATGTAGACTTTGAATTTCCCCTGCGCCGGCGCGTATTGCACCGTGTCGCGCAGATCGCGCACCTGGTCGACGCCGTTGTTCGACGCGCCGTCGATCTCGATCACGTCGAGATGCGAGCCTTCCGCGATCGCCACGCAGGCCGGATCCTTCGGATCGAAATCCGCCTTCGGCCCGCCCGTGCAATTCAGCGCCTTCGCAAAAATCCGCGCCGTCGATGTCTTGCCCGTGCCACGCGGCCCGACGAACAGATACGCGTGCGCGATCCGGTTGCGCGCGATCGCATTCTTCAACGTCCGCACGACGTGATCCTGCCCCACGACGTCGGCAAACGTCTGGGGCCGCCACTTGCGCGCGATGACTTGGTAACCGGTCGACACAGGATTTTTGACGCCTGCGGCAGGCGACCGACTCCATGTAGGAGCCTGCTTGCAGGCGATCAGAACGCTCACAGAACCACCGAATCGCTTGCAAGCAAGCTCCTACCTCGTCGCCGAAAAATTTGCAGCCGCCACGCTCGCCGCTCCCGCCTCGGCCCGCAAAAATTCCCCCAACGCCGCCCGCATCCGCTCGCGCGCCCGCGTCAGCCGCGTCTCCACGCCGCGCTCCGAGCAGCCGAGCACCGCCGCGATCTCGCGGTAGCCCAACTCCTCGTATTCGTGGAGCAGCAGCGCGACTTTCAACTCGTGCGGCAGCGTCGCCAGCGCCGCGCGCACCGCTGCCACGCGCTCGTGGCGCATCACGTCGTGATCCGGTGTCGCCCGCGGACACACCCGCTCCGCCTCCCCCTCGTCCGCCTCGCGCCGCAGCCACGCGGTCGACGGATGCCGCCGCCACCAGCGCTGCCGGTTCCGCGCGAGATTCGCCGCGATCGTCAGCAGCCACGAACGAAACGAAGTGCCTTCGCGAAATTTCGCCCGTTGCGAGTGCACGCGCACGAACGCCTCGTGCACGATCTCCCGCGCCTCCGTCTCGCTCTGCACGTAGCGAAAAACAAATCGCAGCAGCGGCTCCTGCCAGAGCGCGATCAATTCCGCCAGCGCGCCGTCGTCGCCCGACTGCAGCGCCTGCATCAACGCATCGCTCCGCGCTGCGCTCGTGGCGTCCTCGGTCATTGCGTCTCCGCCCGCGCGTTTCCCGCCGACGCCAGGCACGGCGCGACCAACTTCAGATATTCCTCCCGCTGCGCCGGCGTCAGCTCCGCGCTCACCGCGCGCACCAGCCGCTCCGTCGCGATCCGGCACTGTTTCCGCGCGCCCGGCGATTCGACGCTGCACGCCATCCCGAGCTTTCCGATCTGCGGACAACTCTGCGCATGCAGTTCCCAAATCTTCGCCCGCTGCGCCGGCGTGAGTTCCAGCCGGTCCGCGAGCCAGTCCATCTTCCGCTCATCCGCCGTGCGCGCCGGCCGCAACGCCGCGTAAACCGCCCCGCCGAGCAACGCGCTCGCGAGCAGCACGCCGAGGAAAAACAAAGCCCGTTTCATGGCCGTTCCCCCGTCTGCGGGTCGATCCATGCGAGATAACGCTGCGGCATCTGCGACGCGTCGACTCGCTGCGCGCGCCACTCCGCCAGCGCCACCCCGCACACCACGCCCGCCGCGATTCCCGCCACCGCCATCCGCAGCGAAAAAATTGCTCCCGCCGTCCGCCGCGAGCGCACCGTTCCGCCGCGAATCTCGCGCACCACGCGCTCCGCCAGTGTCGGATCGCCCACCGGCGCCTCGCGCCACTCGCGGAGCAACCCGCTTAGATCATTCGCCTCCGGATTCATCGCCGTCTTGTTAAATTGTAGGGCGGGGTCTCCGAACCCCGCCGTTGACCTGGTAAAATCACTTCTGCGCCACCACTGCCACCGGCCTCTTCGCCGCCGGTTTCGCTTCCTCCGGCTTGCTCGCCTTCTCCGTCGTCGCCGTTTTCTCCGCGCACTTCCCGCCCGCTGCGCAGCACTGATCGCAGCCCTGGCAGTCACCGCAGTTTTTCGCTTTCGTGGCTTCGCCGCCGAGGCTGACCGACACCAAAGCAAAGCCGGCGACGAGCGCCAGCAGGAGGAGTTTCAGGGATTTCATGGGGATTCTGGAGTTTGGATTGATTCGCCGCGCCCGTCGTGAGCCCGGCCTTCCCACCTTACACCGGCCGCTCGGATTTTCCCGCAAGCGCCGCCACGATCGCATCCGCGTCGTAGACGCAACCGCCCCACGTTCCCCCGCTCGCCGCCTGCAACGCCGCCCACAACCGCGTGTCCTCCGGCAGCGCCGTATGCGCCGCCAGATCCTTTCTCACTCCCCGCGCCGCCAAAATCTCTTTCCCTTCCTCCACCGAAAACCGCCGCGCCCCCTCGCCCACGAAATCCACCGTCCCGCCCATCCGCTCGCGATCGAGCTCGATGCGAATCACGTCGCCGTCGCGCAGCTTCCCGATCGGCCCGCCCGCCAGCGCCTCCGGCCCGACGTGCCCAAGGCACGCGCCCGTCGACACCCCCGAAAACCGCGCGTCCGTGATCAGCGCCACGTGCTTTCCCTGCGGCAGATATTTCAACGCGCCCGTCACCTGATACGTTTCCTCCATGCCCGTCCCCATCGGCCCGATCCCCGCCAACACCATCACGTCGCCCGCCTTCACCCGCCCTTCCTTCAACGCCGCCATCGCCGCCGCCTCGCTCACGAAAACCCGCGCCGGTCCTTCCTTCCGGTAAACGCCATCCGCGTCGACGACGCTCGGATCGATCGACGTCGCCTTCACGACGGAGCCTTCCGGCGCGAGATTTCCCCGCGGGAAAATCAACGTGCTCGTCAGCCCGCGCTCCCTCGCCCGTTCCGGCGAAAAAATCACCTCGTCCGCCTCCACGCCGTCGAGTTCCTGCAACAACGCGCGAAACCGTCCGCGCCGCTCCGACGTTTCCCACTCGTCCAGATTCTCGCCGAGCGTGCGTCCCGTCACCGTCCGCACACTCGTATCGAGCAATCCGATTCGCCGCAGGTGCAGCATCACTTCCGGCACGCCGCCCGCGAGAAACACGCGCACCGTCGGATGATGCACCGGCCCGTTCGGCAGCACGCTCACGAGCCGCGGCGTCCGCCGGTTCACCTCGATCCAATCCTCCACCGTCGGCCGCACCAGCCCCGCCGCATGCGCGATCGCTGGCACGTGCAGCAGCAGATTCGTCGAGCCGCCAAACGCGGCGTGCACCACCATCGCGTTTCGAATCGCCGCCGGCGTCACGATCTCCTTCGTCGCGATTTTCTTCTCCGCCAGCGCGTGCAGCGCTCGCGCCGAACTCCGCGCGAGTTCCCGCCACACCGGCTGCCCCGACGGCGCGAGCGCCGAGTGCGGCAACGACAACCCCAGCGCCTCGCCCACGACCTGCGCCGTCGCCGCCGTGCCGAGAAATTGGCACCCCCCGCCCGGCGTCGCGCACGCCCGGCATCCGAGATCCGCCGCCTCGCTCAACGAAATCATTCCCCGCGCAAATCGCGTCCCCAGCGTCTGCACCGCGCCCGCGTCCTCGCCGTTCGTCGGCGGCAGCGTCACGCCGCCCGGCACGATCACGCCCGGTTGATCGCGCAGCCCCGCGACCGCCATGAGCATCGCCGGCAGCCCCTTGTCGCACGTCGCGATGCCGAGCACGCCCGCGCGCCGCGGCAGCGAGCGCGCCAGCCGCCGCAGCACGAGCGCCGCGTCGTTCCGATACGGCAAACTGTCGAACATTCCCGTCGTGCCCTGCGTGCGCCCGTCGCACGGATCCGAGCAATAGCCCGCAAACGGCAGCGCCTTCAGCCGTCGAAATTCCTCCGCCGCCGCCTGCACGAGCAGCCCGATTTCCCAATGCCCCGTGTGATAACCCAGCGCGATCGGCCGCCCGTCCGGCGCGCGCAATCCACCCTGCGTGCTCAAAATCAAAAACTGTTCCCGCCCGACCTCCGCCGGATTCCAGCCCATCCCCGCGTTCTGGCTCAGCCCGAACAAATCTCCGCTCGGCGCCTCCCGCAGCATCTGCTCCGTCAACGGCAGCGCCCCCGCCGCGCCCGGCGCATGCGTGCGGATCTCGAAGATATTTTCCGTCACCGCCGGCCGTTCGCCACCCGCCGTCTTCACACAGCTCGGCTTCGGCGCCTCCATCGGTTGTGGCCTGAATTCGTGTTCATTCGTGTCCATTCGTGGTTCCCCTCCTAAATTCACACCTCATTCGCCGAGTTGTTTCTCGATCGGCGTCACCGGATCGATCAGCAGCCAGCACACCGCGCCCAGCGCATACACCGCCGCCGTCACGTAGAACGCCAGCGTCCAGTTGTTCCGCTCCACGAACCAGCCCATGACGATCGGCGAGAGGAAGCCGCCGAAGTTGCCCAGCATGTTCATCGTGCCGCCGACCGTGCCGACGCAGCGTCCCCCGATGTCCATGCACGTCGTCCACGCGTTCGGGATCGTGAGGTCGTTGCAAAAGCTCACCAGCGCGAACGCCGCCACCGCCGCGTAGGGATTTTTCAACCACGTCGCCACGATCAGCAGCGCTCCCGCCGCCAGCAGCGCTCCCGCCGCGAAACCCGTCCGCCCCCACCGCGGACCAAACCGCCGCACGAGTCCCGGCGACACCCAGCCCGCCACCAGCGCGCCGAAACCGCCCAGCAGCAACGGCGTGCCCGCGAGGAGCGCGCTTTGCTTCACGTCGAAGCCGCGCTCTTTCAACAGATACGTCGGAAACCACGTCACGAAAAAATACCACGCATAACTCAGCGCCGCATACTGTCCGCCGAGGCACCACACGCTGCGCGAACGCACCAGTTTCCCCCACGGCACGTCTCGGTGTTCCGCCGTGAGTTCGCCGTCCGTCGGCAGCAGCGCCGCCTCCGCCGCGTTCACCGCGCGGTGCTCCCGCGGATTATCCCGATACCACCAGTAAAACAGCGCGGCCCACACCACGCCGACCAATCCGAAAATCAAAAACGCCGTGCGCCAGTTCACGAATTGGAGGCAGCCGTACACCAGCAGTGGCGTCGCCGCACCGCCCCACCGCGCGCTCATCCACATCACGCCCTGAGCCCGCGCGCGCTCGTGTTTCGGCAGCCAGCGGCTGAACGCCTTCGTCAGATTTGGAAAACAGCCCGCCTCGCCCGCGCCGAACAGAAACCGCGTCACGACCAGCGACGCCCAGTTCCACACCCAGCCCGTCGCCGCCGTGAAAAACGACCACCATAGCACGATCCGCAGCAGCACGCGCCGCGGCCCGATCCGGTCGCCCAGATAACCGCCGGGAATTTCGAAGAGCGCATACGCCAGCGTGAACGCCGAGAACACCCAGCCCATCTGCGTCGGCGAGAGCGCGAGGTCCGTCGAGATGAACGGCGCCGCCTGCGAAATCGCCACGCGATCGATATACTGCACCATTGCCAGCGTGATCGCGAACACCACCACCCACCCGCGCGCATGCGTCGGCGGCGCGAAATCCGCCGCGGGGACGGCGCACTCGAGTTCGGGGCGGGGCATCGCGCGACACTGCGGATTCGGCTCCGCGCCGGTCAATCCCGCACCGCGTGCAGTCTATTGTTGCGGCGGATTTGCTCTGAAAAACGTCGCGCCGCCACGAAGTCCGCACGCGAATTCGTGCCGCGCTCTCCCGGTCATTCTGAGCGCAGCGAAGAATCCATTTGGACTTACGCCATGCGGTCATCGCACTGGATTCCTCTCTCCGTTCAGAATGACAAACGAGCGATCCACCCACCCGCCCGCGCCTAACGCCCCCGTCCCGTGAAAATCTGCCGCTTCTCCCTCGCCGACCGCACACCCCGCCTTGGCCTCGCTGCTGACGACACCAGCCTCCTCGATCTCACGCCCGCCGGCCTCACCCGCCTCCACGCCATCCTGGAAGCCGACGATCCCAGCGCCCTGCTGCGCGCGGCCGCCGCGCAACCGCTGCCCCGTCTGCCCCTCGACACCGTCACCTTCCTCGCGCCCGTCGAAAATCAGGAAATCTGGGCCGCCGGCGTGACTTATCTCCGCAGCAAAAAAGCCCGCATGGAGGAATCCGATTTCTCCGCCACCGCCTACGATCGCGTTTACGACGCCCCGCGACCGGAAATTTTCTTCAAATCCGTCGCCGCGAAAGTCGTCCCCACCGGCGAGCCTGTCGGCATTCGCGCCGACGCGCGCTGGAGCGTCCCCGAGCCCGAACTCGCGCTCGTCCTCGATTCTCGTGGCCGCGTCGTCGGTTGCGCCGTGGGCAACGACATGAGTTCGCGCGACATCGAGGGCGAAAATCTCCTCTACCTTCCGCAGGCAAAAATCTACGACCGCTCCTGCGCGCTCGGCCCGTGGATCACGCTCCTCGAATCCGAAGCGACCGCTCGCGCGTGGAAAATTTCCATCGTCATCCGCCGCGGCGGCGCACCCGTTTTCTCGGGCGAAACCTCCGTCGATCAGATCAAGCGCACCTTCAACGAACTCGCGGGCTACCTCTTCCGCAGCCAGCGTTTCCCCTCCGGCGCCGTGCTCTTCACCGGCACCGGCATCGTGCCCGGCGACACGTTCACGCTCCACGCCGACGACGAAATCGAAATCGAGATCGACGGCATCGGCCGGCTGGTGAATCGCGTGATGGTGGTTTAACTGGCGATATGGAATTTCATCCCGGTAGGGACGGCTCTCCGAGCCGTCCGTCACCTTCCGAATATGTTTCGTGCTGACAATCCCGGCTCCCCCGAACCCAGGTCACACCTGCACCCGCCCTGAGCCACTCGCAATCTCTCCCATGAATTTCCACGGCCAGAATTTTCTCGGCGATCGCCTCAGCCCCGGCACAGGCGAAACCTTCACCGTCACCAGCCCGCTCGACCAGTCGACGCTCCCCGGCGCCTTTCACATCGCGAGCCCGGCCGAGATCGATGCCGCCTACTCACTCGCGACCGAAGCATTCGCCCGCTTCCGCCAAACCAGCGGCGCCGAACGCGCCGTCTTCCTCGAACGCGTCGCCGACGAAATCACCGCCCTCGGCGACGATCTCCTCGAGCGCGCCCATCGCGAAACCGGCCTGCCCCTTCCCCGCCTCACCGGCGAACGCGCGCGCACGACCAATCAACTGAAACTCTTCGCCCAGGTCGCTCGCGAAGGCTCGTGGGTCGACGCCCGCATCGATCCCGCGCAACCCGCCCGCCAGCCGCTCCCGCGCGCCGACCTGCGCCGCCTGCTCGTGCCGCTCGGTCCAGTCGCCGTTTTCGGCGCGAGTAATTTTCCCTTCGCCTATTCCGTCGCCGGCGGCGACACCGCGTCCGCGCTCGCCACGGGAAATCCCGTCGTCGTCAAAGCCCACGAACGCCACCCCGGCACCTCCGAACTCGTCGCGACGGCCATCGGCCGCGCCATCGCCGCCAGCGGCCTGCCCGCCGGCGTGTTCTCGATGGTCCACGGCGCCGCTCCCGCCGTGAGCCTGGCGGTCGTTCGCCATCCCGCCGCGCGCGCCGTCGGTTTCACGGGTTCGCGCGTCGCCGGTCGCGCGCTCTTCGACGCCGCCGCGGCCCGGCCGGAGCCGATTCCTGTGTTCGCGGAAATGAGCAGCCTGAATCCGATTTTCCTGCTGCCCGGCGCGCTCCGCGATCGCGGCCCCGCGATCGCCGAAGGTCTCAAAAATTCGGTGACGCTCGGCGCCGGCCAGTTCTGCACGAAGCCCGGCCTCGTGTTCGCCGTCGAAAGCCCGGACTTCGCCGCATTTCGCGAAGCCTTCGCTGCCGGCCTGCCAGCGCTGCCACCTTCCACGATGCTGCATGGCGGGATTCGCTCGGCCTATGAGCGCGGCGTCTCGCACCTCGAAACCCATTCCTCCGTCCGGACGCTCGCGCGCTCGGACGTCGCCGTCGATCCCACGAAAAACCACGGCCGTGCCGTCGCGTTCCAAACCGACGCCGCCGCCTTTCTCGCCGACCCCTCGCTCGCCGGCGAGGTCTTCGGGCCGTGCACGCTCTTCGTCGTCGCCCGCTCCCCTGCCGAACTTCTCGTTCTCGCGCGCGATCTCGAGGGCCAGCTCACCGCCACCGTTCACGGCACCGCCGACGAACTCGCCGGTGCCGGCGAACTCCTCGCGACGCTGGAGCAAAAAGCCGGACGCCTGATCCTGAACGGCTTCCCGACCGGCGTGGAAGTTTGCCCCGCGATGAATCACGGCGGCCCGTATCCGGCGTCGACCGACGCCCGCTTCACGTCCGTCGGCACCGCCGCGCTCCAGCGTTTCGTGCGTCCCGTCTGCTATCAGGATTTCCCCGCCGCGCTGCTCCCGCTCGCGCTGCGCGACGAAAATCCCCTCGGTCTCTGGCGCCTCGTCGACGGTCAGCTCACCCGCGACGCCGCCAGATCGTAGCCCGCTGCGGAAGCAGCGGGATCACCGCTTGGTCCCCTCCCTGTGCTCCCGCACAGGGCCACTTCGTCCACCGCCGCCCCGAAAAATAAAAGTGGCCAGGCACTCCACGGCACTGGGAGAACGTCGTTGCCGTTGCTACCTTCCGGTCCTGGCGGAGTTCACGCGCCTGCCCATGCATGGCACCTGGCCGACGCGCACCATGCGACCTCGCGCCCGCGGCGCAAGGGCTTTATTTTTTCGGCTCCGCCGGCGGCTCGCCCGGAGCGGCGCCGTCTTCGGGCGGCGGCGCCGGCCGATCGCGGAACTCGCTGCGCACGCGTTCCGCGCGCTCGCGGAAACGCTTCCGCATGTCCTCGAGTTTCACCTTCTGCTCCGCCGTGAGTTCCGCCGCGATCTGCGCGTGCATCTGATCCATCGCGGCCGCGATCGCCTTCACGTTTTCCCGCCGCAAGCGCTGCGTCTCTTCCTGCGCGCGTTGCACGATCGGGCGAATTTTAATCTTCTGCTCGTCGTTCAAACCCAACTCGTCCTCGAGCCGCTGCATGAGTTGCAACCGAAACCTCCCGTGCGACCCGTCGCGCTCCGGCTGCAGCCAGCGACCGACCAGCGGTCCGCCGCAAATCGCGCCGGCGATAAAAACTCCGACAAACACCAGCACGACTTTCCACGGCTTGTTCATCTCAGGAGGACGCAAACAAACTCGCCACCGCGCCTTCGTCGGACAGCACATCCTCTTCGCCTCCGCCGTTCGACAGGGAATAGTTCGCCACGATGCTCGCCATCGCGAGCAGTCCGGCCAGCCCGAGCGCCCGCCACGAGAAACGCTCGAACAGCGACGACATCGGCCGCAGCGGAGCCGCGAGGGCGAGAGCCGCCACGCGCGTCGCAAAACCGTAGGGAGCAGCCGTATCGCGGTCGTCGGTGGCGCGGCGCGCCGCCGCCACGAGATTCTGCCACGCTCTGTCTTGGGGTTTCATGAGTGTTCCTTTCGTTTAAGTTCCTGGAAGAGCTTCTGCAACTTCCGTCGTGCGCGAAACGCCCGGACTTTCACCAGCGACGTGTTCCAGCCGGTCAGGGCGCTGATTTCGGCGATGCTCTTTTGTTCGAGATCGAGGAGCTGGATGACGAGTTGGTCCTGGGGTTTCAGTTCGCCGAGCAGCTTGTGCACGAGTTCGTGCGCTTCGAGTGCATCGTCGGGCGTCGCGGCTTTGTCGTTGGTCATCACCGCGTCGATCAGGTTCGCCTCGTTCTCCGAGAGATCGGCCATGCGGTATTCCGGCCGCCGCTGCTGCGCGCGGAGGTGGTCGATGCAGGTCGTCACGGCGATCCGCGACACCCAGTGGGTGAACGGCACCGCGCCCTGATACTGGTCGAGCCGGGAAAACATTTTCAGAAACACCTCCTGCGCGAGATCCTCTTCCGGCACACGACGCGGCAGACGGCCACGCACGATGCGAATAACCAAAGGGTAAAGGTGCTCGACGAGTTCCCGTGCCGCCGCCTGATCGCGTTGGCGCACGCGATCCAGGCACCCGGCCAAATCGAACGGGACTTCGTCGGACATGAATCCGTGGACGATGCAAACTCGCGCATGACACGCAAGACGAGGCGTTCGCCGACTGGTTACTCCGGGAGCGCGGCCGTCCGCGGCCGTCCTTTTTCCGAGGTAGGGACGGCACTCCGTGCCGTCCGTCGCGTGCCGCATTCGCCGGACGGCTCGGAGAGCCGTCCCTACCCGCCGCCCCCGATCAAACCTCCGCCTTTCAACCCTGCTCCTTTCAAACCTTTCAAACCGCCCCTTGACTTCCGTCTCGTCACGCCGATATGCGTCCTTGCCTCTGATGCGAATTCTCGCCGCAGCTCTCCTTCGACTTACGTCCGCGCACGATCTCTGAATCGCCGCCTAGCGGTCGATCGTGCGTTTGTTGAGGAGCCTCGCCAGTCCGCCGCCCGCGCGCGGCGACTGTTCTGTTTCGTTTCCTTCGTCCGCAATTTAGTCTCTAGTTCTCAGTCTCTTTCGCGTCATGCAACCTGCTCCCGTCAGCAAATACGTCCCGTTCCCCCCTGTCGCCCTGCCCAACCGCCAGTGGCCCAACCGCACGCTCACCCGCGCCCCGATCTGGTGCAGCGTCGATCTCCGCGACGGCAATCAGGCCCTCGCCCAACCCATGTCGGTCGAGGAGAAACTCGAGTATTTCGACCTGCTGGTGAAGATCGGCTTCAAGGAAATCGAGGTCGGTTTCCCGTCCGCCTCGCAGATCGAATTCGATTTCTGCCGCCGCCTCATCGAGGAGAAACGCATCCCCGACGACGTCGCCATCCAGATTCTCTGCCAATGCCGCGAGGATCTGATCACCCGCTCGCTCGAAGCCCTGCGCGGCGCGAAACAGATCATCTTTCATCTCTACAACTCCACCTCGCCCGCCCAGCGGAAATACGTCTTCAACGCCGACCGCGCGAAGATCCGCGACATCGCCACCCATGCGGTCGCGTTCTTGAAGGAGAAAATGGCGCCCCACGTCGCCGACGGCACGCGCATCCGCCTGGAATATTCGCCCGAGAGCTTCACCAGCACCGAGTTGGATTTCGCCCTGGAGATCTGCGAAGCGGTGACCGACGTGTGGCAACCCACCGTCGCCGATAAAATCATCCTCAACCTCCCCGCCACCGTCGAATACGCCACGCCGAACGTGCACGCCGACCAGATCGAGTGGATGTGCACGCACCTCACGCGCCGCGACCGCACCATCGTTTCCCTGCACACGCACAACGACCGCGGCACCGGCGTCGCCGCCACCGAGCTGGCGATGCTCGCGGGCGCGGACCGCGTCGAAGGCACGCTCTTCGGCAACGGCGAACGCACCGGCAACCTCGACATCGTTGTCGTCGCCCTGAACCTCTACACGCACGGCATCCACCCGCGTCTCGACTTCTCGGATATCAACCACATCCGCGAGGTCTACGAACGTTGCACGAAGCTCGAAGTCCCCGCGCGCCAGCCCTACGCCGGCGAACTCACGTTCACCGCCTTCAGCGGCTCGCATCAGGACGCCATCAAAAAATCCTGGGACGCTCGCGACCCGAAATCGCCGAATGCGCCGTGGGACGTCCTCTACATTCCCATCGACCCTGCCGATATCGGTCGCAGCTACAAAGCCATCATCCGCATCAACAGCCAGTCCGGCAAAGGCGGCGTCGCCTACGTCCTCGAACACGAGTTCGGCTATCAACTGCCGAAACTGATGCACAAGGAAATCGGCAAGATCATCAACGACCTCGCCGACACCACCGGCCGCGAGCTCACCGCCGCCGAGATCCACGACGCCTTCCAGCGCGAGTATCTTCTCCGCACCGCGCCCTTCGTCCTGGAACATTTCAAGACGATCGAGCGCGACAGCACGGTAAAATGCGAAGCCCGCCTCAGCGTCGACGGCCAGTCGATGTCGCTCATCGGCGAAGGCAACGGCCCGATCGACGCCTTTGTGCGCGCGCTCGGCGAAACGGCGCTGTTGAAGTTCGAAGTCCTCAGTTACGTCGAGCACTCGCTTGGCAAAGGCGCCGAAGCTCGCGCGGTCAGCTACATCCAGATCAAAACCGACCGCGGTCACACGCTCTACGGTGCCGGCATCGATACGAACATCGAACTCGCCTCGATCAAAGCGATCGTCAGCGCGCTCAACCGCACGCTCGCGAAACGGTAAACCGCTTGGAATGTAGGGCGGGGTCTCCCGACCCCGCCGCTACAAGCCGCCCTGCGAGAAATTCATCCGATGCCCTCCAACTCCTCGGATGATTCATCTCACCCATCACGGTCCGACGGCGGGGTCGGGAGACCCCGCCCTACAATTTCGTCGCCTCTGTCACCTGTTCCCCCTCCCGCTCCACTTCACTATCGTTCCCACCTCCCGCACCTCCGCGAGGTCTGGCTCGCCAACCCGCTCTTCTTTCTCACGTGCTGCACTGCGCACCGCCGTCCGCTCCTCGCGAACGCCACCTCCGCGCCCGTCCTGCTCACCGCCTTCGCCAACTCGCCCCGGTTTCACCGGTGGACCGTTGGCCGTTACGTGATAATGCCCGATCACGTCCATTTCTTCGCCCGTCCGCAACCTGACGCAAAATCGCTCCGGGACTTCATCCGCGACTGGAAGAAATGGACCTCGCGTGAACTCATAAGAATCAACTCGACGGCCACCGTCCCGCTCACCGCCCCGCTCTGGCAGCCCGAGTTTTTCGATCACGTCCTGCGTTCGTCCGACAGCTATTCGGAGAAATGGGACTACGTTCGTGAGAATCCCGTCCGCGCTGGCCTCGCCGCAGCCGCCGAATCGTGGCCCTACGCCGGCGAATGCGAGCCGCTGACTTTCTGATCTGCTTTGTATTTTGTAGGGCGGGGTCTCCCGACCCCGCCGTTGCACGCCGCCAGCTGAAAAGAGCCGAAAAAAATATCATGCGCGACAAGCGAACCACCTCCTCCCGCGACCTATCGTCTCCCGACCCCGCGCCGGTTTGACGAAAAACAAGCGCGATCAGGCGGGGTCAGGAGACCCCGCCCTACAAATCACTCCCACACCAGCCACCGCTCCAAAAACGGCAGCACCCGCGTCGCCACCCGCCCGTGCTCCGTCCAAACCTTGTTCGACGGATTCCCGTTGTATTCCTCCGCCTCGTGCTCGACGCCCAGATCCTCCAGCGCCCGGCTGAACTGCCGGTTCGCGTAAACGTGGTCGTGATTCGGGTCGAACGCCGCCCAATCCAGCGCCAGCCCACGCATCGTCCGCAGTTTCGGCGCCGCCTCGACCAGCCGATCTTCCAGCATGAACGCCCGCTTCAACGCGAGCGTGTGCTCGACGTTCAACACCGGCACGCCGTCCTCCATCTCTTTGAAAAAATCACAGTAAAATGGCGGCCGCGCCAGGTTCGGCAGAAACGCCTGGCTGATCGCGACGAAGAGCCGCGTGCGCCCATCCGGACCGACATCATCGAGCGACTTCGCCGTCAGCAGCCGCGGCCAGTCGATCCCCAATTCGGCCCACGGATTCGGTCCGATGCCCGTCGCCACCGGGTGCAGCGCATACGCGACCGCAAACGTCTCCGCGTGCGTCATCGCCAGTTCGAGCGCCCCGCGCCCGCCGAAGAAATCGCCCACCACCGCGCGACTCTCCCGCTTCGCCAGCGTCCGATATTTCCCGTCCACCCACGGCACCAATTCGTCGACGATGAAGTCCACCCACCGCCCGCTCACCGGCGAGTTCTCATACAAGCTTCCCGTCGTCGGCCCGCTGAAATCCGCCGCGACCAGGATAAACTCCTTCACCGTCCCCGCCGCCCACGCGCGCTCCAGCAACGCCTGCCGGCTGCCATCCTCGAACATCTTCTCCGCACTCCAAAAAAAGTTGTGCAGATAATAAACCACCGGATAACGCCGCCCCGCCGCCGCCGTGTCCGCGTAGCCCGGCGGCAGCACGACCTTCACTACGCGGTGCCGATCGAGTCCGATCCGATTTTCCTTCAGCACCGTCGACGCGAGGTGCTCGGTTGCCAGGGCGGCCTTTCCCTCCGTGGTCGCCGGGGTGGCCCTCAACGACGCAGAAATTCCGAGCACACCCACCATGCCGAGCCGGCGAATTGTCGTTCCGAATGTTTTCATTGTGAATTCAAGTTTCGGTGTTCGATCCGAACGGGTTGGACGTTTCACGTCTCAGTCGTAGTTGCCCATCTGCCAGAAAAACCGCAGGCCGCCCCCCGCTTCGCGCCGCCAGATGCGCAGATCCTTGCCGGTATTCACGCCCGACGCGTCGCCGCTCCGCCAGTTCGCGACGTGCGACGCATACTCGATCACGTAGGCGCCGAGGTCGTCGATCCGGTCGTTGCGGATATCGAGCTTCTCGAACACCGGCATCTCGCGCGCGTGCGCCGCGATGAATTCGTCGATCGCCGCGCGCCCGCGCCGAATGCCGGTGTAGGTTGGAATCAACACCGCATCGTCCGCGAAAAACAGGGCCCATCGGCCCGCGTCGTGTTGGGTGATCGCGACGCCGTGCAGCTCGTTCAATGCCGCCAGCTCGAAGCTGATTCCCGCTTTGACCGGCACGTGCGCCGCGAATGCCGTTCGCACCGCCGGCACTTCCGCGAATCTCAACTCGTCCGCAAAATCCAGCGGCTGATCGTAGTTCCAGATTTGCGTGCTCAACCGCAATCCGCCGTCCGCCTCTCGCGTCCACAAATCGAGATACTTCCCCTCCAGGTGACGTTCTTCATCGGTGCCTCGCCGGACCAACGTTTGCTTGAACGTTCCGTATTCCCCGATCCTTCCGCCGAAGTCCGCCATTCCTCCGAGTTCCCGCCGAAACTCGCGCACCTGAAAACGGCCCAAAAACGCCGCGTAGTAAACCGCCGCGTTGCTTTTGCCGAGCACGGTCCATTGATATGCCGGCATCAGCCGAATGTCGTCCGCCAGGCGCGCCGTCGTTCGCTGCGTCTCCCCTTTCACGAGCGCCTCCGCGTAGTCCGATCGAAATCGGTCGAGTTCGGCACGCGCCGCCGGATCGAGTCCTTGATCTGCGGCATTCGCTGCGATCGCCACCGTCGCCACGATGGCCATCACGATTTTCCCGGTCATCCCGCTCCACCATTTTCCAAGTTTCATTGTCGACAGGTTTGAAGTTGCGCCCGGCCGCGCGCCGGCGTTCTGCCGGCCCACCCCAAGGCGCGCGAAGGCTACCTGTTCCCTTCCTCCCCGTCGTCCGATCCGGCCGGCGCGAACGCACCGGCGTGTTTTTCCCGTGCTAGCCGATCGGCTGCTGCCGGTACTGCGTCGGCGTCATGCCGGTCTCGCGCCGAAACGCCGTATTGAACGTCGACTTCGCGTTGAACCCCACCGCCAGCGCGATCTCGAGCACCGTCTGCTCGCGCTTCTCCGCGAGCAACGTTTTCGCCCACGCAATCCGCCGCCGGCTCACCAGTTCATAAAAATTCGCGCCCAGCTCCTGATTGATCACCTGCGAAACGTAGTGCGCCTTTTCGCCGATCGTCCGGCTCAACGACCGCAGATTCAGCAAGCTGTCGCCGCAAACCTCGGACTGCCCGAGCGCCGCTTCGATCTTCCGCTTGATCCGCGCGACCGTCGCCGCGTCCAGACCCGATCGCGCATATTTGGCCGGCGGCGTCGCTTCCTTCGTTTCCGCCTGCCGCACGATCAAGTAAAGCGCGGCGACGGTCACCGTCACATCGATCGTCGCGAACAACAAATCGAGTTCGCGCGGCGCGTGTGAGATGCATTGCACCGTCCGGAGCAGCCCGACGAGCCACGTCGTCGACACCACCACCAGCGGCCACTGCAACCACCGCGGCGTGCCCGCCTTCGCGAGCAAAATTCTCCGACACCGCGTCACATACCACGGCACCTGCACCGCGAAAATCCCGATGCACGTCAACATGCCCGTGTGAATCGCCTTGGAATACAGCCAGCTCACCGGCCTCAGGGGATTCGTGTAATCCGTCCCAAGGTGCGCCACGCTCAAAAGCGGAATCAACCCCACGACGCCCACCGCCAGCGCTACCCAATGCCAACGCCCCAGCCTCGCGAGTTTCGGCTGGCCGCGCTCCACGCCCTCCCGAATCACCAGCCACAAACACGGCGCGATCAACAGCGACAATCCCATCCGCCCTCCGAGCCACAGGCATTTCAGCGGCGTCGCCGGATGCGCCATCAGCAATTCGCACCCGAAGCTCAACGCTTCGATCGCCAGAAACGCCGTAAAATAAACCTGCCGGCGCTCGCGCTGCCGCTCCTTGCCATGCACCAGCCCCGCCGAAAACACACACAGCGCAAACGCCGCGGAATAGAGCGATGTCTCGACGCCATTCATAAATAAATCGCCCCAGCGCGCCGTCGACGTGTAGGGCAGGATCTCCCGACCCCGCCGGTCTGAAGGAAGCGCCGCGACCCCGGCGGGATCAGGAGATCCCGCCCTGCATCTTCGGCTGCCCTCTTTACCATCCCGCCCCTTTCGTCCGCGTTTTTATCCGCAACAGAAAATGATTCGCCGTCATGTAAAGCGTCCCGCCATCCGCGTCGCCCCACGCGCAGTTCGCCGTCGGCATGCCCGTGTTCAGCCGCCCGAGCAATTTCCCCGCCGGCGTGAGCACGAGAATCCCGCCCGGCCCCAACGTCCACACATTGCCGTCGCGATCGACCTTCATCCCATCGCAAGCCCCGCGCAGTTCCTTTGTGCCGATCGGCTGCGCATCGAAAAACATCCGCCCGTTCGCGATCGTTCCGTCCGCCTGCACGTCATACGCCATGATGCACGAGTGCCCCGACTCGGTCGAACTCACGTAGAGCGTCTTTTCGTCCGGCGAAAATGCGATGCCGTTGGTGAACTTGATTTCTTTCGTGAGCAGCGTCACCGCGCCGTCCGCGGCCATCCGATACACGCCGTGCCACGGCATTTCTTTCAGCTGCGAGTTGTCGCCGCCTTCCAAGCCGTAGGGCGGATCCGTAAAATAAATTTCCCCGCTTCGCCTCACCGCGAGATCGTTCGGGCTGTTGAATTTTTTCCCGTCGAACCGATCCGCGAGCGCCGTGAAATTCCCCCCGCCCTCCCACCGCGCGATCCGCCGCTCGCCGTCCTGGCACAGCAGCAATTTTCCCTGCCGGTCCACCGCGAGTCCATTGCTCCCCGGCTCGCGAAATCCCGGCGCCGGGGTGAGCTGTCCGCTCGGTTTTAAAAACTCCTCCTTGTTCGCCATGCCTTCCTTCCAGCGGTAGACGACGTTCTTCGGGACGTCAGAAAACAAAATCGCGTCTTCGAACCACACCGGGCCTTCGGCCCAGGTGATGCCGTCCGCGAGTTTCTCGATCTTCGCGTCAGGCGCGACCAGCGCGTCGAAGGCGGGATCGAGGCGCTCCACATGTCCGACGACCTCCGCTGCAGAAAGCGGGAGCGCGAGCGCGAGCAGCCAGCAATAGATCAACGATCGTGGGGTTTTCATGGGGAGTTTGCAGCCAGACGCATGCGCATGGGCGACGTTTCGCTCCAGCTTGTCGGTCATCGTTGTGAGCTGCTTGTGATCCTTGCTGGATCAGGACGATGGTGGTTCAGCCGACCAACCAAAAGGGAACCGCCCTTATTTCAAGGGCGCCCGAGGCTCGATAGGATCAGGCATTTCACCGTTACTCACTTTCGCGGCCCCGGTCGGGTGAACTTTTGGCGACACGCGATACCCTGTCCTGCGCTTTCCTCGGAGACTCATTGCCATGTGCTCATACCCCAAGACTGCTTTGAGGGCCCTCGATCCTTCCTTCCTGCGAGCGGCTTTTCTTCCTCGCATTCTTTCCTCGCCGAGACGAATCGCCGTCTTCGGGCACGTCATTCGAATCCTGCTCGCGAGCGTGGCGCTTTTCGCGTTGCTCGCGGCATCCTCGGCGCAGGCCGCCGCCGGACACCTGGCTGTCTTCGATCATTTCGAAGCCAGCCCGACATCCGGCGGAGGGCTGCATCCCTCGTTGATCCTGGCCCCGGACGGCAGACTCTACGGCCACGCCGACGGCGCGAGCGCCGATGGCTCCGTGTGGCGGATGAAACCCGATGGAACGGAGTTCGCCGTCTTGCGCAACTTCACCAATGCCACCGACGGCAGCAATCCCGCTGGTCCGCCCATCATGGGTTCCGACGGCAAGCTCTACGGGTCTAACTTCGAACAATATCCGAACTACTCCGGTACCGTTTGGCAGATGAATTCGGACGGCACCGCGTTCGTGGTGCTGAAGCTGTTTGGTGAGGGCTCGCATGGCTCAATGCCTTTGGGCCCCGTCTTCGGACCGGGCGGTCTGCTGTATGGCGCGGCCGTGGCGGGCGGACAATACGACGGGGGCACGCTGTGGCGCATGAGTGCCACCGGGGAGGATTTCACGAAGCTCAGGGAGTTCGGGCAAAATGGCGCTGATGACTACTTCCCGCGCCGGCCGGTGATCGCTTCCGACGGCAAACTCCACGGCGTCAGCAACGGCGGCCTCTGGAGCATGAACCTCGATGGAACGGGTTTCGTTTTAGTTAAAACCTACGCGGACATGGGTCTCCCCCGAAGATTTCCCGCAGACCCGGTACTCGGGCCTGACGGCAAGCTGTATGATGCGTCAGGCACCGGCGCGGCGAACGGACCCGGCGATGTGGTTTGGCGGATCGCTTTAGACGGCACGGGCTTCGCCGCGCTACGCTCCCTCCCGAACGCTTCTGGTCGCAGCGCCTACGCGCCAACCTTCGGCCCGGATGGCTCGCTCTACGGCACTTCGGCGGAAGGCGGCTCCGCGGGCGGAGGGAT
>JBEHYR010000045.1:0-43933 GCA_048498075.1 Verrucomicrobiota bacterium | reverse complement strand
GCATCCGCCTGCGCTTCGATCAATTCGAACGCCGCCACGAACAGCACCGCACGTGTCGCGAACCGCGGCGGATGCGCCACCAGCCGCCCGACTGCCGCGTCGATCCGCCCCGCGTGCCGGATCACGCCGAACACCAGATGCTGGCACCGCGCCCGCTCCGCTCCGCGCAGCGATGCTCCGAGCGTTTCCAGCAGCTCGTCCACCCGTTCCCGCCGGTCCAGCCAGCGCGCGATCAGGCGCGCCGCCGCCGACCAGGAACCGACGAAGTTCGTTTCAGGGGATGGGCCTGCGCCCGACGCGGAAGACACACTGTTTGACAAGGTAGTTCATTCTCCGCTCAAGTATTCCGTTCAGGCCATCACTTTCGCACATATGAATTCCGAAGCCGTTTCCGCGCTCGTTGCCAAAAACCCGCCCCTCAAAGCGGCCAAAGCCAAACTCGAGGCCATGGAACCCGGTGCTTACGTTGTCCACCGCAGCTGGGGTTTCGGTCAGATCAAGAGCTACGACGAGGCCTCCCAGCGCCTGATCATCGATTTCAAGGACAAGAAAAATCACCCCATGGACCCGGCGTTCTGCCTCACCACCATGGACGTCCTGCCCCCGAAGCACCTCCTCGTCCGCAAGGAAACCGATTCCCAAAAAATCGCCGAGCTCATCGCCGAAAATCCCGCGCAGCTCGTCGTCGAAGCCCTCGAATCCTACCCGAATCACGCCACCACGCAGATCGATCTCGAGATCACTCTCGCGCAGGTCGTCGGCGAGGATAAATTCAAGAAATGGTGGGCGGCCGCCAAGAAGGCGCTGGCGAAAGATCCGCGCGTCTCCGTCCCGGAAAAGAAAACCGAGTGCTACATTCTCCGCGAGACGCCCGTCTCCGCCGAAGACGAAATCCTCGAGCAATTCAACTCCACCCGTTCCGCCCGCCGCCGCATCGCCCTCGCCGAGGAGCTGGTCGCCTCCACCGGCAAGAAGGACGCGAAGACCGACCTCTCCGTCATTCTCTCCGGCGTCGCCGATTCCGTCAAAACCAGCAACCAGCTCGATGACTCCGAGCGTCTCTACGGCGCCGCCGTCCGCGACCAGCTCGCCCGCCAGCTCGAGGTCGATCCCGCCACCTTCGAGCCGCAGCAGGCCGCGCTCGTCGCGAACACCCGCGATCTCCCCGCCATCGCCGAAAAAATCCCCGTTCACTTCCAGTCCGAGTTCCTCGAACTCGTGAACGCCACCCACCCCATCGAAAGCCGCGATCTCCTCTTCCAACTCCTCAAGACCTCCCAGGGCAAGTTCACCACCGAGTGCATCAACTTCCTCGTCGAGCAGGGCCACGCCGACGAACTCGCCGCCGCCCTGAAGCGCTGGCAGACCGAGCAAAACCTCCGCGCGCCCGTCCTCCTCTGGATCGTCAAGAACCGCCACTCGAAGAAATTCGCCAAGCTCCTCAACGACCTCATCACGCCCCGCCTCCTCGGCGCGATTTTCTTCGCGATCGACTACGAGGCGCTGCAGGCCTCCAGCGCGCGCCGCATCCCCCTCGCCGACATCCTCAGCGAAGACACCGACCTCATCGCCGACCTCCTCTCGACCGCCGATCCCGAGACCGCCCGCGACCTCGCGAACACGCTCATGCTGAACCAGGGCTTCGAAGAGTTGACCAAGAAGTCGCTCCTCGCCCGCTTCATTAAAATCTTCCCGAAGATTCAGTCGCTCGTCGCCGCCGACGCGGAGAGCAAGGAGGAGCAGCTCCTCGTTTCGAAATCCTCCTTCGAGCGCAAGCGCGAGGAATACGAGAACATCGTTTCGAAGAAAATTCCGGAAAACTCCAAAGCCATCGCCACCGCCCGCGAGCACGGCGATCTCAAGGAAAATTCCGAATACAAGATGGCCAAGCAGGACCAGCAGGTTCTCATGGCGCAAAAGACGCAGCTCGAGAAAGACCTCGGCCGCGCCCGCATCTCCGACTTCAAGGAAGCCACGACCGAGCAGATCAGCGTCGGCTCGATCGTCGAAGTCAAAGCCGCCAACGGCAATGTCACCAAATACACGCTCCTCGGCGCGTGGGATGGCGACCCCGACAACCACATCCTCTCCTACAAGACGCCCTTCGGCGCCGCCCTCCTCGGCAAGAAGAAAGGCGACACCGTGAAAGTGAAAACCGGCGCCTCCGAGGAAACCTACGACGTCGTCAGCATCGCCCGCTACGTCGACAAGCTGTAACCGGTAGGGCGGGTTGTCCCCAACCCGCCGCAGAGTAGCGTCGGCTTCCAGTCGGCATTCCGAGGCGGGCTCCCAAGCCCGCCTTTTTCATACCCACTCCTGAAAATTAGCGCCCATTCGCGCCCATTAGCGTCCATTCGCGGTTAAAAACCAAAACGCCCACCCCCGCCCCTCCGAGGCGTCCGCCTCCGGTAGCCACACCCCGATAGGGACGCCTCTCCGAGGCGTCCGCCCCTACTGCCGCCCTCCCCCAAACCATCCGCTCAAAACGTCCCCGCGAACCACTGCTGGTATTTCTCCCCCAGCACTGGCACCGGCTTCAGCTGCCCCGAAGCCGCCGCGATGAAGCCCATCAGCCACAGCACGAATATACCGATCCACACGATCGGAATCGTCAGCCAGCCGATGACCGGCACAAACGCCAGCATCCACGCCATCGCCCAAAACACGATCCCCGTCAGCAGCAACCCGAGCGTCTGGCGCAGGTGAAACGCGCCGAGCTGCGTCTTCTTGTTTCCGTGCATCACGATCGCGACGATGAATCCGATCAGGGTCAAATAGCTCACGATCGCGACCGTCTTGTCTTCGGTCGTGACCGGCGTGGCTTCGATGGGCGTGGCAGGCGGGGTTGAGGCATCCATGGCGAAAACAACAGGGGTTGAGTTGAGAAAAAACTTCCAGACAGCGACCCGATGCTGCGCCGCTCGCTTCGGCCCGGTCAATTTCGCGCCCGCGTCATCTTCCCCGTTTTCGCTCTCAGGGACTGCCTGACCCGCGCAATCCGGCCATTGCCAACCACCTCCGCCCTCGTCACCTTCGCTCCGCTTGAACGCCTCCTGGGACATCCTCAAAACCCTCTCCGATCCCACCCGCCTTCGCCTCCTCTCGCTCCTGATGCGCGAAGAACTCTCGGTCGCCGAACTCCAGGAAATCCTCGGCATGGGCCAGTCCCGCATCTCTTCGCAGCTCGCGCTCCTCCGCCAGGTCAACCTCGTCTCCGACCGCCGCGACGGCAAAAAAGCCTTTTACTCCCTCCGCTCCTCGCTCGCCGCGAAAACCCTTTCGCTCCTCCGCGCCGCCACCGAATCGGTCGCCGAACTTCCCGCGCTCGCCGAAGACCGCGACAACCTCGACCGCATCCTCCAAAAACGCCGCCGCACGCAGGAACAATATTTCAACCTCATCGCCGGCCGCCTCGGTAAAAATTACTGCCCCGGCCGCTCCTGGGAAGCCATCGGCCACCTCGCGCTCCGCCTCACCCCCGCGATCGACATCGCCGATCTCGGCGCCGGCGAAGGCCTCGTCTCCCAGCTCCTCGCCGCCCGCGCCCGCCAGGTCTGGTGCATCGACAACTCCCCGCGCATGGTCGAAGTCGGCACCGAACTCGCCCAGAAAAACGACCTCGCCAATCTCACCTACAAACTCGGCGACATCGAAAACGTCCCGCTCCCCGACGCCTCCGTCGACCTCGCGATCCTCTCTCAGGCTCTTCACCACGCGCAGCACCCCGAGATCGCCGTCGACGAAGCCTTCCGCATTCTCCGCCCCGGCGGCCAGCTTCTCATCCTCGACCTCGCCGAGCACACCTTCGAAAAAGCCCGCGAACTCTACGCCGACGTCTGGCTCGGCTTCACCGAAAGTGCGCTCTACGGCTTCCTGAAAAACTCCGGCTTCACCAAAGCCGAGGTCAACGTCGTCGCCCGCGAAGCCGCCGAGCCGTTTTTCGAAACCCTCCTCGCCAGCGGCCTGAAGCCCGCGAAATAAAAAGCTCCAAGAATCCAAGGACCAAGCTCCAGAGAAGCTCCAAATTTCACCTTCAGGCGCAGCCGTCATGTTGGTGTTTAGACATTGGCCGTTCTCTGGAGCTTGGATCTTGGCGCTTGGATTTTCTCCCCTCCCATGACCGCCACCGCTCCTGCCACTTGGTTTTACTGGGCTCTCCTCTCCGCCGTCTTCGCCGCGTTCACCGCGATCTTCGCGAAAATCGGCCTGCAAGGTGTCGACTCCGATTTCGCCACCCTGATCCGCACCGGTCTCATTCTCGTCGTCCTCACCGCGTTCGTTTTCTACGCCGGCAAATGGTCCAGTCCCTTCGCACTTCCCGCGAAAACCTGGACCTTCCTCACGCTCTCCGCCCTCGCCACCGGCGCGTCCTGGGTCTGCTACTTTCGCGCGCTGAAAATCGGCGATGCCTCCAAAGTCGCGCCCGTCGACAAACTCAGCGTCGTCCTCGTCGCGCTCATCGCCTTCCTCGTCCTCGGCGAACGCCCCTCGTCCCGCGAATGGTTCGGCATCGCGCTCGTCGCCCTCGGCGTCTTCGTCCTCGGCCTCCGCCGCTGACCCGTCCATTTTGTTTTGTAGGGCGGGGTCTCCCGACCCCGCCGTGCCGCCTGCCCGCCCGCGTCTCCGCTCACCGCGCCCCGCGCATTGCCTTCTCTTCCTCCGACTCGCGCTCATCGCACGCCGTCGTCCGAATTCCGAGCACCGCGTAAACCAGACAGAATCCCGTCGCCGCCGACACCACCGGCACCAGCGCCAGCAACGTCCACCAACCGAGCTGATGCCGGAACAACAGCACCATCAGGCAACCGAGGACAAACCGCACCGCGACATCGTAGGATCCAACATTTGTTTTCATGGTAGGGAGGAGTTCGCCGCGACCCTACTCTCCGCGTCCTCGCCCCGCTGCGCACCCTTTGGCAAACGCTGCGCAAACGCTCCTCGCTCTGCGCCGTAGCCCTGCGCGGAAGCGCAGGGACTTTCCGCCATGCCTTACTCCTTCACCTTTTCCGCCCGCGAATTCTTCCCGTTCTGATGCAGCACCAGCGCGACGACCTTCCCCTCCGCCGCGCGCACGAAACTCAGCTGCGCGTTCACCACCTTGTAGAAAAATTCGTCCTTCGCCGACGCGAACACCTGGAAAAACGGCTGCCCCGTCAACTGCACCAGCAGCCGCGCGTCCTCCCGCTTCACCGTGAACATCGCCGGCCCGAGCTGATAGCGCCCGACATACGGCTCCAATTCCTCCGCCGTCAGCGCGATCTCTTTCGGCGCCGCCGGCTTCTCACCCGCCGCCAGCCGCGGCGCCCGCTGATCGCGCCCGCCCTGATGCAGCACCAGCGCCGTCACTTTTCCATCCGCCCCGCGCTCGAACGACACCGCCGCCTCCACGCCCACCACCGCAAAGCGATCCTCGCTCTCTTTCTTCAACGTCAACCGCGGCTGACCCGTCGCCTGCATAAACAGCGTTTCGCCCTCCGCCGTCACCGCCATCACGAACGAAGGCGCCAGCGGATAATTTCCCAAATACCCGAGCAACGCCTCCGCCGCCGGCGCCACCGTTTTATGTAGGGCGGGGTCTCCGAACCCCGCCGCTCCCGCCTCCTTCCCCTCCAGCAACACCTTCCCCAGCGCCTCCACGCCCCGCGTGTGATTCGTGAGCACGACCACCCCGATGCGCTTCGCCGGATCTAAAATCACCACGCTGCGAAACCCGCCCGTCCCGCCGTTATGCCACACCACACCGTCCTTCTCGATCATCCACGCCAGCCCCACCCGCCGCCCCGACGTCGCGTCCGCCGGCACGCGCGGCCGCATCGTCTCCGCGAGCACGCCCGCCAGCGGCGTCTCCACGAATCCGAGACACGCCTGCAAAAACCGCGCGAGTTCCCGCGTCGTCGACACCAACGCCCCCGCCGGCGCATACGCGTTCGAATCCCAATGCGCCGCCACTCCCTGCTCGTCGTGCCCCGGCGCCATCCGCTCCGCCGGCACGTCGCGCCACGAGGTCGCCGTGTCCTTCAGCCCGGGCGGCCGCAACACTCGTTCTTTCAACGCCACTTCATACGGCTGCCCCCACGTCGCCGCCACCGCCTGTCCGAGCACCGCGAAACCAAAGTTGGAATAGTTCGACCCGCTCGTCGCCTTCGCCTTCGGCGCCTCGTTCTCGAACGACTTCACCAGTGCGGCGAGGTTCATTTCGGCATACGGGTTCGCCGCATCGGCCGGCGCGAAATCCCGCGGCAGCCGCGGCAGCCCCGACGTGTGAGTCGCGAGTTGCGCATACGTGACCTCGCTCGCCGGAAACGGCGCGCCGACCTTATCCTCCAGCTTCATCTTCCCCGCGCGCACGCCGTCCTCGAGCAACAACGCCGTGAACACCTTCGTCACCGAGCCGATTTCGAACTCCGTGTCCTCGTTCACCGGCCGCGCATCGTCCGCCGAGAATTTCCCCGCGTTCGCAAACACCACGCCGCTCGCATCCACATACGCCGCCGCCACCCCGCCCGGCTGCTCGCCGAGCCATTTTTGCAGTGCTCCGCTCATTTCCTTTCGGTCCATTGCATTCATGGTCGTGAGGGTCGACGCGAGCAGCATCGCACCGAGTGCCCATGCCACGCCATTCAGTTTCGATTTGCAGGTTTTCATTCGGAAGAGATCAAAGCGCTCCGCCACTCTCTCAGTTCAAGCAGCCGCGGCGCGATCGTGCGCTGCACCGCCCGCCGGTTCAGCCAGACCACGAAGACGCTGGTCGCCGCGAACACACCCACCATCATCGCGCCGGTGACCCATTTGACCGGCGCCGGCGGAGGAGCATTCACGAGCACCGTTCCGCCAAAGATCGCTGCGGCCGCGAGGATCGGTCCGAGATACCAGGAAGCCACATGCGTCAGCAGCCATTCCTGACGCTCCAGTTCCGCGATCTCCCCGTTGAGCCGCGTCAACAATTCCGCTTCGGCGCCCGGTCGCCTCCGGCGCGCCCGCCAGCGCTCACGCACAAAGAATCCGCTCAGCGCCAGCATCAACGCCACCGCTACCGCGATCGGCCAGCCATGCCGTCCGATGTACCAGCCGACGCGCGCAAACACGAGCGCCACGAACACGCCCGCAGCCGCTTCGCGCAGATCGCGCCAGAACAACGTCCGCTCCAGCTTCCGCTGCTGCGCGGCGAAGCCCGCTTCCATTTCTGCCAGCCGCTCCGCGCTCCACGCCGGTAGTTTCTGCGCTGACCACGTTTTTTCCAATTCGTCCCAGTTCATGCGCCAGCTCCTTTCAGGCGTTCCGCCAGCCGCCGCCGCGCCCGAGTGAGCGCCACGCCGACGTGGTTCTCCGTCATCCCCGTGACCTCCGCGATCTCGCGATAACTCAGCCCGTCCAGCATGAGAATCACGAGCGCCCGTTCCGTTTCCGCGAGCGAATGCACCGCCCGGTAAAGCTGCTCCACCCGCTCCCGCTGCTCCGCCGTTTCCGCCGGCGAACTCCCCTCGGCGGCAAACTCGTCCAGCATTTCCCTCGCCTCAAAACGCCGCTCCCGCCTCCCCGCTCCCCGCCGCCACGTCAGTGCTGTGTTCAGACACACGCGGTAAATCCAGGTCGACGCCCGCACCTGCCCGGAGAACCCGTGCAATGTCCGCCAAAGCTGAAACGCCATCTCGTGCTGCAGTTCAGCTTCCTCCGCGTCGCCGCGCGCGAACGAGCGCGCCACCTTCACCAGAATCCCCCGATGCTCCCGCAACCATGCGGCGAGCGCGGGTTCGTGAATCGGCGGTGGCGGTGGCATCTCGTCCGATTAGTCGCCGCCACCGCGTCTTTCCTTACAACAAAAAGGGATCGTCGCGCCGCGCCTACTTCTTCACTTCGCGCAACGCATGCGCCTTCGACACCTCGAGATATTTTTCCGCCCAGCCTTTCAACTTCGCCTGCTCCTCCGCGCTCAGCGCCCGCGTCACCTTCGCCGGCGCGCCGAGCACCATCGACCCCGGCGGCACGATCGTCCTGGGCGTCACCACCGCGCCCGCACCCACGATGCTCCTCGCGCCGATCCGCGCGCCATCGAGCACCGTCGCGCCCATCCCGATCAGGCACTCGTCCTCGATCGTGCACGCATGAATGATCGCCGCGTGTCCGATCGTGCACCACGCGCCGATCACCGCGTCGAGATCGTCCGCCAGATGCACGATCGCGTTGTCCTGAATGTTTGTCCCCTCGCCCACCACGATCCGCGCAATGTCGCCCCGCAGCACCGCGCCGTAAAACACGCTCGCCCGCGCCCCGAGCGTCACGTCGCCGACGACCGTCGCGTTCGGCGCCACCCAGTTTGCGAGCGCGATATTGGGCGTTTTCGAAAGATGCGCGGCCAGCCGCTCCTGCACATTCATGCGTCCAAGATCGCGACCTCCCCGATCGCCGCAAGCCTCGACACCGCGCACCCTTTGACCAGTCATGCGCACCCGTCTCCTGCCCTCCGCCTCTTCCTAAACTCTCCTTTCCCCCGGCGCCACCCGCCGCCCGCCCTCAACCAAATCATACGTATTACGTATGATCCCCCGAAGTATCCCCGATCTGGAGATCCTCGCGCTGCCCGCGATCGCGCCCGCTCCTCGCCTGCACCCGCAGTTCGGAGCGACCCGTTCGGCATCACAGCCCCGCCGACATCGTTGACCTCACCTCCGCCTCACCATCGCAACGCGCATCGCCCGCCCCAACCTCAATCATCCGTATTACGTATGATTGCCCCGACGTAGCGCCGCACCGGCCCATGCACGAACGCTCCGAGGCCAAGCGGCTGCGAACACCCGGAGCGTATTTTGCGACTCGCCGCCCCTCCCTCCTCCCCCAAGCTCCACGCCAACCCAGCTCGTTCTCTCCCTATGGATTCTTTCCCCCACGTCGCCCGCGGCTTGCTCGGCATCGCCGTGTTCGTCGGCATCGCGATCGCCCTCAGCGAGAATCGTCGCGCGATCAACTGGCGGCTCGTCGGCGCCGGCCTCGCCCTTCAGCTCATCTTCGCCGCCCTCGTTCTCCACGTCGGCCCCGTCCGCTTCATCATCGAAGCCGTCGGCGGCTTCTTCGTGAAGCTCCTCGGCTTCACCGGCGAGGGCACGAAGTTCCTCTTCGGCTCGCTCGTCGACGAATCGAAAAACGGCGTGGTCTTCGGCCTCGCGATCCTGCCGTCCGTCATCTTTTTCTCAGCGTTCACCTCGATGCTCTACTATTTGGGCATCCTCCAAAAAATCGTCTACGGGTTCGCCTGGGTCATGTCGAAGACGATGAACCTTTCCGGCGCCGAGAGCCTCTCCGCCTCCGCAAATATTTTTCTCGGCCAGACCGAGGCCCCCCTGCTCATCAAGCCCTACCTCGCTTCCATGACGCGCTCGGAGTTGCTCTGCGTCATGGTCGGCGGCATGGCGACGATCGCCGGCGCCGTCATGATCGCCTACATCAGCTTCCTCGGCGGCGGCGACCCGAAGCAGCAGGTGCTCTTCGCCACGCACCTCATCACCGCCTCCGTCATCTCCGCCCCCGCTGCCCTGATGGTCGCAAAAATCCTCCTCCCGCAGACGGAAAACGTCGAACGCGACCTCTCGGTCTCGAAGGAGAAAATCGGCGCCAACCTCATCGACGCCGTCTGCCTCGGCACCACCGACGGCCTCAAGCTCGCCGTCAACATCGGCGGCATGCTCATCGTGTTCACCGCGCTCGTCGCCCTCTTCAACTACATCCTCAGCGCGTGGATCGGCGGCCCGACCGGCCTCAACACCTGGGTCGCCGCCGTCACCCATGGCACCTACCAAACCTTCTCGCTCGAATTCATTTTCGGCGTCGCTTTCGCGCCCATCGCCTGGCTGCTCGGCATCGACTCCGGCCACTTGCTCATCTCCGGCCAGCTCCTCGGCACGCGCACCGTGCTGAACGAATTCGTCTCCTATCTCGAACTCGGGCAACTCAAGGCCGCGGGCGCCTACACCGACCAGCGCTCGCTCGTCATCATGACCTACGCCCTCTGCGGCTTCGCGAACATCGTCTCGATCGGCATCCAGGTCGGTGGCATCGGCGCGCTCGCGCCGAATCAGCGCGCGAATCTCGCCAAACTCGGAATCAAGGCGCTCATCGGCGGCAGCCTCGCCTGTTTTCTCACCGCGTGCATCGCCGGCATGCTCACCTGACCGCCCTGTCCACGCGGCGGGCAACGCGCTACTTTTTATACCACGTCCCGTCGTCCTGCTGCAGCCAGACCCCAGCCGCACTCGCCGCCGCGATCTGATGCGCGCGCTTGCGGCCGACCTGCTCCGCGCTCGCGCCGGTCTGCTTCGCGATCTCGGCATACACGGTCTCGCGATCGCGATTCTCCGCCGCGATCGCCTCGCCCGCACCCGCCTCGCTTCCCCGCAGCTCGAGCAGGCCGCGATTGTTTTCGCCGGCCGCGCCCGCCGCCTTGAGCGCGTCGATCTTCGCCAGCCGCTGGCTCATCCGGGCTTTCACCGCCCCGAGTTCCTCCGCGTGCGCCGCCACCATGATGAAGCCGACGGCAATGAATATCCCCGTCACCAAAATACGAATAAGCGAAGTTTTCATGGGTTCAGGGTTTTTCCGCCGGCTTCGCGAGCGTGGCGGACTTCTTGTCGAGATCGCCGAAGAAATCGTCGAGCGCTTTGTCGACGCTGACGTCCACCTTCACGTGAACTTCGATCGGTTTCGTCTGATCGATTTTTAACGTGATGCACCCGCCGAGCGGAAGCCCGGCGGCCAGAAAAAGAAGCGCTGCGCAGCGTCGCATGCCACGAATCTTCCCCGCGCCGCCGATCCGCGCAACTTCAGTTTCATCGCCGCATTCGTCACCGCGCCTTGAACGTCGCCCCTTCCGCCTTGAGCTCCAGCAGCCGCACGAGCGACCCCGTCAGATCGATGTCGAACACCACCCGCTTCACCAGCGTGCCGCTCTTGTCCGGCCGCGCGGCGATCTCCGCCACGCCCGTGCGGCCCTGCCCGTCACCCTTCGGCGTCAGTCGCAAGCCGAACGACTCGATCACGAGCTGCGTCTGTCCGAGTTCGATCTCGCGCACGTCACCGTAAACTGGATTCTTAGGTGCGAGCCATTTCCCGATCGGCCCCGTCCACGCCGGCGGCGGCAGTCGGTCCTTCACCCCGCGGGTGATGAGCCCCGGTGACGGCGCGAGCCGGAGCGTCGCCACTTCATCGTCGCGCAACTCGAACGCTCCGGCCCCGATCTGCATCCCCGCCGCCGCGCTCCAGCCCAGTCGCAGATCCCCATCGATGCGCCCCCGCGCATCGGCGAGACTCGCCGGCACCAGCGCAACCAGATCCTGCAAACCCACGCGCCTGACGTGCACGGAAAAATCCAGCACCGGCGGAAACAACGCGAGGGTTGCTGGCTCGACGGTGACCTTGCCGCCTGCGATCTCGATTTCCGCCGAGAGGAGCGAAAGCGTGCCGTCGCCGTTCAGGTTCGCCGCGATCGCGAGATTACGCGCCCCGAATCGCGGGCTCGTGATGGTGCGCACCGCGAGTTCCCAGGGGTGATCGCTCTTCACCGTCTCCCAGTGCGCCAAGTCGGCGGCGATTTCACCTTTCAGCGTGATGCCTTCGATCGCCCAGCCCTGGACGGAATTGCGCAAAGCGCCGTCGGTCCACACGAGTTTCAACATTCCCGCTGGTCGTCCGTCCCGGATTTCGCCGCGACCCATCAATGTCAGTTTGCCTTCGGCCGCGACGTTCTCCGCCGCCGTTCCCAACGCCGGCGCCAACATCGCCAGCCACGCCGGGGGACTCAGCTCGCCATCGGCGATTTCCCATGTGCCGCTCGCCAGCGCGGCATCGAGCTCCGCGCGCGCGTGGAGCCGTCCTCCCGGCGTGACCAGCTCCGCGTCGGCCTGCCGACCGCCGTCTCTGGCCGGCGCGACCTTCAATTTCCATCCCACCACCGGCGCACCCGGCAGCGCGGTCGCCCGGAATTTTCCGCTGAGTTCTCCGGTGATCGGCGGAAACGCCGCTCCGACGCCGCGCGCTCCCGACGCGAGCCATCCCATCAGAACCAGCACGACCAACCATCGACGGCGCGGAGACATGAGAACCTTGTTAGAGTCCGCAAACCGTCGCGGGTTGCCAGCTTCCGGTTCGCCGCCCTCCCGCAGGTGGAGCGCGATGTCCCCATCGGGCTTGATGACGTCCGCTCTCCTCCAACCCGACGCGGATAACTCCCCGCGCAGCCCGGGCAACCTGCCCCCGCTCCTCCGCCTCCCCACCATCGCGGCTCCCTCAGTCGCTCGCGCCGCCTTCCCGCCCGCGCTTCACGGGATCTTCACCGCTTTCAATTTCCAGATCTGGTCCGAGTACTCGCGAATCGTCCGGTCGCTCGAAAACTTCCCGACGCGCGCCGTATTCAAAATCGCCTTCTTCGCCCAGCCCGTCGCATCGCGATACGCCTGATCCACGCGCTGCTGCGCATCGCTGTAGGCGCGAAAATCCGCCAGCACCAGATACGGATCGCCCCCGCCGAGCAGGCTGTGATGCACCTGGGAAAACGCGCCGTGCTCGCCCGGCGTGAAGTAGTCACTGCCCAGCCAGTCGACGACCGCGCGCAGTTCCTCGTCCTTCTGATAGTAATCCCACGGATGATAACCCGCGCCGACGAGCGCCTCCACCTGCTCCACGCGCAGGCCGAAGATGAAGATGTTTTCGTCGCCGACCTCCTCCTTGATTTCGACATTCGCGCCGTCGAGCGTGCCGATCGTCAGCGCGCCGTTCAGCGCCAGCTTCATGTTGCCCGTGCCCGACGCCTCCTTTCCGGCCGTCGAAATCTGCTCCGACAAATCCGCCGCCGGAATGATTTTCTCCGCGAGCGACACGCGATAGTTCGGCAGGAACGCCACCTTCAACCGGTCGCCCACGCGCGGGTCGGAGTTGATTTTCGCACCGATCAGATTGATCGCGCGGATGATGTTCTTCGCCAGGTCGTAGCCCGGCGCCGCCTTCGCCGCGAAGATGAAGACCCGCGGCACCACATCGAGGCCCGGGTTCTGCAAAATCCGCCGATACAGCGCGAGGATGTGCAGCAGGTTCAAATGCTGACGCTTGTATTCGTGCAGCCGCTTGATCTGCACGTCGAAGAGCGCCTCGTGCGACACTTCGATGCCGCACTCGGCCTTGATCACCGCCGCGAGGTGTGCCTTGTTCGCGCGCTTGATCGTCATGAAATCGGTCTGGAAACCGGCGTCGTCGGCAAATTTTTCCAGCCCGCGCAACAGGTCCAGATCGCGCACCCAGGCATCGCCGCCCAGTCGCTTGGTGATCAACGCGGCGAGCGTCGGGTTGCACTGCGCGAGCCAGCGGCGCGGCGTGATGCCATTCGTCTTGTTCTGGAATTTCCCCGGGAAGAGCGCGTCGAAATCCGGGAAAAGGTGCTTCTTCAACAGCTCCGTGTGGAGCGCCGCCACGCCGTTCACCGCGTGCGAGCCCACGACCGCGAGGTTCGCCATCCGGATCATTTTGCCGCCGTTCTCCTCGACGAGCGAACACACGCGCATCTTCTCCACGTTGCCCGGCCACATCGCCTCGACCGATTTCATCAACTGCGCGTTGATGTCGAAAATAATCTGGAGATGCCGCGGCAGCACGCGCTCGAACAGCCCCACGCTCCATTTCTCGAGCGCCTCCGGCAGCAGCGTGTGATTGGTGTAGCCGAACGTTTTGCCCACGATCGACCACGCGGCGTCCCACGCCATTTGATGTTCGTCGAGGAGGATGCGCATCAACTCCGCGACCGCGATCGCCGGATGCGTGTCGTTGAGCTGCACCGCCACCTTCGCCGGGAAATTCGCCCACGTGTTCACCGGCGTCCGGAAGTGCCGCCGCAAAATATCCCGCAGCGAGCACGCCACGAAGAAATACTGCTGCACGAGCCGCAGCTCCTTCCCGTTCTCCGTCTTGTCGTTCGGGTAAAGCACCTTCGAGATCGTTTCCCCGAGCGCCTTCTCCCGCACCGCCTCGACGTAGCCGCCCGAGTTGAACGCCGCCAAATCGAAATCCTGCGAGGACTTCGATGCCCACAGCCGCAGCAGATTCACCGTCTTCGTGCCGTAGCCTGCGATCGGGATGTCGTGCGGCACGCCGATGATCGTCTTCGTGCCGACCCAGCGCGGCCGCGAGTTGCCGAGATCGTCGAACACGTTTTCCACGTGCCCATAGAGTCGCACTTCCTGCGTGTAGTCCGCGCGCACCACTTCCCACGGATCGCCGAAAACGTTCCACGCATCCGGATGCTCGATCTGCGTGCCGTTGATGAATTCCTGTTTGAACAAACCGAACTCGTAATAAATCCCGTAGCCCAGCGCCGGGTAATCGAGCGTCGCGAGCGAATCCAGGAAACACGACGCGAGCCGGCCGAGGCCGCCGTTGCCGAGCCCCATGTCGACCTCCGCCTCGCGCACCGCATCGAAGTCGATCCCGAGCGACTGCAGCGCCGCCCGAGCCTCCGCCGTCAGCCCGGTCGCGAGCAGGTTGCTCTCGAAGAGCCGGCCCATCAGATACTCCATCGAAAAATAGTAGAGCCGGCGCACGTTCTCCTCGTTGTGCACCGCCTGCGTCGCGATCATCCGCTCGTGGATGTGATCGCGCGTCGCCAGCGCTGTCGCCACCCACCAGTCGCGCGGCGTCGCCGCTCCCGGATGCCGCGCCAGCGTCGACGTGAGATGCCGCAGGATCAGCGAACGCAGCTTGATCTCCGGCGCCTCGTTCGCGGGCGCGGAGGTCGACGGCGCCGCCGCCGGTTTGTTTTTTCCGGACTTGTCCCGGGGTGGAATCGGAGGCGTGGTGGCGAAAGTCGACATAGGAAACGGAGCGTTGATGAGACCAAGTTTCGTGCCACCCAACGTCTCACGCACGCCAATTATTTTTGGAAGCGCCGCGCGAGTTCGCCATGGTTGAGCTCGATGTAAGTGGGCCGGCCCGCGGGGCTGGTGAGCGGAGTGCGCGTGGCGAACAACTGCGCCACCGACGCGCGAACCTCCGCCTCGCTCGCCGTGGCGGGCAGGCGGACGGCCTTGACCGACGCGAGCCGCGCGAGTTCCTCCCGCGCCAGCTCCGGATCCGCATCCGGCCACTGGCCGTCGCGAAACGCCCCGAGCAGATCGCGCACAAACGGCTCGGCATCCGCCGGCTCCATCCACACCGGCAGGCCTTCGATCCGAAAAAAATTCCGCCCGAACTCCGCGATCTCGAAACCATGCGCGTTGAGAAACAGCAACCGGTCCAGCAGCAGCGCCGCCGCGATCGGATCGAGTTCGAGCGGAACCGGCAGCAGCAACCGCTGGCTCGGCACCACGCCACTGCGAAACTGTTCGCGGAGCCGCTCGAACCAAATCCGCTCGTGCGCCGCCCGCCGGTCGAGCAGCACGAGACCCGCATTGGTTTCGAACAGCGCGTAATTCCCATGCGCCAGCCCCACGAACCGCCACGCCAGCGTCGTCGGCGGCGGCAGCGTCGGGGCTCCCGCGGAGATCGGAGTGCGCAACTCGGAGTTCGGCCGGGCGGCCGGTGCCGTCGCTCGCTCGTAGCCCGCTACGGAAGCAGCGGGACTCGTTGCGCCCTCCCTGAACTCTGCGCCCCTCCCTCCGGCCATCGGCACCGCGTCCGCTTCCCGCCCGGTCATTGGCGATCGCGCCACGACAGTCGCGCCCTGGCCTCCGAACTCCGAGCCGCCATCTCCGGCCGCGCTCGCGTCGCTTCCGATCTCCCTCAGCCGCGACAAAATCGCCCGAATGACAAACCCCCGCACCGCCACCTCGCTGCGAAACCGCACTTCGCGTTTCGCCGGATGCACGTTCACGTCCACCGCCGCCGGATCGCATTCGAAAAACACGAACGCCAGCGGATAGCGCCCCTTCGGGATCGATTCGTGGTAACTCTCGATCAGCGCGTAGTTGAGCGTGCGGCTGTCCACCGGCCTTCCGTTCACGAACACGATCATCTCGTGGCGTGTGCCGCGCCCCACCCCCGGCCGCCCGATCAATCCGCTCAACCGCATCCCCGTCTCCACCGCCTCGAGCGGCACCAGCGCCTCGCCCGTCTGCCGGCCGAAAATTTCCGTGATTCGCTCCGCCAGCGTCGCGCATTCCGGCGAGCGAAAAATCACCCGTCCGTCCTCGATCAGCGTGAACGCCGTCCGCGGACACGCCAGCGCGTAGAGCCGCACGCACTGCACGATGTGCGCCGCCTCCGTCTGGTCGCTCTTCATGAACTTCCGCCGCGCCGGCACCGAGTTGAACAAATGCGTCACCTCGATCCGCGTCCCGACCGGCCGCCCGCAATCGCGCACATGTACGAACTTTCCGCCGTTCACCAGAATTTCCGTGCCGAGATCCTTGCCGATTTCGCGCGTCTGCAGGTCGAAGCGCGACACGCTCGCGATCGACGGCAGCGCCTCGCCGCGAAATCCGTAGCTCGTCAACCGGTCGAGATCCGACGCTTCCGCAATCTTGCTCGTCGCGTGCCGCTCCAGCGCGAGCAGCGCGTCGTCCCGCGACATCCCATGGCCGTTGTCCTCGATGCGCATCAACGCGCCTCCGCCGTGGCGAAACTCCACCTCAATCCGCGTCGCGCCCGCATCGAGCGCGTTCTCGACCAGTTCCTTCACGACCGCCGCAGGCCGTTCGATCACCTCGCCCGCGGCAATCTGATTGGCGACCCGGTCGGAGAGAATGCGGACTTTAGCCATTCGCCGCAAAAATCCCCGGATTCCCGCCAGAACGGAAGCGCAGAATTGCGCGCCGGATTTTCTCCAGCGTTTTTCGTATACGCATAAGCCGCGGCCGCCGAACTCCGCCGCCGGTAGGGACGCCTCTCCGAGGCGTCCGTGCCCCGAGGCGTCGGCGCGCCCGACGCGTCCGCGCGCATCGAAGACCGGCGGAAAGGGCAAAGCCACCTACGGCTCAGTCCGCTACCCCAGCCGCCGATACCTTTCCGGCGGAATCTTGAATCGGTGCCCCGAGTCGAAATCCGTGAAGATATGCCAGAGCGCATCGCGCGTGTCGTGCACGGCCACGTCGAGCTTCTGTCCGGCGGGATAACTGTATTCCTCCATCGCGAGCGCGTGATCCTCGTGCAGGATCGCCTCGCCGAGTTCGCCGCTGTGCGGCTGCGTGATTTCGATTTTCCAGGTTTCCATGGGAATGCCGGGTTAACGACTGGGTTGGGTTGAACTGCTCCGAACCGAGAGAAACCACGAATGGACACGAATAGACACGAAGACGAGCCCGCCGGCATTCGTGTTCATTCGTGTCCATTCGTGGTTCCTTGATTGGGTCCGGGAAATTTCTATTTCGCACCGCTGTGCGCCGCCTCGCGCCGCGCCTTCGCGTCCGCGATCAGCTTCGTCTCGATCTCCGGCGGCACTTCGGCGTAGTGGCTGAAAACCTCCTCGTGCCGCCCGCGCCCGCTCGTCAGCGAACGCAGCGTCGTGCTGTAGCGGTGGAGTTCTTTCTGCGGCACCTGCGCGTGCACGATTTGAAAATGCCCGTCGCTGTCCACGCCCATGATTTGGCCGCGCCGCGCCGACAAGTCCCCCATCACCGCGCCCACGAATTCCTCCGGCACCGTCAGGCTGACCTTGAAGATCGGCTCCAGCAGGCACGGCAGCGCCGCATTGAACGCCTCCTTGAACGCGTGATAGCCCGCCACCTGGAACGCGATGTCCTTCGAGTCCACGGGGTGCATTTTCCCGTCGTAGAAATCCACCTTCACATCCGTGACGCGAAACCCGCAGCGCACGCCTTCGTTGCACGCGGTGCGCAGGCCCTTCTCCACCGACGGCACGAACACGCGATCGACGTTCGTGCCCACGAGCGACTGCGTGAACACCACGCCCGTGTCGCGCGGACCCGGTTCGACCCGCAGCCACACTTCGGCAAACTGGCCCGCGCCGCCCGTCTGCTTCTTGTGCCGGTAGCGCGAATCGCCCTTGGCGCGGATCGTCTCGCGATACGGAATTCCCGGCTCCGCCACTTCCACGGCGACGCCGAACCTCCGCTGCAGCCGCTCGACGATCACCTGGAGATGGATCTCGCCCTGCCCCGACACGATCGTCTGGTGCAGCTCGTCGTCCACGCGGTAGTGAAACGTCGGATCTTCCGCGTGCAGCGTCGCGAGTCCCACCGCGAGCTTGTCCTCGTCGCCCTTCGACCGCAGCCGCAGCGCGCCGTGGATGTTCGGTTTCGGAAAATTCACTTTCGGCAGCACCACCGGAAAACCCGGCGCGCCCAGCGTATCGTCGGTCCGCGTCTCGCGCAGCTTCACCACCGCGCCGAGATCGCCCGCGCCGAGCTTCGTCACCGGCGTGCGCTCGTGGCCGTTCAGCACGTAGATCTGGCCGAGCCGCTCGCTCACCTGCCGCGTCGGATTAAAAAGTTCGGCACCGCTTGCGACGGTGCCGGAATACACGCGGAAGAGCGAAAGCTCGCCCACCCCCGGCTCGTTCATCGTCTTGAAAACATACGCCACCGGCTCGGCCCGCGTGAGCGCCACGGTCACGTGCTCGCCCGCCGCATCGTGCGCGTCCACCTCCGAGCGGTCGAGCGGCGACGAGCCGTATTTCGCGATGAAGTCCATCAGCCGCGCCACCCCGACATTCGTCTCCGCCGACACCGCGAACAACGGGATGAACACCTGCCGCTGGATCGCCTGGTGCAGCCCGGCGCGCAGTTCGCCCTCCGCGAGCACGCCTTGTTCGAAAAATTTCTCCATCAACGCGTCGTCCGACTCCGCCACGTATTCGATCAATTCCTTGTGCAACGCATGCACGCGCTCCGCTAGTTCGCCCGTCGCCGGCTCCTCGGTGTACGCGCCGTTGCCGCCCGGCTTGTACGTCACCACTTCGCTCCGCAGCACATCGAGCACGCGGCTGAAACCCGTCCCGGTCTCGAGCGGAATCGAGAGCGGAAACACGTTTTTACCGAAATGTCCCCGCGTGCTCGCGAGCACCGCGTCGAAGCTCGCGTTGGGCTTGTCCAGCGCGTTGACCACGATCATGCGCGGCAGCCCGTGCAACGTCGCGTTGTCCCACATCGCATCTGTCCCGACTCCGAGTCCGTGCATCGCGTGGACGACCACCAGCGCGAAGTCGCCGACACGCAGCGCGCTATAGGCCTCGCTGATGAAGTCCGCGTAGCCCGGACAGTCGATCAGGTTGAACTTCTTTCCCTGCCACTCCGCGTTCAGCAGCGACGCGTGAATCGAGATCCGGTGCTGCTTCTCGCTCTCGTGGTAGTCGGAGGTCGTCGAGCCGGCGGCGATGCTGCCCATGCGCCCGATGCGCCCGGCGCAGGCGAGCATCGCTTCACAAAGCATGGTCTTGCCGCTGGACGCATGTCCGACGACGGCGAAGTTGCGGAGGTCGGACGAGGCGTAGTCTTTCATGGCGAAAAAACCGGGGGGTAACGCTCGTTCGCCACCGAACCTTCGGCGGCGAATTCGCGTGAATATATCCCCTTTGCCAAAAAAAGCCTGCGCGTTCCTTGAAAAACGTCGCGCAGGTTTTGCGCCACCCAGCCCTCGCCGCGCCTCAGCCCAGCGTCTTCTCCCACCGCCGGAACTGCCGCGCCACCTGCTTCGGCCCCGGCATGCCGGTGCCCTCGCGTTTCGCCAGGGCGCGCTTCAGGTCGAAAACCTCCAGCCAGTCCGCGCCGAACGCCGGATGGATCTTCTGCACTTCTTCGGTGGGCAATTGATCGAGCGCCATCGCGTTCTTCTCCGCCAGCCGCACCACGGCGCCCACCGCGTGATGCGCGTCGCGAAACGCCACCCCTCTCGACACCAGATAATCCGCCAGATCCGTCGCCAGCAACGCCGGGTCCGCTACCGCCGCCGCACAGCGCGCCCGATGGATTTTCGCGCCCGCCAGCGTGCCCGCCAGCACGTCCGCGCAAATCGCCGCCTGGTCGAAGCTGTCGAACACCGGCGGCTTGTCCTCCTGCAAATCGCGGTTGTAGGTCAGCGGCAATCCCTTCGCCAGCGTCAGCAGCGTGTGCAGATTTCCCTGCAGCCGCGCCGATTTTCCCCGCAGCAGTTCGCACGAGTCGGGATTTTTCTTCTGCGGCATCAGCGACGACCCGGTGCAAAACGCGTCGGGCAGCTCCACGAATTTAAACTCCGCGCTGCTCCACAAAATCAAATCCTCCGCGATCCGCGACAGGTGCACGCCGAACAGCGCGCACGCGCCCGCGAATTCGACGAACAGGTCGCGATCCGCCACCGTGTCCATCGAGTTCTGCGTGACCTGCGGCCGGCCTTTCGCATCGACGAAACCGAGTGCCTTCGCGGTGAACTCGCGGTCGATCGGCAGCGTCGTGCCCGCGATCGCGCCCGCGCCGAGCGGACACCAATTCGCATGCGCCGCCACGTCGCCGAGCCGCTGCCGGTCGCGCTCCAGCATCTCGAGCCACGCAAAAAGATGATGCGCCAGAAACACCGGCTGCGCGCGCTGCAGATGCGTGTAGCCCGGGATCGACACGTCGCGATTCGCCGCCGCCAGCCCGAGCAGCGCCCGCTGCGCCGCCAGAATTTTTTCTCCCAGCACGCCGCCCGCGTACTTGAAAAACAGCCGCATGTCCGTCGCCACCTGGTCGTTTCGGCTGCGCGCCGTATGCAGCTTCGCCGCCGCCGGCACCCGCGCCGTGAGCGCCTGCTCGATGTTCATGTGCACATCCTCCAGCTTCATGTCCCAGGTGAATTTTCCCGCCTCGATCTCGCCCAGGATCGCATCGAGTCCCGCGTGGATCGCGTCCCGCTCCTTCGTCGTGATCAAGCCGGTGTGCGCCAGCATCGCGGAGTGCGCCTTGCTCCCCGCGATGTCGAACGGCGCCAGCCGGCGGTCGAACGAAACCGATTCGCTGAACTGCAGCATCAATTCCGCGGGGCCCGCCGTGAAGCGTCCGCCCCAGGTCGCGTGTGAGGACTTCTTGGCCATTGCTTGAGACATCACCGCCCGCCCCCGCCGCGCGCAACGGGAAAACACCGCGCGTGCGCCCGCCATGGTTTCTCGTCGCGGCGGTCCACGACCGCCGTTTGAAGCCGAAACCGCCCGGCACTTCGCATTTGCCGGCGTCGGCCCAGCTCACACAGTGCCGCCATGTTCCGCCTTCCGCTCGCGGTCCTTTGCTGGATTTCGCTGGCCACTTTCACGCTGCGCGCCGCCGACGCCGATCTCAGTCGTTACGAACGGGTCGAGATCGCGCCGACCAAAACCTCCATCTACATCGGCTCCGTCTCGATGACCATGCCCACATTCGTCCGGCACGACGGCACCTACTCGTCCACGTATTCGGCCAAAGTTTTCCCCTATTTCTTCTACAACGAAAAAGGCCGCCTCTCGATCGACGTCTCCGACGACGACCTTCGCCGCCTCGAGCATGGCGAGCCGATCGAGCTGCACGGACACGGCGAGAGTTCCACCGGCGATGTGCGCCGGATCGAAGGCCGCGCCGTCCCCGTGGATGCCCGCGGTGGCAAAATCAAGGTGCGCGTTTTCGTTTCAAAAAAAATCCAGCTCATCTTCAACACGACCTACCGCTTCGAACCGCCCGTGTCGGTAGGGACGGCTCTCCGAGCCGTCCGGGCAAACTAGCAAGCCCCCTTGCCGCCACCGCCCGCCTCATAGCGCCGACGCCGCCCACCCCGGCAGCGGAATCTCCTTCGCCGGTCCGAAATCCGTCAGCACGTTCTGCAACCACTCGCGATTAGCCGTGCACCGCGCCAGCCGCAGGAATTTTCCCCCGCCTCGCTCGAGAATTTCGTAGCGCTCGATCGTGACGGCCACCGGGTGCTCCTCGCCGATCAAGCGCAGCACGACTTCCGCGGATTTGTTTTTCGAATCCAGTTTCAATCGCTCGACCCGGCCGTAGCGCGCGATCCGCTGGTTCACGAAACTCAGCGCCGCCTTGCTGGTGAGTGCGTCCTTCGCGGCAGAAAACATGATGGCCCAGCTAGTCGCGCCCTGTCGCGCTTTGTTCCGCGCCGCGCTTTTCCCGTGGCGCCGGTCGCCCCCCGCATCGTCGCGCGCCGACCAGCCGCCGTGCGAACCCGCCCGCCAAACCGGTGTCGGTCTGTCGCTTGCGGCCGCCGCGCATCGCCGATGAAACTTTCCGCCGCCCACCTCAAACGCTACCGCGAGATCGCCGCCCTGCTCTGGAAATACGGCCGCTCCGATCTCGTGCAGCAGTTGGCGACGTCCGACGAATTCGGCCCGGCCGAGCAGACCTCTTCGACGCCGTCCTCAGCCACGCCCGAGCAACTCGCCGACGACCTCGAGGCGATGGGGCCGACCTATATCAAAATCGGCCAGGTCCTCGCCGGCCGGCCCGACCTCCTCCCGCGCGCTTACCTCGACGCCCTGGCGCGGCTGCAGGATCGCGTGAAACCTTTCCCGTATGGGGAGGTGGAGCAGATCGTCATGGCCGAACTCGGCGTGCGCATCTCCAAAGCCTTCACCCGCTTCGACCCCGAGCCCGTCGCCGCCGCGTCCCTCGGCCAGGTTCACCTCGCCGCGCTGCGCGATGGCCGTCCGGTCGTCGTGAAAGTCCAGCGGCCGAACATCCGCGCCCAGATCGCCGAAGATTTTTCCGTCCTCGCCGAGATCGCGGCGTTCCTCGATGCCCATACCTCCACCGGGAAACGCTACCGTTTCGCCAGCGTGCTCGAGGAATTCCGCCTGACCATCCAGCAGGAACTCAACTACGAGCGCGAAGCGCAGAACCTCATCACCGTCGGCCGCAACCTCGAGGAGTTTCCGCTCATCACCGTCCCGCAACCGGTGCCCGACTACAGCTCGCGCTCGGTGCTCACGATGGACTACGTGCGCGGCCGCAAGGTCACCTCCCTCAGCCCGCTCGCACGACTCGACATCAAGGGCGCCCCGCTCGCCGAGGAGTTGTTCAAGGCCTATCTCAAACAAGTGCTCGTCGACGGCATTTTCCACGCCGATCCGCACCCCGGGAATGTCTTCATCACCGACGACGGCCGCATCGCGCTGCTCGATCTCGGCATGGTCGGCCGCACCGCGCCCGGCATGCAGGAGACGTTGCTCAAGCTCCTCCTCGCCGTCGCCGAGGGCAAAGGCGAGGACGCCGCCGAACTCGCCATCCGTGCGAGCGAGAAGCTCGATATTTTCGACCAGGCGGAATTCCGCCGCCGCATCTCCCACGTCGTCTCGCTCCAGCGCGACCAGGGCCTTCAGGATCTCAACGTTGGCCAGACCTTGCTCGACGTCAGCACCCACGCCCGCGACACCGGCCTCTTCGTCCCCACCGAACTCACGCTCCTCGGCAAAACCCTCCTGCAACTCGACGAGGTCGGCCGGATCCTCGACCCAAATTTCGACCCCAACGCCGCCGTCCGCCGCAACGTCGGCGAACTCATGCGACGCCGCATGAAGCAGGATCTCACGCAGGGCAACCTCTTCAGCTCCGCCCTCGAGCTGAAGGATTTTCTCAGCGCGCTGCCCACCCGGCTCAATCGCGTCATGGATGCGACGATCAACTCCGAACTCGAAATCAAAGTGAAGTCGACCGACGCCCACGTCGTGCTCGACGGCATGCAGAAAATCGCGAACCGCATCACGACCGGACTCGTGCTCGCCGCGCTCGTGATCGGCGCCTCGCTGCTCATGCGCGTCCCGACGCGCTTCACGCTGCTCGGCTATCCCGGCCTCGCGATCCTTCTCTTCCTCGCCGCCGCCGCCGGCGCGTTCTGGCTCGTCGCGAGCATTTTTGTGCAGGACTACAAGAGCCAGAAAAAGCTCGACGGTAAACGCTGACCTGGCTGCGGCGGCCGGTAGAAACGCCGCTCCGAGGCGTCCGTGGCCATTCGAAGAGCCTGTGAATTACCCACGCGATCTTCGGGATCGGCAAGCTCAGCAGTCCGAATCCACTCGCAGCCGAGGCCTCCACCGTCCGTGCGGAATTCCCCCTCGCCAGTGTCGCCGCCCTGATCAGCCGTCCGCCGCCGTTTTCCTCTCACCACGGTCGACCCGCCTCTCAAAATTGCGCGGCTCGAACCACGCGACCGTCGCTTACCCGGTCCCCGTTCGCCGAAATTCCCCCAGCACCGCGCCTCGCTGCGCCCCTTACTCCACTCGAACCGCCCTCGGCTCATCGTGTCCATCGCCGCATGCAGACCCTCGACACGACTTCCTACTGGATCGACTCCGCGTCGCTGCCCCGTTTCCCCAAACTCGATCGCCATCTCGAAGTCGATGTCGCGATCGTCGGTGGCGGCATCATGGGCATCACCGCCGCGTATCTCTTGAAAAAATCCGGCCGTACCGTCGCCCTCGTCGAGCGCGCCCGCTGCGCCACGATCGACACCGGCCACACCACCGCGCATCTGACCGCCGTCACCGACCTCCGCTTGACGCAGATGCTCGACCTGTTCGGTTCCGATGCGACCAAGGCCGTGTGGGATGCCGGCGGCGCCGCCATCGACCAGATCGTCGCCCACATTCGCCGCGAGGACATCGACTGCGATTTTCACTGGGTGCCCGGCTACCTCCACGCGCCGATCGATTCGTCCGCGTCCCGCTCGCCCGAGCCTTTCAAGCGCGAAGCCGCCGCCGCCGCCGATCTCGGCATTCAGGCCGAGTTTGCCGCGCAAATCCCCGTCTTCGCTCTCCCCGGCGTCAAGTTTCCCCATCAGGCTCTTTTTCATCCGCGCAAATATCTCGCCGCGCTCCTTCGCCAAATTCCCGGCGAAGGCTCCCACGTTTTCGAAGCAACGGAAATGACCGGCTCCGAGGAAAAGCCGCTCGCGGTCGTCGCCGGCGATTTCAAAATCCGCTGCCGCGATCTCGTCCTCGCCACGCACACCCCGCTCACCGGCAACACCGGCCTGATCTCCGCGCTGCTTTTCCAGACGAAGCTCGCGCTCTACACGACCTACGCCGTCGGCGCGCGCGTGCCGTCCGGCCGGCTGCCCGAAGCCTCGTTCTGGGACACCGCCGATCCGTACTACTACCTCCGCGTCGACCGGCATCAGGATTATGACTACGCGATTTTCGGCGGCGAGGATCACAAGACCGGCCAGCAAAGCGACACCGAGGCCGTCTTCCACCGCCTCGAGGAACGTTTTCGCGCCGTCGTGCCCGACGCCCGCATCGATCGCCGCTGGTCCGGCCAGGTCATCGAAACCAACGACGGGCTCCCCTTCATCGGCGAAACCGCCGAGCACCAGTTCGCCGCGACCGGTTTCGCGGGCAACGGCATGACCTTCGGCACCCTCAGCGCCATGATGGCCGCCGATTCCATCCTGGGCCGCAGGAATCCCTGGCAGCAACTCTTCCACCCGACGCGAAAAAAATTCAGCGGCGGCACTTGGGACTACCTTAAGGAGAACAAAGATTATCCCTATTATCTGGTGCGCGACTGGCTCGGCGGCGCCGAGCGGGAATCCCTCTCGGCCGTCGAGCGCAATCAGGGAAAAATTCTGAATCTTCACGGGAAGAAAGTCGCCGCCTACCGCGACCAGCACGGCAAAGTCACCCTCTGCTCGCCGATCTGCACGCACCTCAAGTGCATCGTCGATTGGAACAACGCCGAGCAGACCTGGGATTGCCCCTGCCACGGCTCCCGCTTCAAGCCCACCGGCGAAGTCATCTCCGGCCCCGCCGAAGCCCCCCTCGAGCCACTCCCCCTTTCCACCCCCGCCGACCGGAAAAATGCCGAGTAACCTATTAGGTTACCGAAAATCCACCGGCATCGCCTTCGCGTTCCGCGGGGGTCAATCGAACTCCAGCGCGACTTGGATATTCCCGCGCGTCGCCTTCGAATACGGGCACGTCTGGTGCGCCAGACGCATCAGCCTCAGCCCTTCGTTTTCGCCCAAGCCCGGCATCGCGGCGCGCAGCTCGACATTCAATTTCCAACCTCCCGTGTCGTCCTCGTCCAGATGCGCGCGCGCCACCAGCGTCATCCCTTCGGTTTTTTGATGCGCCTTTTCCGCGGCGCTCTTCAACGCTCCCAGGAAACAGGCCGCGTAAGCGCCGGCAAAAAGATGCTCAGGCGTCACGCTGCCCGGCTTTTCATCGGTCGAAAGCCGTGCTGAAAAACCACCCTCCGGCGCCTCCACCGTTCCGTCCCGCCCACCCTGCGCAATGATTTCCGCCACGTGGATCGTTTTCATCGTGGTAAGTCTAGACGCAGTCCCGTCGCGAAGAAATGGGGCCGATCCGCAGCGCGCCGTCGGAGATTCTCCTTTTACCCTCCGCATTTTTCCGCTCGCACCGGTTGCGACGGCGGCTCGCCGCGCCACTCGTGTGGGATGATTCCCGCGAATCGATATCGCGACCGTCCGGAAGCCGGCCACGCCCTCGCGCGGCTCGTCGCGAAAAATTTTCACCGCCCCGACCCACTTGTTCTCGCGTTGCCGCGCGGCGGCGTTCCCGTGGGCCGGGAACTCGCCCGCGCCCTCGGCGCTCCCCTCGACGTTTTCGTGGTGCGTAAACTCGGGCTGCCCGGCTCGCCCGAAACCGCCATGGGCGCGATCGCCACCGGCGGCAGCCGATTGCTCGACGACGCTTTGATCGCCAACGCCGGCCTCGGCGCCGAGCGACTTCAGGAAATCATCCGCCACGAAACCCTCGAACTCGAGCGACGCGAAATCCTCTATCGCGGACGGCGCGCCACGCCGAAAATTTCCGGTCGTCATCTCGTGCTCGTCGACGACGGCGTCGCGACCGGCTACACGATGCGCGTCGCGATCCTCGCTCTGCGCGGGCAACACGCCGCCAGCCTGACCATCGCCGTCCCCGTCGGCGCGCCGGAGACCTGCGCCCTCCTCGCCGCCGCGGTCGACGAGGTTTTCTGTCCGCTTCAACCCAGCCCCTTTCACGCCGTCGGCCTTTGGTATGACCACTTTCCGCCCGTCACCGACGCTGACGTACACGCCTGTCTCGAGGTCTGACCGCTAGCCTGGATTCAGCACACTTTCTGTCATTCTGAGACTCCGAACCAACGCCCAGCCGTTGGGTGGCATCCGCCGATGAACTCTCAAATACCTGCCATTCTGAGCGCAGCGAAGAATCCATTTGGACTTTCGCACGCGCGTCGCGCCACGAAGCGCGCACGGGATTCTTCCCTTCGTCAGAATGACAGCTGGGAATAGTTGGCCTCGAAGTGTGACGCGCCTGGCTAAGACCGCGCCGCCTCGCAAAACTCCGCCACCCGTTTCAGGTCCGTCACGAACTCCGCATACATTTTTTCGTGCTCTCCTGATGGCGCGCGCAAAATCGCCGACGGATGAATCGTCGCCACCAAGCCCCTCGCCCACGGCACGTCGAAAACCTCTCCGCGCTGCTGCGTCACGCGAAATTTTTTCCCCATCAACGCCTGCGCCGCCGTCGCGCCGAGCGCGACCACCACCTCCGCCTGCACGAGTTCGAACTCCGCGTCGAGCCACACCCGGCAGGCCCCGATCTCGCGCGAATTCGGTTTCTGATGCAGCCGCCGTTTGCCCGCGCGCACCCATTTGAAATGTTTCACCGCGTTCGTCACATAAACTTCGCCGCGATCGATCCCCGCGTCGACGAGCGCGCGATCGAGCAATTTCCCCGCCGGCCCGACAAACGGCCGCCCCGCCAAATCCTCCTGATCGCCCGGCTGCTCGCCGACCATGAGAACCTTCGCCCGCACCGGCCCTTCGCCAAAAACCGTTTGCGTGCCGGTTTTATAGAGCGGGCAGCGCGTGCACCCCCGCGCCTCCGCGCGCACTTTTTCCCACGCTCCCGCCGTCGCCGCCATCCGCTCACCGACCGCTGGCGGGCTCCGAGGTTACGCCAACTTTACCCGCTTGTTCACTGCCCGTCTTCGATTTCAACAATCATCAGCATTCGCGTCGCGTGATCGACCCAGTAGCTGAAGAGAAAACCGTCGACCAACAAATGGGTATCTCCCGACCGCTGTCATCCACGCTGCGAAAATCCGGCACCAGCAAAGGATCGCCCGCAACTCCTGCGCCCGGTCCAGCAGCTTCCATTGCCTACGCCGCGGGAGTGAAACAAAGAAAGTGACCGCCGTCTCGGAAAAGATCGGCTGGTAGCGCATCACTTCTTCGCCAACCGGGCCCTCAGCTCCTCGATCGTCACAAACTTACCCTCCTGCATTTCCTTGATTCTTTTGGCGGTGGCTCGTTTCCAAGCCGGAGTCTCTTGCTTTAGCCGGATCAGATAAAGCTGAAGTTCCTTTCGCTCGCGCGCCGATAACCGCGAAACTTTTTGCTTCAACTCGAGAATGCTCACGCCCGGAGAGTGAGAAGGCCTCCGGGAGGGTCAAGTCGTCGCGCCAGGATTTTCCCCGCTCGGCGCCACTACCGAAAATCATGCGACGCCTGCGCCGGCAGTTCGCCGAGCCGCAGCGCTTCGATCCGCTCCGCCTTCACGTGGATCACCCCGTCCCGCGTTTTCTGCAGCCGCCCCGTGATGCACAGCGCCGGCTCCTCGTTGATCGTCAGCCGCCACCGTTCGTAGAGATCCGGCGTCACCACCGCGTTCGCGATCCCGGTCTCGTCCTCGAGCGAGATAAAAACAAACCCCTTCGCCGTGCCCGGCCGCTGCCGGCAGATCACGCTCCCGCCGATCTTCACCCGCTCGCCGTCGTGGCCCAACACCAGTTCGTCCGCGCGCCACACGTCCGCCAGCCGCTCGCGCACGAGCTTCATCGGATGCTCGCCCACCGTGAGCGAGAGTCCGCGAAAATCCGCCTGCCACCGCTCCGCCGGCGTCATCGGTGCCAACGGGAGCGCGGGCCGCTGGCCCGCTTCCTTCATGTCCGCCGCACCTTCCGCCCGCTGCAGCAAACTCTCCTGCTCCGACCACGCCGCCTCCACCTGCCACAACGCCGCCCGTCGGTGCGCCGCCAGTGTTTGCAACGCCCCGACCGACGCCAGCGCCCGCCGCTCCGCCGCCGTGAAATTCGTCCGCGCCAGAAAATCCTCCATCGAGCCAAACGCCCGTGTCGCTCGCGCCCCGAGCATCGCTCGCGCCTGTTTTTCCTGCACGCCTTTCACATAGTTCAATCCGATGCGCATCGCGTTTTCCCCCTCGACCGAGCACTCCCACTGCGACGTCTGCACACACACCGGCCTCACCTTCAGCCCGTGCCTCCGCGCATCCTGGATCAACGTCGCCGGCGAATAAAATCCCATCGGCTGGTGATTCAGCAGCCCCGCATAAAACTCCGCCGGCCGGTGTACCTTCAGCCACGTGCTCGCATACGCGAGCAGCGCGAACGAGATCGCGTGGCTCTCCGGAAAACCATATGCCGCAAACGACCGGCACGATTTCACCACCTTGTCGATCACCGGTTCTTTCAGCCCTTTCCCGCGCATCGCCGCGTGCAGCTTCGACAGCGAACGCTCCAGCCGCGCCGGCTGCCGGATGAAACCCATCGCGCGCCGCAACTCCTCCGCCTCGCTCCCGTCGAACCCCGCCACGTCCATCGCGAGTTTCAACATCTGTTCCTGAAACAAGATCACGCCCATCGTCCGTTCCAGAATCGGCTTCACCAGATGATCGATCGCCGGATCGAGATACGTCACCTCCTCCAATCCCTGCCGCCGCCGGATCAGCGGGTGCACCAGCTTCCCGACGATCGGCCCCGGGCGCACGATCGAGACCTGCATCGCGAGATCGTATAAATTCTTCGGCTGAAACCGCGGCAGCGTCGCCATCTGCGCACGGCTCTCGATCTGGAAAACGCCGATCGTGTCCGCGTCACAGATATCCTTATACGTCGCCGGATCGTTCTCCGGAATCCCGGCAAAATTCGTCGGCCCGCCGCGCTGCGCGCACAGCGCGAACGTGTCCTGCAGCACCGCCATCATGCCGAGCCCGAGGAAGTCGATCTTCACCAGCCCGAGTTCCTCGCAGTCATCCTTGTCCCACTGCACGATGCAGCGGTTCTCCATCGTCGCCGGCTCGATCGGCACGACCGAGTCGAGCCGGTTGGGACACAGCACCATTCCCCCCGAGTGCTGCCCGAGATGCCGCGGCAGCCCCTTGATCGCGTGATAAAGCCCGAGCATCGCCGGCAGCCGCGGATGAATTTTCGGCAGCCCCGCCAGCTTCACCTGCTCCTGCACGTCGAGCGTGTGCGGGAAATCGCCGTTGCCGTACAGCGCCGAAAAACGATCCAGCACCTCCGGCGTGAATCCGAGCACCTTCCCCACCTCGCGCATCGTACTCCGCCCGCGATACGTGATCACGTTCGCCACCATCGCCGCGCCGCGCGGCGCGTAACGCTCGTAAATTTTCTGGATGACCCGCTCGCGCAAATCCCCACTCGGCAGATCCAGATCGACATCCGGCCACGACGGATGCCCGCCCTTCCCCACACGCCCCCGACTCAAAAACCGGTCGAACAACAAATCGTGCCGCGTCGGATCGACCGCCGTGATCCCGAGGACGTAACACACCACGCTGTTCGCCGCCGACCCGCGCCCTTGGATGAGGATGCCCTGCTCCCGCGTCCATCGGCAGATGTCCCAGATGATCAAAAAATATCCCTCGAACTTCAGCTCGAAGATCAACGCCAGCTCCGTCTCGATCTGCCGCGCGATTTTTTCCGGCACGCTCCCGAATTTCCGCCGCGCCTCCGCATACACCCGCTCGCGCAGCACGCCCGCCTGCGTCTCGCCCACGCCCACCGGAAAATCCGGAAACCGGTAACCGAGATTTTTCAACGTGAACTCCAGCCGCGCCGCCAGCCGCACGCTGTTGTCCACCGCCTCCGGCAGATCGCGAAACAGCTCCCGCATGCCCGCCGCCGACCGCAAATGCCGCTCGCCATTCGGCGCGAGCAGCCGCCCCGCCGCATCGAGCGTCGTATGATTTCGGAGACACGTGAACACATCCGCAATCTTCCGCTCGCTCCGTGTCGCATAGCGCACGCCCCCCGTCGCCAGCAACGGCAGCCCGCGCGCCGCCGCCACCTCGCGCAGCATCTGCACGCTCGTCTCCTCGCCGCGCACACGCCGCCGCTGCACTTCCACGTGCAGCCGATCCGCCCCGAAAATTTTCTCCAGCCGCGCCAGCTCCGTTTCCACCGCCCGCGCTCCGCCCGTTTCCCAGGCCCGCAACACCGGCCCTTCCTCGTCGCCCGTCAACGCCACGAGCCCCTCCGCATGCTCCGCCAATTCCCGCCACGTCGCATAGCACGGCCGCTTCCGCTCCCGGGCATCCGGTAGGGACGGCTCTCCGAGCCGTCCGCTCCGCCTCCCCTCGCCGCCAATGTCTCCGCTGCACCGCGGACGCCTCGGAGAGGCGTCCCTACCTGGCTGCACCGTCCGCGCCTCCATCTTCGCCGTGCAGATCAACCGGCTCAAATTCTGATAACCGGCCTGATTCGTCACGAGCAGTGGCAGCACGCTGCCGCCCTCCATCGTAACCTCCGCGCCGACGATCGCCCGCACCGATGTCTCGAATGCCTCCCGATAAAATCGCGGCGCTCCATACACCCCATCGCGATCGAGCACCGCGACTCCCGGCAGTTCCAGTTTCACCGCCTCCGCGACGAGATCCTCCGGCATCGTCGCTCCGCGCAAAAAACTGAACGCGCTGCTCGCATGGAGTTCAACGTAACCGTTCATCGTCCTCCCCCTGTAGGGCGCGGTCGCCGAACCCCGCCGCCGCCGTTCATGCCGCCTTCGCGTTCGCGGCCCCGTCCGCCTTCGCTGCTCTCAACTCTCAACTCCGAACTCTCAACTCTCTTAATCATACTCCCCCTCCACAAACCATCCCTCCGGCACTCGCAGCAGCCGATACACGCCGCCGCCATCCAGTTCCACATCCCACTCCTCACGCCGCCACGCCTGCCCGCGATCCCACCATTCGCCCGCACTCCGCCACGGCCCCGCGCACGCCCGCACCTCTCCGCGCACGCCCTCCGCCCACACGAAAGCCGGCGCCGCTCCGCCGCCGCTCAGTTCCACCGTCGCCGCCGCCGGCGGCCGATACCGTCGCAGCGGCAGGCCGCGCGGCGGATGCACCGGCGCCTTCGCCCGCTCGCTCATCGGCGGCACCACCGTCGCCGGCTTCACCAACGCCACCGCATCCGCGCGATGCGAATCCTGCACCACCGGCGTGCCGACGCGATCCGCACCCACCACCGCCGCCACACGCGCGAGCGTCTCCGCAAACCCATGCGGATCGCGCAGCGCGCTCTCGAAAATCCCCTGCTGCCGCGCCAGCGGCCGCACCGGCCGGCAGCTCAAACTCAACCCACCCACCGTCGCCGCCGTTTGCAACGACTCGAGATGCGTGTGCAGCACGCGAAACAAAATTTCCTCCCGCGCCGTCGGCTCCGGCAGCCGAAACGTCCGCTCGTAAACCGTCTCGTCCGTCAGCTTCAGCCCCAGCGTCATCTCTCCCGCCACGAACCCCGCGTTGCGCAACTCCAGCGCGAGCCGGTCGATGAACCGTCTCAACACGAACAACAGCGGTTCCAGCGTCTCGACTTCATTTTCCAACGTCAGCTCCGCCGCGAAATTCTGCGCCGGCGCCAACGCCCGCAACGGCCGCACCACTTCGCCCGCCGCGCGTTCCCACAACGCCAGCCCCGCGGGCCCGAGCCGCTGCGTCACCTCCGCCTTCGACAGGGCCGTCAGTTCCCCGAGCGTCCGCACGCCCCAGCCCGTCAGAATCTCCGCGATCTCCGCCGTCGGCTCCGCCACCGCCAGCGGCAGATTTTTCAAAAACGCCCGCTCCTCGCCGCACCGCAAATAACAGGTGGAGCCCGACGTCCCCGTCGGGCTGCTCGGCGCGCGCCCGCCTTCAAGCCCGCCGAGGACATCGGGCACCTTTGCCGACTCCGCCCCCAGGCGCGGCAGCGCCGGTAGGGACGGCTCTCCGAGCCGTCCGTTCTCCCCTTGCGATCGGACGCCTGGGAGAGCCGTCCCTACCCCGCCTCCCTCTCCCTCCCGCGCGCCCCGCACCTGCCTTCGCGGTTGTAGGGCGGGGTCTCCCGACCCCGCCGTCCTCATCGCCATTCCCTCCTGTTCGGCGGAGTCAGGAGACTCCGCCCTACCTTCCCGCGCCGCATACTCCGCCAGTAACGGCGTCGCCGCCAGCCCCGCCGTCGCCACCAAGCCGAATTCCGCCAGCCGCTCCACCGCCCCGCGCAGCGCCCCCTCTCTTTTCTCTTCCGGCAACGCCGCCACACTGATCGTGCACATGCCCGGCGCCGTGTCCTCGACGAGCGGCGACACCGCCAGCGCCGCCGCCAGCAAACTCGCCCGCGCCTCCGCCTCCGCCGCCCGTTGCGCCCCGCGCAGCAACAACTCCGCGCACCGCGCCAGCGCCTGCGGCACCGTCTGCCCGATCTCGACGCCCGCCGCACGCGCCGCCGCCGTGCAGGCGATCACCCGCGCTGTCGCCGGCGGCGCCTCGGCCGCTTCCCTTGGTTCCAGCGGCAGCAGCAGTTCGTGTGGCAGCGGCGTCCCGCCGCCGGATTCGAAACCGCACCCGGCCTGCCCGGCCTCCGCGTCTCCGCTTCCGCCCGCCCGCCTTTCCTCGAACAACGCCACCGGCCGCGCCGCCAACTCGCGCTCGAGCCGCAGCACCGCCTGCAGCGGAAAATCGGCGATATGCAGAACGGCAAACATCATGGTGAAACCCGGCTCGCTGTAGCGGCGGCCTCTGCCCGCCGTGCCTTGGAAAAATAAAACCTTCGCGCCCGGCCCGAACCTTTGTCGCTCCATCGGCGGTCATCGACCGCCGCTCCGGCCACATTTCTCATCGTCGGAAGGATAAATAAAATGCTCATCGATCGAATTTCAGAATTGAAACGCGGAGCGCGCGGAGAACGCAGAGTGAAGACGGATTCAGGCGTTTTAAAATTTACCCGCGAGGTGAAGGCCCGGCGCGACCCGCCGCTGATTTTATCGGTTCCGTGGGCTGGTTCCTCTTTCTGTTGTGCGTTGGTTTTTCCTCTGTGCGCTCCGCGCTCTCCGCGTTTCAACGGCATTGTCAGGTTGATTCGCATTTCCGCTCCTCACGCGCTCGCCGCCACCCGCTGCCGCTGCACCACCGGCGCCAGCACGCGCGCCAGCTCCGGCCGCGCCGCCTCCAGCGTTTCGAAATCATGCCCTCGCTCCAACCGCAGCCGCAGCCCCGCGCTCGCCACCGTCGCCACCGGCGTGAACACCACCAGCGCCAGATCCGCCGGCTCGATCGCGCGTTGCAGCCGATACCAAAACGACGCCGGCGTTTTCCGCAGCTCCACCGTCGGCGCCCGCCGCAGATCGAGCACCACGAGCTGAAAGTTCGCATCGCGCGCGAACAAATCCGCCGCCTTCAACGCCGTCGCCGTATCGCGGCACCGCGCCCACACCAGATGCTGCAGCGTTTCCTCCGGCCACGACTGCGGATCGAAACCATCCTTCCCGTCGACGAGCGCCACCCGGCCACCCGCGCGCCGCACCGCCTGCAACAATTCTCCCAACAACAACTGCCCGCCGCAGCTCGCCCTCGCGCACACCACCTCCGTCGGCACGCCGCACGGCAGCCCGCCCACGCCGTCGTCGATCGCCGGCACGCCCGTCGCCAGCCCGCGCGCGTCGCCCCGCGCCGCTTGCGGAAAACGTTTCGCGAGCAGCTGTCGCAGCGAAGAAAGCGTGGTCGTGGCCATGGCTGATCGAGGTAGGGCGCGTTATCCCTAACGCGCCGGGTTGCGTCGCATGCGCAGGTTCCAATCCGGCACCTAACGATAACGCGCCCTACCTCCTCGCCCTCCCGATCACGCCCACCAGCACGCCCTGGATCGACAGATTTTCCTTCGGCACGATGACCGCGTAGCGCGCGTTCTCCGGTTTCAACACCGGCTTGCCTTTCACATACGCGAGCCGCTTCAGCGTCGTCGTGGTCTCGTCGACCAGCGCCGCCACGATGTCGCCCGCCTTCGCCTCGCGCCGCTCGAGCACCGCGAGATCGCCGTCGAGGATGTGCGCGTCGATCATCGAGTCGCCGTGCACCTCGAGGCCCCACAGCCGGTCGGCGCGCTTCACGCGAAACACCGCCGGATCGAACCCCACCGTCTCCTTCGGCTGCTGCTCCTGCATCGACGGCACGCCCGCCGGAATCGTGCCGTAGATCGGCAGCGAGAACAGATGCGCCTGCACCTCGTGCGCCTTCAAGCCCCACACGCCGCTCTCGCTCTGGTGGAGGTGCCCTTTGCGCGCCAGTGCCCGGAGGTGATTCATCGCGGCGTTCTGGCTGCCATAGCCGAACTGCCGCTGAATCTGGCGCGTGCTCGGCGGCATGCCGTGCTCGGCCTGCACGCTGCGAATGTAATCGAGAATCGCTTCCTGTTTTTCGGTGAGCATCGCTTCGAGTTAAATGTTCAACTGAACACATGGTCAAATGAACAGCGCGTTTCGCCGAAAGCAAGCCCGGTGCTCTACCCGCTGCAAAATCCGCCGGCTTCGACTCCGCCATCGCTCCACCGCCCTTACCCCGACTGCCTGCCTGCGACCGCCTGCCCCGCGCGTTGACACCCCGCCTTCTTCCCGGTCCGCTTTCCCTTCGGCCCTGCATTCGTAAGCAGGACCACAACCACTACCGACCATGTCAATGACTCCGCTCGAAGAACTTCGCCATTCCGCCTCGCACATCATGGCGACCGCGATTCTCCGCATCTTCCCCGATGCCAAGCTCGATATCGGCCCGCCCACGGACACCGGTTTCTACTACGATATCGATCTCGAGCATAAACTTACGACCGAGGATCTCGCCAAAATCGAGGCCGAGATGAAGAAGGTCGCCGACGAAAACCAGCCGTTCCTCCGCAAGGAAGTCTCCCGCGAAGAAGCCGTCGAGATCATCAAGTCCCGCGGCCAGGAGCGCTACAAACTCGGCCGTCTCGCCGACATCCCCGAGGGCGAGAAAATCTCCTTCTACCAGAACGGCGAATTCATGGACCTCTGCGCCGGCACGCACGTGCGCTACTCGTCCAAACTGAAAGCGTTCAAACTCCTCTCCATCGCCGGCGCCTATCACCGCGGCGACGAGAAGAACAAACAGCTCCAGCGCATCTATGGCACCGCGTTCCCCTCCAAGGAGGAACTCGCCCAATACCTCGAGCGCCAGGAACAGGCCAAAGCCCGCGACCACCGCAAACTCGGCCGCGACCTGAAGCTCTTCCACATCGACGACGATGTCGGCCAGGGCCTCGTGCTCTGGACGCCCAACGGCTCCATCATCCGCCAGGAACTGCAAACCTTCATCGCCGACGAACTCCGCAAGCAGGGCTACTCACAGGTCTTCACGCCGCACATCGGCAAGCTCACGCTCTACAAGACCTCCGGCCACTTTCCCTACTACAAGGAGTCGCAGTTCACCGCCTTCCCCGAGCCCGACGCCATGGCGCAGCTCGCCACCGAGGGCTGCACCTGCGCCGACCTCACCGCGCGCCTCGAAGGCGTCTCGCAGCATTTTGCCGACGAGATCAACCGCCGCGCCGGCAAGGAAGTGATCGCCAAGGATCGCATCAAGGATCCGGCGACGCTCCTCGACGGCTTCATGCTGAAGCCGATGAACTGCCCGCATCACATCAAGATCTTCGCCTCGCAGCCGCACAGCTACCGCGACCTCCCCGTGCGCCTCGCCGAGTTCGGCACCGTGTATCGCTGGGAACAATCCGGCGAACTCAACGGCATGACGCGCGTCCGCGGCTTCACGCAAGACGACGCCCACCTCTTCTGCACGCCCGAGCAGGTCGCCACCGAAGTCCTCGGCTGCCTCTCGCTCGTGAAAACCGTGCTCACCACGCTCGGCATGCAGGACTACCGCGTGCGCGTCGGCCTCCGCGATCCCGACGGCAAGAAGTTCGCCGGCGATCCGGAAAAGTGGGATCTCGCCGAAGCCGCCTGCCGCGAAGCCGCGAAGACGCTCGGCGTCCCTTTCACCGAAGAGCCCGGCGAAGCCGCCTTCTACGGCCCGAAGATCGACTTCGTCGTGAAAGACGTCATCGGCCGCGAGTGGCAGCTCGGCACCGTGCAGGTCGACTACGTTCTCCCCGTGCGTTTCGACCTCAGCTACATCGGCGCCGATAATCAGCCGCACCGCCCCGTCATGATCCACCGCGCGCCCTTCGGCTCGATGGAGCGTTTCTGCGGCGTGCTCATCGAACATTTCGCCGGCGATTTCCCCGCCTGGCTCGCGCCCGAGCAGGTCCGCCTCGTGCCGATCAGCGACAAGGTCGCCGACTACGCCCGCACTTTGCTCACTCGCCTCCGCGCCGAAGGCCTCCGCGCCACGCTCGACGAGCACAGCGACAAGCTCGGCGCCAAGATCCGCCGCGCGGAAATCGACAAGGTTCCCTACACGCTCGTGATCGGTCAGAAGGAAGCCGAGGCCAACAGCGTCTCCGTCCGCAGCCGCGCCCGCGGCGACGAAGGCGTGATGACCGCCGACGCCTACGTCGCGAAGCTCAAGGCCGAAGTCACCACGCGCGCCCTCCCCGCGAAAAAACCCTCCGCGTAAAGCGCGCCGTAGCCCGCTGCGGGAGCAGCGGGACCGCCGGATCTTCCATTCGCCCACGCCTTTCCCGCTTCCCGGCCGTCACCGCCGCAAACACCGGAGAGTGGATCTGCCCTCCGCCTCGCGTACCAGGCTGACATCTCCGAGTCGCGATCCGTCCCGCTGCTCCCGCAGCGGGCGACGAAGACTCCCGTAGCCCTGCGCGGAAGCGCAGGGATTTTACCGCGCCGCATGCCTCGGTCCATGTCCCCGCGCCCATCCCGCGATCTCCGCCGTTAACCCGGACGGATCACATTTCGAGGCAAACCAATCCAAGCGTGTCATTCTGAACGAAGTGAAGAATCCAGTGCGATATTCGGCTGCGGGCATCCGACTGAATTCTTCGCTCTGCCCAGCACGACAAAAAGTGTGATGAATTCGGGTTAACTGCACCTGCACGCCTTCCACTCGCCGCTTGCTTCACCGCGCCCCGCCCGCGTTCACTCTCGGCACTTAACTGTGAAACAAAGCATCGTCACGCTCGACATGGAAGGCGTCCTCACGCCCGAAATCTGGATCGCCGTCGCCGAACGCACCGGCCTCCCCGAACTTCGCCGCACCACGCGCGACGAGCCCGACTACGATAAGCTCATGCGCTACCGCATCGAGATTCTCGACCGTCACGGCATCACGCTTCCGAAAATCCAATCCGTCATCGGCAGCCTCGCCCCGCTTCCCGGCGCCATCGATTTCCTCAACGCCCTCCGCGGTCGCGTGCCGTTCATCATTCTCTCCGACACCTTCGAGCAATTCGCCGCGCCGCTCCTCCGCCAGCTCGGCTGGCCCACGCTTTTCTGTCACCGGCTGCTCGTCGAAAACGACCGCATCTCCGGCTACGAACTGCGCCTGCCCGACCAAAAGCGGCACGCCGTCGAGGCGCTGCGCTCGCTCAACTACAACGTCATCGCCGCCGGCGATTCCTTCAACGACACCGCGATGCTCTGCGCCGCCGACACCGGCATCCTGATCCACGCCCCGGAAAACGTCATCCGCCAGTTCCCGCAGCTTCCGTCCGTCCACAGCCACGCCGACCTCTTCCGTCTCATCGAAGCGAAGCTCTGATTTTGTAGGGCGGGGTCTCCGCACCCCGCCGCGAAAACCGTCTGCCGGAGCACGGGCAACCTGCCCGTGTTTCCGAGTTGCGGGCAGATTGCCCGCGCCACGCTCAATCCGCCGCCAGCAACCGCCCAAACCGCGCGAGCACCTTGTCCTTCCCGAGCACCCGCATCATCCCCGTGATGCTCGGCCCCACATTCGTTCCCGACAGCGCCAGCCGCGCGACGGACTGATAATCGCCAAAGCCGAACCCGCCCTTCGCCGCGAGCGCCTTGATGCCTTCCTCGATCGCCGTGTCGCTCGACAAATCGATCGCTCCGCCCGCCACCGCGTCGCTCAACTCCCGCAACCGCGCCTTCGGCTCGCCCTTGCCCATCACCTTCGCGCGGACCTTCTCGTCGACCGCGAAATCCTCCGTGAAAAAATACGCCGTATACGCCGGCAGCTCCTCCACGCCTTTGATCTTCGGCTGGCTGAGCAGCATCGCCTCGCGGAAAAAATTCTCGTTCGCCGCGAGCGCGGTCTTCGCCACCGCCGCAGCGCCCGCGTTGCTCTCGTTCGCCGCCTGCGCCGCGAAAAACGCCCGCGCTTTCGCCACGAACGCCTCCGCCGGCATTTCCAGCAAATACGCCATGTTCATGTGCGCGAGTTTCTTGTCGTCGAACCGCGCGTTGCTCTGGTTCACGGCGGGCAAATCGAACAGCCGCACGATCTCCGCGATCGCCATCTTCTCGCGGTCGTCGCCCGGATTCCAGCCGAGCAAACTCAGAAAATTCACCAGCGCTTCCGGCAGATAACCGCGTTTCTGATACTCCTCGATCAGCGCGCCCTGGTCCCGCTTCGACATTTTTCCGGGCCCATTTTGTTTCAGGATCAGCGGAATGTGCGCGAACTGCGGCACCGGCGCGCCGAAGGCCTTGAACAGCTCCACGTGTTTGCTCGTGTTCGACAAGTGATCCTCGCCGCGAATCACGTGCGTGATCTGCATGGCGATGTCGTCGACGACGTTCACGAAATGGAAAACCGGATTTCCGTCCGAGCGGAAAATCACGAAGTCCTCGTCCTCGACGCGCTCCACCCGCCCGCGAATCCGGTCGTCGATCGCCGACGGCGCCGCTTTCACTTTCGTCACGGTCTTCTTCCGGTGCTCGTCGAAAACTTCGTGGCGCTCGCCGAGCAATTTGAACCAGGTCGCGCCGTCCTTCTCATACGCGCGCCCGTTCGCCCGCAGTTTTTCCAGATACTCGCGATAGATGTCCGCGCGCTCGCTCTGCCGATACGGCCCGAAATTGCCGCCGACCTTCGGGCCTTCGTCCCACGTCATCCCGAGCCACGTCAGCGAATCGTAGATCACGTTGAGGAACTGCTCGCTGTTGCGCTCCTTGTCCGTGTCTTCGATGCGCAGCACAAACGTGCCGCCCGTATGCCGCGCATACAGCCAGTTGAACAGCGCCGTGCGGGCGCTGCCGATGTGAAAAAATCCCGTCGGACTCGGGGCAAAACGAACGCGAACCTGAGACATGAGACCGATCAGCAAGCAACCCCGCCGCCAGAGTGTCAAAGCTCCAGCCGCCGCGTGCCGCGAAAGCTCCAAGGGCCAAAATCCGATCTCCAGGGAAACCGCAATGTCCCCGATCGTCGCCCGCCTTTCGTCGCCGCTTGGAAATTGAAATTGAATCTTCTCTGGAGCTTGGTCCTTGGATCTTGGAGCTTCCGCCCATGTCCGTCGCCATCACCCTGGACCCCGCCGACCTCGCCGCCCGCTTCGAATCCGCCGCGCCCCGCGCCGGCTTTCGCGTCGAGCGCTTCGGCGAAATCGCCGGCACGCCTCTCCTTGCGCTCACGAAGCGCACGCCCGGTCCGCGCCCGCGCATTTATCTCTCCGCCGGCATCCACGGCGACGAACCCGCTCCGCCGCTCGCGCTGCTCGAATCCCTCGAAGCCGGTCTCTTCGACGCCCGCGCCGACTGGCTCATCTGCCCGCTCCTCAATCCCGCCGGCTTCCTCGCTTCCCAGCGCGAAAACGCCGACCGCGTCGACCTCAACCGCGACTACCGCCACCTCGTCTCCGCCGAAATCCGCGCACACGTCACCTGGCTCCAGCGCCAGCCGAATTTCAACCTCACGCTCTGCCTCCATGAAGACTGGGAATCCGCCGGCTTTTACCTCTACGAACTCAACCCGTTCGGGCGTCCGACGCTCGCGAACCGTATCGTCGCCGCCGTCACGCCCGTCTGCCCCATCGATCCCGCCACGGTGATCGACGGCCGCGAAATCGCCGAACCCGGGATCATTCGCCCCATCGCCGATCCGCTGCTGCGCGAACTCTGGCCCGAGTCGATCTACCTCCGCGCTCACCACACCACGCTCTCCTACACGCTGGAAACGCCGTCCGCGCTCCCTCTGTCCACGCGTATCGCCGCCACCCGCGCCGCCATCGCCGCGGCCTTGGCCGGCGTCGACGGTGAGCCGCCGACCTCGTGCCACACGCGGTCGTCCTGCCTCGCCCCCTAGAGGCTGTCAGGCACTTTCTGTCACCGCCGCAGAGGTAGGGCGGACATTCCGCTGCCCGCCGGAAAGTCTTTTGTCATTCGCGGCGCTCATGGAGTGAGCGCCCTCCCGGCCAAACCTTCGAACTAAAGTTCATGACAGCCTCGAGTACGGTGTTCCCGGAAGAAACATCGGCAAATCCCTTGGCGCGGCCGCGCCGGTAAGGACGGACTCTTCGAGCCGTCCGCGAAGTCCGACAGCGCGCCGAATTAACAAAGATACCCGCGGGACATCATACTGGGCATTTCAAACAAAACTATGCCGCCACTTGCAGCGGTCCGCCATTCGTAGGGTAACCTAATAGGTTACCGTTTTCGGATATAGTTTTATTTGAAATACTGTATTCCGAGGGCGCGACCGCGACGGTAGGGCGCCCTTTCGGGAGCGCCGCTGCGCCACGACCTCACGACTCATTCCGAGAATTTCCGGCGACCTCCACCGGTCGAATTCACGAGGTTGCTTGCGCGATCTGCCGCTCGCTCACCGCGCCACCAAACTCTCCCCCGTCATCTCCGCCGGCTTCGGCAGGCCCATCAAATCGAGCACCGTGGGCGCGACATCCGCGAGCCGGCCGCCCGTGCGCATCTTCGTTTTTCCCGCGACGTAGCCGTCGCCCACGACGAACACCTCCACGAGGTTCAGCGTGTGCGCCGTGTGCGGCCCGTTCACCGTCGGATCCCACATCTGCTCCGCGTTGCCGTGATCCGCGAGGATCACCGCGCGGCCGTGTTTCGTCTCGAGCGCCGCGAGCAATTCGCTCACGCCCGCGTCCGTCGCCTCCACCGCCTTGATCGCCGCCGGCAGCGAGCCGGTGTGCCCGACCATGTCGGGGTTCGCGAAATTCACGACGACCAGCCCGTATTTTCCGGACAGGATCGCCTCCTTCGCCGCCGCCGTCACCGCCGGCGCCGACATCTCGGGTTGCAGGTCGTAGGTCGCCACCTTCGGGCTCGGCGGACACGCGCGGTCCTCGCCCGGAAACGGCTCCTTGCGGTAGTTGTTAAAGAAAAACGTCACGTGCGGATTCTTCTCCGTCTCCGCGCAGCGGAACTGCGCGATGCCCGCGTTCGCGACGACCTCGCCCAGGATATTTTTCAACTTCTCCGGCTTCGGCGACACCACGTGCACCGGCAGCCCGCTCTCGTACTCCGTCATCGTCGCGTAGTAGAGATCGAGCTTCGCGCCGCGGTCGAAACCCGCGAAATCGTCGAGCACGAAAGCCTTCGTGATCTCGCGCGGCCGGTCGCCGCGGTAATTATAAAACAGCACCGCGTCGCCGTTCCCGATCGTCGCGACCGGCTTTCCATCCGCGCCCACGATCCACGTCGCCGGCACGAATTCGTCGCCTTTCTGCGTCGGGCTCAGCGGCTTCTCGTAATAACTCTGGATCGCCGCTTCCGCGCTGCCCGCCGTCGCGAGCGCCGCGCGGCCGGTGAGCATGTCGTAGGCTTTCTGCACGCGCTCCCAACGGTTGTCGCGGTCCATCGCCCAGAACCGGCCGCACACCGTCGCGATCTTGCCCACGCCGATCTCCGCGCATTTCGCGTCGACCTGCTTCACATAACCCACGCCGCTGTGCGGCGGCGTGTCGCGCCCATCGGTGAACGCATGGATGAAAACCTGCTGTGCGCCGAGCCCGTCCTCCTTCGCCTGCCGCAAAATTCCGTAGAGGTGCTCCAGCATCCCATGCACGCCCGCGTCGCTCACGATGCCCATCAGGTGGAGCCTGGGCGCGCGGGCCGCCGGCCCGGCTTGCTTCACGCGCTCGACGATCGCCCGCCACACCGGATTCGTCGCGAGACGCTTCTCGGAAAAAAGTTTATTCAACCGCACGAGTTCCTGGTCGACGATCCGGCCCGCGCCGATGTTCTCGTGGCCGACTTCGCTGTTGCCCATCACGCCCTCGGGCAGTCCAACATCGAGCCCGCTCGCCGCGATCAGCGTCTTCGGTGAGTTGGCCTGCAAGCGGTCGTCGCAAGGTTTCCTGGCGAGAAAGGTCGCGTTGTAGGAGTTCTGCTCCGGATGCGGATTCTTGCCCCAGCCATCGCGGATGACGAGGAGGACGGGAGTGCGGGAAGTGCTCATAAAATGCGTCGGGTTAAGACGCATGACATGCCCGCCTGAAGACAAAAGGCAAAATTCGCCGCACGCCTTGGCCCGATCGTGGTCAATTTCCGCGCACCTGTGCCGAAGTTGGCAGCAACGCTGCTAAAACCGAGAACCGCGATGACCCTCATCATCCGAGATCAATTGGTGAATCCGCCGACCTGGTTCAGTTCGTTCCGGGATCTCACGCTCTACTGTCACATTTTTCTGAAGCACGACGTGGTGATCGAGTCCGCCGATCCCGATCCGTATTTTCGCTGGATGCGTCCGCGCGGCGGCCTGGATTTCGTCGAGGACTTCGTGCGCCCCGGCAGCGAAGACGGCGTGCACCTCGACCTCGCGCACAACTACCCGTGCTCGGTCGTCACCGATCGCATCGCGCCCGAAAACGTTCACCGTCTCATCGCCCAGATCAGCTACTGCCGCGGACTGAGCTAATTCCAACCTGCTTTCAAGTTGAGACCATCCCTGCGCTCCCGCGCAGGGCTACATTCAGACGTAGCCCGCCGCGGGCGCGGCGGGACGAATTGGTCTCATCTTGAAAGCACATTGGAATCAGAACCTATCCGGAGATCGAGCGACGATGTAGCGGCGGTCCATGACCGCCGGCTTGACCACGATTCTCCTCGAATCCGGCGGTCCATGACCGCCGGATTC